>JABSSD010000176.1 GCA_013214575.1 Paracoccaceae bacterium | reverse complement strand
TGGCCACTTCGACGAGTCCGACGGGCAGTCGCAAATGAGCATTCTGGTGAATGGCACCGAGATCGACAATTTTGTCTGGAACATCGACGCCGGAGGCTCCACCGCCAACCAGACCTCCTTTGTCGAACACGCGATCAGTGGGGTGTCGCTGTCTGCCGGTGACGTGATTGAGATCGTCGGCTTCAAGGATGGCGGTGAGCCGCTGCGCACCGATTATATCGACTTTGTGTTTGTCGATGGCGGCGGCGGTGGCGATACGACATCGCCTTTCATCCAGTCATCTTTGGCC
The DNA here is from genome assembly GCA_013214575.1 of Paracoccaceae bacterium. Taxonomy (GTDB): domain Bacteria; phylum Pseudomonadota; class Alphaproteobacteria; order Rhodobacterales; family Rhodobacteraceae; genus Parasedimentitalea. The sequence goes on along the minus strand of JABSSD010000176.1, from coordinate 30,099 downwards.
CCCGACATCGGCCCTGCCGGAGCTGGTTCAGTGAGTATGGATGTCACCGTGACCTTCTCTGACAACGTGGCGATCGACGTCTCCTCCATCGATACCGGCGACATCACCGTCACCGGTCCGGGCGGTGCGCTCACGGTCAGCGCCGTCAGTGTCGATATTGGCGGTGATGGAACCCCGCGCACCGCGACCTATACGGTGGACGCGCCCGGCGGAACCTGGGATGTGGCCGACGAGGGCAGCTATACTGTCGCCCTTCTGGCGGCGGAGGTTCAGGACACCAGCGGCAATTTTGTGTCGGCCGACCCAGCGATGCAGGGGTTCACGGTTGACCTGTCAGTGCCACCGCCGGGTCCGTTCCGGGTCGAAGCTGAGACACTCACCATCCTCAGCGGTTTTAACGTCAAGAACAACAATCAGGCGTCCGGCGGGCAGTATCTGCAGGCCGGCGGCACCGGCGAGCAGCGCGCATCTTATGCATTTGCAGCGGCCAGTGGTATCTATGATCTGGAAATTGGCCATTTCGACGAGTCCGACGGGCAGTCGCAAATGAGCATTCTGGTGAACGGGTTTGAGGTCGACAGCTTCATTTGGAATACCGATGCCGGAGGCTCCACCGCCAACCAGAGCTCCTTTACTGAGCACATCATCAGCGACCTGTCGCTGTCAGCCGGTGATGTGATCGAGCTCGTTGGTTTCAAGGATGGTGGTGAGCCGCTGCGCACCGATTATATCGATTTTGTGTTCAACGATGAGTTGATCGCTTAGGTTTTGTGCAACAGCCGACAAGGGGGATAGATGCGGGACGCTGTGAATACTGTGAATGCTGGTGAAGTGAGCCCGAAACAGGGCACCGGCTACCGGGCGCTTTTTGTCACTGCGGGCGGCTTCTCCCATATCAACGCGCAGATGTTGCAGGCGCTGCAATCGGAACTTCCCAATGTGGAATTTGAAACCTTTGGGGTCTCAGAGCGGATGCAGTCGGAGTACCCGGCGCTGTTTGGCTGTGTGCTGGGCACCCTGCGGGAATACGGGCTTTCAAGTCTTGGATCGCGGGCGCTGTTGCGCTACCGCCTGTTCCGCAGCAAGGCCTATTTCGAGACGGTCAGGCGGATGCTGAAACGGCGTTTCGGGGATCGGGGCTTTGATTTCACCGTGCAAACGCAGTCGCTGTTTTCGGCGGCGCTCACGGGGTGTCCTAACTTTGTCTATACCGACCACGTGGCCCGTGCCCGGCTGGCGGATGAAGATCAGGACGGCACCGGCCAGCCCTCTGAGATCTGGCTGAATTGCGAACGCGAGATCTATGCGGAGGCTGAGCATGTTTTCACTTTTGGCCCGAAGATCAGAGACTTTCTGCTCAACGATTACGGCATGGCGCCGGGCAAGGTCTCGGCGATTGGGGCGGGCGCCTCGGTGACGCCAGAACGGGAGGTTGACACCTCGCAGCAGCGCTATGGGCGCCGCAACATCCTGTTTGTAGGCGTTGAATGGGAGCGCAAAGGCGGCCCCGAGCTGATCAAAGCGTTCTGCCAGCTCCGCAAAACCCTGCCGGATGTCACGCTGAGCATTGTCGGCTGCGCGCCGGATATTGAGGTTGATGGCTGCCAGGTGATAGGACGGCTGCCGATCTCCGAGATGGCGGAGTATTTCCACCAAGCGTCCTGCTTTTGCATGCCGTCACGGGTCGAACCCTTCGGGGTGGTTTTTCTCGAAGCGATGCAATTTGGATTGCCTGTGGTCTCCACCACCGTCGGTGATATCGGCGCCATCGTGCAGGATGGGGTCACCGGTCGTTTGGTCTCCCCCAGAAACAGCGCTGAGCTGGGCGAAGCGTTGTACCGCGTGCTGGCAGATCCCGGAACATGCCGCGAGATGGGGCTGGCGGGGCTGCAAAGGGGGCGGCAATTCACCTGGGAAGCCGTGGTGCGCCGGATCGCAGCACATGCGCCGGGGGCGGCTGAGCGCCCTGCCGCCAAGGAGGTGCGCTGGTGAACCTTCGCCTGTTGTACATCATCGACAGCCTTCGCGTTGGCGGCGCCGAAACGCTGCTTCTCGATCTTCTCGACGCGGCGCAGCAGCGCGGAGACAGCGCCCATGTCGCCTATTTCACCCCCGGGCCACTGGTGCTGGAGGTGGCACGCCGCGGCGTTGAAATGACCCGGCTGAGCCGCTCCGGCCTGCGCGATCCGCGGGCCTTGCTGCGGGCGGTGCGGCTGATCCGGGCCTGGAATCCGCATGTGGTTCACACCCATCTGGTCAAAAGCGATTTGGTTGGCCAGTTGGCGGCTCGGGTTGCCAATTGCCGCCGTGTTATCACCCTGCACAACACCGACCCCTGGCGCAAAAACAAATTTCTGTCTGGCATTTACCGCAGCATTACCCGCGGGGCGGATGCCTGTGTTGCGGTGACCAGCAACGTCGCAGACCATGTCGCCAATTGCGGCGGCTATGACCGCGACGCCATTGAGGTGGTTCAGAACGGTGTCGATCTGCAGCGGTTTGCCGCTGGACGGGTGCAGCCGAGAGATCTGTCCGGTTACGGGATTTCAAAAGATGCTGTGGTGATTGCGAAGATAGGTCGGCTTACGGTTCAGAAGGATCACGACAATTTTCTGCACGCTGTCTCAATCCTGGCTAAGCGGCAGCCAGAGGCCCATTTTCTGATCGTCGGAGACGGAGAGCTTTTGGCAAAAGTCAGAGAGCGAGCCCGCGGCCTTGGCCTCGGTGACGACAGGTTGACGTTTACCGGCAACCTGCGAGAGATGCCCGAACTGCTTGCGGCCATTGATATCTTTGTGCTGGCTTCAAAGTGGGAGGGGCTGCCGATGGTCCTGCTGGAAGCGATGGCGATGGGCGTGCCCATTGTGTCGACGGCGGTCGGAGGCGTGCCGGAGTTGATCCAGGATGGCAAGAATGGCATGCTGGTCACGCCGACTGATCCTGCGGCCCTGGCGGGCGCGGTGCGGCATTTGATTGCCGACCCGCCTGCCCGCCAGCGTCTTGGCGAGGCCGGTTTGGCGACAGTCCGGGCGCGCTTTTCTGGTGCCGCGATGATGGATCGACTATGGTCCATCTATTCCAGGTCGGCGGCGACAGCAGAGTCCGCCGACATTTAATGCCGACATTTAAGACTGTGCGCGTAAGACTGTGCGCGGTTAATGAAGTTGATTGATGGGGGTAAGTATATGCGGTCACTCGTTCAAATGCTGCTATCTGCGGCGCTGCTATGGGTCGGTTTGCCGGCCGAGGTTGCAGCACAGAATTACATTATTGGCCCCGGCGACAAGCTGAGCATTTCAGTCTTTGGACGGGACGAGTTCACCCGGATAACGGAAGTGAGGGGCGATGGGTCGATCCAGTTGCACCTGCTGGGCCGGGTTGAGGCCGCCGGGCAGACGCTGTCCGAAATCGAGGATCAGATCGTGCAACGGGCCAGCAGCCTGTTCGACGGATCGGTTTCGATCGTTGTCGGCATCGCCCAGTACCGGCCGATCTTTGTGCTTGGCAATGTCCAGACCCCCGGCTCCTATCCGTTTGCCCCCGGCATGACGGTGATCAAGGTCATCGCTCTGGCTGGAGGCTACGAGCGAGCCAATGCCGAGACCTCGGATGAGCGGTCGGTACTGGAGGCGCAGCGGCGTGCAATAGATGCGCAAATACGCCTGCGCTTTGCCCAGGACGAGCAAAAAGCAATCGCGGCAGAGCTTGAGCGGCTGCACTCTGCTGACCCGGAGGTCATGGTGCCGCCGCCACCCGAGATCAATCCGGATCAGATTGAGCTTTTTCAGATGAGCCGTGCCATCCTGGAAGAGACCATCGAGGGTTTTCATCGCAGGGAGGCGCTGGCAGAGGCGGAGACCAGCTTTTATTCCCAACGCCGCGAAATCATCGGGCGGCAACTGCTGGTCATCGAAGGCCAGCTTGCGGATATCAACGCGTTGGTTTCTCAGGGCTTGTCCCGGCGTGAAAGACTTGTCGATCTGCAAGTGGATGTGGACAATTACCGCGCTGACGAGCTCGAAACCCTGGCTTTTGCAGCAAAGGCGGAGCAAACCGGCGCCAATGCCGAAAGCGAAATTGGTGTCGCGGTGACCCGTTATCATCGTGACTTACTAAGGGAAAAAATCTTGATCGATCAGAAGGTTGAACTGCTCCGCTCAAACCTCAGCGCATCGATGAACTACCTGCGACTGGCGGCGCCGACGACGGCGCTGACGATTGAAGAGCAGATGGAAACGGTGTTCGAGGTTTACCACTCCAGCACGGCGGGACAGCCCGAGCAAGTGACATTAACCAGCAAGCTACAACCGGACGACGTTCTGGTGGTGACCTTCAAAAGGGTGGTGAACTGATCGGTTTGCCGCGGTGTTTACCAGCCAAAGTCGCGGCCAAGATAGTTGGCCAGCGTCTCGTTATAGGGGCGATAGAAGGCGCGAAGCTTTTGGGCTGTCTCTGGCCGCATCTTGGCATAGCGCCGCGCCTCGGTTCGGGTTTTCTGATAGGTGAACGGGTGGTCACGCAGGCCAAGAAAATTACTCGCCACCGATCGCAGCAGCGCTGGCGGGTCGGAAAAATAGTCGGCGCTGTTGAGGATCAGCAACTGCTCTGGCGGAAACACCCGGTGCCAAAGTTTGATCTGCTCTACATAGATGCCCCGCAACAGCGCCAGGGGGGTGCTTTCAGCAGAGTTGGATTTTGACAGGAGCTCGGCAAACCGGCGCGCGTCTACGGGCTTGCCATCAAGCAGCCGGAAATCCCGATCAATCCAGTCCTCAAAGGAGATGCCGGTCATGCCGCCGCGGCTGTTGTACTGGTGGGCCGAATAGGCCCGATCAACCGGATCGCGCAGCAGCATGATAAAGTTGCACTGCGGCATGTGCTGGCGGATCAAACCCGGCAAATGCGGAAAAAGGCAATAAGAGGGACTCGCCTCGCCGGTAATGCCATCCTCGGCGGCCAACGCCCGTTCGGGCGGGAAATGCGCCCGGTACCAGCTGAGTGGCGGCAGGGGCGCGCGGTCAAAATAATGGACCTCCTTGGTCCAGGCCGGCCAGATCTGCGGATGTGAGGTCAGGTTCTGGTAGAAAGACGTTGTCCCCGCCTTGTGGGCTCCAATGATGATGAAACTGGGCAGCACCCGCGATTTATCCATCAGGTTGCGGAGGTGGAGCTGCGCATTGCGGGCCATCGAATAGGCAAAACTGCGCCGCAGCAGTCGGCGGGCTTGGTCCAGGGCGCTCATGATACACCGTCTTTGCGGTTGGGGTCCGGCTGCAATGGCACCCTATCACCACCGGCGCTTTGGGGCTGCTGTCTGACGCCCGCGTCTCTATATATGCCGATCAGCCTATTGACCCAGGCCTCGACGCCATAGTGTTTGAGGGCACGGGTGCGCGCCGCTTGTCTGGCGCGGGCCCGTGCCGGGTGGTCATTGAGCATATCAGTCAGCGCCTCTGCCAGCGCCTCGGGTTGGCTGGCAGCCACGATGGGTGACCCGGTCCCAGAGAGGATTTGGCGGTTGTCGCCCACATCGGTCATAACGCAAGCCAGCCCATTGGCCATCGCCTCAAGCAGCGATACCGGCGCCCCCTCCCAATGCGAGGCGCTGACGAATAGATCCGCAGCGGCCAACAGGTCTGGGATGTCGCGCCGGAGCCCGAGAAACCTCACCTGGCCATCGATCCGCAGATCGCGCGCCTGTGTCTGAAGCGCAGCGTACCGGCCCGCTTCCGGGGCATTGCCGACGATCAGCAGCAAGACATCGGGAGTTTGGGCGGCCACTTGGGAGAAAGCGACAAGCAAGTCCTGGTAGGCCTTCTGGCCAATGATCGCGCCGACCGCGATGAGCACCCGGTGGCCCTCCAGGCCCAAATCGGCGCGGATCACCGCGCCTGCGCCTGCCGGGGCAACGGCCTCGGGCGAGACGGCGTTGGCAACCACCAGGCAATCACGTTGCCCGGTGTCTGCCAGGGCCGCTTCGGCGACCGCCTGACCGACGGCAATTGGCGTTGTTCGCGACATCCGCAGGACGCGGCGATAGAGGAAAGACCGGACCTTGCTGACCCGCGCGGTGCTGGCTTTAACGTTGTGAATCGTGGTGGCAAAGGCAATGCCCAGCAGCGCCGCTGCAAAGCCCCCCACCACGGTCGAGGTGATGAGATGTGCATGCACGTAGTCGATCGATCTCGACCTCAGCGCCGACACCAGCCGCAGAAACCGGGCGGCATCGATCAGGTTTTTTCCCGGCAGGCAGACAACCTCTACCCCGGCGTCTTTCAGCTCTTTGAAAAAGGCTGTTTCGCCGGTGCTCAGCACAAACACCGTCAGGTGGATATCCTGGCGGGATTTCACCGCCTTGGCGAAGGTCACCACCAGGCGCTCTGCGCCGCCGGTTACCAGCGTGTCCACAATATAAGCCAGCTTAAGTGGCTGGGCCTTATATGCCAGCTTAAGTGGCTGGGCTTTGTTGCCATCCGACACTGCATATTCCCCTAGTTAATCGGCCTTTGCTGCGGCAATTGAACATTTTCATGGGCAGCCCTGCCTGCGGGGTGACCCGTCTGGCTGCTGACGGTGGCGTCCTACATCGCGGCCCGGCGCCGCGAAAATTCTGACCGCCGCTTGCCAGTTGTCTGCGGCTGGTCTGTTTGCTCGACGCCACTGATCGGCCCGTCCGTCAGATTAATCGAAGGGCTCGCAATGGGCTCGGTGCTGCGCAACAGCGCGCTCAATCCGGCGGTGGACATCCCCGCAAGCAGGGAGACGATGCCAACGATCGCAAGTTGCACCTTCAGCGAGGCAGAGCTTGACCGGAGCGGCGAAACCGCCGCCTCGATCACCCGGACGTTGCCCTGGATATCTGCGCCGCTCAGCGCCTGGCTGTCGCGCAGACGCAGCTTCAGGCCGGCAATCCGTTCCGCCTGCTGCCTTTGAAGTTCGGTTAACGGCCGCAGCGCTGGCATCAGCCTGGACAGACGTTTCATCTTCAGCCGGTTTTCGACCATCGAGCGTTCAATATAGTCAAGCCGCGCCTGCTCTTCGCGGGTCGCAAGCTCGGTCATCAACAGCCGCTCCTCCACCCCGAGACGGGTTGCAAAGAGATCTCTGCGGGCCTCAAGAGCGGCGAGGGTTGTTCGCGATTCCCGCATCAGCCTGGAGAGGTTGGCCTGGTCTTCTGAGGTTTTTTCGAGATCTGTTGCGATGAACAGCGGATCCAGCCCGTCGAGCAGCTCCGAGATTTCACTATTTATTTCCATTTCCTGACTGGTGGCGGCCTGCAAGCGGATCTGCAGGCTGGCGGCCTCTCTGGCTGTGTAAAGCTTTTGGCGGCGATCCAGGAAGGCTTCGGTCAGCTTGTTGGTCAATTCAGCTGCGAGGTCAGGGTCCAGGTGGCGGACAGTAACCTTGACCACATAAGATCCGGTGATGAGCTCAACAGTCGTCGATTCCTGAAACCAGAGCACGGCTTGCCGGATCGCATCCTCACTGTTTGGCAAGCCGGGATAAACCCGGTCAACCCCGACCGCCTCCAGCGCCTCGCGGCTCAGTTCCGGATTGTCGAGCAAGAGCATCTCGGCGTTGACGACGCCTTGGAAATCGCCCGGATTGGGAGCCTTGCTGCCGGTGCCAATCGCGTCAGGAACATAGATGTATTCCCGCCCCAAGGCGAACAGGATCAGCGACCTTGCCTCAAAAACCGGTGGCTTGAGCAGCACGTAATAGGCCAGCGCAGGGAACACACAAATGGCAACGAAGAGGGTGATCCTCACGAATTTCCATGAAAGTCTTAAGGGTCGATACAATGGCTACTCCCTACTGCTAAATACAAAACGCTCCCATTCAATAGCTTTCAGCAAGCCTAGCATCAGACTGCTATCCTCACAATAAAACACCGGTTGCCGCTGTTTGGCCAGTATGGAGCTTTACTAATTAGCTTGGGGCGACCTAATATCTATAAATGGTTTTTGGCCGCCAGTGTCTTTATCCAGTGTCTTTTCCCAATGCGCCAAACCGTTTCAGGTTGACTGAGAACATGCAGCATTTTTCTGGACCTCTCTTTCTTGTCGGCAGCCCGAGGAGCGGCACCAAGCTGCTTCGCGACCTGCTGAACCGAAATTCTGTCATCAATCTCTGTGACCCCGAGTCGCATTTTATCCCCTTCCTGTTTCAGAAACATGGCGGCGATCCCGAGAGGTTCGAGGTCGATCTTGACCGGCTGTATGAGGATTTTGAGCGAACGCCCTTCCAGATCTACCGCCGCAGCAAGGGGCAGCTGGTGATGGAGCGCGCCGATTTTGATAGGGTGGGACAGGCGCAAAGCTGGAGTGAGGCGTTTGAGACCATACTGCGGTTTTACGGCGAAGGCGCTGTGCCCGGGCAGGGCGTTTGGGGCGACAAGACACCGTCATATGTGCTGGAAATGAACCTGCTGAAAACGATCTTTCCGACGGCGCGGTTTGTGCACATCATCCGGGACCCGCGCGATGTTGCGCTCTCAGCCCAGAAAGCCTGGCGCCACAATGTGCTGCGGGTGGCGAGCAAATGGGCGCGCGACATGGGGGCGGCCCGTCAAAGCGCAAGCCATCTTGGGGCCGATTACCTGCAGGTGTATTTTGAACAATTGCTGGAAAACCCCGAGACGCAATTGCGCCGCATTTCCGACTTTCTCGGGCATGCCTTTGAAATGGAAATGACCACTCTGGCGGCGCCCTCCGAGAATATCGGCGCCGCAAAGGGCAAGCTGTATATCGACGCCGCCAATGTTCAGAAATTCCGCGCGGTGCTGTCGCCAAGCCGCCAAAAGCGGATAGAGGAAATCGTCCACGACGCCGTAAAGAGCACCCCTTACATATTGGACTACGCCGATCACCACAGGCCGCTGTCGCCCTCTGTCAGGGTCGTTCTCGCGCTGGTGGACGGGGTTAAATCTGTGGCCCATAAGATCCGCCGAAAAGGGCTGGTTAACGGCATCCGGATCAGCATCGGCAACCGGCTCCAGAAGCGGCGAAACGCGCCGTGACGGCACTGTCCCCCTGCGACCTGCGGCCTGCTGCTGGGGGGCGTAATCCAAAGGGCGCGCGCCGATGACCCTGTGGAGCAGGCTCAAGGACGCGGCAAAGCTGGTGGGCATTGGGCTTATTGCCGGGGCTGGCGCACTGGCGATCGGAGAGTCCTCGCCGATGGACCTGATGGCTTTGGCGCTGTTCGCGGTGCTCTGCCTGGTGACGCTGCGCAATCCTCTGGTTGGCCTGTCCCTGTTGATCATAATGATCGTCGCCAATCTCTCGTCCAACCTGATCCAGGGTTTTGGTGCCCCCTCGCCCGCCAAACTTGCGGCGCCGGGTCTGGTTGCTTTGCTTGGCGTTCGCTATGTGCTTTGGGGCGATCGTCCATATATTGGCTGGCTCTCGCTGTGGCTGCTGGTTGGTTTGCTGGCGCTCAAGCTGTTTGGCGCGACCTATGCGCCAGACTGGCAGCAGACGTTGAGCGACACCACCGACTTCATCAAAGATGCGATTGTTGCCATGCTCGCGCTGGCTTTCATGGGCTATCGCAAAGGCTTTGAGACCATCACCACCTCGGCGGTTTTGACCATTGCTGCGGTCTGCGGATTGGGATTTATTCAGGTGATCGGCTTCGATTTGCCGGGCGGCTTTTCGCTGTTTGCCCGTTTTGGTGAATTCAACGGCCGCTTTGCCGGACCGATTGAGGATGAAAATTTCTTTGCCGTGGTTGTGGTGTTCTGCATCCCACTGGCGCTGTTTCAACTGCTTGGATCGCAAAAGCCAATCGCATTCTTGTTCTGGAGCCTGACCACATGCCTGCTGCTGTTTGGGCTTTTGGCGACCCAATCGCGCGGCGGCATTCTGGCGCTCTGTGTTGGCCTTGGCATACTCTTCCTGCAGCTGCGTGCGCGCCAGAAACTGGCTGCATTGGCGGTGTTTGTCGCGGTGATTATGGTGGCCTCTATTTTTGTCGGCGAGCAGGCTTTTGAGAGGCTGGCGACGATCGGCGACATGATCGGGTCGGGCGGCATCGACAAGAGCACCGAGGGTCGGCTGGCAAGCTGGTCGGTGGCGGGTGAGATATTCAAGGCGCATCCCTGGCTGGGTGTCGGCGCCGGAAACTTCAACCTGCTTTATCAGGATTTTGCCTTGGAATTGGGATTGATCTTCCGGGGCGAAGGCCGATCCACCCACAGCCTGTATCTGGAGGTGCTGACAGAACAGGGTTTGCTGGGGCTCATGTATTTCCTGCTGATGATCGGGCTTGCGGCGGCCGGGATCGTCGTGGCCTACCGGCAGGCGCGGGCGGCGGGGGATCTCCGTCTGGCCAGTCACATGGTGGCGTTTGGGGCCGGGCTGGCTGGATATCTGGCGGGAATGACGCTGTTGCACGACGCCTATCCACGCTTCCTTTGGATCGTGATTGTGCTCGGGATCGAGTCCGGTAGACTGGTGCGACTGCGGCTGCAGGCCAAATCAACCGATCCGTCTGGCAGCCACGCGCCCTTTGGTGCGGATCCGTTGTTGCTGACCGGCAGTATGAGGATCAGGTGATGGGGTCTGAAACATACCCGAGTTGCTGCATGATCGACCCACAGCTTTCGTCGATCTGCCGCCTGAGATCTTCGGGCATGCGGGCCCGGGCCGAGGTATTGACGTCGCCGCGCAGATGATCGCCGGCGCTGCTGAGATCAAAGAACGCATCCACTTTTTGCACACCGACAACCTGACCATCGCTATCAAACAGCCGCGTTTTGTCCTGCAGGCAGAACCCGGTCACCGCATCCGCATCAAGCCCGCAATGGCCATAGACCCTGGCACTGAATTCAACGATGTCGGCAATGATCTCCTCAAAGCGGACCAGCAGGATTGGAAAACCGCCGTCGCGCATCTCGAGCAGCTGGCGGCTTACATATTGGTAGAGAGGTAATGCCTTTTCAGGCGGCATCCCACGGGAAATCATGCTTTCACAAACGCCGATGGCTTCCCGTGTAATGCCAATGAAACGGGCGTCGGGGTAGATCAGCTGCAGATCCCGCGCGAAGCCCACATTGAAGTTGACCAGCTTCACAACCATCCGGGAGTGGGCCGCCGACCGGTTTGGACCAAAACCCTGCATCTGCATGGCCGCTCGGAAACGGGCCACCTCTGGCGCATTGTGCGATGTGGCCTGCTGCAGCCGCTTGGCGATCCAAGCGCGGATACGCTGGTCCAGCGCCCCGGAACCCGGCGGCTTATGCGGGCTGAGAACGTCGCCCTTGCGCAACAGGACGGGCAGATACCGATAGAGCTGACGGGAAAATTTTGCCGGGAAGGCGATGGAGTCCCACTTTGGCCGCAATACCTCGTGAAACTCGCCGTTTGGCCAGGTGGTATCCGGGTGTGACCGCAGGATATTCAGCAGCTGATTTGTGCCGCCACGCTGCATGCCGAGGATGAAGATCGGGCCGCCAGTCATGACCCTTGTCGCCTGTCGGGATCTGTCGCGTTGCGGGCGGCAGTGGCTGGCGAGGCGGCTTCAGTTTCACAGAGGCTGGCGTAGGCCATCAGCAGGCGATCCGCCGTTTGCCGGATGTCAAACTGCTGGCAGATGGTTGCGGCCGCTGCGGTGCCATAGGTTCGACGCTGCTCGACATCGTTAGCCAGCTCGATCATGGCCGCGGTCAATTCGTCAAGATTATCCGGCGCGAACAGCCGGCCGTTTTTGCCATTCTCGATCAAGTCTTGGGTGCCTCCGATCTGGGAGGCAATGACCGCCAATCCGCAGGCACAAGCCTCCAGCAGCGCGTTGGACAAGCCCTCCCTTGCCGATGGCAGAACAAAAATGTCCGAGGCGCGCAGATAGGCGGGCATATCGTCCACATGGCCAAGGGCAAGCACACCCTCTTGCGTCAACAGATGTGGCGGTACCTGCTCGGCATCGCCGACATTTGCATTGAAGCCTGAGGATGTCATTCGATTGGCGCCGGCAATCAGCAGTTTGGCGTCTGGACAGCGCGCTCTTACCGTCGGCCAGGCCGCCAGCAGCAGCGGCAGCCGCTTTTGCCGGGCAATACGGCCGGCAAACAGGAATAATGTGCCGTCAGGCAGCCCGAGGTTCTGCCTCAGTGCAGATTTCTCAGCCGGATCACCGCAGGGGCGGAACGTTGCGGTTTCGACACCGTTTGGTATCCGAAGGATCTGGCGCTTGGCAAAGCCAAACTGCAGCAACTCGTCCTCGATCTCACGGCTGACGGCGATGAAACGATCTACCCGGCGCTTCATTGCCGCCCGGCGCAGGCTGCCGCCGCGTTTTTCGAGCACCGAGGTGATTTCGCCGCCGCACATTGGCTTGACGATCAGCGGCAGCTTGCCAAAGCTGCTGGCGAGCAGTCCGGCCAGGGTCGGGCTGAAGGCCGAGTGGCAATGAACCACATCGGGCGCGTATTGGCGAATGGCCCGTGCCGCCCCGGTGATGAAGCTTGCCGCCGCCCGGGCTTTGGCGCCGCCGGTGCGCAGCCGCTGGACCTCGACACCTTCTATTGTCTCCATCGCAGACAGACCGGGATAGCGGCGGGTGATGACGCGTACCAAATGGCCTTTGGAAATCATGATGCGGGCAAGCTGCGCGACCTGCTTTTCAGCGCCGCCAACAATGGGATGATAAGACGAGATCACCATGCAGATCCGCAGGCCGGCCCGCCGCTGCGGTGCCTGAACTGCACTGTGAACTGAACTGTGCCGGCTCGTTGTCTCAGGGGGGCTTGGTTTGGCCCGCCTCCCCGCCCCCGCCTGCTCTGACAGCAAGGCTTCCCACTCGCCAACCATCCGCCGCCGGTCAAACAGCTGCTGCACCCTTTGCCGCGCGGCGCTGGCAAAGGCGCGCCGACGGTCCGGGGACGACAGCAGGTCATCCAGAGCCGCCGCCATCGCAGCAGGTGATGCGGGGGGCACAAGCAGGCCGCTGACGCCGGTCTCGATCGCCTCAGCGCAGCCGTCCACCGTTGTCGATACCGGCGCGCAGCCACTGGCCATTGCCTCCAGCAGGGTCAGCGGCAGCCCTTCCCAGAGCGAACTCATCGCGAAGATATCCATGGCCTGATAGGCCCTCCCGGGGTCATCCTGCCAAGGCAGCAGCCGGACATTACCCAACGGCGGGTCGTTCAGCTGCCGCTCGACCTCTGCACGCAGGCTGCCCTCGCCGGCGATGACAAATTGAACACCCGGGTGGCGCGGCGCCACCTTGCGCAGCGCCGCCACATAGTCGAGCGGCGCCTTTTGCGGCTCGAGCCTGCCGAGCCAGCCAACGATAGGGCGCGCAGGATCCAGACCCAGCTCTGCGGCGACCGTGTCACGAATTCCTTGAGGTCGAAATTGATCGGTGTCGATGCCGGTCCGGATCACCTGGATTGTATCTGCCGTGGCCACCCGTTTGGCCAGAGTCTCGCGGCGGGCATGCTCGGTTATGGCAACGGTTTTACCGCCAAGACGGCCTGCCCCGTGTTCGAGCGCCCAGTAGATCGGTGCTTTGGCTCCCTGAAACCGTCTCAGGAACGGCATTGAGGCCTGTCTGTATATGGCGGGGATTCCGGCGATCCGCCCCGCCGCCCGGGCAATGAACCCGGCCTTGCTGCCGTGGCCCAGCAGCAGGTTGATGCGCCTGTCCCGGGCGACCGCAAGCACATGGCGCAGTACCCGCAGGTCGCTGGCAGGGCTGATCCGGTAGCGTGCCATGGCAAACACTTCTGCGCTTTGACCCGCCGCCTGCAAATTGGCCGCGTAGGCTTCGGCGTTGTCCGACAGGCATATGGTATGGGACTCAAATTTCTCCGGATCCAGTGCCGCCAATAGCATCTTGTTGTAAAACGAGATGCCGCCTGTCGATTTTGTCAGCGCAAGAATCCTAATTTTTGTCATACCACCATCCTATGATTCCCGTCGGCGGCTATCCCCAGGCGCCGGAAAAATATGATTCTCGCAGTCGGCCCAAAAATCTGAGTGGCTCCTGGCAGGCGCGGAAGTGTTGCATTTGGGACCTCAACCCAGATTGCGGCCCGGTAATGTTAACCAGTTTTAGCAAGGTTTTGCCGATAATTGTCCCTAGGCGGCATGAATTCGCCTAGGTTTTCTGTGGAAATCGGCGTTTCAGCTGAATCTGGCAGGGTTTTGCCCAGTTATGGGCATATTCCGCTGGCGGCAAATTTGGCTTTCAAATGGCTGGTGTATACGAGGAGGGCTGAACGCGAGACCTTTGGCCGAGAACCGAAGGCTCGGCATAACTGTGAAACCAAAAGAATGGCCCGCTGGAACATACTGGCGGCCATGAGGCCCGGCGGCACGCATCGTCGAGATCGAGAAAAGGAAACTACATGACTGAAAGTATTTTGGAGGCCGACCTGGCCTTTGCCGGTGCCGAAGGATTTGGCTCCGAGGCAGATGGCGGGCGCGGCGGAGAGATCGTGAAAGTCACTACTCTGGCGGACTCCGGTCCGGGATCGCTCAGATGGGCGCTGGAGGAACTCGACGGGCCACGGATTGTGGTCTTTGAAGTCAGCGGCCAGATCGAGCTGAAAGATTCCATCGCTGTAAATGGCGATGTCACTGTCGCCGGTCAGACGTCGCCGGATGGCATTACAGTTACCGGAGCCAAACTGCGGATCCTCGAGAGTGATGTCATCATCCGTGGCATGCAGTTTCGCCCTGGCGACGGCGACGGCGACACCCCGGACAACCGGGACGGCATATCAATCGGCAACAAGAATCAGACCGTCGAAAACGTTGTGCTTGATGGCAACTCGTTCAGCTGGTCGATCGACGAACTGGTCACGGTTTGGTACGGCTCGCAGAACATCACCATCTCCAACAACATCATGTCCGAGGCGCTGCAGGGTTCGCTCCACTCAAAAGGCGATCACTCGATGGCGCTGCTGGTTGGCGATGGCAGTTCCAATGTCACCATCTCTGGCAACCTGATTGCCCATAACGAGTTCCGCAATGCCACGGTCAAAGATGACTCGCAGCAGATCGAGTTCATCAACAACGTTATTTACAATTACGGACCGAACGGCTTTCTCGGCCACGAGGGAACCACCGCCCACATCATCGGCAACGTCTACATCGCGGGTGAGGATTCGGCGGGCCGTGCGGCCATCCAGCTGAAATCACCTGAGGATGGCACCGCCTATTACCTTCACGACAACGTCGCCGAAGTTGCTGGCGCCGCCACCTCAAAGATCACCGATAGTTACGTGTTTGAGCCGAGCAATGTCACCGTGCTGCCGTCGTCCGAAGTTGTCGATTCCGTTCTGGAGAACGCCGGCGCGCGCTACCCGGCTCTGACAGCAACCGATGCGCGGATCATCCAGTCGGTGATTGACGGCACTGGCAGCATCATCGACTCGCCAGATGACGTCGGCGGCTACGATCCTGTTGATAACACCAAAGCCCCAAGCGACCGGGACGACGATGGGATACCGGACGCCCACGAAGTGCTTTTTGGCACCAATCCTGATGTGTTTGACGCGCACGGCGATGCCGATGGCAACGGGGTGTCCAACATCGAGGATTACATCAATGGCTTGATCGACGGCTTCGGCCAGCCCTCCGATCCAGATGGCCCGGTCATCACGCCACCGGTGGATCCTGAGCCAGAGGATCCGCTATTGCCCACCGATCCGCCGGTCAACGACGGCCCGGTGATCCGCCTCGAGGGGGAAGACTTTGGATCGCTATCCGGGTTCTCCGTTTCGTCGAATGGCTCCGCTTCGGGGGATGCGCTGATTGGCGTCAAAGCCGGAAACAGTGGCGAAGCCTCGACGGTGTTTGCCGGAGAGAGCGGCATCTACAATCTTGATATCGGCTATTTCGACGAGGCAGATGGCGTTTCGAACCTGTCTGTTTTCATCAATGGCAATATGGTTGACAGCTGGGATTGGGACCAGGAGTTGGGGTCCAATTTCGCCAACGGCAACACCCATACCGAGCGGGCGATCGAGGGCGTGCAGATCAATGCCGGCGACACCATCACCTTTTCCGGCACCAGCGGTGGCAAAGAACAGCTCAGGGTCGACTATTTCGACTTCCAGCTGCAGGGCTCTGGTGACCCCGGCGAGGGTGACCCCACTCCAGAACCGGATCCCGACCAGCTGAGCTACAAGATTGAAGCGGAATCAATGGTGCTGGAATCCGGCTGGAAAGTGCGCGACAACTCCAGTGCCTCTGGCGGTGAGCTGATCAAGGCCAGTAAAAACGGCCAGGCAAAGGCCTCGACAGTGTTCGAGGGGGAAACCGGCAACCATGATATCGCCATCGATTACTTCGACGAGGCCGATGGCGCGAGCTTCCTTGAGGTGCTTGTTGGTGGTGTTGTGGTCGATAGCTGGACTTGGGATCAGGAGACCGAACAGGATCTTGCGGCTCCCGACAGCCTGGTGCGGCATGTTATCCAGGATGTCCATATTACGGCCGGCGAATCCATCGTGCTGCAAGGCTATTCCGACGGCGGCGAACCGCTGCGGATCGACAGCATCGAAATCTTTGCTGACGCGCTGTTTGCGTAAATGACATTGGGTGAGGCGGCCCGCCGCCTCACCCTCTCTTTATGGCTGTTGCGCGTATTTGACTCGCTCAGGCGGGACCGGTTTTACCCAATGTTCGGCGCGCAATCTCGCGAAATATTTCCGGCATCACCAGACGCACGCACAAAAGGTAGGCCCCGGCAAAGACAAGGGCGACCACCAGCAGCCTCGTCAATTCATGGCTGGTGAAGTCCAGCCTCAGGGTGATGATCCCGGCCGCAGATCCGGCCAGGGCGCAGCCAATGCCCGGCTTCAGGGCGGCAAATGTTTCCATCACCGATATGTCCAGGGCGCGCTGCAGCAAGAGATAGTTCGGCACAAACCTGATGAGCGCCAGCACCAGCTGAATGAACGCCACTGCTGTGATGCCATAGGGAACCGCAAACCAGATCAGAACCACAAAAAACGGCAGGTTTATCAAGGACACCTTGAGCATCAGGTCGGTCCGGCTCAAAGCCTTGAAAAGGTTGCCGGGCACCATGTTGATGGTGCCAATCGCAAAACCCACTGCCAGCAGCTGCATCGGCACAATCATGGCGTACCACTTCGGCGCGTAGAGAACGTGGATCAGCGGCTCGGCGAGGATCGCGATTGCCGCGCCCGCTCCGAACATCAAAAGGGCGCAGTACTTCAGCGCCCCATAGTAATAGGCCTTGAGCTGAACTGGATCGGACTGGATCTTCGACATCACCGGATGCAGAACCGAGCCGACAACATTGGTGAAGGTCTTGATGCCAAGTTCGGGAATGCGGAAGGCCAGAGAATAGATGCCAAGCGACGCCATGCCCAGAACTTTGCCAACCAGCAGGGTGTCGAGCAGCCGCGGGGTGGCGTTTATGGTCTGGGCGCCGATCAGGTTGGCGCCAAACCGGGCAATGTATTTGAATGTCGCCAGATCGGGCCAGCGCTTCGGCCGCCAGGGCCGCACGATCCAGGTCACGATGCTGCCGGCAACCGCTCCGGCAAGATGGCCGAACACCAGCGCCCAGACCCCAAAGCCGAGTATCGCGAGGCTGATCGCCAGCAGCCCCTTGGTCAGGCCGCGCGCCACATCCGGCAGCAGCTTCGCCTTGAACCGCAGGTCGCGAACAAGAAAGCTGGTATTCACCGTGGTGACCGAGCGCACCAGCAGGGTGATGCCAATGACCGGCAACAGATCCGCGAGCATAGGGTCGCCGTACCAGTCGGCGATCGCCGGTGCGCTCAGCAAGATGAGCGCCACCAGGGTGCTGGAAAACAGCAGCCCGCACAGCAGCACCGCACTGGCGGTTTCTTCGATCTTTTCGCGAGCGGAAATCAGCGCCGCCCCCATTCCAAATTGCGAAATAATCTCGAAATAACCCATAACCGCCAGGCAAATTGCCAACAGGCCGAATTCGGCGGGCTGCAGATACCAGGCCAACACGACAATTGAGATCAGGTTGAGAACTTTGGTGCAAAAAAATGAGGCGTAGGCCCAGAAAATATTCCTGACGCTGTCGTCCACATTGTCGGGTTTTATGCTGTCGGTCATGCGGCCCCACCTTTGACCGGCGCAACACGCTGGTAAATGCGCTATGAAAAGGTTAATATAGAATACTCCAATACCATAGTTTGGACCCAGTCCCTAGACCAGACCATCCCGGCATCGACACTGGCACGTCGCGTTTCGACCCGTCTGCCACGGTCCCGGCACCGGAAAGGTTTTGCTCGGCCTGCCCCGATTGCAATCGCGCAAGACGCGTCTCCCCTTTCAGAGGCGCTAAATTTCTCTTGAAACTTAGGGACTTAGGCAAATCTCAGAATGAGCAGAACAGCCTACTTTCGGGCTGTGCTATTGGCGGGCTGTGCTTCGGCTTTGGTGATTATAAAACCTGTTATGGCTGAATGGGGGCATCAGGCACCACCTCGGGGCAGTATCAGGTAAATAGTCAAGCCATAGGCTGCGGCAAACACGTCTGTGATAAAAATACTTCAAGTCTTGATTTGATATCTAACTTGGTTATTATTTGATGGTAATTCCATTGAAAGGGGTTTGAGGTGTCTGATTCTAAGAAAAGTCAAGGCGAACTTCCCGAAATGCCTGAACGGCGCGAACTGCTGGTAAAAGCCGGGTGTTACGCTGCCGCTACTCCGGCCGCTGTGGTTGTTCTTTTGTCGACCACCAAGGATGCTGAAGCATCCGGTATTTTCAGATCCGGTGGTGGCAGCGCGCGCGGACGCAGACATCGTCGCTGGAACCGCGGCAGGAATATGAGTCAGCAGCAGATTATGAGACTGAGAAGGATGGCCCGGCGAAGTGGCTGGGGGTGAAGTGGCTGGGGTTCCTGACCTGATCGCTTGCTGAATGAACCGACAGGGCGGCTGCTTTGGACAGATCGGAGCAAGGCTTGTACGGCCGTCGGATCGGTCAAACCTTGCAGCCAACTGCGGCCGCGCGCCCCATGCCGGGACAGTGGGGAGAGGGCACAATAGCAACGCAACTGCTGATATCCGCCGACGGAAACCGGCTGGCCTGGATCGGCGGCCAGGCCTATCTTTTCATTGACTCACAACAATCTGTTTGTGCGCTGAACAGCGAGGCTGCCGCGGCCTGGCCCAGTTTCGAGACGGGCGTGATCTGCGACGGTGTGGTGCCGCGGGTCGCGGGTCTCTGCGCGCCTTCGGTGGTCGGCGATCTTCTTTCGGTTGGCGCCATTGAGCCGCTGTCGACCAAAGACGGTATTGCCCCGGTTGCCAGCACACAGGTCGTCAATACCGGCGCCGCCAAGGTTCTCGTCTGTTACGGTGACGCGCCGCTGCACGATCTGATTGCTGCCGAATTCGCCCATATGGCCCAGTCGTCCCCCCAGTCGTGCCCCCTGCCATCCTCCCTGCCGTGCCCCCTGCCCTGTGACGCCTATGTTTCGGTGCAGCGTTCCGGCGACAAGCTGGGTGTTGCGCTGCGGGGCGGATCGATCGACTGGGCCTCCGCCTCCGAAGTCGTGCCGCTGCTAAAGATCGCCATCACCGACGCGGTGCTGGATAATATGGACGATCTTTTGCTGCACGTCGCGCTGCTCCACAAAGGCGACCGGGCGATAGTGCTGGTGGGCGGGCCCGGCGCCGGTAAAAGCACTCTGGCTACGGCGCTGGGAGCCAAAGGTTTCACACTGGCCGGCGATGATCTCGCCACCCTGGGTCCCGATGGAACAGTGCGCGCCTTGCCATTCCCCGTCACCCTGAAAACCGGCTCCTGGCCCCTGTTGCAGGATCGCCAGGTCGAAATCGCCGCCGCCGCAACCCATCTGCGCCCCGATGATCGCTATGTGCGCTATCTGGCTGTCGATGCCAAAACGGCGCTCAAACCGCTTGCTGTCGGCTGGATCGTTTTTCTCGACCGGACAGAGGGTCTCTCGCCAGGCCACTCCTCAGACCACTCGCCAAGCCTGTCGCCAAGCCTGTCGCCAGTCACCGCGCCAGAAACGATTTATGGCCTGATCGGATCTGCATGGTCGGGGGATACCGCGCTGACACCGGAGGAATTCAGCGCGCTCGCCGCATGCGTCGACGGGGCCAGCTGCGTCCGGCTGCGCTACTGCGATCTTTCGATGGCGGTGGACCTCCTCCAGCGCTTTTGCAATGGCGCGCCAGTTTAAAGGGAGCCGGTCTGAAGTGAGCCAAATATCACCCCAAGAGCCTAAAAGGACTGCATCCTCGCCGCTAGAGCGGCTCGTTGATTGCATCGGCGGCAAATTCGACGACGATGCCGATTGGTTTGAACTGATTTCAACGGCGAATGATGAATTTGTGGCGCCGGTGCTCTGCCGGAGCCTGGAGACCTCGGATGCGGCAGCGCGCGCCGAACCTGAAGCGCGGGCCTATCTGGCAGAGCTGGAGCGGGCCAATCAGGCCCGCAACCGCAACCTGTGGAGGCTGGTTTGCAAGGCAATCAAAGGCTTCAACGCAAAGGGTGTGACCCCAACGCTGATCAAAGGCGCCAGCGAGATGGCCCTTATGGTCGATCCGTCGCAATATTCGCGCCTGCTGATAGATGTCGATCTGCTGGTTGAGCCGGACCAATTACCCGCGGTCGAGCAGGCGTTTGACCAGCTTGGATTCGAACTTCTGGAAGACAGCCAATACCAACATTCTCCGGGCAGTTACTGGTGCCCTGGCACGGTGGCTGCGGTTGATCTGCACAGCTCATTTCCCGAACGCATCGCCTGCTTGTTGAGCGACGAAGATCTCAACGCGCGTCTGACGGTAACGGAACGGGACGGCATAATCTTTCGGGTTCCAGACGACAGCCTGCGGTTTCTGATCAATATTTCCCATGACATGCTGCATCACACCGCGCTGGCAAGCGGCGCCACAAACCTGCGCTATTTGCTGACTCTGGCCGAGCAGATCAAGGACCCGCAGACCCGGCTCGACTGGGGCTGGCTGCAAAGCAAAAGGCACGACTGGCGGTTTCGTCTCGCTTTCGACTTGCAGTTGATGATGCTTGACGACCTTCTTGGCGTGGCGGTCCCGGCGCCAGAGCCGCCTGCCCTTGTGGTGCGCCTGCTGCACTGGCGGCGGCTGTTGAAATTCCGCAATCCGCGTCTGGGCCAGATCGAGTGGCAGCTGGTTCGCTACGGGTTGAGCGCCGCCCGGGTCGTCGGAATGCGGCGCTCTGAACGGTAGACCTCGTTGATATATTCCGGCATGGATCGCGATCTGGACAGGCCTTAGCGGCGGTCCTGCCGACGGACTTCGCGGTCGGCCTGTTGATCTTGCTCCGGCGCAGATCCGTCATCCGCGGCCGCCGCGTCTGGGCCGCAGAACCGAAGGCTGATCCGCTGTCTGGCGGCGTGTTCAAGCAGCACAATGTTCAAATAGCTGATGCCAACCAGCTCGACCGATTCCTCGAGCACCATAAATCCATTGTAAACCAGGCCTTTTCCCATCTGGAAGCTGTAGAGGCCACCAATCCCTTCGATCACAATCGCACCGAATAGAAAAATGGCCATTGCCACGAAGAGCTGCTTGGCCAGCCTGCGCGGCAGCGCCCGCAAGAATGGAACAAAGAACACTGCAACGGTCAAAACCACCGGCATGGCGACGAAGATCCAGCCGTGGTTTTGGAACACTTCGCGCAACAGCACGGCCTTGATCGATTCATGCACCTGCGCCGCTTCGTCATAGGCCAGGGCAATCAAAATCAGCCCCGCCACCAGCCAGTAAAGGTTTAACGCCGTTTTGTGATGCTTCTGCGCGGACACAAAGGCCAGAAACGCCAGTTGCGACGCGGTGAGCATCAGCAAGAAGCTCAGCACTGTTGGAATGCTGGCCTCGTTGTTGAGGATAAAGCGATCGGCGATCTCGACGATCACAAAATTGTCGCTGCGGCCTTTCACCAGCGTCATGAGCACCGAAAGAACGGCCATCGCCGGAATGCCGTACAGAATGAAGTGCCACAGATAGTGCGACGACAGCGTCAATGTTATTTGATCCGGCGCCGCGGCCATCTGACGGCCGCCGGTGGTTTGCTGTGGCGGCGGTTTTGTCATGACCGCGCAGTTTGCAAAATGGACGCGGCGCTGGCCTTGCACAGGAAAATTGCCCAGCAGACGGCGCCGAAAAACTTTGAGCCGTCTTCAAATAGAATTCGGAAATCGCCAATCCTCTCTTGGATCGCGTATTGGAACCTGTCGATGGTGAGGGAGAGAACAAAGGCGCAGGCTGCGGCGATTGCAAAACCTGTTGCCTGCCGCAAGAGGTGCTTTTTGAACAGGACACAGCCAGTCAGCGCAATCAGTATATAGGCCAGAAAGACTATTTTTTCATTCAAAAAGAAGTTCTCATGAATGAGGAATAGATCGTCGAGGGTGAGCAGCGCTGTTAAGCATCCGAAGTAGAAAAGAAAGGTTGCTTCAGAGCGGTCCGCCGCCAGTCCATCCAGCAGCATGGCTGAAAACAGCGCCACCGCGGCGCCGGTGGCCCAGGTCAGCACCCCAAGGCTTGAGAGATAGCCGGAATAATACGGGATCTGACCGACCTGCGTCGGATCACGGGTGAAAAACCCGTAGCCCCTGCCAGATATCTCGGCCAGCGGCACAATCAGGGCAATTAAGGCGACGCAAGCGGCCAGTGCGATCGCTGGGAGGGCATTGCCGAACCGTTGCAAATGGGTTCTCCTTTCGCCGGGTCGCAGTTCTTTGTCAGAGTTGGGCATTGTCCCAATCTACTGAAAGAACCTTCAATTAATTCTTTTCAAAGCCCTGAGCAGGCGGTGCTGATGAACAGATGAATTGGACCATGAATAGCGGATTAACATACTATTGTCGCGCAATATTTCCTATCTGCCGATCACTCCCGCTTAGGTGGTGTGACTTGGCGGGCCAGGGGCCAGGGGTCATGATCAGGCCACCCTGGCCGCAGGCATGGATCACTCCAAAGCTGCAACCTCGGCTTTTGCATCGGAGCCGTTGCCAGACCCGTTGCCAGACCCGTTGCCTGACCCCAGGCTGACATTGACGATGACAAAATCCTGACCAAGCTGGCGCAGGTTCTGCGACAGCAGAAAATTGGAACGGGCAACCGATTGTTCCTCGTCGAGCAAGTCACGGATTGTCGCCCCGCCCCGCCCGATCAGTTCACGGGTCAGACCAATCGACTCGCTGCGAAGTTGCACGGTCTTGCGGGACGCACGAACAGAGGCCTGGCTGCCGGAATATTCTATCAGCGCGTTTTCCACCTCTTCGATCGCCCGCAGAACCGAAGCTCGCCAATCGGTCAGCGCCTGACGGGCCCGGGATTCACGGACCTTTACCGCCGCTTTCTGCGGCCCGTTGGGAAGGGCTGGCAAATTCAGGGTTGGTCCAAAAAAGTAACTGTGGCTGGTCGGTGAGCCAAACGCCGACAGGGAGATTTCACCGCCCAGCGACAGCGATGGATAAAGCGCCGCACGGGCAGATCCAATGTCGGCGACAGCCGCGTAATAGGACCGCTCGGCCACCCGGATATCAGGCCGATTGCGCAGCAGATCTGTCGGCACCCCGATATCCGCAGACATTTTGGAAATCGGTTGGCCTCGGCCAGTGCCAGCCAGTGCCTTTTCGGGTTGCCCCGGAGCCCGCCCCAGCAACACCGAAATCCGGTTTTGCTGCACCCGGATTGCCGCCTCAACACCCGGAATCAGAGACTGGGTTTCCGAGACCAGCGCTTCGGCCCGCACCACATCCAGCCGGTTGGCAGCGCCAAGATCCAGCAGGTTTTGCAACAGCTCCAGTGTCTTCTGCCGGGATCGCTGCTCTTCCTGGCGATATCGCCGGGCGGTCTGATAAAACCGCAGATCAACATAGGCAATGGCCACATTTGACAACAGCAGCAGGCGGGCGGCGTCCAGATTTGCCTCGGCCACCTCGACCCGGCCTGCCGCCGCCCGGATCTGGGCCTTGCGGCCGCCGTAAGGATCAAACAGCCAGTCAAACCCAAGACTGCCATCACCGCCGTTGCGCCCCGAGACAGAGCTGCCGCCACGGTGGCCGACATTCACGTCTCCGCTTATGCTCAGCGGATCAGAGATTGTCGCGGCCAGCGCCTGTGCCTCGGTCACCCGTTCCCGGGCAAGTTCCAGATCAAGGTTCTGGCTCAGGGCCTGTTCGATCAGCCTGTTCAGGGTGGGATCGTTGAAGCCGGTCCACCAGGCGGCATTGTCCAGCAGTACCGGAGAGCCCGAAGGCCTGGCCGCAAATGAAGATGCAAAAGGGAATGCTGGTGAGTTATAAACGGAGCTCAGGTCACAAGACGCCACCACCATAGCCGCTGTAACGCACATAAAACCGCGCAGCGGTTTACGCCGGTGATCAATCCCTGCCATTAACTGCTCCTGCCCGCCCAACTGCTTGTTCCGCTTTTTTGGTGGGTCTCCTCGCGGTCAAAGCTGCCACAGACCAAGCATCGAAACAAGAAGCCTGCCAAACCTTATGTGTGTTGAGACTTTTGGGTCCCACTGGGCGGCACTGGGCGGCGGTGCCAGCGCCCCCAGAACACCGGAACCGCCGTTGTGGCGCCGTGGCGCGAGGCGCGTCTTACAGCTGGCTGGCCGCCCAGATCGCCGCCTGGGTGCGGTTCTTGGCGCCGATCTTGCGAAAACAAGTGCGCAGGTGCACCTTGACGGTGGCCTCGCAGATACCAAGCTCATTGGCGATGCTTTTATTGGTGCCGCCTTCGGTGAGTTTCTGCATGATGATGCGTTCCCGCTCGGTGAGATTGCCCCGGATGGGGACGGGCTGCGGCCCAGGCGCCGCGGCTGCCTGGCTGCTGTCTGGCGGGGAGGCCCGCGCCGCCTGGGCCGCGATCATCCGGTAGCCGTCCTGCACCAGCTTCAGCGCCGCGATCAGCGCTTCGGCGGATTTCTGTTCGGGAATGATCGCCTCGGCCCGGGCGCTCAGCGCCACCTGGGTTGCGGTTGGCACAGTCTCTCCGGTGACAATGATCAGCAGGGCGTCGTGATGACTGTCGCGAAACAGCCGCACCCGCTCCAAAAGCCCGGCGGCACCGTCATGGCTGTGAAACAAAACCAGATCATGAAAGGTTAATCCCGGCAATTCATCTAAATCACTGCAACATGTGCCAATCTGATAGTCCTGCGATAGGCAGATTGCCAAAAACATATCTCGGATCAGCCTGCTTTCTCCCACAATATGGACGGGCATAAAACATCCCCCTTACAACTATTACCAACTGGGGTGGATCCCAGCACACAGACCGACCCGACAGGCCTGATTACGTAAACCTGCCCTCACCAGCCAGCTTTGTAATGACGGAGGCTCCGCAACCGCTTGAGCACAATGTCAGCGCAGCGTCCAAGTCTCTGTCAGCCTTAATTCCAAGTGTATTGAAGCCCGTGGCCCAAAAGGGGATTGCTCGGAAACAATGGTTGAAGCAACCAAAATCCGCCCCAGGAAATTCCCGGTCTCCCAGCAGTGTCGAAAACCTTCAGGCATCTTTCAATGCACACTGCAGTGCAAAAAGAGTACCGTTTTGGAACCGTTTTGTTAAGGTAATTCCCCGCTTGACCTGGTTGTTTTTGGCACCTGGCGCGGCGCATAACAGGTGGTTTCTGGGTAGTGCGGTGATTTCAAATAATTTAATGCAGCTGTAAAAATCTGAGATGAATTGTTAATTTGGCAGCACCACAGTGTCTGCAGGTAAGTTTTTGCAATCTATACGGATTTTCCATTGCAGACTCTTCATCCACAAGCAGATTTAGTGGTAAGAAATACCTGCAAATATTACAACTTTTGTATTAGATTGGGCGGCTGCGGCAGGGGCATTCGGCTGGTTCTAGGCCATCGGCGTACCTCCTCTGCTCCATATTTCCCGACATGGCAATATGCTAGGATAAAGCCTATTCGTTGTGAGGCGCCGGGGGGCAACATGGGTATGGTTAACGAGTCCGCTGTTCAGGCGGAAAAAATGGTTTTTTCGCGATCATTTCAGAGACAAATCTCTTCTATTACCACCACAGGTTTTGCACAGCTCGGCCACAACCGGGCCGGGGTTCCGGTGATCAGCACCAGCACCGCGCAGACCGCAGCTTGCGAAGCCGATAAGATCAACCTGCGGCGGCTGTTCAAGCCCGGTGCAATTCGCTCATTTTCGACACTGGAGCGCAGCCAAGCGCCGCCGCAATGGCTGCCCGCCAGTCTGCCTACCTGTGGTCCTGACACCGGTCAGCATGGCGACAGCCGCAGCGGCGCCGCTTGGGTACAATTTGCCTGCTGCTTTGAGGATGGCAGCCAAGACCGTATCACCCTGCATCTGCACGGCGGCCAGCATGATGGGCATTGCGGCCATATCCTCGCCGCAATCTGGCCGGTGCTGCGCGAGGACATCCTGCGCGAAATTGCCGACCAGGGTGAGTCTGCGATCACCAGCGCCCTGCTCTGGACCATTTTGAAAAAAACCGACTCAGCCGTCTTGGTGTTCAATGCGGCCGGACGACTGCTGCACAGCAATGATTCCGGCCGTGATTTGCTCAGCGCCGGCACCCTGCTGCGCAAGGACAGCGGCGGGCTGCGCTGCGCCAATGACTCCGAAACCAAGGGCTTTTACGCAGCGCTGCGCAGTTGCGCGCTGTCGCCACCCGCCCAGAACCGCGAAAAGATCCTGTTCCTCGAGGACAGCGAACAGGGCATACGGCTGCCAATCTCGCTGACCTGCTACCGCTGCGCCAGCACCACAGCTCCGCTGGTGGTGGCAATCCTGCCGTGCCAGCCAAAGCGCAGCCGGGTTGAGATGCTGGCGCAGAAAATGGGCCTGTCCCCGGCCGAGGCGCGGGTGGCCGCACTCATGCAGCTGGGTTTGCCAAACCGCGAGGCGGCGCATATTGCCGGTCTCAAGGAACAGACCTTCAAGACCTACGCCAAACGGGTGCTGTCCAAGCTCGACGTTGGCTGCCGCGCTGAAATGGCGCAGCGGCTGACCTGGCAGGCCTCGCTGGGGCGCGCGTCCTGAACCCGCACCCGCGAGGCCAGTCAACCCGCATCATATTAAGGCCCGACCCGCCTGCCCGACAACCAGGCTGGCCTCAGCTCTCTCGGAAGGCTTTGTTGAAATAGTCGGCCAGCGGCTTGATCAGATAGGACAGCGGCGAGTGATCGGCGGTGCGGATAAAGCTTTCCACCGGCATGCCGGGGATCAGCACCACGCCCTCTGGCAGCTTGTCGAGCTCGCCCTCTTGCAGCTCAATTTCAGCCCGGTAATAGGGTTGACGACTGACCTCGTCCTCAAAGGAATCCGCTGACAGCAGCACCACGGTGCCAAACAGTTCCGGGGTCTCGCGCTGATCCAGCGCCGAAAACCGCAGCGTCACCGATTGGCCAACATAGACCTCATCAATGTTGATCGGCGACACCTGGGCGGCCACAATCAGCGGTCGATCCTGCGGCACCAGAAACAATACCGTCTCTGCCGGGCGGATCACCGAACGCGGGGTATGGACCTGCAATCCATAGACAATCCCCGAAACCGGCGCCCGGATATCGAGCCGGTCCAATTGTTCCAGCAGCGCCCGCCTGGTTTCGGCCAGTTCCAGTTCCTGATAGCGCAGATCGCGCAGCCGGGTGATTGCCTCCTCGCGCTGGCCGGTGCCCAGCTTCAGGATCTCAATCTCGGTCTCGGTAATGCGCCCTTCGGCCTGCGCCTCTGTGGCGATCAGCTCTCCCAGCGAGCCCTGCAGATCCGCCGAGGTGCGGCGCAGGTTCAAAACGGTGCCCGCCTGGGCCAATCCGCGGTCCAGCAATGTTTGCTGGTTTGCCAGTTCCTCGCCGATCAGCTCCAGTTGCAGCACCATCGAGTCCTGCTGCGCCTTGATCCCAACAATCTGATCGCGGATCTGCTCGCGACGCTTTTCAAGCTGCTCGGTCTCCCGCGCCACCGAGTCCTGCCGGGCCAGGAACAATCGCACCTGCCCCGCCATAAACTCCGCAACCTCGGACCGGGTTGCGGCCAGCGCAATAAGATCCGCATCAAAGACAATGGCAGCGGCACTGTCGCGTTCCGCCTCCAGCCGCCCCCGACGCGAGGTCAGCTCAAACAACTGGCCTTCGGTGATCACCAGTTGCGAGCTCAGCCGGTTGGCATCGAGGCGCAGCAACAAGGCGCCCTCAGCCACGGTGTCGCCCTCCTGCACCAGGATTTCCGAGACGATGCCGCCATCCAGATGCTGCACCACCTGGCGGTTTTGGTCGACCTCAATACGGCCACTGGCCACCACCGCGCCGGCAATGGATGACATCACCGACCAGGTGCCAAAGCCGCCGACCAGCAGCAACAGGCCAAGCATACCGATGAAAACCGGACGCCGGGCCGACCATGTGTTTTCTTGTGTCATTGGGCCTGCCTCGCTGCTGCGGTTTTCTGGATCTTCTCATGGTTCAACACCATCTGGCGCAGCACCTGGTCCTTGGGGCCAAAGGCGGTCTGATTGCCCTGATCCAGCACCAGCAGCAGATCACATTCCTGTATCGCCGCAGGCCGGTGGGCCATGATCAGCACCGAGCGCCCCTCGCCCTTTAACTGTTTGATCGCGGCGTTCAAAGCAACCGACCCCTCGTTGTCCAGGTTCGAATTTGGTTCGTCCAGGATCAAAATCACCGGGTCGTCATAGAGCGCCCGCGCCAAGCCAATTCGCTGCATCTGGCCGCCGGACAGACGCCCACCACCGGCGGTGATCCGGGTGTCATAGCCGTCGGGCAGCTTGGTGATCATCGCATGCGCCGCTGCTTTTTTCGCCGCGGCGACCACTTTTTCAGCCTCCGGCGTCTCCGCCAGGCGGGCAATGTTCTGCGCAATTGTCCCCTCAAACAATTGCACCCGCTGCGGCAGGTAACCAATGTGCTGGCCCAGTACATCGGGCGCATATTGCTCCAGCGCCGCCCCGTCCAGCCGGATGGTGCCAGCCGCCACCCGCCACACGCCGGTCAGCGCCCGCGCCAATGTCGACTTGCCCGAGCCCGAGGGGCCAATCACCCCCAGCGCCTGCCCCGGCTGCAGTTTGAAGGTGACGTTGCGCAACTGCGGCACCTTCTCTCCCGGCGGCACCACCGTCACCGCCTGCAGGTCCAGCCGGGCCTTGGGCTTGGGCAGCGCCAGCCGCTCTTGCTCCTGCGGCACCTTGGTCAGCAGTTCCGCCAGACTGGCCCAACCTTTGCGGGCGCGCTGAACCAGAGCCCATTGCCCCAGCGCCAACTCGATCGGCGCCAGCGCCCGCCCCATCAGGATCGAGCCGGCAATCATCGCGCCGGGCGACACCTCGCCCTGCAACACCAGATAGGCGCCCAGCCCCAGCATCGCCGATTGCAGAAACAGCCGCAGCGTCTTGGTCAGCGAGGTAAAGCTGCCGCCGACATCATTGGCCGAGATGGTTTCCACCAGCGCCGTGTCGCGGGCCACCTTCCAGCGTCCAAACGCGGCGCCGCGCATGCCCATGGACTGGATCATCTCGGCTTCGCTGCGGATTTCCTCGGACATCATGCCGGCCCGGTGTGAGGCGAGGCTTGCCTGCAATTGCGGCGCCCTTGAGAACAGCTGGTTCAGCAGCGCGATCGCCACCAGAACCGCGCCGCCGCCCACCGCCAGCATCCCCAGCCAGGGATGAAACAGCGCAATGCCAGCCAGGAATATCGGCGTCCACGGCATATCAAACCCCGCCATCAGCACCGGCGAGGCCATCAACCGCTGCACCGATTCCAGATCAGACAGGCCGGTTTGCGCCACCGGGTCCGAGGTCAGCGCCGAGCGCCGTATCATCGCATCAAACACCCGCCGGTCCAGCGCCGCCTGAAACCGCGCCCCAACCCGCGCCATGATCCGGCCGCGGGAATAGTCCAGCAGCCCCATCATGCCATAGAGAAACACCACCAGCAGCGACAGCGCCACCAGGGTCTGCTCAGAGCGGCTGCCCAGCACCCGGTCATAGACCTGCATCATGTACAGAGGCCCGGTCAGCATCAGCATATTGGCAAAGAAGCTGAACAGCCCGACAGCCCAATACAGGTTGCGACTGCGACGACGGATCCCCCGCA
>JABSSD010000175.1 GCA_013214575.1 Paracoccaceae bacterium | reverse complement strand
CCGAACGAGTTTGTCATGGCCGATCAAATTGTCATCACCGAGAAAACCAGCCAGGCGAAAGACGTTCGCGCCGCCATTGGGTCTCGCTACGGCATGGTTCTGCCCGCTGAGGGGCATTTGTTCGACTTGCTTGAACCAGAGGATGTGGTGCCGGAATGGAAGCGTTGGTCCCCGGTCCTGCTGCGGCCCCAGGACCTTTACGGCACACGGCCGGCAAAAGGCGGTAACAAAGCGGCCAAGCTCAAAGCCATCCGTGAGGCGCTGCGCACGGCCAAGCGGGTCTGGCTTGCCACCGATTGCGACCGAGAGGGGCAACTGATCGGCCAGGAGATCCTGGAGCATTACAAGTACCGAGGCGAGGTCATGCGGGTGTTGTTTACAGCCCAGGACGCTCAGACCATACGCGCGTCGTTCGAGCGGGCCAAACCCAATTCGGACTACGCCCGGCTCTACGCCGCCGCCGTCGCGCGCCGCCAAGCCGATCAGATTTACAATCTGTCACTGACCCGCACCGCCACCGTCATCCTTGGCAAAGGCGCCCGGGGCGTCATCGGCGTCGGCCGTGTGAAAACCCCAACCCTGGCAATCGCCTGCAAGCGGGAATTGGAAATCCGCGATTTTGGTCCGGTGACCTATTTCGAGATCGTCGCCACAGCCATGGTCGCGGGTGGTGAATTCAAGATGCGACATGCACCACGGGATCGAATTCTCAAACGTGAACTTGCCGAGGCCGTGGTCCTGGCTGCCCGTGATTTCGAGGGGCCGCTCAACGTGCGCGTCGAGGACAAGCGTCAACGGCCGCCGAGGCTGCACGATTTGCCGTCACTGCAGAAACTCTGCGCCTCTCGCTTCGGCTGGGCCGCGGCCAAGACTCTGCAGATCGCTCAGGAACTCTATGATGGTCAGGGCAAGAAGATCATCACCTATCCTCGTGCCGAAGTGCGCTACCTGCCCGAGACCCTGATCGCGGATGTCCCGCAGATCGTTGCCGGGCTGCAAGCGGGGCAATCGTTCAGCACGATCCCGGTGCCAGCGGAGCCGATAATCCGAACGGGTAAGAGCGGTAGTTTCTATGACAAGGGATTGGAGGGGGCCAGCCACCACGCGGTCATCCCCAACGTCAACACTATCGACGGCTTGCGGGACGTCTGGCCGCGCCTTTCGATCGACGAGAGAAAACTGTTTGACGTGATTGCGCGGGCGTACCTGGCCGCCGTCATGCCAGACTTCCGCTACCGCCAGACAACCGCAACGCTTGATGCGGCCGGCTTTCCATTCAAGGCCACAGGCCGCCAACCCATCGATCTCGGTTGGCGTGCGGCCTTTCCGGAATGGCAACCCGCCAATGAGAAGGGCGACGACGCGCAGTTGCTTCCGAAGATGCAAAACGGCGAGACCGCGCGGTTGCGGAACCCTGCCATCGAGGACAAGGAAACCCGGCCACCGCCGCGCTATAACGAAGGGACTTTGATCGAGGCGATGCAGCAGGCCTGGCGCTTTGTCGAAGACGAGGTTCTGCGTGACAGGCTGAAGGAAGCCAAGGGCATCGGTACGCCCGCGACCCGCGCGGAGATCATCGGAGGGTTGAAGCGGCAGGGTTTTCTGATCGCCCAGGGCAAGAACATTGTGCCCACCGAAACTGGGCTAACGTTGTTTGGTGTTCTGCAACAGGCCGATCCGGCCTTGGTTGACCCGGGCGTGACGGCGCGACTCGAATGCCTGCTCGACGATGTTGTCGTTGGCAAACAGGAGATGGTTGGCGCCATCGATGCTGTTTGCGACGTTGCCCAGCGTATCATTGGCAAGCTGGTAGAAGGCCCGCCGGGCGGTGTGTCGCCGTTGCTCGGTTCTGCGTCGGACGGCGCGGGCGGCGGACGGCCACCAACAGCCGCGATGAAGCGTTTCGCTGACAGCCTCGCTCGCCAGAAGCGCATAACACCGCCAGCGGGTTACACCAAATCGGGATCGGTCTGCCGTGCGTTCCTCGAGCAACACGCCCCCAAGAAAGCCGAGGGCGCCGACGGATATGCAATGGGAGGCTCTGGAGAAAAACCTGCAAGCCCGGCACAATTGTTATTCGCCGAGAGGATCTCGTTGGACCAAGGTGTTGTGATAACCGACCAGGCTAAGGCCAGCTCTGCCGCTATGTCCGTATGGATTGACAAGAACCACGGCGCGAAGCCGGGCAAGGGCCGCCGCAAAACGGGCAAGAAAAAATCCGAACCAATGGCGGAGGAATCCACGAAGTCAACGACGCGGGCACGATAGCCCAAGGCAACGGCGACTTCGGCGGATGCAACGCCACCGCTGGTTTCCGAGCAGGGGAATTCGGCAGCAAACACGCCACTGAGAATTCCTTACGGCAACAAGGAAGTCGCGCAAAATTTCGGTGCCAAATACACCGCAGGCGGATGGTATGCGCCGCCTGGTGTTGACCTGGCAGTGTTCAAATCCAAAGGATGGCTGTGAGGGCGGCAGTCCATCCTTCTGCTACCGGGGCAATCACCTTCAACAGCCCGAAAATGCTTTTCCCGAAACAGTCAATCAGCCGGAGAAATCTTTGCCAAATATGGTTTCTTCGACCAATCGCCCTGGCTGTTCTCAGTTTCAAGCAAACGCCGTCGTTTATTCTCTTTCTAGGTCGGTTCCCAAGGCGGCCATAGTATATTCATCAATATCTGCCCATATATGTCTCACTTCAGAATATGCCGAAAAACCGTTTGCGCGCCTTTGGCGGAACAAACGCCGTGTTAAACGTCGCATTGGGAAAAAACGGGCTGATGGATGAATCGAAAATTGCACGAATTTTGAAATAGTCATTTGCGTAGATATACGTCTCGCGTCCCAAAAGCGTCGCGACGATACCGATATGAAGGCGATTTGTATGTACGGTTTTATACGGTGAGATCGCGTCAATAAAACCTTGGATCGGTGTGTAAATACGTCCCTTTTTTGAAACATCAAAATTCCCGCGTGGAACCACAAGACCCTTAGGAGCCTCCCGGTCCTGCCTTAAAAAATACCCCACCTCTTTGCGTGGTTCTGGTGCGGCCAGTTTCAAAAAGAACGCCATGTCGTGACAAAACGGCGCGTCAGGCAATTGCGTTTGGCTTTCAAACCGGTCGCGGACAAAGAAATGCATCTCGGGCGCAAATGTTAACTGACTAAGGTCCATATCTATTGTCGAGGGCAACATGACCGCGGTTTGAAAGTGCTGTGTCAATTGAGCGGTGATCTGCGGTGTATCATAGTGGCCACAAAACGCACCATTGCCATTGCAAACGACGACCGGTGCGGGATGTCCTGTTTTAGCGATTTCCGCGTCCATTGTGGTGCGCTTTTTCATGACGTCTTTGGCAATCACCATATGATATCTAAAGCCATAGTGCACAAAGAACTGCTCAGCACCCTCGCGAATAATGCTATCCCCCCAATTGCCCGGGCTGAGCAGAAAGACGATGGGGCGATCATGCACAATGTTACGCAAGTCGGATGCAAGCCGATCAAAAGCGGTCTGTATCGTTTCAGTCATGCCCATGCTTTCTGACTTTTTCGCGCACGCAGATAGCCCTGTATTTGGCGCTTTATGCGCAGGGGCAAATAGGAGGCATTTCGGGCCAAACCACGAGACCCTTGCGTTGCTTGCATTTTGTCAATTTCGCTTTCTTCATCCCGAACCGTAAAGGGGCTGGGTGCGAAGGCCATCCCACGGCCTGTCGTCAAAGTCCAATTGCGTAGAAACAGATCAACAGGCATCGTAATTTGCTGTGTCAGATCCAAAAAGGTCGATGCGCCTGCGCGTGACCACAAGATCGCGGGTGTTGTACTCGGAAAATAATGGGCCCGATAATGGGTTGTTCCCAACTCTTTCCAGCCAGGCTGCAATAGCGGTGTACAAAAGCGTTTGGCATTATTGCCAAGGTTCATCACGTCCCATACGTGAATGTGCTCAAGGGACGCCCAAAGGTGGTCCAGCTGCGATTTTCCCATCGGACGCAGCGCAAGATCATCTTCGACCACAAGCCCATAAGGCAGGCCGGTTGCTAAGAATTTTTTTGCGCACAGGCGGTGGCTTTCAAAACAGCCAACTTCACCACAACTTAGCGTCCGCCCCAAAGTACCAAGCGCGGCGTTCCCGGCATCCGCCTCAAGCCTGCGCCCATCGACTGCAGCCACCCGTGTGAAAGATAACCCGGCGGCTGCCAAAACTGATTTCGTTGCTTTTAAGCGCGCGGGGTTGCGATCAAGATTGATCACGTAGGTGACCGGCTGGATCAGTTCCATTAGCGTCTCCCGATGGGAATGGTTCGGGACTTCAAACGCTTGATATAGCCATCAACCGCATCTTTCACCGGCCCGTCTGCAAGTTCAGAATGAAGTTCCCACATAACGGCCAAATCGTTCCGCTTACTGGCTTGATTTGGGGGGGGCTTCCTGTTGCCCATAATCGTCTCAAGCTTATCGTTTTGCACAAATAACCCAGGCAATTCGCGACCGGATGTCAGAATGCAAAGGCGCGTTCGAATACACTTCATGCAAACCCCACAATTTCCGCCATGTGATTGTTCCTGATAACAAAAAGAGAGATCACTTACGACGTCACTGGGATGCCCAATAATTTTACGCACTTTCGCCGCTCGCGAGAAATCATGACCGAGGTGGCGGACAGGAAAGTTTGCACTGGAAAGAGCGGAGTGTATCACCCGATTATTGCCCCATGGAAAAGCTGCAAATTCCATAGCTGGTGAACTATCTGCTGCAAATGCGCCCCACCCAAAGTGGCCAGAATGATAGTTGAGACACATCGCGAGATTAAGCGCATGCAGCATCTCCCAATTAAAACCCAGTTTCCGGATCGATGTTTCCACCGTGATTAGCCTTAATCCGGTTTTTTGGGCAATGGCTTGCACACGTGGTTTCAAAGACTTGAAACCCGGGGCCTGAGCATTGGGATAGTCTGCGCCCGCGATCAGCAGAGCATGGGTCAATTTGGTGTCGTCTTGCGCCTCAAGAGCGGCAAAAGTTGAATCGACACCGCCGCTAAGACACATCAGGCCCGGACGATCCAATGAGCTAGGCTCACTTTCAACGATATTGCTGAAGCTGAGTGGTGCCGGATATGTTTTTCGAGGCAGCCACATATTCATTATGGTCTTCAATTTCTCAGCCGAGTCAATCGCGGCTCTCGAGATTGGCAGATCTGCTTTTATCTCGACGTTGTGCGAGATCGACAAGGCCAGTGCCCCAAAAAGCGCAAAATCATAAACGTCGTGTTTGATTGGTGTCGCCGCATCCGAACGAATGAAAAATGACCTCTTCCCCAATGAGATTTCGGCCAGATTTCCGGAAACAGATACTTTTAATTCAGCGGTCTCTCGCTTCGGTGCTGGGCGAAGAAAGTCGAGTAATGATTGCATATCTTTGATCTCTATTAATGTGATGCGGTGTGTAAAAATTAATGTGATGCGGTGTGTGAAAAAATGCGCTCTCGTAGCGTGTTCGAGCTGCTCCGTAGGAATTGTCCGTTTTGTCCTTTAGGGGGTATCTGATCTTTAGTCCATATGGGCCGCCACCTGCTGAAGACGCGCAATCTCGAAGGCGTCCACATCGGCAACGCGATAGCGCAGCAAACGCCCGACCGTCACGTAGGGCAGGGGGCCGCGCTTGGTGCTCAAGGTGGTGGTGGAAACCCCAAAGCGATTTGCCACCTGTTGCGGGGGGAAACGGTTGGGTTGGGTAGACGTTCTCATTTGGCCGTTCCCCATCATGGTTTAGCAATGAGGGAGGAATTTCAGCAAACCAAAGGGGCAGCCATTGTGGTTCTTCTGAGGTTGTTTTTCACGTATACCGCACGACTGAATTGACCTAATTTCCAATTGAGGCAAGGAAGTCGGCTTCGCGAAAGTTGTTCCATTTGTCAGGTCGTACTTTGCGAAAGAAGCCAAAGATAGCTTCGGTGAATTTATTGAAAGTTTAGTAGTGCCTATTGTGCATATCACCCTCATTCATGCGCCAGCATGCGAAATTTGCGCCCCTCTCATCGTTGGCAAACAAACGACTGCCGGGCAGCGGGATGAATGGGGCTTTCTCTGGGTCATTTGGGATCATATCTTTCACAAGGTGATCCACCTTAGCGACGGGTCCGAAATCCCGCGACCACCTTTGCGGGCCTTGGGTGGACCGTTGGGAAAGCTGCAGAGAAGGGTCTCAACGGGGTCAAGACGGAGGTGTCTCCGCAATGGGGCGACGGGCATCTTGCAGCCATTGGACTGGAAAAGTTGGCGCTGTTAAGGCCCTGTTTGTTAGGTTAACAGGGGCCAACAGCGGGCCGCTCCTGCGCCCGTGACTTAGAAAGCCCCCACATCCTATGTCTGATCCGTGCATGAAACTGGTCTTGGTGACCCCTGAAATTCCGTATAATACCGGTGCGATTGGGCGGACCTGTGTGGCGCTGAATCTGGAACTGATCCTGATCAAGCCCTACGGGTTTTCGCTGGATGAGAAGGCGGTGCGCCGGGCCGGAACAGATTATTGGAAGCATGTTAATCTCTGCGAATATGACAGCTGGGAGGACTTTATAACTGATCGAAGCCCTCCGCGTGAAAGCCTGTATTTCTTTGAGGAACATGGCGCGCAGAGCCTGTACGCCCCGGAGTATCAACCGGATGCCTATTTGGTTTTCGGCTGTGAATCCAAAGGTCTGCCAGCGACCATATTGGATGGCATGGAGGATCGAGTATTTAGTTTGCCGATGCGCAATCCACTGGTCCGATCCCTTAACCTGGCCAACGTAGCCACTGCGGTTATTTATCAGGCTATGCGCCCTCAACTGGGCGGGTGAAGGCGGCCACTGGCACTAGGGCCGCTTTTGGGATGAGCCGGGCCAAGGGATCAGCGCATTTTCCGTATTTTCAGCTTGTCTAGTTTTGCTCTGCTCTTGGTCGATTCCTCAGACCGCGCGAGCGCTTTGGCAACCGCCTTTAGGCTCATCCCCTTTGTCACCAGCATATGCAGCTTTTGAATTTCCTCAGCTGTCCAAGCCTGGCGGTGGCGTTCGTAACGTTCACTCATGGGTCTCGTCTACCTTCTCGTCATGTCGGAGTTACCATAAAGCATGCTGCTGCTGAGGGGGCCAGAGCAATGGCTATCGCGAGATCCAGTGATTCTGAATAACGCCATTGGCCAGGCTGTCAGAAAGCCAAGGCTTTGGTTTTCGAGATCCGACGTGGGGGGGTAATTCCGCCGGAGGCGGTCCATTGGCACGATGCTTTTGCATCGGATCAAGTGGTGCTGTGAGGGAGGATCGAACTCCCGACCTCACCCTTACCAAGGGTGTGCTCTACCACTGAGCTACCACAGCGCACTGTCCTCCAGATGGTCACTTGGTATCTCTCGGGCTCTGGAAAAACCCTCATCGTTCAGCTACCTAAGCTTTGGAGCTGTTATGTTGCGGAAGACCTATGTCTACTGCACCATATCAGCGCCGGTGAGGGGGCTTTTAGGGGCAATTGCAAAACTGTGCAAGGGCAATCTGGACGGTTTTTTCACACTAAGTTACACAGGGTTCATGGCAGATAAAAAAACACCCAAAAGCAACGGCAGTTCCGCTGCACGCGAAGACCGGCTAAAGGCTGCGTTGAAAGTAAATATGGCGCGGCGCAAGGCGCAGGCCAAGGCGCGTGCGGGCACAAGTGTTGATGGCAAACAGACAGGCAAGTCAGAAGGATAACGGCAGATGGATTCGATTTTGGTAACCGGTGGCAATGAGCTGAGCGGTCAGATCCCTATAGCAGGGGCTAAAAACGCCTGTTTGACACTGATGCCGGCAACCTTGCTGAGCGATGAACCGCTGACGCTGACCAATGCGCCCCGGTTGAGCGATATCAAGACCATGACCGAGTTGCTGCAGTCGCTTGGCGCCGAGGTTACCTCATTGCAAGATGGCAAGGTGCTGGCGATGTCCAGCCATAACATCAGCAATCACACCGCCGACTATGACATCGTGCGCAAAATGCGGGCCTCGATTTTGGTTCTGGGGCCGATGCTGGCGCGGGACGGCCATGCGGTGGTGTCGCTGCCCGGTGGCTGCGCCATTGGTGCGCGACCCGTTGACCTGCACCTCAAGGGGCTGGAGGCGCTGGGAGCGGAACTGGAGCTGAAGGACGGCTATATTCATGCCAAGGCGCCGGGGGGATTAAAGGGCGGTATCGTGAATTTCCCGCTGGTTTCGGTCGGGGCCACCGAAAACGTGCTGATGGCGGCGACTTTGGCCAAGGGTACAACTGTGATCAACAATGCCGCGCGCGAGCCTGAGATCGTCGATCTGGCTGATTGTCTGCGCCGGATGGGGGCTCAGATTGACGGCGACGGCACCTCGACCATCACCATTCAGGGGGTCGAGCGGCTGCATGGTGCGACGCATCCGGTGGTCACCGACCGAATTGAGCTGGGCACCAATATGCTGGCACCTGCAATCTGCGGCGGCGAGGTTGAATTGCTTGGCGGTCGGATCGATCTGGTTGCTGCGTTCTGCGAGAAACTGGATGCCGCCGGGATCTTGGTAGAAGAGACCGACAAGGGCCTGAAGGTCGCCCGCCGAAACGGCCGGATTCGGGCGGTGGATGTGATAACGGAACCCTTCCCCGGTTTTCCGACGGATCTGCAGGCGCAGATGATGGCGCTCCTGTGTACTGCGGAAGGGACCTCGGTTCTGGAAGAGCGGATTTTTGAGAACCGCTTTATGCATGCACCGGAACTGATCCGCATGGGCGCTCAGATTGAGGTGCATGGCGGCATGGCCACGGTGACCGGCGTTGACCGGCTGAAAGGCGCTCCGGTGATGGCCACCGATCTGCGCGCTTCGGTATCGTTGATTCTGGCCGGGCTGGCAGCTGAGGGCGAAACTGTGGTGAGCCGGGTCTACCATCTGGATCGTGGCTATGAGCACGTGGTGGGAAAACTGTCCTCTGTTGGCGCCAAAATTGAACGGATCAAGGGGCAGTAATGGCTGACGCAACATTTGAAGAGGGCGGTGAAGCGCCGCTGAACCTTGGCGCATTGTCGCCAGAGGACCTGCAAGTGATCTCGTCACTGACGCAGGACGCGGTCTTTCCGATCACCGAGATGCGCTGGCAGGCAGCGCAAAATCGCTTTGTCTTGCTGCTGAACCGGTTTCGCTGGGAAGACAGCGACAGTGCCAAAGCGCGGGGGCGGGCCTATGAGCGGGTGCAATCGCTGCTGGTCATCGACACTGTGTTGTCAGTGGCCTCGCAGGGGGTCGATCGCAGTGATCCTGACGTGATCCTGTCGCTGCTTGAGCTCCGCTTTGAGCCGGGCGAGGACGGCGCTGGCCATGTGTTGCTGACCCTGGCCGGTGACGGCGTCTTGCGACTGTCGGTCGAGGCGCTTGAGGTTTCACTGCGCGATGTCACCCGACCGTATCAGGCGCCATCGGGCAAGGCTCCGGGACACGGTGATTAACCGGAGCTATTTGCTTGAGCCTGCGCCCGCGCGCCGCTATTTAGCGCCAAAAGGAGAGCCTGATGCCGCAGTTTCTGGATACCACCGCTGATGATTTCGAGATGGGTTTTGCCGCGCTGCTGGGGGCCAAACGCGAGGATAGCCCGGACGTAGACGCGGTTGTTGCCGACATTATTGCGGATGTGCGCGCCCGGGGCGATGCTGCGGTGCTTGAACTCACCGCCAAGTTTGACCGTCTTGAGCTGACAGCAGATCAGCTCGCCTTCTCGAAGGATGAGATCGACGCGGCGATTGCTCAGGTAGGCGAGGCCGACCGCGCCGCACTGGAATTGGCGGCCGAGCGTATTTGGTCTTACCATAAGCGCCAGATGCCCAGCGATGAAAGCTGGACGGATTCGGCGGGGGCGACCCTGGGCTGGCGTTGGACTGCGGTTTCTGCGGCGGGTCTCTATGTGCCGGGTGGCCTGGCCACCTATCCGTCGTCGGTGCTGATGAATGCCATTCCCGCCAAGGTGGCTGGCGTGCAGCGATTGGCGATTACCGTGCCGACGCCCAATGGCAAGATTAATCCGCTGGTGTTGCTGGCGGCTCGGATCGCGGGGGTGGACGAGATCTACCGCATTGGCGGCGCTCAGGCCATTGCGGCGCTGGCCTATGGCACCAAGAGCATTGTCCCGGTCGATAAAATCACCGGCCCCGGCAATGCTTTTGTTGCCGCGGCCAAGCGTCGGGTGTTTGGCAAGGTGGGGATTGATATGATTGCCGGCCCATCAGAAATCCTGGTGATTGCCGATAAAGACAACAACCCGGACTGGATTGCGCTGGACCTGCTGAGCCAGGCGGAGCACGATGAAACTGCCCAATCCATCCTGATCACCGATGACGCTGAATTTGGTCGGGCGGTGGCCGCGGCTGTGGAGAAACAGCTGGAAACCCTGGAGCGGCGCGCCATTGCCGGGCCAAGCTGGCGCGATTACGGAGCGGTGATTACCGTTACCGACATGGATCAGGCCGCCGCGCTGTCCAACCGCCTTGCCCCAGAACACCTGGAGCTCTGCGTTGCCGACCCAGAGGCATTGAGCCTCAAGACAATCCACGCCGGCGCCATCTTCCTGGGGCAATATACCCCCGAGGCGATTGGTGATTACGTTGGTGGCCCCAATCACGTGCTTCCGACTGCGCGTTCGGCCCGGTTTTCATCCGGGCTGTCGGTCCTGGACTTTCTCAAACGCACGACACTCAGCCACATGACCCCGGCAGCTCTGCGGGCCATTGGGCCGGCAGCTGAGACGCTGGCCATCAGCGAAAGTCTGCAAGCGCACGGGTTGTCCGTGCGCGCCCGGCTTGATGCATTGAACGATTAAGGCAGGGGGCAGGGGCTCTGCCCCTCTTGACCTGCGGCCAATTCACCCTGGGATATTTTTGGCCAGATGAAACCGGGGATCCGCCCCCCGGACTGGCCGGGAAGCTTCACCTGGCGCGGTCATCGGCGTCCCCGCCTGTACCGCTCAATCAGGCTCGGCTCAGATGGTTAAGATGCCGAATTGGGGCGGCGCTCGAATCGCGACGGTTGTATCTTGTTGAAACTGTTGGGTTCCAGTTTCGTTGCCCTTGATACGCATTGCCTGTCTGCTGGGTTGAGCGGTTTTGCACAGCCCTGTTCTTCGACATAGTGAAAGGGCAACGACATGGAGCTATTTATCGGATTGGACGTCTCTCTGACCAGCACCGCAGCCTGCGTTGTGACCGGGCGGGGAAAGATTGTGACGGAGGCGCGTGACACGCGATGCCAATCAAAACCGACAGGCGCGACGCCGAAGGTATTG
>JABSSD010000174.1 GCA_013214575.1 Paracoccaceae bacterium | reverse complement strand
TTTCGACGAGAACGATGGTGTCTCCAGCTTTGCCGTCTTCGTCGATGGCGTCGAAATCGGCAACTGGTTGTGGGATGAGGAGCTTGGCAGCGCATTCGCCGACAATATGACCGCCACAACCCACACGATCCAAGGTGTAAACATCAGTCAAGGCGAGGTGATCGAATTCGTCGGGATGAAGGATGGTGGCGAGCCGCTGCGCTTTGACTATGTCGATTTTTCCCCCACGGGGCCAGTCACGGATACGGCGCCGCCGCAGGTCGAAACCGCTTCCGCACCCGGCATTGGCAATGCGCAGCAAGGGGATGCCACGACACAGGTGACGGTAACCTATTCCGACAACGTCGCGCTGGATGTCTCGTCATTCGACACGGAAGATATCAGAGTGACGGGACCTGGCGCCATTGACGTGGATGTCACAGGCTTCTCCGTCGATACACCGTCGGACGGCACTCCGCGCACCGTCACCTACACAATCGCGGCTCCGGGTGGCACCTGGGATCACGCCGACAATGGGTTCTATTCGGTTTCGCTCGACGTCCTTGAGGTTTTCGATACCGCATTCAACGACGCAGAGGGTATCGTCGACCTGGCCTCGTTCACCGTCGCCATCGATGACCAGCCGCCGCCCGCGTCCTTCCGGAAGGAGGCGGAGGATTTCGATATTCTGACCAGCTACACAGCCAAGTCGCTCTCGGCGGCGTCGGGAGACGCTGTGCTCCAGGCCGTTGGTAGCGGCGAAAAGCGGGCGAGCTACATATTCGACCAACCGACAGGCAACTACGATCTCAAGATCGGCTATTTCGACGAAAACGACGGGGAGGCGAGCTTCCGACTGCTGGTTGATGGCGTCGAAATCGACAGTTTTTTGTGGAACCAGGATCTCGGCAGCCCGCTTGCCAATGCGACAACGGCCACCACCCGTGACGTCCTCGGCGTGTCGCTTCAGACCGGCTCTGTAATCGAAGCGATCGGCCAAAAGGACGGGAGCGAGCCAGCCCGCTTCGACTATATCGACTTTATCGGCTTGCCGGTGGGAACGTCGGACAACAATGTCTTCGTGGGCACGCCAGAGGTCGACAACGTCAATGCAGGCATTGGCAACGACGATCTGAGCGGCGGGACCGGTAACGACATTCTTGCAGGCGGCCCCGGGAATGACATTCTGGTTGGAGGTCCCTCAAACCCGACACTCGGCCTGAACTTCACAGGAACGCTAACGTCACAGCTTCCTTTTCGCCCTCCAGACACCATGGGGGCGGTCGGAAATGACCATATCGTGGAAATGCTCAACGGACGTTTCGCGATATATGATCAAACTTCTGGAAATATTGTTCAGGCTCAGTCGACAGATCAATTTTGGCGAGACGCCGGAGTAACCCTTTTGGGTTCTGCTGTGGATCCGCGCATCTTGTATGATCCCATTTCGGAACGATGGATTGCTACTGCTTTTCAAAGAACGACAAATATCTACCTGCTCGCAGCGTCAATGTCCGCAGATCCCACTGCCGGCTGGGCAGGCTTCTCGCTAGCATCCGCAGAATACACTGGTATAGATTTACCGACCTTAGGGTTCAATGCGGACATTGTCGTCGTCAATACTTCAAATGAGATGCTGACCATTCCAAAAGAAGATCTCTATAGTGGAAATTTTGAAAGTGCGCAATTTTTGCTCGCAGAACCCGATCCAGGTCGCGGTAAATACCAGCCGATCGTCGACCTGGACAATAGTGGAATGCCTTTTCCGATATTCTCATTCAACTGGATTGCAGGAAATTCGGTACAGGTAGCCACGGTGAATGGAACTGCAACTTCCCCTTCAATAAATGTCCAAGTACCTGATAGCGTCATTTTTGATCAAATCTATGGACCTCCGCCAAATGCGCAACAGCCTGGAACAAATGTACGCCTGGAGACAATTGACACTCGTTTTTTGACGAATCTGGTTTTACAGGAAGGGTCCGTCTGGGGTGTGCATCACGTTGAGGAAAACGGTCGCGTAGCGTTACATTGGTTTCAGATCGACCCAGAAACAAATACACTGCTTAGTGATGGTTTAATCTCTGACGCCGAGTTGGATCTTTATTTCGGCTCAATTGCCGTCAACGACTATGGAAATATCGTAATTGGTTATAATGGCTCCAGCGGAAGTCAATTCGTAAGCAGTTATGCTGTTACGGCGAAGTTGGCGCAAGATGGGTCCGTAACTTTCGATGAACCCGTGCTTCTGAAGGCTGGTGTTGCTCCCTACGTAGGCGCTGGTGGCTTCGATCCGGATACGACGCGGTGGGGTGACTACAGTGCCACGGTGTTGGATCCGGAAGATCCATACACGTTCTGGACGTTCCAGGAAGTCGTTGTGTCTGAGAACGTGGGCGGCATCCAAATCACCGAGATTGACCTCCTTGGCCGTGGAGTTCCCGACAACGACCAGCTGTCGGGCGGTCCGGGCAACGATACCCTGAGCGGCGGCAACGGCCTCGACGTCTTTCTATTCAACACCACCGACATCAGTTCTGCCAATGCCAATGCCGAGCCTGATCTGGATCGGATCCTCGACTTCCAGCCCTCCGCTGATCGG
Source organism: Paracoccaceae bacterium (assembly GCA_013214575.1). Taxonomy (GTDB): domain Bacteria; phylum Pseudomonadota; class Alphaproteobacteria; order Rhodobacterales; family Rhodobacteraceae; genus Parasedimentitalea. The sequence continues at coordinate 2,533 of JABSSD010000174.1, read as the reverse complement.
ATCGAATTCTACGACGACGCGAACGTCGGTTTGAGTGGCGCCGTGGCTGCGGGCAACCAGACCGAATTCCTCGACCTCGGGGACAGCTTCGGGCCCCTCGGAAGCCCAGGGGACATCTTTCTGACGACGGACGGGGCCGACACTCAGATCGTTGCCGATTATGACAACTCGGGCAGCCTATCGAGCCTGGACCAAGTTGTCATTGTTCACGACGTTGACCCGCTCAATCTTTTGGCTGACATTTTCGTTTTCGTGTGAGGGTGGTCTTCTGCTTCTGGTGTCGCTCTGACGCGCTTGTTGCTCGGAAAAAATGCGGCTCTGGTCAAAGGTTGCAAGATCCTGACTAAATAGTTGAATAGTAACCGCAGGTCAGGCAGCCCAAACAAAGCCGAGGGCCTCGAGCCTCTCCAAGCGTTCGGGAGATAGGCTAGCTTGGCCATGTTGGTCCGGTACTGGTCCAAGGAGTCAGCGAGAACCTCGTCATGTGCCCTCAGAGCCTTTAGTACATCCCAGACAGGCTTGAAGTTACTAACATCGATTGAAGCCTCAACATCGTCACCTTCCTCAATGAACACGGGAATGACGATTGTGCCAAGCTCTTTGTTCTCACTCTTACGAATGGCCCTACCAACAGCCTGAATGATATCGACTTGGCTTCCCTTCGGGTCAATGAAGGCAACGCCATCCAGCGAGGGAACGTCCACGCCCTCGGACAGGCAACGGGCATTGGTGAGAATACCCCTGTCGTAATCTTCCAATGCCCTGAGGCGATCAATCTTGATCCTTCTATCCCCGGCACTCATCTGCCCTGAAACGTAGTCAGACCATATGGCTCCCTCAGGGCGATGCTCAGGGCCTACCAGTGCCAGTACATCAGATAGCTCGTCAGAGAGTTCTTGGCCCCAGCGACGCGACTGTGGAATGAGATGACACGGTTAAGATCATAGTCCTTGATGGCTTTGATGAGGCCGATCTTAGCCGCGAGGGTGCGGGCATCCGTTGTCTGGTCTGAGTTGGTGGAAACGATCTCTTGTTCGTCGATCCACTGCTTCACCATGGGTTCATCAACGCCGACGATGACCACTTGGTAATCGGTCAGGAGCTTTCGTTGAATTGCTTCGCCAAAAGTCAGTGAGTGGACCACAGGACCAAATACAGTCTCATCATCCATGCACAGGACTTCGAGGTCTTTGGCCTTTCCGGCATCACTGACCGTCCTACCGAAGTACCGAGGTGTGGCTGTGGTGAAGAGACGCTTGTGTGACCTGATCTAGTCGCCGTTCAACACCGTAGCAAAGCCAGCATCAGCTCTACCAGCACACCTGTGCGCTTCATCTGCGATCGTCAGGTCAAAGGCTGGAACAGCAGGGTCCTCCTGTGCTTGAGCTATATGCCCTGATGACTGGTAGGTGAGAACACCACTTTGGCGACAGGCTTGGCTAGAAAGTCATGGATTTCATTCACATCGGAAGTCACAGGGAAAGATGCGTCCGCAGTTGCCATGTCCTCAGTCTTGCGACCCACAGATTTGCCCGAGCAGACGTTGAGAATTTCGAACTCATCGTTAGCTGCCCAAGCCCACTCACGCATGGTTTGCGACAGGAGACTCGGCGACGGCAGTAGCACCAGTGTTGTGTTGGCCTTGAGCCGTTCCTTGGTCCACAGCGTCGCAAAGGTCTTACCGGTGCCGCACGCCATGATGACCTGACCACGGTCATGAGCATGAAAGCCTTTCTCTGACGCATCAATCGCTTCGATCTGGTGGGGCCTTGGTTGCGGCTTAGGCTTGCAGTGGGCCTTGCTCAGTTCCGAGACTGTGGAAGGGTACTCAACAGCAGACTGCTCAAAGTCAGAGAGGGTGTATGGAACGACGGGCTTCTCTTACCCTTTGATGGTCTTGCTGACCTTGGCCCCAATTTCACAGGAAGCCATGAGCAATCGCCCCTGTATCTGTGGGCGTCCTGACTCACTGATGAAGCTGTCGATGTTCGATTTTGTTACCGTATATACTGGGTCATAGCATTTGGCTTGGACGGCCCATGTCTCGCCATTGCGATGCTTTAGAACGAGGTCGATGCCATTGTTGTCTGACGTCAGCCCCTGTGGGGCAGAATTGAGGATTTGAACAACGGAGGATTTCTGGGTCATCGTAACTGTTAAGGAGTGAAGATGAACAACGAAGTTTGGCGGATCAGGAAAGGCCCCAGTGGGGCGTTTACCCGACAAACGGAACCAGTAAAGCTGCGGCTACCAAGCTGGTCAAATCCATCCGCCGCAAGACCCGGCAAACCTATTCAGCCGAGGAGAAGATCCGCATTGTTTTAGCGGGCTTGCGTGGCGAAGAAAGGTGCGCGCTACTTCCTACTGCGACTCTTGTTAGAAAACCGTAGTTTAACTAACAAGAGGAACCGGTATGGGAACGGTTTATAGCCAACTTAGTATCACAGAACGACGCAGAATAGAACGTTGGAGACACGCAAAGGTCCCTGTTGATGAGATGGCACGCGTTTTGAAGCGCTGTCGTTCGACCATT
>JABSSD010000173.1 GCA_013214575.1 Paracoccaceae bacterium | reverse complement strand
GTCAATCACCGAAATGATCTGCGAGATATGGCGCGAAGACTGTTCGATCTCGCTCATGGCGGCCACTGCATCTTGCACCACCTGACCACTGCGCTTTGCCTCGTCGCCGGCTTCCTCCATTGTGGTTTCCACACTGCGGGCGCCCTCGGCCGCGGATTTTACCGAGGCGGTCAATTCGTCCAGCGCCGCGGCGGTTTCTTCCAGTGTCGCGGCCTGACTTTCGGTGCGGTTCGACAGATCCTCAGAGGCCTGGCTGATTTCATCGGCGCCATTGCGGATACTGCCCGAGGTTTGGACAACCTGCTCCACAATCCCGCTCAAGGTGGAGACCGTCGCATTGAAGTCCTGCCGCAACTGCTCATAACCTTCGGGGAAATTCTCGTGGATCTGCACCGACAGGTCGCCCTGCGACAGCAATGCCAAACGGTGGCTCAGCTCTTTCACCATGGCGCTCAGCTCCGCATCGCGACCTTCGGCTTTTAGCTTTTCCTGATCCTGCATATCCACCAGGGCATCGCGGAACACTTCAAGAGCACGGGCCATTTCACCGATTTCATCGCCCCGCTCCTGGCCTTTGATGTCCACAGCATTATTGCCATCTGCCAGACCCCGCATGGAGGCGGTGATTGTCCGCACCGCATTGGCAATGCTTGAGCCAATGAACCAGGCCAAACCGGCACCGATCACGATGGAAACCAAAATTGCGCTGGGGATCATGGTCTTGGTCATCGCCGAGATCTGCTCACTTGAGGCCCGGCGGCTGTCCATCAGGCCCTGCTCTTCAGCCTGGAAATCGGCCATAATGGCACGGAAGCCGTCAAAATAGCTCTTGCCGCGGCCCTGGCCGACCAGGTCAGCCATGTCATCCATGGTTTCAGAACTGCCAATCTGGCGTCTCATTTCCAGTGTCGGCTCGACGATTGTCGCGCGCCATTCGGTAATGATGTCGCCCGCACCGGTTATCCGCGCAACCTGCTCGGGGTTGTCACTGACCGTTTCAGCAAGCTGGGCCACCAGACGTTCAATCCGATCATAACCGGCGGTGTAAGGGGCCAGAAAGGCCGCATCACCGGAGAGCAGGAAGCCCCGCATACCAGTTTCCATATCCACCGCTGCCGCCAGAATATCCTTGGCGGTATCGATCACAATATAGGTGTGCTCTACCCGCCCCATGCCCTCGGAAATCGCCACTGGGTTCACGAAGGGGCTTTCAATGATGGCGGTGATTTTTTCTTTCCGGACCTCCAACAGCGCCTGTTCGGCCGCAATGAAGTCGGCGATTTCGGCTCTGAACCCGTCAAAGAACACCTTACCCTTGGCTTTTCTCACCTCGTCGGCCATGTCGTTCATGGTCAGGGCGTCGCCAATGTCACGGCGCAGCGCAATTGCCTGTTCGGCAACGTCGGCTTGCCAGCCTCGGAGGGCCTGCTCCGCCTCTTGCAGCCGCGCCACCTGCCGTGGGTTGTCACTGACCGTTTCGCGCAGATCCACAAGCGTTTGATAGGCATTGACCTGACCGCCCTCATAGGGGTCAAGAAACGCGTCCTTGCCTGCAAGAAGATATCCGCGCAGGCCGGTTTCCATATCAACAGCCGAGGCAATAATGGACCGCGACTCGCCCAAAACACCCTGGGTGTGATCGACCCAACCAGCGGACTCCTCCATCCGGTTCAGGTTGAACATCGTAACGCCCCCGACCGCGACGATCAGCAACAAGGGGAACAATGCAACCGATATGACCTTTGATTTAGTCTTGAGGTTTGAAATTGAAAAGCGCCTGAGCGCAGGGTTGTTTTTATCGGTCACGTCATAGGTCCTCTTCCAGGTTTGCTCTTGGGAATAAGACCATGATTTGCTTAATATCCCGTTCAGGGAGATCTGATCGGTCCACTTTCCCCCTGAGGCATTTTGGTTAAATGCACCTATAAGATAATGCTTCAGGCCGAATTAACCCGGCTAGATTGCTTCAAAGTGGCCGCACAGCAATAGAAAAAGCCCCCGCCGGTGATACCAGCGGGGGCCTTGCATCCCTCAGAAGAAGGAAACTAATTTACCAGTCTTCGCGAAGCACGATGCGTGTCTTGATCGGCAGCTTCATCGCAGCCAGGCGCAGGGCCTCGCGGGCGATGTCATCATCGACGCCGTCGATCTCGAACAATACGCGGCCAGGCTTGACCTTGGCTGCCCAGAAATCCACCGAACCTTTACCTTTACCCATACGGACTTCGGTAGGCTTGGAAGTAACCGGTGTATCCGGGAAAATCCGGATCCAGACACGGCCCTGGCGCTTCATGTGGCGAGTCATCGCGCGGCGAGCCGCTTCGATTTGACGCGCAGTCACACGCTCAGGCTGGAGTGCTTTCAGTCCGTAAGTGCCAAAGTTCAAATCAGAGCCGCCTTTGGCGTCTCCCTTGATCCGGCCTTTGTGCATCTTACGGAATTTAGTACGCTTTGGTTGCAGCATTTGTCATGTCCCCCTTAACGACGACCGCCTGCACCGCGAGGTGCTGGGCCGTCCTGGAGTTCCTGTGCTTTACGGTCACGTGCCTGCGGATCGTGCTCCATGATTTCACCTTTGAAGATCCAAGTCTTGATCCCGATGATACCATAAGCAGTCATTGCTTCGACATGTGCGTAATCGATGTCTGCACGCAGTGTGTGCAGCGGCACGCGGCCCTCACGGTACCATTCGGTACGCGCGATTTCTGCGCCACCCAGACGACCCGCGAGGTTGATCCGGATACCCAGAGCACCCATGCGCATTGCGTTCTGGACCGACCGCTTCATGGCGCGACGGAAAGACACCCGGCGCTCCAGCTGCTGTGCGATCGACTCACCGACCAGCGCAGCGTCAAGCTCCGGCTTGCGGACCTCAACGATGTTCAGGTGCAGTTCGCTATCGGTCATCTTGGCAATTTTCTTGCGCAGAGTTTCGATGTCTGCGCCTTTTTTGCCAATGATCACACCAGGACGGGCGGTGTGGATCGTCACCCGGCACTTTTTGTGCGGACGCTCGATGATGATACGCGAGATACCAGCTTGCTTGCACTCGGTCTTGACGAACTCGCGGATTCTGATGTCTTCCAGCAGAAGATTACCAAAATCTTTGGTGTCAGCGTACCAGCGGCTGTCCCAGGTACGGTTGACCTGGAGGCGCATGCCAATTGGATTGACTTTATTACCCATTAGACTGCTCCTCAACTTGACGCACCAGAATGGTGATCTCAGAAAACGGCTTCAGGATCTTGCCAAAACGACCACGAGCCCGCGGACGTCCGCGCTTCAGGGTCATGTTTTTGCCCACATAGGCCTCAGCGACGATCAGCTCGTCCACGTCCAGGTTGTGGTTGTTTTCAGCATTGGCAATCGCCGACTGAAGACATTTTTTCACGTCCTGAGCAATACGCTTGTTCGAGAAAGTCAGATCGGTCAATGCGCGATCAACTTTCTTGCCGCGGATCAGACCAGCAACCAGATTCAGTTTCTGAGGGCTGGTACGAAGCATGCGCAGTTTTGCCATTGCTTCGTTGTCTGCCACGCGGCGGGGGGTTTTTTCCTTACCCATGACTTATTTCCGCTTCGCTTTTTTGTCAGCAGCGTGACCGTGATAGGTGCGAGTTGGCGAATATTCACCAAACTTCTGACCAATCATGTCTTCCGAGACGTTGACTGTGATATGCTTGCGACCGTTGTAAACACCAAAGGTCAGACCCACGAACTGGGGCAGAATGGTGGAGCGGCGCGACCAGATCTTGATCACTTCTTTGCGGCCCGATTCACGAGCAGCTTCGGCCTTTTTGAGAACATAAGCGTCTACAAAAGGGCCTTTCCATACAGAGCGAGACATGAATTAACGTCCCTTCTTCTTGGCGTGACGCGAGCGGATGATCAGCTTGCTTGACGCTTTGTTCTTGTTACGGGTCCGAGCACCTTTGGTAGGCTTACCCCAAGGGGTCACCGGGTGACGACCACCCGAGGTCCGGCCTTCACCACCACCGTGAGGGTGGTCGACCGGGTTCATGACCACACCACGCACCGAAGGGCGGACGCCCTTGTGACGCATACGGCCAGCTTTACCAAAGTTCTGGTTCGAGTTGTCGGGGTTCGACACCGCACCAACCGTTGCCAGACATTCCTGACGCACCAGACGCAGTTCGCCCGAGGACAAACGGATCTGAGCGTAGCCACCATCACGACCAACGAACTGAGCATAGGTACCAGCTGCACGGGCGATCTGGCCGCCTTTGCCTGGCTTCATTTCGATGTTGTGGATGATGGTACCGATTGGCATGCCCGAGAATGGCATTGTGTTGCCCGGCTTGATGTCGGCCTTCGCAGAGGCGATGACCTGATCGCCAACAGCAAGACGCTGTGGAGCGAGGATATAGGTCTGTTCACCATCTTCGTATTTGATCAGCGCGATGAATGCGGTCCGGTTCGGGTCATATTCGATCCGCTCGACGGTCGCCGCAACATCAAATTTGTTACGCTTAAAGTCAACGATCCGGTAGAGGCGCTTTGCCCCGCCACCACGGCGGCGCGAGGTAATCCGTCCGGTGTTGTTCCGGCCGCCTGTTTTGGATAAACCCTCAGTGAGAGATTTAACCGGGCGACCTTTCCAAAGCTCCGAACGGTCGATCAGAACCAGCCCACGCTGGCCCGGCGTCGTCGGTTTATACGACTTGAGTGCCATGCTTTCTGTCTTCCGTTTAGCAGCGCCCAGGCACCGAGTTTACCCGGCATCCTGGACTATGTTCAGCCCCCTGCTCGTGAAGTCTCATCAGAAACCCAACTACTAAGGTGGCCATCGATATAAGGCCCCGAAGGTCCCCATCCAAAAATCACCAGCCCCGGAACGAATCCGAGGCTAGATGATTGGTGCGGCGTAGCAGGGTATGGGCGAGGTGGCAATGGGGGGGCGTCCAGTAATTCCTACTACCACTGACGCAACTCCCACCTACTCCCCTACCAGCCAGACATCTCACATCCATATTGAAGGAGACGCCCACTGTTTGGCAGTAGAGCCATTGTGATCAAAGAAGCTGACGCTAACGTCTGGACGCTACCCACCCTAGATATCGTCGGCGCTCAACAGCTCGGCGGTCGCCTGCCTGTGGAATAATCCGCCGCGTACTAGAACCCCTCTCAGGTAGGATATAGTGCCTCAATTTTCAAAAAATCAGCTCTTTCCCAGCAAACTGGGTCGCACGTCCAGAGGGGCAACTTGCTAGCTGATACTCACCGCAAGCCCTCTCAGGAAAAACAGAGCAAGCAACGATATAAAGAGATAGCGCCGATACTTGAGACCCCTTTGAAGCTCTATCCCCACGATTTTAATAAGACCCCACACACTGATTTTTTTGCCAGAAACCTCAGGCACGCCCCAAAATACTACCCCCGGGAATACGAAAGTAAGAACAAACCCAGCGATAACAGGAAATGCTGCGGCCTGAGAAACTGCCCCAGAGAGCTTGGCGACAGACAAACAGACAAACAGCACCAAGACCCCTAGGAAACGGACTGGGGGCGGTGCGGACTGTGCTGCGATCCGCTGAATGGCAGGTAGCAGTCGATCCGGTAGAATGAGTGCTAACCCGGCCCCCATAGCTAATAAAATGAAGCCAAAGCGCGCACTGTCACTGCCAAGATCGCGGGGATACCAAATCGCGTTGGGCACCGCATGGATCGCCGTGAAAATCGCGAAGATCCCGAAAAAAATGGAACAGATATGTATAAACCAGTTCGCCATATGAAAAACCAATAACGGTGAAACACGACAGAATTGAGACCGCTATAGGCGAATTACTTCGACTGGCGGGAGGTAAGTAGGCAGCCTCACTCCCCCAAGCCGTGCCAGCGCTGTCCCGCGGGGTGGCGCTGTCCCGCGGGGTGGCGCTGCTGACTTCGCGTGGGGCAGTTTATCTCTGCAAAATCCGTAAAAGGCCGATCCGGAGTACAACAGCAGCCAAGAAGCGCCGCCACAGGTTCAATTTTGGTGGGGCGGGTCATGCCAAAGGCATGCTTTCAGCATGACGCTGGCACGGCGGCCTGCGGCCTTGATTCCGTGCTGGGGTACTTGGTGAATGGTTTGCGTTGGTCAGTTTCGCACTGTGCACAGGTCACACCTGCAACGAAAAAGGCCCCCGCTTTGCAGCGAGGGCCTTTCTCAATTCATCAGGCTAATCTCAGAGTCCGGTGGACACGTCGATTGTGTTGCCCTCTTCGAGGGTCACATAGGCCTTTTTGACGTCTTTACGCTTGCCCAAACCACCGCGGAACCGTTTCACCTTACCTTTGGTGATCATGGTATTCACGGCCTTAACCTTCACACCAAACAGCGCCTCAACGGCGGTTTTGATCTGTGGCTTGTTGCTGCTGATCGCAACTTCAAAAACAACCGCGCCATTTTCGGACGCCATGGTGGCTTTTTCAGTAATGATCGGCTTACGGATCACGTCGTAGTATTCGGCTTTAGTGCTCATTTCAGGCGAGCCTCCAATGCTTCGAGACCCGCTTTGGTGATCACCAGGGTGTCACGCTTGAGGATATCATAGACGTTTGCGCCCATCGACGGCAGGATATCCAGACCTTCGATGTTTTTGGCGGCCTTCAGGAAACCTGCGTTGACGGTCACGCCATCGATGATCAGAGCGCGTTTCCAGCCTAGGTTTGCAACCTGTTTGGCCAGAGCGGCAGTCTTGCCTTCGGTGTCGACGTTCTCGATCACAACCAGCTCACCGGCTGCCATTTTGGCAGACAATGCGTGGCGCAGACCCAGCTTGCGGAACTTCTTGGTCAGCTCGTGGCCGTGTGAACGGACAACGGGACCTTTGTAAACACCACCACCGCGGAAGATCGGAGCAGAACGTGCACCGTGACGTGCGCCGCCGGTACCTTTCTGACGATAGATCTTCTTGGTCGAGTAGTTCACTTCCGAGCGGGTCTTTACCTTGTGGGTACCGGCCTGCGCGTTGTTACGCTGCCAGCGAACCACCCGGTGCAGAATGTCCGCACGTACTTCGAGACCGAACATTGCGGCATCCAGCTCGATGTCACCGGCAGTGCTGCCGTCCAGATTGATTACATCAAGTTTCATGCTTCACCACCTTCCGCAGAAACGGAGTCTGCTGGAGCTTCGGCAACTGCCGATTTCAGACCTGCTGGGAAAGGCAGACCCTCGGGGGCCTTCTTCTTGACAGAATCTTTGACAGTGACCCAACCACCTTTGGAGCCAGGAACGGCGCCTTTGATGAAGACAAGACCACGGTCGGCGTCAGTTTTGACGACTTCCAGGTTCTGAGTGGTAACACGGGCAGAACCCATGTGACCGGCCATTTTCTTGCCTTTGAAAACCTTACCGGGATCCTGACACTGACCTGTTGAGCCGTGCGAACGGTGCGAGACCGACACACCGTGTGTGGCGCGCAGACCTTTAAAGTTCCAGCGCTTCATAGCACCCTGGAAACCTTTACCGATCGATGTGCCGGACACGTCCACTTTCTGACCTGCCAGATAGTGCTCGGCCGAGATTTCGGCACCGACTTCGATCAGGGCATCAGCGGAAACGCGGAACTCAGCGACTTTGCGCTTGGGTTCAACATTAGCAGCAGCAAAGTGACCACGCATAGCTTGCGAAGTGCGTTTTACCTTGGCTTTGCCAGCGCCAAGCTGAACAGCGGTATAGCCGTCCTTCTCGTTGGTACGCTGCGCAACAACCTGCAGGTTTTCCAGTTGAAGAACGGTCACAGGGATCTGCTTGCCGTCTTCCATGAACAGCCGGGTCATGCCGACTTTTTTAGCGATAATACCAGAGCGCATATGTTTTACCCTCCGATCTTAGGACTGAAGCTTGATTTCGACGTCCACACCAGCGGCGAGGTCGAGCTTCATCAGCGCGTCCACGGTCTGGGGGGTCGGATCAATGATGTCGAGCAGACGCTTGTGAGTACGGATCTCAAACTGGTCGCGGGACTTTTTATCAACGTGAGGTCCACGCAGAACGGTGAACTTCTCGATTTTGTTCGGCAGCGGGATCGGGCCACGGACTGAGGCGCCGGTCCGCTTGGCAGTATTGACGATCTCTTGTGTGCTGGCATCCAGTACACGATAGTCAAATGCCTTGAGCCGAATACGGATATTTTGGCTTTGCATTATCTATAGCCTTTCGAGGCTAAGGAGTTGATAGGACGACCAGTGGCTCATTCCGCCGGCCCTCTTCAAACCCAAACGGCGGATACGAATCCTGCCGACGGGTTATTCACATAAAGCGAACCTGCGCGCTATACGCCTGTTAGGGGGATGTGGCAAGGGGGAAGTTCGCAAAACTCATTTCTCTACAGCCGACCAACGAATATGGACTATAATGGCCAGTATTTACCGATGATCAGTCATCAAGAATCTGAGAAGAGAAAATTAAATGGAAATCGAGATTATTGCCGCTAGGAATGTGACTAAACTAAAGCCCACCGCGGATCAAAAGGTTTTTCAACATGGCTATCAGCTTGGCCTAGAACGGCTAGCTGAACAGCTATTCGGCAAAAAATACCACAAAAGCGTAAACCGAACGGATATCAAATTTTGGGCAACGTTCTATAGGTCGGCTTTCGAGGTTCTGAAAGCTTCAACTTTCCGATCAATTGGGTCGATTGATCGATCTCACGAACATGCGATCAGACAGGAAATTGATCGCTTCCTTGTTTCCAGCAAAAACCTAAAATCAAAGGATGAAATTCATGGCGAATTGATCGTCCGGCTATTTCGTTTGGTCTTCTTACTATTGGGCCGGGAGCCCTACCCGGCAAGAGGCAAACTGAGGGACTTCAACACATTTCGAACACTCAATTACTCTCAAACCAAAGAGCAGCGAAGCTGGTTAATACAAGGGCACATTCAAAGAAGTGCCGAGACACTGGGCTTCGAGGATAGTTTCGCCGCCGATTACGCTTTTCTTGAATGGTGTCGCGCAAATAAGCGAAGCAACTCGGATCGTTCTAGCTACACTGAATGGGCACAGGCACAATTTCCAGAAATCGCCGACTACTACAGATAGGCTCCAAGTCGGACCCGGCCCTATTTTGGTCCCTAATGCTGAACAGAAAAAGGGCCGCCCGGAGGCAGCCCTTTCATAATCGTGGCCAGAGGTGCGTGCGAGCACGCACCCTACAGCAAATTACTCGATGATTTTGGACACCACGCCGGCGCCAACGGTACGGCCGCCTTCGCGGATGGCGAAGCGCAGGCCCATTTCCATGGCGATCGGGGCGATCAGCTCAACGTTAAACTTCAGGTTGTCGCCTGGCATTACCATTTCAGTGCCCTCGGGCAGCACAACGGTACCGGTGACATCGGTGGTCCGGAAGTAGAACTGAGGACGGTAGTTGGCGAAGAACGGTGTGTGACGACCGCCTTCTTCCTTGTTCAGGATATAGGCCTCAGCTTCGAACTTGGTGTGTGGCAGAACCGACTTAGGCTTACACAGAACCTGACCGCGCTCAACGCCGTCCCGGTCAACACCACGCAGCAGAACGCCAACATTGTCGCCAGCCTCACCACGGTCCAGCAGTTTGCGGAACATTTCAACACCGGTACAGGTGGTTTTCTTGTTGTCGCGGATGCCGACGATTTCAATTTCGTCGCCAACGTTGATCACGCCACGCTCGATACGACCGGTGACAACAGTGCCACGACCGGAGATCGAGAACACGTCTTCCACCGGCATCAGGAACGGCTGGTCGATGGCGCGCTCAGGAGTCGGGATATACTCGTCAACGGCCTTCATCAGCGCGCGGATCGAATCTTCACCGATCTCTTTGTCGCGACCTTCCATGGCGGCCAGAGCCGAACCAGGAATAACCGGCATGTCGTCGCCCGGGTACTCATAGACCGACATCAGCTCGCGGATTTCCATTTCCACCAGCTCAAGCAGCTCTTCGTCGTCGACCTGGTCGACCTTGTTCATGTAGACAACCATGTAGGGAATGCCAACCTGGCGACCCAGCAGGATGTGCTCACGAGTCTGTGGCATTGGGCCGTCAGCCGCGTTCACCACCAGGATGGCGCCATCCATCTGAGCCGCACCGGTGATCATGTTCTTGACGTAGTCGGCGTGGCCGGGGCAGTCAACGTGAGCATAGTGACGGGCTTCGGTTTCATACTCAACGTGGGCGGTCGAGATGGTGATGCCACGGGCTTTTTCTTCTGGCGCGCCGTCGATCTCGTCGTAGGCTTTGAACTCGCCAAAATACTTGGTGATCGCTGCGGTCAGCGTGGTTTTGCCGTGGTCAACGTGGCCGATGGTGCCGATGTTGACGTGTGGTTTGTTACGTTCGAACTTTTCCTTAGCCATGAT
>JABSSD010000172.1 GCA_013214575.1 Paracoccaceae bacterium | reverse complement strand
GTGCCCCCCCCCCCAAGAATTCTTGTTCTAAAAATGTAGCGGATACCATTTTTTGTCAAAGTATATTTCATATGGTACGATTTTCCCGTTACCAGCGACCAATAAATAGTGCAAAGTATGACGAATGCGACAAGGTGGACCCGTCAGGCATGTTAAAAATTGATCAGCAACTGACCAAGGCGCTCTCCAATCTACCAAAAAAGCTTGGCCGGGCGGCGCGATATGCGCTCGACAACCCTGACCGGATTGCCTTTGATTCCATGCGCACCGTGGCAACGGCCTGCGATGTGGCATCGCCAACGATGTTGCGCCTTGCCCGGGCGTTGGATTATGAAAACTACGAGGCGTTTCGTTATGAGTTCCAGCAAAGATTTGTAACGCAAGGGTTCGGCAATCGCGCTGTTGCTTTGCGCAGCGGCGCCGGGTCGCAAAAAGAAGACCAGCTGCCCAAAAACATCGCCCAGGCAGCAACGCAAAATATTGCTCTGACGCTCAAGCAGATGGATCTGTCCGCCGTCGAGGCGTTTACCAAAAGTGTTCAAGACTCGGAGCGGACGATTATTCTTGGGTCAGGGTCGATGCACTGGATGGCCGCCCTGATGGAAACAACCGGCCAAATGGCCATCCCCGGTCTGCGGACGGATCATTCCGGCAGTGCAACAATGGTTGAAACCATCGCGTCGATAACAGAACGCGATACGGCGCTGGTTCTGGCCTATGCACCTTACGCCAAAGAAACGGTCGTGGCCGCTGCCTATGCAAGCGATAAGAACGCTAAGGTATTTGCCATAACGGACAAGCTCAGTTCGCCTTTGGTTGAATACGCGGATCATGTGTTTATCGCCCCAACAGAAAGCCCGCATTATTACCCGTCGGTCATTTCCACGGTCCTGATGATAGAAGTCCTGCTGTCAGCCACTGTTGCAGCATCAGATGCACTTGATCGGATTAAACAGACTGAACTTGTTCGCAACACCAGCGGCGCATATTTTTAACCACAGACAATCCTGCTCGTTGTCAGGCTCGCCCTCATAGGGGGCTGCCATACGAAGCGCATGAAACACATGTCGAAATGGGCGGAAAACGGGTTGCGGCCTGCTCTGGCGGGTCCGAAGGAATACCCGTTTTCAACCTGGATGTCTGATCTGCAGCCAGAGACAGTCAGGTGCAGCCGCGCAACATGGCTGACCAAGGTTAGTCAGCTGCGCGAACCGCGGCAATATGGCCAGCAAATGCCTGGCCCATCATCAATGCCCTGCAGCGTCCAAACCGGTTGATGGCATAGGCCCAAAAGTCCTCGGCCGGATTGCCGTCCGCATGCTGAATCAATCCCCACAGGGTCCACAACAAATCGCACATGGCCTTATAAATCACCATCCGCCCAACTTGCGCCGCCGACGGGGCCGCGCCAAAATAGGCCGTCAGCATTTCGATATCCTGCGCTTGGGTCAGTCTCGCCTCGACCGACAGATCACCCAGATCCCACAGCGGATCATTCATCCCGGAATACTCGTAATCAACGATCCACATGCGCGTACCATCGTCCAGAAAGTTTTCGCACAGCGGATCACAATGGCTGGGAGCCAGAGTGCCCGGCTTATCCGCCAGCAGCTGTTTGATCGGGGCGGACTCGGCAACAACAGCCTCGTATCCATCAGGTAATTCGATCTGTTTCTGGGACAGAATCCCGAGGTAGTCATCAATCATTGCAAACAGTTCAAACCGGAACTTGAAGGGAGTCGGTGACTGGTGCAATTGCCGCAATGCCAGCCCTGCCCGTGCTGCGGACCCGGTGCGGCTGTGAAACAATGCAGGAGTCATCGTCTCAATGCCCTCAACGCAATCACTGATCATGACACCGGTATTGCTGTCGGCCCACAATACTCTGGCGGCGATGCCAGTCTTTGCGGCAACCTTGGTGTTATGGATCTCAACCGCCCGGTCTATGTAGGCCTCGGTGCCCTGTCCGGGAATACGTACAATCACGCTTTGGCCTTCAAATTCCACCCGGTAGACCAGGTTGGTCAACCCACCCAACCGCTGTATTGTGCAAGTTTGAGCGGTGGCAGCCTCAAACGCCTGCAATTTGCGCAGGGCCTGCAACACGGGTGCGGTGTTTTCATCTGCCATAATCCAGTACTCCTGTGTTGGTCATGCTTTTAGTCGGCTATTGGAAGGGTCATAGATCGGGCCATCAACCCGGCGAATGGGGTACCTATCCCCAAACACTTCCAGTTCAAAATCTTCTTCCTCTGCCATAGCTGACGGAAGATAGCCAAAAATGATAGTCTGCCCAGCCGTGTGGCCATATCCGGCGCTACAGGCCAGCGAAACCATTTCGCCTGATTTAACAATGGTTTCGCCGCCCGTTACCGGCAGCGGTCCATTATGGACAAAGGTGCACAGCCGTTGTTCTGTGCCATTTGTTTTCTGCCCCTCAAGAACGGCCCGCCCACAAAAGTTTCCTTTGCTTTTGAGATGCACCCGAAACCCCAAACCGGCCTCAATCGGCGAATAGTCGGGGGTGATATCAGCGCTCCAGTACAGATACCCCTTTTCCAGCCGCAGCGAGTCAATTGCCCGGTAACCAATGTCGCGAATGCCCTCAGCCTGGCCAGCCTGCCACAGGCAATCATAGACATGCAGCGCAAATTCCATCGGAACATGCAACTCCCACCCCAATTCACCAACATAGCCAATGCGGATCGCCTGCACTGTCGCGGCTCCAACGATGATGTCCTGCGATGTGCCAAAAGGGAAAGCCGCGTTTGAGACATCGGTCTCGCATACCTTCTGCAACACGTCGCGGGCTTTGGGGCCACAGATATTGATTACCGCCTTGGCAGACGTCACATCAATCAAGTGTACCGAGCCATCTTTGGGCAGGGCCCGGTTGATCCAATCGCTGTCATGCACGCCAAACCCGGATCCGGTCACAATGTAGAACCGGTCCTTGCCTGTCCGGGTAATGGTTACATCAGCCTCAATCCCGCCGCGCTCATTACACAGCTGGGTATAGATGACGTTGCCGATGGGTCGGTCCATGTTGGAGACAGCGATCTGTTGCATCGCAGCCAGCGCCCCTGCCCCAATCAACTCAAATTTGGCGAAACTGGATTGGTCAATCAGCACCACCCCTTCGCGGACCGCCCGGTGTTCCTCGGCAGCGTATCTCTTCCATCCTGGATTGATAAGCGCCAGCTGATCCACCGGCTCCACCCCTTCAGGGGCAAACCACAAGGGCCGTTCCCAACCATTTTTTGACCCGTAAACCGCACCATGCTGCTTCAGCCGCTGGTACAATGGGCTGAGCCGAAGATTGCGAGCGGTTTCCGCCTCTTGGCCCGGATAGCGCATTTTGTAATGGTGGGCGTAATGCTCGACTGCGCGGGGGTACATAAATGCCTTTGTTGCGTGGTGCGGGCTGAACCGGCGCACATCCAGTGGCCACAAATCCAGACTGGGACTGCCATCCACGATCCATTCGGCGATCATTTCCCCTGCCCCACCGCCAGCCGCAATACCGTATAGAAAACCAGTGGACAGCATCAGGTTGCTCAGGTTCGGAGCCCAGCCCATGACAAAATCGCCATCGGCGGAATAGGGGATTGGGCCGTTAATGACCGTGCGGATGCCAACCTCATTGATCACCGGAGTCACCAGAGCCGCCAATTCCGCAAGCGGCGCAAAACGGTCCAGATTGTCCGGCAGCAACTGGCGCACAAACTCTCCGGGAATGCCTTGATCCCCAAATGGCAATGTGCCTTCCTCATAGCCACCAATCACCAATCGACCACCCACGTCGGGCTTGTAGTAGACCAGCCGTTCAGGGTCGCGCAGCGTCGGCAGCCCCTTGACCAGTTCAGGGTTCGGCAATGGCTCAGTGACGATATATTGGTGTTCGACAGCACAGGCCGGAACGGTAACGCCCAGTTTTGCCGCCAATTCACGGCTCCACATGCCGGCTGCCAGAACCACAACTTCTGCTTCATAATCGCCATCCGACGTCATCACCTTGGTGATGCGGCCATTGGTGATTTCAAAATCCGTGACCTTGATGCCCTGGCGGATCTGCGCGCCATATTTACGCGCACCTGCTGCAATGGCCTGACACAGGCCTGCCGGATCTACATGGCCGTCAGATGGAATAAAGGCTGCCCCCTCCAAACCGCTGGCGTTGATATACGGGAAAAGATCCTTGGCTTCGGCAGGCGTGATAATCTCCATTTCCAGATCAAAACTACGCGCCATTGTCGTCAGCCGTTGCGCCTCCAGCAGGCGTTCTT
The DNA here is from genome assembly GCA_013214575.1 of Paracoccaceae bacterium. Classification (GTDB taxonomy): domain Bacteria; phylum Pseudomonadota; class Alphaproteobacteria; order Rhodobacterales; family Rhodobacteraceae; genus Parasedimentitalea. The sequence continues at coordinate 13,475 of JABSSD010000172.1, read as the reverse complement.
TGGTTGCGGCCAAGCGCAGGCTGCCGACTTTCTTCCAGTCGAACGCCATGCCGGTCTCTGCTTCCAACTGGTCATACATGGCGACGGATCGTTTTAGCATGCGTGTCGTGTTGCGCGACGACCGCAACTGCCCAACCAATCCGGCGGCATGCCATGTCGCACCCTCGGTCAGAGACGCCTTTTCCAAAAGGACAACGTCTTTTTCACCCGATTTTGCAAGGTGATAGGCGATCGAGCAGCCAATTATTCCACCGCCAATGATAAGATGTTTTACCGCGTGTATTGTCATGTCCAACCAGGCCTCTCGCAATTCTGCCCTTGCCAGCTGACTTCCAATTTCAACAAAAATCAACATTTATTTGGTTTTTTGTTGCTTAATCACCTTGAGCGGCGCCCCAAACTGTCATAATTTGAGCACCGCAGCACCAAAACAAGTCTGATATGTCAAAACACGAACAGAAAATCCTCAACACCGTTAATTTGCGTGGCACAGTCACCGTTACCGAACTGGCGCAAATTCTCGATGTCACAGATCAGACGGTGCGCCGGATTGTCATCCCTTTGGTCGAGCGCGGCGACATAAAAAAGGTACATGGCGCGCTGGTCAGCACCCAGAACGTAATGGATCCGCCATTTCTGGCCCGCATGAACAAGAACCGGGCCGCAAAAGTAGCCATCGCCAACTGCATTGCCGACCTGGTGGCTGATGGGTCTTCGCTTGCCATCGATACCGGGTCAACGTCTGGGTTTGTGGGTCAGGCGTTGCGTCGAAAACAAAACCTGACCATCATCACCAACTCGGCCTTCATCGCCAGCACCCTATCAATGATCGAGGGCAACCGGGTCTTTATGGCAGGCACCCAATTGCGGACCCATGACGGCGCGGCATTTGACCGGGCGGCATTTGACGTCATCGCCAGTTCCTCGGTTGACTATGCCATTTTGTCGGCATCTCAAGTTCACCCCACGCTTGGGTTTATGGCCTACGATCAGTGTGAGGTGGATATCGCCCGGGCGATGATCGACATTGCCGGGCGAACCATTATGGCGGTGGACAGATCCAAGTTTATCAGCGACGGCGTCAAACCGTCGCTTCGCTTGCCCAAGCTGGAACCAGATGATTTGATCATTTGCGACCAGAAACCCGGTTCGGCATTTTCAGATCTGACCAGCGACCACCAACTGGTGATCGCCAAGCCTGCCTCGCCACGCTCCGCGTAAACTTTAGCCTAAAACGCGCTGTCACTGCTCTACTCGCCGGGAGTCCAGCGTCACTACATTATTGCCGGTCAGCGCTTTACCCGTTCCATTCTTGGATCATACAGCGGCCCGATCTGAACCGTGCAGGGCACCCGTTTGGTCGCGACTTCCAGCTCATAAGATCCGGCCCGTATAAAGTCGGCATTGATCACTTCATTTGAGCGCACATAGCCATAGCCGATCGACTTATTGATCGTGTAGCCAAATCCGCCGCTAGACAGCCAGCCAACCCGTTTGCCATCGCGGTAAATGGTTTCACGGCCCGACAACACCACATCAGGATCGGTGGTAAAGCAGGCAAGTATCTTCTTCACACCGTTGTCGCGCTGAGCTTCCGCCGCTTTGCGACCTTTGAAGTCGATGTTCTTCTTCAGCTTAACCGCCCAAGCAAGCCCGGCCTCGGCAGGGGTGTGATCCGAACCAATATCCGACCCCCAGGCCCGGTAGCCTTTTTCCAGACGCATGCTTTCGATGGCTCGATATCCAGCATCTCTTAGACCAAATTCAACGCCGGCCTTGGTCAAAGCGTCATAGACGGTTGTGGCATATTCCACCGGCAGATGCAGTTCCCAGCCCAACTCGCCCACATAGGTGACACGCAGAGCATTGACCGGGCAGCCTGCAATCCCAATTGTCTTGGCAGTGCCAAATCTGAACGCCTCGTTAGAGACGTCGCTATTGGTCACTGCCTGCAGGATATCGCGCGCTTTGGGGCCCATCAGTGACAACACCGAATAGGCCGAGGTCACATCAACCAGTTGTGCATTCATGCCTTTGGGAATGTTGCGCGAAATCCAGTCAAAGTCATGCGTCGCATAGCCGGTGCCGGTGACAATATAATACTCGTCTCGGGCCACACGCACAGCGGTCAGGTCACACTCGATACCGCCCCGATCGTTCAGCATCTGAGTGTATATCAGCGATCCAACCGGTTTTTTCACGTCATTGGCAGCAATCCAGCTCAGTGCGGCCTCGGCGTCTGGGCCTTTGAGGGTGAATTTGGCAAACGAAGTCTGGTCAAACAAGACAGCGGCCTCGCGCCCAGCTTTATGTTCTTCTCCAACAGTGTCGAACCAATTCTGACGGCCAAAGCTATAGATGTCTTTGGCTTCCATACCGTCTGTTGCAAACCAGTTGGGACGCTCCCAACCCAGTTTTTCACCAAAGCAGGCCCCCTTGTCTTTCAGCGTGTCATACAACGGCGACTTGCGGCATGGACGGCCCGAGCTGTTCTCTTCAAACGGCCAGGCCATGGTGTAGTGCTTGCCGTAAGCCTCGACCGTCCGGGTCCGCACCCAATCGGTGTCAAAATGCGGCCGACCAAAGCGACGAATGTCAGCCGACCACAAATCAAACGGCGGCTCGCCATTTTTCACCCACTCGGCCAGCGCCATGCCGGCGCCACCACCGGCAGCGATGCCAAAAGCGTTAAAGCCAGCACCAACAAAGAAGTTCTTCAGCTCGGGCGCTTCGCCAATGATAAAGTTACCATCCGGGGTAAAGCTTTCGGGGCCATTGGTCAGCGTCTTGATACCAGCGGTTTCAAGCGCCGGAACACGCCCTAGTGCCAGTTCCATCAGCGGTTCAAAATGATCAAAGTTGCTGTCCAACAATGAATAATGGAACCCCTTTGGAATGCCCTTGGTGGCCCAGGGGATTGGATTTGCCTCATAGCCCCCCATCACCAGGCCGCCAACTTCCTCTTTGTAGTAGGTCAGGCGGTCCGGGTCGCGCAGGGTCGGAAGATCGGACGTTATGCCGTCGATCCGTTCGGTGACCATATACTGGTGCTCCATCGGCACCAGCGGCACGTTGACGCCAACAGTGGCCGCAAATTCGCGCGTCCACTGGCCGCCACACAAAATGACCTTTTCACACTCAATAAAGCCCTTTTCGGTCATCACACCCTTGATGACACCTTCGTCCATCACAACCTTGGTGACTTTGGTGTCTTCCAAAATGGTGGCTCCTGCCATCCGGGCGCCTTTGGCCAAGGACAGGGTAATATCCGACGGATTGGCCTGGCCATCCGTGGGCATGTAGGCCGCACCAATCACATCATCGATGTTCATCAGCGGCCAAAGCTCCTTCGCCTCGGACGGGGTTAAAAGCTCCATTTCGAGACCAAAGGAATGCGCGGTGGTGGCCTGACGTTTAACCTCGGTCCAGCGTTCCTCATTACAGGCCAGACGCAGCCCGCCGTTCATTTTCCAGCCCGTTGCCTGACCGGTTTCCTCTTCCAGCTTTTTGTAAAGATCAACGGAATACCCCAACAACTGGGTGATATTTGCGTTTGATCGCAGCTGACCAACCAGCCCCGCCGCGTGAAAGGTGGTGCCCGATGTCAGTTTCTTGCGTTCCAGCAGAACCACGTCGGTCCAGCCAAGTTTTGCCAGGTGGTAGGCCGTAGAGCAGCCCACGATTCCGCCGCCGATGATGACCGCTTTTGCGCTGGTTGGGAAGGAGCTCATAGTATTCCTCACGTATTTTGGAAGTCAGAAAGGGCCGCTTGGAAACGCATCAGATTTTTGTCTGTGTACTGCGCGTAATCAAAGTCGATTTCAGAGTGGATTTCGGAAACCATGCTCCACATCGTCTCTCGTAGCAGAGACGCGCATTTCATGGCGTGATATTGGTGGGCCAGCTGGGGTGTCAGCGGCGCCTCAAAATAGTTTTCCAGCATTGCGCATTCTTGCGCCTGGCTAAGTTCATTGTTGGACGCCAGCCCCGCCAGATCAAACAGCGGCGAGTTAAAGCCTCCGTATTCCCAGTCCAGCAGCCACAACCTGTCGCCATCTTCCAGGAAATTTGCCGCCAGCAGGTCGTTATGGCCAAGCACCAGCTGAACCGGACCGACGTCCTGTTCCAACTGGCTGGCGGTGCGCAATAGAGCGTCAAGTTTGGCCACATACGGCGATCTCCCATCCCGCAGCGTCGCCGCATAGTCGCGCAGAACATGGAACACCCAAAACGTCAGGATAGGGCCGCGCACTTGCTGCATTGCATCGGTGTGACACCGTTTGATGAGCGGAATGATGCGGGCCAGCATATCGTCCTGACGCACGGCGGCCTCATCCAGCGGAGTGCCATTAATGAACTCCAGCACCAGAATACCCGGTTCGGCGTGAATAATGGCCGGAGCCACCCCAATGGCCTGCGCAGCACTATGCACAGCATGTTCGTTGAACCGCATGATCTGGTGCAGCGGAATGTCCTGCCCAACACGCACGACATAGCGTTTGCCCTGATCCACCAGTGACACGTTAAAGTTTGTGATCCCGCCCCCCAACAAGGCCACCTGTTGCGGAGCCTGCCAGAGCGGCAGAGCCGTGGCGCGATCCAGAGCTGCTTGTGCGGCGACATTCATTCTGTCAGTCCCAACCTTTGTTTTGCCCGCTTGGCCGAGGCGGAGAGGATGCGATCGGCAATGATGGCGATAAAGGCCACCGAAAGGCCCGCAACGATGCCCAACCCTGAATCTGCCTTGGTCAGCGCGATGTAGACTTGTTGGCCAAGATCGCGTGTCCCGACCAGTGCCGTGATGACCAGCATAGACAGCGCCAGCATGATGGTCTGGTTCAGGCCAAGCAACAGTTCAGGCAGCGCCATCGGCAATTTGATCCGCCACAACAGCTGGCCCGGTGTGCAGCCTGACACCAGACCTGCCTCGATCAACTGTGGATCAACATTGCGGATGCCATGCGCCGCATAACGCACAGCCGGTGCCAGTGCATAAAGCACCACCGCAATCATTGCCGAAAAATCGCCGACCCGAAACAACATCACCACCGGGATCAAATAGACAAAACTAGGCAGCGTTTGCAGCGTGTCGATCAGCGAATTGACAACTCGGTTTGCCCGGTCGTTCTGCGCCGCCAAGATCCCCATTGGGATACCAATGGCCGAGGCCACCAAAACCGACACCCCGCACAGGTACACTGTCACCATCGCTTTGTCCCACAGCCCGCTGGCCGCGATAAATGCAGTGAACAGGCCGGTCATGATGGACAGGCCAAGCCCACCCAGGCGCCAGCCGATCAGGGTCATGGCAAAGATGCCCCAGGCCCAGGGAATACCGGTGAAGAACCGTTTCACCGGCAACAGCAGATAGGACAGAAACGCCGTCTTAATAGCCTCAAACGTGTCAAAGTAATTGACGTTGATATAGGCTATGACATCGGACCAGAAAGTGCCTGTCGATAGGGTCGCGACGTCAGGGTAGGACTGAATGCCCGGCAGCACCTGCGCCAGTAGGAAGGTCCCAATAGCGACAACCAGAACTGTCGTCGTCCACGGATGACGCTTGGCAAGGTTTAGATCGGAGTCAACGGGGTGATCAGCAGCAACACGGGTGGCAAAGGCCTGGCTGAGCCGGTCCAGCGCAATCGCCATCACTACAATCGCAACGCCCGCTTCAATACCGCCGCCGATATCCAGCCGCCGCAGCGCCGTCAAAACATCAAAGCCAAGCCCCCCTGCCCCGATCATCGAGGCAATGATCACCATGTTCAACGACAGCATGATGACTTGGTTCACGCCCACCATCAGCATGGGCGAGGCCGAAGGCACAAGCACTTTCCACATCAGCTGATGTTTGGTGCAGCCAATCATGACACCCACATCATTGATTTCACTGGGGACGTTCCTCAGCGCCATGATCGTGACCCGCACCATGGGCGGCATGGCATAGATAATTGTCGCCACCAGCGCAGCCACCGGGCCAAAGCCAAACAAAAACAGGATTGGAACCAGATAGGCAAAGACCGGAACCGTCTGCATCAAGTCCAGAACCGGGCGAATAATCGCCTCGAACAGCGGCGAGCGATAGGCCAGAATGCCCAGCATCAGCCCTCCAATCGCCCCAATTGGCACGGCAATCAGGACCGAAGCCAATGTGACCATGGCGCTGTCCCACTGGCCAAAGACCGCGAGATACAGAAAACACCCGCCCATCAGTCCAGCCAGTTTCCAGTCCCGCGCATAGTGGCCCATCGCCACCAGCGTTACGATGATAGCGATCCAACTCAGCGATGGCGCAATCTCCACCGCCTCATTGCCCAGCCCAACAGAGAACCCTTCGATCAGCAGGCTGCGGGCAAAATCATAGGGACCTTCGATCAGCGAGGCGATAAACCGGGTCAGGTCGCGAAAGGAAAACAACCCCAAGCTGGCGTCTTCGACCAGCCATTGCATAAAGGCGCTGATCTTGTCTTCCAGCGGCAGGCGTGCTGCGGCGGGGTATTTGATGATCCAGCGCGCATCCAGCGCTTTGTATAAATCCCACGAATACTTGGACAGCAGCCAGGTCGCGGCAAACAGGATAATCCAAAATCGCGCCGCCGGCTGGGCAAATATTTGCCGCATTCGGTTCATGACGTAGCTTTCCGGCCGATCAGAACATCAACCACGACCTGACGCCCGATTGAGCCGACAACAGTGCCGTGCTCATCCAGAACCCGAAACGGCAACGCATTGGATTCAATCTGATCGGCACAGTCTTCGATACGTTGAGTGGCCTGAAGATCGCCTGCGGTGTCACCATCTGGGGCACCCGGTGTCATCACCGCGCCCAGAGACAGCACCTTCGAACGCGGGATATGGCGGGTGAATTCTTCGACATATTTTGTCGCTGGATTCAGGACCAGCTCTTCTGGCGTTGCGATCTGCACCACCTCCCCATCTTTCATCACAGCAATGCGGTCAGCCAGACGAATGGCCTCGTCAAAATCATGAGTGATGAACACGATTGTTTTGTGCAGCAGGTTCTGCAATCGCAGGAATTCGTCCTGCATCTCACGGCGGATCAACGGGTCCAGCGCCGAAAACGGCTCGTCCAGGAACCACAGATCAGGTTCAACTGCCAAAGACCGTGCAATACCGACGCGCTGCTGCTGGCCGCCGGATAGCTGACGCGGATAGTAAGACTCACGTCCCTTCAGCCCAACCAGTTCGACCACTTCGCGGGCTCGGGCATCACGCTCGGCCTTTGGCACACCCTGAATTTCCAAGGGGAAAGCTGCGTTTTGCAACACCGTCAAATGCGGCAGCAGGGCAAAATGCTGAAACACCATGCCCATTTTCTTGCGGCGTATTTCGATCAGCTCTTTACCGGTCATTGTCAAAAGGTCTTTGCCCTCAAACAACACCTCACCGCTGGTGGGTTCAATCAACCGCGACATGCAGCGCACCAGTGTGGATTTACCAGAACCCGACAGCCCCATAATGACAAAGATCTCGCCCTGTCGAATTTGAACATTGGCGTTACGAACAGCGCCAATCAAACCATGCGATTTCAGGTCATCGGCACTTGGGTTGCCCTTGTTTTCCGTATGGACGCGATTGGCATGAGCCCCATAAATTTTCCAGACATTTCGGCAGTCCAGCAAGATAGGTTTTTCCATGTCGTCCTCGGGCACAACCAGACCGTCCCGGCAAAATGCGGGTCAGGAACAGTTGAAAAAATTGGGATATTTAAGGGGAGCGGCAGGACACCCAGCCGCTCCGGTTCGTCGAAGTTGTTTATTTGGCAATCCAGCTGGACCAAGTGCCTTCGTTTGCGGCCAGCCAGGCTTCGCTCACCTCGTCAACACTGCCGCCATTCAGGTCAACCGCAGTGACCATGGCACCCATGTCATCATTGCTGATGGTAAAGGCTTTTACTGCCGCCGCGGCACCGGGCCATGTGTCGGCCAGACCGGACCATGCGACCTTCCAGATTGGGCCAGTCGGTTTGCCACAGTCATAGGCCAGCGACGGGTTCAACCCAACCGACGGATCCGAGTAACATTCGCTGGAATACGCGGGGAACTTCACGAATTTTCCGTCGTATTTGGTGGGAGCCCAATGTGGCGCATAAACCCACAACACAATAGGTGCCTGACGTTGGTAGGCACTTTCCAGTTCAGCAAACAATGCGGCATCGGTGCCGGCATGCACAACTTCAAAATCCATCTCCAGCGCCTCGACGCGCTCGTCATCAAAGCCGCCCCAGGTTACCGGTCCGCCCAGATAACGGCCCATGGGCGCGGTTTCAGGAGTTGAGAACTCGCCTGCACAGTCATTCAGCGCCTTCCAGTCCGGCAGACCAGGGCAGGCTTCCTCCATATACGCCGGATACCACCACTCTTCGATGGCCATCATCCCGGACTCACCCATGTTGACGACCTTGCCAGTGTCAGTGGCTTCATCCATGGCTTCGCGACCAGTGGTTTCCCAGATCTCCATCGCAACGTGTAGATCGCCCGTTTTCAGGCCGGCAAACTGCGCGATGTAATCCGCCTGAACATATTCAACGTTATAGCCAGCCTTGGCCAGAACTTTGCCCATGATTGTCGTGGTCAGCAACTGCCCCGTCCAATCATGCATCGTCAGCTTAATCGGCTGTTGCGATTCAGCCTCGGCAAGAGCACCGCCAGCGATGCTGAGCCCTGTGACTGCAGCCGCAAGAAAAGTGGTGATGGTACGCATTTTCAAACCCCCTGTGGTTTCATGGAGCGACCAAAGACCTATTGGCTGACCTTTCGAATCGCAGTTTCTACACCCCCACACTGATCAAACTCCAACATTATTCAATCATTATCGACATATATGATCAATATTTGTGGTAATAGGTGGAAAAATGTGGTTTTTACGGGGAACACACAGCCATTATGTGAGACTCCCCACATGACCACCCGACCAGCCGCAGCCGTCACAGAAAAACCCAAGCGCCCAGCCACAAGTCGCGGCGCCGAGATACTAGATCTGATCACGATGTCGGGGGGCAGCATGCGCATTCATTCCATTGCCGAGGCTTTGGATGTGTCCGAAGAAACTGTGCGGCGGAACGTCCGGCGGTTATCAGAAGATGGGTTTGTTCAAAAAGTACACGGCGGCGTGCTTTTAAAGCATGGCTCGATTGAACTCAGCTTTACCCAGCGGATGGATGAAAGCCCCCGCGCCAAGCATCGGATTGCGTCCCATGTCGCCGGGCTTATTAGCAACGGCAGTTCACTGTTCCTCGACATCGGATCAACGACGGCATTCATTGCCAATGCTCTAAAAAATCACACCGAATTGCTGGTAGTGACAAATTCCGTCGCTGTGGCCCACACGTTGGCGGCTCGCAATAACAACCGCGTCTTCATGCCAGGAGGTGAATTACGCGAACATGACGGTGGCATATTTGGCGCCCAAGTGTTGGAATTTGTCGGCCAATTTCGAACTGATTTCTCAGTGCTATCTGCCGCTGCTATCAATGCAAAAAATGGTTTCATGCTGTTTGATCTGGAAGAGGCACAGTATTCGCGCGCCATCATGGCACGGTCTGGCACGACGATCATTGCTGCCGATAGTACGAAGTTTGGTCGCTCTGCACCGATTTCCATCGGTGATCCGTCAAGTGTCGACCTATTGATCACCGATGCGACACCGCCACAGGACATTGTTACAGCCGCAAAAACCTGGAAAACTGAAATTATCGTCATCGACCAAATCCATAGAGAGTGAAGTGGCCCCGTCTCGTGGCTTGCTCACTGTCCGTCGTGCGGTGTCGCGGCAATGAGTATTCAGTTCTGACAGCCTACGGTCACCAGGAAGCCCCCCCCCCTGCTGACTCCGGGTCCTGCTGGTATTGGGTCTGAAATGCAGCATGCCCGATCTCGGCTCGGATGGCCCCGAGGGGTGCGAGATCTTCCCGCTCAGGGCACAGCGTGACATCCAGTTCCGGTGCCATAAAACCAATCACCCCAATGTCAAAACGGATCTCACCCAGATTTCGGGTCTCAAATTCGAATACGCTGATAAATCAACACGTTCCCTGTAAATACCCTGCTCCTAGGGAATTCTCCCAAAGCGGCACCGCCTCAATCAGGCAACAGAGACTGGCAAGGCTGTTCATGCAAAGGGGCTGACTTTGGTACGTCTCGGCGTAAAATCCCATCACGCAACCGACGGCAATCGCGCATGAATTCAGAGTGAATTCCGTATGGGACATCGAGACGGGCATGGGTGGCGGAGGGAGCGGACCTGCCAGCGAACCTTCTCTGGCACCGACCTTCCGAATCTCGCGACTGACTCGCTCAGGAAGCAGTTGGCAGAGTTCTGTCAGACGGATTCAAACCAATCTCAATTTCCGCCAGATTACCGGAACCTTTGCTGAACAAAGCTGGCGCCGCTCGACGAGAGCGGCGGCACGGCCTAGCTTGAAATTGGCACGTGAGTAAATGTGGTGTTCCAGGTTAAAATGGTTGTGAACAGAAGAATGAACAGCAGAGAATTTCTGCAAACTTCGCAAGCTCCGAAATCGCTGCATGGCCCGTTCTCGTCGTCGAAACGGCTGGTGAGAATTCTCTCCTCGATTGTTCAGCCAGGGACCCATCTCTTGCCTCTCCGCATTGCCGAAGACCTTCATCGCGGCGCCGTAGGATCGCAGCTTGTCTGTTTCAACCACATGCGGCTGGCCATAGCGCTTCATCAATTTCCTGAGGAATTTCAATGCACTTTTCTTATCCCGGCGCTTCGTGGCATAGGAATCGAGCACTTCACCTTCGTGATCCACCGCCCGCCAAAGGTAATGCGTCTCACCATTTACCTTCACAAACTCCTCATCCAAATGCCAATTCGAATGAGCACGAAGTTGTTTAATCCGTTCCTTTCGGATCTCAGCGGCAAACAACGGGCCGAAACGGTTCCACCAGAAACGGACAGTTTCATGGCAAATGTCAATACCGCGTTCGTGCAGCAGATCTTCCACATTTCGAAGCGAAAGTGGATAACGCACATACATCATAACCGCCAAGCAGATAATTTCGGGAGACGTCTTGAAGTACTTGAATGGGTCGCGTTTTGTCATTCCGTGAAACTAGATCGCCGCCCTGCCCGGCTTAACTAAGTTCCCTCTGACAGCACCATCGTAACTAGCATTTGCATCCGGCGCTCATACCTTCACTTCCATGCCCAAACAACTTGGCAATACCGCGCGATCCCTTATTCCCAAGGAGGGGGGTCGCGAAATATGCGCTCGGCTATCTTCCCGATTGTATCGCCCGTCTCTTCCACGAACTTATCATTCTTCTCTTTGGTGATCTTGAAAGCCTTACGATAAACTTCGTAGTGGCCAGCGATCACATTATCCAGTGAGCCGTCGCCGTTCTTCAGTTCCGCCGCTATTAATTCGTTTTTCTTTACGGCTTTGGTCAATGACAAGTAATCGTCGTCTGCCAGATCTGCCTGAACTTTGGTAGCGTCCGGTTCGATCCGCCCGCGATAATTGGGCCCATAGACTTCCTTATGCGGCGGCCTGACTTGCCTCCCCACAACTGTCCGGGCCGCTTGTTGCACTTCGTCGATCACGATCGGCGAACGTGATTTGTAGTAGTCTGGATGCTTCTTTAAGCTCTTGGCCTTCAGATGCCAGTTATGAATAGGTTTCGGCACTAGAACGCAGGGTAGATAAGCTCCAAACTTTCCCCTCAGTACGTCTGTCTTGGTTTTACCGGGCGGGACCGCTACCGGTGGCAGGCGGCCCAGTTTGCGCATCTCGTTGACGCCAGCGATATGTGCACTTTCATGGGCACCCTCGCCCAACACTTCATCGAGATATCGCTTAGTCGACTGCCAGCCGCTGAGTGGGTGCGCACCGACAGGTAGATGCTTCGTGCCACTAATGTATTCTTTAAATCTCTCAAGGGCCCCGTGAGTGCCATAGAACATACCGTCCTTCTCAAAGACTTCCCAAGTGTATTCACTGGTTCTTTTGACGAAAATTGGATCCCGTTGCAGGCTGTCGCGCAGCACCCTGTTGGAGAAACTGTTAAGCGACTTCCTGTAGGACATGAGCGCTCGCTTACTCATGCTCGTTAGTGGCAGCGCCTTAGCAGCGCCCACCCGCCCCGGCGGGAGGGCCGCTGTTATATTAGGGCCAGGCTTGGCGGTCATCATGGCGACGGGCTGTTGCCCGGCGTCTGAGCGCACAAAGCAAGAGGCGAACTTTTCTCGGAGCCAATCCATCGCTTCTTTGAGCTTGCGGCCGTCGGGGCCGGCGAGTTCGCGCACGGCTCTAAGCGCCTTTCGCGCCTGGACGATAGTATTCTTGAGCTGGCCAGTGGTCGCCTTCTCCAGCATGTCGAGTGCGTTGAGGAACCGGCTGATGGCCTCATTTAGCAGATCATCAGTCTTCCGCTCGATGTCTTGCCAATTCTGGCCGATTCTCTTGAGCAACTCGCGGGGATCGCCGCGCCCGAGGCCACGCAAATAGGTTCGGCCGTCCACCGCAAGTTTCTCGAGGGCGTCGACACGCACCGCGTCACGCACTGATTTGGCAGAGGGTGAGGCAAGCGGAGACGAGCCGTGCACGGTTCGCCCGCACCCAGATCATAAGATCGGGATGGCGGAAACCCGAGCGATGCCAAGGCTGCTCCACATTCGCGTCGAGCCGGATGCGCACGATCCGCCGTGCCATCTCGTTGGAGAACTCCGGGTTGTTGCCGGTGGCAATCCAGAGACAGCGGATCGGTAGTCGCGTCATTTCCGAGACGCCAAGGATCCGGTCCTCCCAGAATGGAGCGGTAAGGACAGCTGCCATGGCCGAACTGTCGAGCTTGTGCCGGAGGTTGTCGATCAGCACCATCGAGGGAATTTGGCGAAGTTTTGCGGTGACACGTTTCCGCCACTCCTCATCGTCGCGTCCCTCCGTCATGACGCTCGCACCCTCACCGGTCAGGATGGTCGAGATGGCATCGACCATGAGCGTGGCACCGGTACCAGGCGTGGGCTTCTCAATGAGATGCAGGGGCGTCGGCCCAATAATCATTCCGCGCAGAAAGCCCAGAAGCAGTAGCGCCACAACATGTGCCCGCTCGGCAGCGCCCGTGAAGGGGAAATCACCAAAGAGCTCCTCGCACAAGAGTTCCCGAGCAGCGACAATTTCGGTCTCTGTCGGGCTCTCTGCGATTTCCGGCACGGAAAAACCTGATCCCGGCACGTACAGCAACCGGGCATCCGGATGGTAACCGGGTTTCGTGAGAAGCGTGCCATTCCGGCCGAAAATGGGTGTGTTTACGATGCCCGCGAGCACGGGAAGCGCTGGGTCCGGTGTGTCTGACGTCAGCGCCTATGGGACCAAATAGCGGTATTTGATAAGGGAGTGTTCTTGGCTCATCGTAACCACTGAGGAGTGGGACATGAGACAGACAACTGGAACACGCAAAAGCCCTGGCGAGAAGATCGTCAAAGAC
>JABSSD010000171.1 GCA_013214575.1 Paracoccaceae bacterium | reverse complement strand
TCGCCAATCAGAATGTCATCGCCAGCGCCGCCCAAAACGGTGTCCTCGCCCTGACCGCCAATCACAACGTCGTTGCCAGTTCCTCCATCGAGATAGTCGTTGAAGGACAGGAGTGCACCGGATCCACTACCGGACCCCGAGCCGGACCCCGAGCCGGACCCGTCGCCAAAGAGTGTATCATTCCCGGCGCCGCCAAAGAGCCTGTCATCACCGGTGCCGCCGCGCAGGACATCCCTTCCGTCGCCACCGTCGAGGGTGTCGTTTCCAGCATCTCCGTTGAGTTTGTCACGGCCGTCACCGCCAAGCAGGGAGTCGTCACCGTTACCACCATAGATCTTGTCGTTGCCACCAAGGCCACTCAAGGTATCGTTGCCGTCATTACCCTTGATCTTGTCTTTACCACTGGTTCCGAGAAATGTGTTCGCACCGGCTGTACCGTTGAACTTGGCCATAAGATGTCCCTCCCTAGGAAAATTCGTCGTTGAATCTTGGGTGGAAAGGAAAACCCGGTCTTGCTCCACCCAAATAGACGTTCGAAATTCGCTATTTGATGGGTGCAGGTTGCGGTTGCGTTCGACAAACCTGCTCAAAAACGAGTTTCATACGTGGCTATGTGAAATTGGGCCCAGGCAATCATCAGTGCATCAGCATACACAAACAGCGGCAATCGTCCCACGGCACCGCAGAGTGTGACCTAGATCAAATTTCTGTAGGCTCATTACTTTGACGGTACTTTAACGATTCCGGAAAATCTGTCCTCCCCCATATGGGGGAGATCAGCTAATTTGAGGTGAAAATTGTACTGCTCTCCAGACAAAATTCACCCAATTGGATGATCTGGTCTTGTGAAATACGGATTTCACATGGGTCTGCGCCGTTGACGTGGCGACCCCCAATTCTTCACCAATTTCAGGAGTTGTCAGACCGATCACCAAAAGCCCAGCAGCCTTCTTTTCCATTGGGGTGAAGTGATACGCAGTTCCAAACGCATCCAGCCTGAGATCAGTTGAGCGATCCGTGTCAACGATGGTGATGAGGCAGCCGTGAAGGTTTACCGTATGACCTCTGGCGGAACCCGATGGCGGGTAAAAGAAAGATTGCTCATTCAATCGCAATATTCCGTTGCACCGGGATCGTCGAGTTTATGTGACAAGGCCCAGGCAATGACGTAATATTGTTATGATCACTAGGTCTTACCTGCTCCATCTCTGGTGGAACTTGAGATAATGTTGTTCTTTAGAAATGGGTAGCAACATGAGGAAAACATGCGAACGCATACTTGCGCTAATAGCAATTATTTCCGCTTCTGCCGCGGCCCCTGAGAGTTTGACAGAAGCCACAGAGATCCCAGATACCGGGCTGCTTCACGACGATGTTTTCTTACCGGACTTGAATGCACTGTGCGGGGTGGGAAAAGAGCTAAACCGAGGCTGCCAATCGATACGAGAACGCGAAATCGTGGATGCTGCGGACCTGCCGTGGAGGGCAATTGGCCGTGTGAACTTTGCCAGCATTCAGATCAGAAGCCATTGCACCGGAACCCTTCTGTCCGACCGAATTGTTCTTACGGCTGCGCATTGTTTGTACAGTTATCCTCGTAAATCCTGGATCCCTGCGGAAAGCATCAGGTTTGTCGCTGGGTATCAGCGGGGTTTGGGTGAAGCTGTTTCAGAGGTCGCCAGATATGTTCTTGATCCTGTGCAGGATCCCACGAGCCGCGATTTCATAGGTGGCCCCTCTCAAGATTGGGCCTTGCTGGTGCTAAAGGTTCCAATTGGTCGTACAACTGGATTTCTCGCACTCCAATCACTGCCCACAGACGAGCCTAAATATACGAATGCAGCTCTTGCTGGATATGCGGGTCTGAGGCCACACGTTTTATCAGTTGCCAGGGATTGCGGAGGACCTATACCCAGCACCAACGAAAAGATCGTTCTGCAAAGATGCTCGGCGATGCGGGGTGACTCGGGCGCTCCCATTCTTGCCTTTGAAAATGGCTCACCAAAAGTTGTTGGTGTGTTGTCAGGCGTTTTAGCAAGCGAAGCGGGAAATCTGAGCGTCAGCGTTCCCGTTGCGTCTTTCGAGCAGGCCCTGAAAGTGGAGTTAAGCCAACAAATTCAGAGGTGAATTTTTGCTGTTGCAACATCCAGCCAGCAGGGTGAACTTGAAACATCAAAAATTCTGGCGGCTTTCAGGGAAATGCCTCTCTGGTGTCCGCCTCTCAGTAATGGGGTGTCGCCGCTGGTGTGTCACCTGCCTTGATCCGGAGAAATCCCTTGCCAGAACAAAAGCTCAGCAAGCTGGAAATTACCGAATTCTGTGAACGCCACTGGCATATCGCCCCCGATGAAATCACTTATCCGGGTGGTGAAGGCAGAAAGACAGTCTTGGTCAAAATCCGTGGACGATCTTTTGCTTTGTCAAAACGAAGGAGTGACGGGCGCGCCGAGCTTGAAGCCCTGGTTCTAGATCGGCTGGGCCCTTCGAAGCTGGTGCCTCCTCTGGTGGTGCGAGACAAGGATTTCGTCGTTCAAGGTGTGATTGAAGGGGAAAGGTTAACGCAATCGCTGGAGTCGGCCTCGAAGGAGAGCCGCAAACGGCAACTTATCCAGGCAGGAAAGACTTTGCTTGAGCTACAGAACTCAGGCGAAAAAGCGGGACTGCTTAGTGTTGTTCCACAGATCGGCCAGCGAGCAGGCTGGATGGAAGATTTTGTGCGTACTCCAACCCGGTTGGCCGACTTCATCAGTCTTGAACTCTCCGGCTTCGATGAAATGAGCGTGCTGGCAGTGATAAAGCGACGTGTGCCCGCATTTGTGAAATGGGACGCCAGACCCGGTAATGCGATGACGACAGAAGATGGGCAGATTGTCTGGTTTGACTGGGAACACTGTGGTTGTGGGTCGGTGGAAGACGATCTTGTTTGGCTATTGGCGGACGAATGGACGCCAATTTGCCAAGAAGCTGAGCAAAAATTACTGTCGCTGGCAGCCCGGTCCAAAAATCTCTCAGTGGATGAACTCATTCACAGGTTCCGGATGAAGGCCGTCTTGCACTCTTTGATCCGACTACTGCTGATCCTTGAACGCAAAGGCGACGGGCCATGGTGGTCCGTTCAATCATCGATGAAATACGACCGGGTTGGGGTAAGTTTACCGCATGTCAATCGGGTCTGCAGGCGAGCAATGGGCTGGATCGAGGAAACTCCGGAGCTACACGGTCTGGCGCCACTAATTAGGGCGATCGGTGACCACGCAGCGCGTCTGCCAGTATAGCAATTTCGCGAAAAACTGATGCCGAATCCAAAAAAAAAATTGCCAATCTCAAAAAGAGCTGCATTTTCTGGAGAATATTCTATCGAAGGATCGCTTTAGAAGCGAATACACGCGGAGGCATTATGGTACACCTTGAAGGTCTCTCCGAAGGGCTGCTCAAGATTTACGATGCAGCCTACTCCAAGGACGGTTGGAGTGACGCAATGGAAGCCTGCCGTCGAGCAACCTCTGCAACGCACACACTCTATTATGCAGTTGGCACAAATGACGCGATTACGTTTTCGGCAAAAGGATGTAGTCCGACATTGGCGCCCTATAAAAAGAGTTTTGAGGAGTACAATCACAGGTTCGCTCGGCCAGGCAATACCGGATACGATGACGTTGGCCTTGCCTTCATGCAAAATTCGGAAGTCGGCGCACCCATCATGGATACGGACATCTGGACTCTGGATTGGTTGGAAAATCGCCCCGAGCTTCAGCACAATATTGAGCATTTTGGTATTTTTCGAAAAATGTATATCAACACCTCGCATGACCCTCTGATCAACGCGGGAATCCACTTTTGGTACGACACGTCCCATCACAGTATTCTTGGCCCAGATATTTCAACGGCGGCGGCCTTGGGTCCTCACCTGGCCAAAGCCTTTGACATTGCACGATGGGCGCACGGTCTGCGCCGCAAACACCAGGCGGTCTTGAGTGTCCTGGACAGGATTGAACTTGGGGTCTGTGTAGCGGATGGGCAGGGGCGGATAATCCTGAGCAACGCGCAAGCAAAGGATATTTTCTCAGAAAGTGATGGAGTCTGGTGTGACATGTCCGATATGCTTGCAACCTCTAATCCAGAACTGACAAGTTCTATCAGGGTGGCAGTTCAGGATATTGCCCAAACAGCTCGCGGCGAAAATGACAGGAACTCAGTCGAATTCTCAATTGCACGAAAGGGGTTCGGCAGTCCGTTGTTGCTTATCGTGTCCCCGCTGCGGGATGCCGATATGGAGCTAGAGCGAAATCTTCATGGCTGCCTCATCACCATCGTTGATACGGAACGCCCAGCTGATCTCAGGCTGGATGCGTTTGGAACTGCGTATCACTTCACCCCAATGGAAAAGAAGGCTGCAGGGCTTTTGGTGATCGGTCTGACAACTCCTGAAATTGGGGAAGAATTAGGGGTCGCTACGTCAACGGCGCAGACCCATGTGAAATCCGTGTTTCACAAGACCAGATCATCCAATCGGGTGAATTTTGTCTGGAGAGCAGTACAATTTTCACCTCAAATTAGCTGATCTCCCCAAAAAAATTAGCTGATCGCCCCAATATGGGGGAGGACAGATTTCCCCGAATCGTTACAGTTCTTCGCCTACAGAAATTTGATCCAGGTCACACTCTGCGGCGCCAAGGGATGATTGCCGCTGTTTGTGTATGCTGATGCACTGAAGATTGCCTGAGGCTAGCATCACATAACCACGTATGAAACTCGTTTCTGAGCAGGTTTGTCGAACGGAACCGCAACCTGCACCCATCAAATAGCGAATTTCGAACGTCCAAATTTCGAACGTCTATTTGGGTGGAGCAAGACCGGGTTTTCCTTTCCACCCAAGATTTAGCGAAGAATTTTCCTTGGGGGGGAACATCTTATGGCCAAGTTCAACGGTACAGCCGGTTCGGAAACATTTCTCGGAACCAATGGTCAAGACACCATTAAGGGTAATGACGGCAACGATACCTTGAGTGACCTTGGTGGCAACGACAAGATCTATGGTGGCAACGGTGACGACTCCCTGCTTGGCGGCGACGGCCGGGACACACTCAAGGGAGAAGCTGGAAACGACACACTCGACGGTGGCGGCGGGAGGGATGACCTGCGCGGCGGCACCGGTGATGACAGTCTTTCCGGAGGGGCGAATGATGACATGCTCCGTGGTGATGACGGAGATGACAGGCTCTTTGGCGGCGCCGGGAATGATGCACTCTTTGGCGACGGGGTCGGCTCAGGGTCCGGCTCGGGGTCCGGCGCCCCCCTGTCCTTCAACGACTATCTCGATGGAGGAACTGGCGACGACGTTGTAATTGGCGGTCAGGGCGAGGATACCGTTTTGGGCGGCGCTGGCGATGACATTCTGATTGGCGATAGTGCTGGGTCCGGCTCGGGCGGATACCTTGGGGAAGGCAGTGGAAGCGGTTCCGACGCGGCCGGTTTTGACGACTATCTCGATGGTGGCGCTGGCAACGACATCTTGCTTGCCGGTGGTGGCAATGACGAGGCCGCCTATACCGCGGCAGAAAATGTTGGGGCCTCGGATGATTATCGTGGTGGTCGTGGTGTGGACACGCTGACCCTGAACTTGACGGCTGCAGAATGGTTCAGCCCGACTGTGCAAACGGACGTTGCAAATTACCTGAAATTCCTTGCGGCAAACACCAATCCTGCTACGGGCGAGACGAACTCTGCGGTCTTCCAGTTTACCGCGTTCGATCTTTCGGCTCGCGAATTCGAGAATTTGCGCGTTTTCGTGGATGGTGTGGAGATCGATCCTGCTGACGAGGCCGTGACGGCGACTGATGACACGGCGTCACTCGATGAGGATGTATCTGCCACATTATTCCCGTCGGCCCTGGCAAATGACGATGTTCCGGATCTGGCCTATTCGGTTGCAATGGTGTCGGATCCCGTTGAAGGCTTGATCTTCAACGAAGGCACACCCGGAGCACCGGATGGCAGTTTCAGTTTTGGTCCTGTCCCGCTTTAGTGCCGCCCCAAGTGCTCGTTTAGGCCACTTTCCGTTCGAAAGCGACGGGGCTTTTCCAACCCAATGTTGAGTGACGGCGGCGTGGGTTGTAGAAGCCGTTGATGCATACTCTTCGACGTACAAACTGCGCCGTAGCGCGAGACAGTCGGGGCAAGGTCCGCAAAGAATGAATGTTCGCGAGATATCGGCAGAAGAGTGGATATCATCGGTCTTCCATCTTTCTTGCCATCACCTCAGCAGCGGCGCGAAGCGGTTCGTCTGCAATATGAGCGTAACGCTGAGTTGTCATTGGGTTCGTATGGCCAAGGAGGCGTCCAACGATTGCTAAACTCATGCCACTAGAAACGAGCTGCGAGGCATGTGTGTGTCGATTGTCATGTATTCGATAGTCCTGAATATCAGCGCCTGCAATTAGAGATTTCCAGAATTTCTTGAGGTCGACAATGGGTTTGGCTTTTGACTTACCCGGGAAAACAAATTCGGAACCATTCCTTTGAGCCTCATGAATTTTTTTCAGCAAGGCAACTACCGCTCTTGCCAATGGCAGGTGTTCCGTGCGTTTTTGCTTTGTGTGATGTGACGGTTTGATCCAAACACCCCGATCGAGATCGAAGTCAGGCCACTGTGCTGAGAGAACTTCTCCAATACGCGCTCCTGTCAGCAATTGGAGCCTAATCGCGTTTGCAGCATTCTGGTTTCGATGCCCGTCGAGTGCTACGCCTAGCCGGGACAGCTCCTCTGAAGACAGCCAGCGGTGCCGTTTCTCTTCATGAAATTTCTCAATGCCCTTGGCCGGGTTTTCGCCGCGCATACCCCAGATGATTGACAGTTCAAACATTTTTGAGAGCAAAGCCAACACGCGGTTGGCTTGATATGGGGTGGCTTTGATCGAGTTGTGCAATGTCTGAATGTCTCGATGGCTAACTTCTGAGACCTTCTGTGTGCCAAGCCGAGGCACTATCAGCCGGTCCAGCATAGACCTATCGTTTGCTGCGCTCTTCTTCCGCTTTTTAGGTAATGCGTGGATTTCATAATATTGCTCGGCAAGGTCAGTGATAGTTGGTGCGTTCCTAACTATCGCTGCGTCCGAAACTGGATCTGCGCCTCTTAAAACGTCCGATAGCAATCCTGTCGCAAGTTTTTTCGCTTCACTAAATGACATAAGTGGGCCGTGCTGTCCCAGGGTTTTGCGTCGAGACCTGCCACTTGTTCGTGTTCTGTATTGGATGACGTAAGACTTGGTTCCGTTGGGTTTTACGCGCAAACCAAAGCCAGATAGAGCTTCGTCCCAAAAGATGATTTCAGCAGATGGTTTAGCGATTTTATCAACAACGGTTTTGGACTAACGAAGTATTGGTATACAGGCGGCTTTGTTGCATAAATCGAATGAGGGGATTCATGTTGTGAATCCAGCGTGATAGCTGGCGGTGATGAGCAACTGGACACCAACGACTTACAAGACTAAGAACTGGTCGGACTACAATCGAGCCCTGAAGCAGCGTGGTT
>JABSSD010000170.1 GCA_013214575.1 Paracoccaceae bacterium | reverse complement strand
GTCTTTGACGATCTTCTCGCCAGGGCTTTTGCGTGTTCCAGTTGTCTGTCTCATGTCCCACTCCTCAGTGGTTACGATGAGCCAAGAACACTCCCTTATCAAATACCGCTATTTGGTCCCATAGGCGCTGACGTCAGACACTCTGTTAGGTCGCCAGTATTGAATGCCTTTTATTAAATCTTCTGTATCGCAATGAATACTACCTTCGGCCTCCTTACCAAACTCGTAAAGATACAGTAAGTTTGCTATCGTTGTGCAACCAGCTTTTGAGTTTCTTATGTAAGCGAATTTTTGGTCTCGAGTTGAATTACAACGTAGCAGAACAATTTGTTGTTCTAAAGGCACGCGAGAGAATGAGTAGCGGTTTTTGTAACGCTTGCTGAAGGGCGCCAGGAAGACATCCTTACGTTTGGAAATAGGTTTTTCTAGAACTGCTCTAGGGGTTACAGAGTTTACCATATTTCTCTCTCCTGCGCTCTTGATAGGGCTATGCCCACCTCAAGATCACGATATTAATTTGCTTCTGCGCTTCTTCCATCTACGTACTCACTATTCTTGACTAGGGATACGCTTGTTTCTAGCTGTTCCATCTCGGACGATCACATAGGGTCGTCGTTCTGAATTTTTCATTGTGCAAAACAAGATCGCACAGCGAAGGAAGTCAGATCGGTTGGACCGCATCGTAACGCAGGCGCTAGCCCGGATCCAATGACGAGCAACCCGGAAAATCTCACAACTCAGCAGATTGTTTGAGGGTGCGAAGTGGGTTCCAAATCAAACTCGCGCACCAAAGACTACGACCAGTGCAGCCATCTCGTGTACCTCTGGAACCAGAATGCCAATCCAAACGTGGCCCGGTTCCTCGGAGTGGATGATCAAAAGCACAGAGACCTGTACACGGTGTCTGAGTCGATTCAATAGATATACCGCTCTCGTGTCCGTAAAGACCAGCCGATCACCTTGTCCCACAACTCAGAATCCCAGCGCTTGGCAACTCATACGGAGAACCAACATGCCAAGAGCATTCCGACCACTACCGCCAGTCAAAGAACTCAGGCGCTTCTTCAGTTACCACCCTGAGACCGAACGGATCCATCGCATCAGCACCTCTCGGCTTGGCAAAGCGTTTACGCTGAGCGAACCCCTGGCCTGCCACTAGATCAAGCAATCGCAGGACCACCAAGATGTTCGATAACAACACCTCTGGCCAGTCTGGTATCTCCAAGATCGCCAATCAGGTGAACGGCAAGAAATATCTGTACTGGCGCCTGCAATGGTCCGACGATTCCGGCAAGCGTAAATGCAAGAACTTCCCCCGTACTGGCGAAGGCATGGCCCGTGCGATTGAATTCAGGGATCACCTATGCAGCAGCATCAAGAGCGACGACAGCATCGTTGCGCGGATCGCAGCAACGACAGCTGTAGCGGAAGTCTTGAGTGGGACAGGCCTTGATCTGAGCCTCGATCTGAGCCGAAGCATTATGTCAACCCCTGCCCCCCCCCTCGCACCCTCAGGGAAATGTGTGTCTGAGTTTCATGGTTCCATTGGCATCTCTCTGTGGCGCGGCACTGCCGGGCAGCAGATCAGGCATAACGGCTTGACCACCACAGACCCAGAGCGTACCCCTGCCGAAGCGTTGCGGCGCTTTGATGTATGCAGGCAACGGCGAGGAACCAATCTGATGTATTTTGCCTCTGACAACTCTGGCCCCGTTCACCCGCATATTCTGCAGGCGCTGACGCAGGCCAATACCGGCTATGCCATGAGCTATGGCGCCGACACCCAGATGGAGACCTTGCGCGACACTCTGCGCGAGGTGTTTGAGGCGCCTGAGGCCGCCGTCTATCTGGTGGCCACTGGCACCGCCGCCAATGCGCTGGCGCTGGCCACTCTGAGCCAGCCCTATCAGACCGTGTTCTGTTCCGATGTGGCGCATATCCACGAGGATGAGTGCAACGCGCCCGAGTTTTATTCTGGCGGCGCCAAACTGACCCTGGTGCCCTGCGGCAACAAGATGACCGCCCAGGGCCTGCGCAAGGCCATCGAGACTGAAGAAACCCGCGGCGTACACGGCCCACAGCGCGGCCCGGTGGCGATCAGCCAGGTGACCGAGCGCGGCTCAGTCTATTCGCTGGAGGAATTGCGGGCGCTGACAGCGGTGGCGGCTGAGTTTGGCCTGCCGGTGCATCTGGACGGGGCGCGCTTTGCCAATGCCATGGTGGCGCTAGATTGCACGGCGGCTGAGATGAGCTGGAAAGCCGGGGTTGACGTGGTCAGCTTTGGCGGCACCAAAAACGGCTGCATGGGCGTCGAGGCGGTGATCTTCTTTGACCCCAAACATGCCTGGGAATTTGAGCTGCGGCGCAAACGCGGCGCGCATCTGTTTTCCAAAAACCGCTATCTGGCGGCGCAGATGCTGGCCTATCTGCAACAGGACCTGTGGCTGGACAACGCCCAAAGGGCCAATGGCAACAGTGCCTATCTGGCTGAGGGGCTGCGCCAAGCCGGAGCTGAATTCCTGCACCGGCCCGAGGCCAATATGATTTTTGCCTCCCTGCCCCGCGCCAGCCACCAGCGCGCCTTTGACGCTGGTGCGTCATATCATCTGTGGGATGCACCGCTGCAAGGTCCCGGCGACGAGAGGATCGGCGCCCGATTTGTTTGCGACTGGTCGATCAGCAGAGAGCAAATTGACCAGTTTCTGGCGCTGATCTGAAGACCAGATCGAGGGATGGGGGCCACCCCCCTGGGCTCCGCCCGCTCGCAGTCGAAACCATCCACTGGATGGTTTTCAAGGCGCCTGCTCTCTCTGGGATATTTTTGGCCAGATGAAGAGCGGACCCCGGTAACGGAGCTGCGCACATAAAGCCATTATCGGGGACTCGCTAGGCGGTCCACAGCCGCCGCAATTCGGCGGCCACCTCGGCTGGGTGTGAGATCGACACCATATGACCGGCGCCTTGAACCACCGCAATGCGGGCATTTGGCAACTGCCGCAGCAAGCCGGCATTTACCGATGGGATCACCGGGTTGGTCTCGGAGCCATGCAGCAGCAAGATTGGCATCATAAGGCAATCCGCCCCGCCCGGAGCCAGCAATCCCCCGCGATCGGTGTGAACCGCCGGATCACAGGCCGGCACAATTTCAATCGCCCGCACCATTGCCGCACGGGTGGTCTCTGTCAGATCCGGCCACTTCGGCGCCCCCGAGCTCCACATCCGATTGAACAGGCGTGCAGCCAGCGCCGGATCCCCCGCCTTGAGCGCCTCAGTAAAGGGGCGGTTCTGCTCCTTCAGCGCCACCAGCAGGCTGGCATCCTCAGCGGCGGCAAAGAACACCGGCTCGATCAGCGTCAGGCTGCGCACAAGCTCCGGCCGCCGAAGCGCCATCTGCAGCGCCACCGTGGCGCCAAAAGAATGGCCGACCAGATCCATCGGCTGGCTCAGCAGCGACAAGCCGGCTGCGACATTTCGATCCTGGAAATCACCCTGCTGATCCCAGTCCGGGCTACGGCCATGGGTCAGCAGGTCAAAGGCCGTCACAGTTGCCTCCTCGGACAGCTCAGCTGCCACCCCCCTCCAGGTGCCGGAATGAGCCAGCGAACAGTGCAAGGCCAGCACCTGCCGGGGGCCGGACCCGAAGCTGCGGCTGAACACCGGTTGCGGCACCGGTTGCGGCACCGGTTGCGGCACCGGTTGCGGCACCGGTTGCGGCACCGGTTGCGGCACTGTGCGGCTGGCTATGTTCATGCTGCGCGGTCCGACAGGTGCTGATCCAGCGCCTCTAACCGGTCCTGCCCCCAGAACCGGGCCCCATCATCGGTGATGTAAAACGGGGCGCCAAACACCCCGGCGCTGACCGCCTCTTCGAGGTTTTGCGCATAGGTCTCGGCGCCGGTCAGCAATCCGCTATCCGCCAGCGCGGCGTCGAAACCGGCGCTTTCGAGACAGCTGCGGATCACACCGTCCTCGGCGATGTTCTTGTCTTCGGCCCAGACCGCGCGGGTCAGGGCGTGATGCAGTTTGCCCAGATCGCCACCGCCGGCGTTCTGCGCTGCAATAAACGCATAGCAGGACGGTGCCGGGTTGGTGGGCCAAAAGGCCGGTTTCAGGGTCAGCGGCAGTCCAAGCGTCTTGGCCTGGCGTTGCATTTCGATCAACCGGTATTGCTGGCGCGAGGGATGGCGATCCTTGGGGGGGACACCGCCGGTGCGGCCAAACAGCGCCATGATATCCAGCGGCTTATAGAGGATCTCGGCGCCATGCCGGGTCGCGATCTCTTCCAGCCGGGTGCCTGCGAGATAGGTGAAGGGTGACAGGGTGGAAAAATAGAAGGTGATCCGGGTCATATTGGCTTTCTCCTGCCTAAGAACTTTGCGCGACGGTACGCCCATGCTAAGCGGTGTTCAATATCACGAATCCGTCACATTGCTTAGCTGCCTGGGGATATTCAGCTCATGCCGACTCTAAACGAACCCAAACTCATATCTGGGAACGCAAACCAACCACTTGCCGAATCTATCAGCCGCCGAATGAGCCTGCATCGCGGTGTCGATCAGGGTTTGGTTGATGCCCGCGTCGAGCGGTTCAACGATGGCGAAATCTTTGTCGAGGTCTATGAAAATGTCCGCGGCGAGGACATGTTCATCATTCAGCCGACCTCAAACCCGGCCAATGACAACCTGATGGAGCTGCTGATCATCGCCGACGCGCTGCGGCGCTCATCCGCCCAGCGGATCACCGCGGTGATCCCCTATTTCGGCTATGCCCGTCAGGACCGCCGCACCAAGGCACGCACCCCGATCACCGCCAAGCTGGTCGCCAATATGCTGGTCGAATCCGGTATCGAGCGGGTGCTGACCATGGATCTGCACGCGGCACAGATCCAGGGCTTCTTCGACATTCCCGTCGACAACCTATATGCCAGCCCAATCTTTGCGCTGGACGTCAAGAACCAGTTCAAGGACCGTATGGGTGAGCTGATGGTGGTGTCACCGGACGTCGGCGGCGTTGCCCGTGCGCGTGAGTTGGCCAAACGCATCAATGCGCCGCTGTCGATCGTCGACAAACGCCGGGGCAAGGCAGGTGAAGTGGCCGAGATGACCGTCATTGGCGATGTCACCGACAAGATTTGTCTGATCATCGACGATATGTGCGACACCGCCGGCACCCTGTGCAAGGCGGCTCAGATCCTGATGGATAACGGTGCCAAGGAAGTTCATGCCTATATCACCCACGGGGTGATGAGCGGCCCGGCGGTTGAACGGGTCACCAACTCGGTGATGAAATCGCTGGTGCTGACGGATTCGATCCAGCCGACTGACGAAGTCCGCAACACGCCCAACATCCGCATCCTGCCAACGGCGCCGCTGTTCACCCAGGCGATCCTGAACATCTGGCACGGCACGAGCGTGTCGTCGCTGTTTGACGACAAGACGCTGATCCCGATCTACGAGTCGCTGTATTCGAACAACATCTGATCTGGACTACAGTCCGATCAAAAACCCCGTGCAGCCAACTGCGCGGGGTTTTGCGTTTGTCGCTGCGGTGCCCGGTGCTTGCCAATTGCGACCCAGCCGCAGAAAACGACCCTTAAGCTGACAGTTTCAAACAGGTTTCTGCGGCCAGTCGCGGAAAATACGAATTCGCGGCCCTCGGCAAGACGGTCTGCGGTGCCGAGAATCCGCCTTTAAATCTTTTTCTGCCAGACAACAACGCGACATCGGTATTCTTTATTCCTGCGCCGCCAGTCGAGCGTCTCGCGGAGGGTCCCCTGACCTTTCAGGCAGTGCCTGAGAAGCTCCTCCAGAGCCTCGAGGGTTGCTCCGAAAGGATCAAGGGCATTGGCTGCTTCTGGCGATTGACCTTTGGTATAATCTAGCACCAGAACACCACCAGGTTTCAGACATTTTACCCAATTGCCAAAGGCCATTTCAGGATCAAATGCATGGTCCCAACTGTTAGAATACACGAAATTTGCTTTGCCATGCCAGTCGGGGTTGTCGTCATGAAAATCCCACTGCACAGTATCCGGAAATTGGTCTGCGGTATCGGAAATCTCGGTGCCGATCACTGTTGGATCTCCGGGCAGATGGGCTTTGAACCAGGCCTGCTCACGGCCGCTCCGGGTCCCGTGACATAGACCATATTCAATAGTTTCGAAGATCTCACCCAGATAGGCGCTCAGCGCTTCAACATGGCTTTCCCGCACGAACTGCATCCGAATCTTGGCTTTGTTGCCAGCGACCTGAACATCCCGGTAGGTTTCGTAGTCCGGGTATTGGTGGGTGACGAGCATGTCTTTCTCCACCCGCTTTGCATTTGCCCCTTCCTCGGCATCCTTCAAAGCTTGTTTAAAGGGTCCAAGTTTCTGCTCAGCCATATTTCTGGCCCTCATATGCAGCATTTATTGTCAGAGTATAGAGGCTTAGCGTTTGCTGCGTCCATCAAATCCCGCTTGGGCGAGCTGAGTGCCCCTGTCCGGGAGCGTTTCCGCAACAGGAGCATCGGTCACAACCGGTTCAATCCACTTGTTGGCCGGGACACCAGAGACAAGCGTTGCACATGGGTCCACCGTCCAATCAATGACCCCGTGCAGCCAACTGCGCGGGGTTTTGTTTTGGTGATGGGGTAGCTTTCCCAAGCGGCTACTTTGAAGCGAGCCCTTTTAGGCCTTGCAGGAGCTTCTTGTTCTCAGCGATCAAAAGATCCAACTGTTTGACCAGTTTTTCAGACTGCGCTTTCATATTCGTCTGCATACGATCAAATTCCGCAAGGGGATCCCAGGTCACAGCCTTCGACCAAGCGTCCCAGCCCTGTCCGAATTTTCCCTTGATGATCTTGTCCAACAGCTTTTCATCCTGCGCTTTCATATAGGTTTTCGCCCAAAAGGATGGGCTGGATAATTTAAAGAATGAATCCGCAAGAATACCAATTACGGCGATTCCCTTGCTCGAAGAAGAGGCCATTTTGTCAGCTCCTGCCCCTAACGCAGGCTCTACTGCAGTCAAACTCATTTTCCCAAGCTCTTTGAGAATTTCCTTGTTGGCCTTGGCAAGTTCCGTCGTAGTCTGGGTTGCCGCCTTCAAGCCTATTGCGGAAATTTTTGTTACTGATAGCAACAAAGTAATGATCAAGGCAGCGCCATCAGCAGCATTCTTGGTCTTTTTGAACTTGCTCTTATAGGTACTGATCTCGCCGGCAAGTTCTTTGGTGGTTGCAATCAGATCTTTGCGATTCCTCTCCAGACGCGAAAGACGTGCATCTACGGTAGAAATCAAGGTTTTCAGATCCTTGCGTTTGCCAGGAGTTAACGCGAAATTCGGAATAACGACTTTATCACCTGGCTGTATCAAATCAGGTTTGGGTCGCGTTTTCCTGAACTTTGCGTTGACGGGATCCTTGTAGATCAATTCAAAATTTCTAAGACCGTAAAACTGTGCAATCCTGGAAAGACTTTCGCCTTTTTTAACCGTGTGGATGGTTGTCGTTCCCATTGGAAATGGCTCCTCAAACAAATGACTCGTTAAATACCATTTTAAATAGCTTAACTGTGGCACATGATGAAATGCAAATTCTAATCCCAATGGGACTGGATTGTGCCAAGTTCTCCTACTCCACGTCCCAGTCATCCTCAAAGGGAAGTTCGCCGACGGCCATCCACGAGACCCTGACACGGGCGACACGGCTGTCGGCCCAGGTGCGGAACACGATGTCAAAGCCGGCTGTTGTCACATTCTCGGCCACCAGTTCGGCGCGGATCGCTGCCGAGCTGTCCATATCCCACAGCGACATCGACAGCTGCACCGCCGGGGATGAGGCAAACTCCGCCTCGAATTGCACGGTCTTGCGGCGCTCACGCTCGCCGGAGCCGGTCCACATGGCACCACCGGTTTCAAACTCGGCGAAAACCATCTCGTCGCCCTGAGCGATTCCTGTGCGTGGGTTTCTGAGTCGCTTCATATCATATCTGTTCCGCCTTCCCCCATCACAACCATAAAACATAAATCAGGCAAGACTAGGGTAACGCCGCAAAAATCTGACCGCAGTGACGGCCCTGAGCGCCGCCTCCCCGGCCCGTTTCACTGGCCCCGTTTCACTGGCGGGCCAACAAAAAAACCAGCCCGCAATGGGGCCGGCTTCTGTATCTGTTCAAAACACCAGCCCTTACAGGTTGATGTGTTCTCCCAGTGCTTCCATATCGGCCAGCAGCTTGGTGGCGTCGTCAACCAGAGAGTGATGTTCCTCTTTGGTCTCCTGCGCCGCTGCCTGGGCTGCGCGCGCAGCCTCGATCAGCTCGTCCAGGTGCTCCCGGGTCATCTCGGTCACCGGGATGGCCTTTTCAGCCAGCACCGAAACACCGTCCGCCCCGATTTCAGCAAAACCGCCCGACACAACATAGTCCGAGTTGCCCGCAGGGCTTTCGACCCGCAGAAGACCAGGCCGCAGGGTGGTGATGGTTGGCGCATGCATCGGCATTGCCGTCATGTCGCCATCCGCACCCGGAATTTGAACCGCGGTCACCTGAAGCGAAGCTAGGCTTCGCTCCGGGCTCACGAGATCGAATTGCATGGTATCAGCCATTACGATCCTCCTTAGGCCGCGTCAGCAGCCATTTTCTCGGCTTTTGCGATCACGTCGTCGATGCCGCCAACCATGTAGAAGGCGCCTTCGGGCAGGTGATCGTATTCGCCAGCCACAACAGCTTTGAACGATGTAATAGTCTCTTCCAGCGGAACCTGCTTACCGTCAGCGCCGGTAAAGATCTTCGCAACGTCAAACGGCTGCGACAGGAAACGCTCAATCTTACGAGCCCGGGCGACGGCCAGCTTGTCGTCTTCTGACAGCTCGTCCATGCCGAGGATCGCGATGATATCCTGCAGCGATTTGTAACGCTGCAGAATCTGCTGCACGTCGGTCGCAACCTTGTAGTGCTCTTCGCCGATAACCAGCGGATCCAGCAGACGCGAGGTCGAGCCAAGCGGGTCCACAGCAGGGTAGATACCCTTTTCCGAGATCGAACGGTCCAGAACGGTTGTCGCGTCCAGGTGAGCAAAGGATGTTGCAGGTGCCGGGTCAGTCAAGTCATCCGCAGGCACGTAGACGGCCTGAACGGAAGTGATCGAACCGGATTTGGTCGAGGAAATCCGTTCCTGCATCGCACCCATGTCGGTGGCCAGTGTTGGCTGGTAACCCACAGCAGATGGAATACGACCCAGCAGCGCCGAAACTTCGGAGCCAGCCTGAGTGAAGCGGAAGATGTTGTCCACGAAGAACAACACGTCCGAACCGGATTCGTCGCGGAACTGCTCGGCCAGGGTCAGACCGGACAGCGCAACACGCATACGGGCACCTGGAGGTTCGTTCATCTGACCGTAAACCAGCGCGATCTTGGATTTCTCCAGATCGTTAGGCACGATAACGCCGGATTCGATCATCTCGTGGTACAGGTCGTTGCCTTCCCGAGTCCGCTCACCAACACCGGCGAACACGGACACACCCGAGTGCACCTTGGCGATGTTGTTGATCAGTTCCATGATCAGCACGGTTTTACCAACGCCGGCACCGCCGAACAGACCAATTTTACCACCCTTGGTGTAGGGTGCCAGCAGGTCGATGACCTTGATGCCGGTGGTCAGAATTACGGTCTCGGTGGACTGCTCGGCAAACGACGGAGCGTCGCCGTGGATCGGGCGGGTTTCAGTCGCCTTGATCGGACCTTTTTCGTCAACCGGGTCGCCGGTGACGTTGAGGATACGGCCCAGGGTGGCGGTGCCAACCGGCACCTGGATCGGAGCGCCTGTGTCTTCGACAGGGGCGCCACGGACCAGACCTTCGGTCGCATCCATTGCGATGGTACGGACGGTATTTTCGCCCAGGTGCTGAGCAACTTCCAGCACCAGTTTCTTGCCGTTGTTCACGGTGGTCACCGCGTTCAGGATTTGCGGCAGATCATCCTCGAACTGCACGTCAACAACGGCGCCAATGACCTGAGTCACTTTGCCTTTTGCATTAGCCATGTTTCGTCTCCGGTTGTCTCTTAGAGCGCCTCAGCGCCCGAAATAATTTCAATCAGCTCGTTGGTGATCGCAGCCTGACGTGTACGGTTGTACTTGATTGTCAGCTGGTCGATCATGTCACCCGCGTTGCGGGTTGCATTGTCCATCGCGCTCATCCGGGCACCCTGTTCGGACGCCCCGTTTTCCAGCAGGGCAGCAAAGATCTGAGTGGCCACACCACGCGGCAGCAGGTCAGCCAGAATGGCCTCTTCGCTGGGCTCGTAGTCGTAGACAGCGCCATCACTTTCACCTTCCGCCGTCTCGAAGGACGCCGGGATGATCTGCTGTGCGGTCGGGATCTGGGTCACCACGTTGACGAACTCCGAGAAGAAGATCGTGGCAACGTCGAAGTCACCCGCATCAAAGCGGCCCAAAACGTCCCGAGCGATGTCCTGCGCGTTGACATAACCAACACGTTTGACCTCACTCAGATCGACGTGACCGACATAAGCGTCGCCCAGATCGCGTTTCAGGTTGTCACGGCCCTTTTTACCAACGGTCAGGATCTTGACCGTCTTGCCCGCGCTCTTCAGCTCTTGCGCCTTCAGCCGCGCCAGTTTGGCGATGCTGGAGTTGAAGCCACCACACAGCCCCCGCTCAGAGGTCATGACGACCAGGAGATGGGTCTGATCACTGCCCGTTCCACGCAACAACCGCGGCGCCGAGGCGCTGCTGCCAACCGAAGCGGCCAGCCCCCCCATCACGGCATTGAACCGTTTGGTATAGGGACGTGCCTCTTCGGCAGATTCCTGGGCGCGGCGCAATTTTGCGGCCGCGACCATCTGCATGGCTTTGGTGATCTTGCGGGTCGATTTGACCGACTCGATCCTGTTTTTAAGGTCTTTAAGATTTGGCATTGCCGCGTCCCCTCCTTAAGCGAAATCAGCGGCGAATTCGTCCAGCGCAGCCCGGATCTTGGTCTCGGCGTCGCCCTTGATTTTGGGGTCTTCCTCGGTGATCCAGTCCAGCAGATCCTGGTGCTTGCTGCGCAGGTGCGCCAGCATACCAGCCTCATACCGGCCCACTGCTTTGACGTCGATCTTGTCCAGATAGCCTTTGGTACCGGCAAAGATGACGCAGACGATTTCAGAGTTGGTCAGCGGCGAATACTGCGGCTGCTTCATCAGCTCGGTCAGACGGGCACCCCGGTTCAGCAAGTGCTGGGTGGAGGCGTCCAGATCGGAGCCGAACTGCGCGAATGCAGCCATTTCACGGTACTGAGCCAGTTCCAGTTTCACCGGACCAGCCACCGACTTCATGGCGTTGGTCTGAGCAGAGGACCCCACACGAGACACCGACAGACCGGTGTTCACAGCCGGGCGGATGCCCTGGTAGAACAGTTCGGTTTCCAGGAAGATCTGACCATCGGTGATCGAAATCACGTTGGTTGGAATAAACGCCGAAACGTCGCCACCCTGGGTTTCGATGATCGGCAGCGCAGTCAGCGAGCCATTGCCGTGGTCGTCGCCCAATTTGGCCGACCGCTCCAGCAATCTGGAGTGCAGATAGAACACATCGCCAGGATAGGCTTCGCGGCCCGGTGGGCGACGCAGCAGCAGTGACATCTGACGGTAGGACACAGCCTGCTTGGAGAGATCATCATAGACGATCAGCGCGTGGCGGCCGTTGTCGCGGAAGAATTCAGCCATTGCAGTGGCGGCATAAGGCGCCAGGAACTGCATTGGTGCCGGGTCGGAGGCGGTTGCAGCCACCACGATGGTATATTCCATCGCACCGGATTCTTCCAGCTTCTTGACCAGCTGCGCAACTGTCGACCGCTTCTGGCCGATGGCAACATAGATGCAGTACAGCTTCTTGCCTTCGTCGTCGCCAGCGGCTTCGTTGGAGGCTTTCTGGTTCAGGATCGCGTCCAGAGCCACAGCGGTTTTGCCGGTCTGACGGTCACCAATGATCAGCTCACGCTGGCCACGGCCAATTGGGATCATCGCGTCAACCGACTTCAGGCCGGTTGCCATCGGCTCGTGTACCGATTTACGCGGGATGATGCCCGGAGCTTTGACGTCGGCAATGCCGCGCTCGGTGCTCTCGATCGGACCCTTGCCGTCGATCGGGTTGCCCAGACCGTCCACAACACGACCCAGCAGACCATTGCCGATTGGCACGTCCACGATCGAGTTGGTGCGCTTGACGATGTCGCCTTCTTTGATGTCCCGGTCGGAGCCAAAGATAACGATACCGACGTTGTCGCTTTCCAGGTTCAGCGCCATGCCCATGATGCCACCGGGGAATTCGACCATTTCGCCAGCCTGAACATTGTCCAGACCGTAAACGCGGGCGATACCATCACCAACGCTCAGCACGCGACCGATTTCAGCCACTTCGGCTTCTTGACCAAAGTTCTTGATCTGGTCTTTCAGGATTGCAGAAATCTCTGCAGCTTGGATACCCATTTATCCGACCTCTTTCATTACATTCTGGAGGGAGTCGAGCTTGGAGCGGATCGAGCTATCGATCATCTTCGAGCCGACTTTGACGACGAGACCGCCGATGATGCTCTCATCGACAGTTGCATTGATAGTAACTTTTTTGCCCACGCGGGCGGTCAGCGTCTTGGCCAACTTTTCGCTTTGGGTCTTGGTCAGCGCCTTGGCCGAGGTCACATCTGCTGTGACTTCACCACGGGACTCTGCCAATTGGCTACGCAGCGCTACAATCAGCGCCGGAAGAACAAACAGGCGCCGGTTTTCAGCCATCAGTGCCAGCGCATTGCTGATCATGGGGTCAAGCCCCATTTTGGCAGCAATCGCGGTGATCGCACCGCCCTGCTCGTCGCGCGAGATAAGCGGCGAGTTGATCAGGTTGCGCAGATCAGCACTATCAGCCAGCGCGGCATCCAGATCATTGATGCTGGTTTCAAGGCCACTCAGGGCCTTATTCTCTTCTGCAATCTCAAAGATCGCAGTGGCATAGCGCGCGGCAATGCCTGCGGAAATCGAAGCTGGTTCGGACACGTCCACCCTTCCCATACTGGCCCCGGTTAGCTGACCTTGCGGCGGCGTCCGGGGGCGTGAGTCAGCCCTCCCATCGCGGAAGGGCGTTAAAATCAGCGTGGATGTAACAGAGCCATAGCCACCAAGCAACATTATATAGCAGCAGCGCCAAAAGTGCATAATTCCTTATTTTCAATTACTTAGATAAAGAGCGCCGCTTTACACCCCGCTTAAGGTCGTAAAAAAGTAACAGTTTTGCAAGTTTTTCCGATTCCGATAGGCGCTGAAACCAAACTGCGGCTGTGGATAACACGCTTCAACGCTTCATTCTGCAGCCAGTGTGACGTTTTCCACGCCGTTGAAGGCGCAAACAGGGAATCAACCACCAGTGGGTCGGATTACGCCGGTTTTGGCAGTGGGTTGGACAGGCCCTCCAGCACCCGGATGCGGCTGCGCGCCTTTACCTTGGTTGCCAAGCCGCGCGGCTGATGGATCTGCTTACTGACCTCGACCAGAAACACCCCTCCGGCCAGCACCGTTGGCAATTGCCGCCCCATCTTTTCGATCGCCGGCCCGGATTTCAGCCAGAACCGCCGCATCGATGGCAATTGGTACAGCGCGGCGGCATGACGTTCGGTGGTGAACTGATGCGCCCTGAGCTGGCTTTCCAGCTGGCCAAGCGTATAGGGGCGCCCATAGCCAAACGGCGTCTTGTCCGATCGTGACCAGAGCCCGGCCCGGTTGGGCACCACAAAGATGGCGCGCCCCCCCGGCCCCAGCACCCGCCAGCATTCGTCAAGCAGCTTGGCAGGGTGATCCGAGGTCTCCAGCCCATGCATCACCAGCAGCCGATCCACCCGGCCGGTATCCAGTGGCCAGCGGGTTTCTTCGCACAGCACCGAGACATTGGGCAGTCCGGCGGGCCATTGCATCACCCCCTGCGGCCCCGGCATCAGCGCCACCACCCGGCGGGCCTCGGGCAGATAGGGACGCATCAATGGCGCCGCAAAGCCAAACCCCGCCATGGTCTGCCCAATCGCATCGGGCCACATTTGCAGCAACCGCGTCCGGATCGACGCCTGTGCCGCCCGCCCAAGGGTGCTGCGGTAATAAAAGTTTCTCAAGTCCTGCACATCAAGATGCATTGCGGGTGCCCGTCGATTCAGTCAATCTGACCCACAGTTTAACCATGAAAAGGCGAATGACCATGCCTCTTGAGATCATCACTGTCCCCTGCCTGTCAGATAACTACGCCTTTCTGCTGCACGCAGCCGATAGCGGCCTGACCGCCCTGGTCGACGCCCCCGAAGCCGCTCCCATCAGGGCTGAACTCGACAAACGCGGCTGGCAGCTCGATTTTGTGCTGCTGACCCATCACCACTATGATCACATTGATGGCCTGGAGGAGCTGCGCCAGATCTACCAGCCCAGAATCGTCGGCGCCGAGGCCGACGCCCACAGATTGCCGCCGCTGGATGTGGCGGTGAAAGAGGGCACTGCCTATTCGTTGCTGGGAGAGGATGCCCAGGTCATCGAGGTGCCGGGCCACACCCTTGGCCATGTCGCCTTTTACCTGCCCCAGTCCAATGCGCTGTTTACCGCTGACAGCCTGATGGCCCTGGGCTGCGGGCGGCTGTTCGAGGGCAGCGCCGCGCAGATGTGGCAGAGCCTGGGTAAGCTGGCCGCGCTGCCGTCTGAAACCGTGGTTTATTCAGGCCACGAATACACCCAATCCAACGGCGCCTTTGCCTTGACGATCGAACCGGACAACCCCGCATTGCAGGCCCGCGTCGCCGATATCGCCAGAGCACGTGCAACCGGCAAAGCAACGGTGCCCTCAGTGCTGTCGCTGGAATTGGCGACAAATCCGTTCTTGCGGGCCGGACAGGACGAGCTAAAGCAAGCCATTGGCATGGAAGGCATTGATTCAGAACTGGTATTCACCGAAATTCGCAAGCGGAAAGACGTCTTTTGATGGATCACCCAGCTGTGAAAAAAGCACGATGACAAGGAATGTGACCATTATTTTCAAGAAAAGCCTTGAAGCTACGGCTCTATCAACCAAAATCTAACACTATGAGGACATGGTTGGCACTAGGGGACGATTGGTAAACCTACAATCTCTCCACCGACCCAAGACAGAGGAGCACGCCCGTGCCTTCATTCTCGAGCACACTAGAAACCGCCATCCATGCCGCGCTTGCGCTGGCCAACGAAAGGCGTCACGAATTCGCCACCCTAGAGCATCTGCTGCTGTCGCTTCTGGACGAGCCAGAGGCGGCCCGCGTCATGCAGGCCTGCAGCGTTGATCTGACCGAACTGCGCAAGACCCTGGTGGAATTTGTCGACGAAGATCTGGCCAATCTGGTCACCGATATCGACGGCTCCGAAGCGGTGCCAACGGCCGCCTTCCAGCGGGTGATCCAGCGCGCTGCGATCCACGTTCAAAGTTCCGGCCGCACCGAAGTGAGCGGCGCCAATGTGCTGGTGGCGATCTTTGCCGAACGCGAAAGCGACGCCGCCTATTTCCTGCAGGACCAGGACATGACCCGCTATGACGCGGTCAACTATATTGCCCATGGTGTGGCCAAGGATCCCGCCTTTGGCGAGCCACGCCCGGTGACTGGCGCCCATGACCCAGAGGATGAAATCCAGACCGTCACCGAAGAGGACAAAAAGGAAAGCGCCCTCGATAAATACTGCGTCGACCTGAATGCCAAATCGCGCGAGGGTGAAATCGACCCGCTGATCGGCCGCGACCAGGAGGTCGAGCGTTGCATCCAGGTGCTGTGCCGCCGCCGCAAGAACAACCCGCTGCTGGTGGGCGATCCCGGAGTTGGCAAAACCGCCATCGCCGAAGGTCTGGCCCGCAAGATCGTCGCCGGTGATATCCCCGAGGTGCTGTCGAAAACCACCATATTCTCGCTCGACATGGGGGCGCTGCTGGCCGGCACCCGCTATCGCGGTGATTTTGAGGAACGCCTAAAGGCTGTGGTCACCGAGCTGGAGGCGCATCCGGACGGGGTGCTGTTCATTGACGAGATCCACACGGTGATTGGCGCCGGGGCCACCTCCGGCGGGGCGATGGATGCCTCAAACCTGCTGAAACCGGCGCTACAGGGTGGCAAGCTGCGCACCATGGGCTCGACCACCTATAAGGAATTCCGCCAGCACTTTGAAAAGGACCGCGCGCTGGCCCGCCGGTTCCAGAAAATCGACATCGACGAACCCTCGGTTGAGGATTCGGTGAAAATCCTGCGCGGGTTGAAGCCGTATTTCGAGGAGCATCACCGCACCAAATACACCTCGGAAGCCATCAAGACGGCGGTGGAACTGGCGGCGCGTTATATCAATGACCGCAAACTGCCCGACAGCGCCATTGACGTGATCGACGAGGCCGGTGCCGCCCAGCATCTGATCGTCGAAAGCAAACGCCGCAAGACCATCGGTGTCAAAGAGATTGAGGCGGTGGTGGCCAAAATCGCCCGTATCCCGCCCAAGTCGGTCTCCAAGGACGATGCCGCAATGCTGAAAGATCTGGAGAAATCCCTGAAGCGGGTGGTGTTTGGTCAGGACAAGGCCATTGGCGCCCTGTCCTCGGCGATCAAACTGGCCCGGGCCGGCCTGCGCGAACCGGAAAAACCCATTGGCAACTACCTGTTCACCGGCCCCACTGGCGTCGGCAAAACCGAGGTGGCCAAACAGCTGTCCGATATGCTGGGGCTGGAACTGCTGCGGTTCGATATGTCCGAGTATATGGAGAAACACGCAATCTCCCGGCTGATCGGTGCGCCTCCGGGCTATGTCGGCTTTGATCAGGGTGGCTTGCTCACCGATGGCGTCGACCAGCATCCGCATTGCGTATTGCTGCTGGACGAGATCGAAAAGGCACACCCGGATGTGTTCAACATCCTGCTGCAGGTGATGGACCACGGCGAGCTGACCGACCACAATGGCCGCACGGTGAATTTCCGCAATGTGATCCTGATCATGACCTCCAACGCCGGCGCTTCGGAAATGGCCAAATCCGCCATTGGCTTTGGCCGTGACCGCCGCGAGGGCGAGGATACAGCCGCGGTTGAACGCACCTTTACGCCGGAATTCCGCAACCGTCTGGACGCGGTGATCTCCTTTGCGCCGCTGCCCAAAGAAGTGATCATGCAGGTGGTCGAAAAATTCGTGCTGCAACTCGAAGCGCAACTGCTGGATCGCAATGTCTTGATCGAGCTGACCCGCCCGGCCGCCGAATGGATTGCCAACAAGGGCTATGATGACACCATGGGAGCACGTCCGCTTGGCCGTGTCATCCAGGAGTACATCAAGAAACCGCTGGCCGAAGAGCTGCTGTTTGGCAAATTGGCCAAAGGTGGGGTGGTCAAGGTTGGCGTCAAGGATGGCGCCCTGGATCTGCGCATCGAAGGCCCCGCCAAGCCAAGAATCTCGGGCGACAAACCACCGCTGCTCACCGCGGATTGATGCGGCGGATTGCCCTTCTGGCGCTGACACTCACGCTCGCCCCCCCTGTGGGGGCGAGCGATTTTATGTTGCGCCTGCCCCTTGACTGCACCCTTGGCCAGAGCTGCTTCATACAGCACCAGGTTGACCGGGATCCCGGCCCGGCGGTGACCGACTATCACTGCGGCGGGCTGAGCTATGATGGCCATAAGGGCACTGATTTCCGCCTTCCCACATTGGCCGACATGGAGCGTGGCGTTAATGTGCTGGCTGCCGCCCCCGGTGTGGTGCGCGGACTGCGCGACGGGGTGGCCGATGTCGGGCCAACCGCCACCACCGCAGGCAAGGAATGTGGCAATGGCGTGATGTTGCGCCACGCAAATGGCTGGGAAACCCAGTATTGCCATATGAAATCCGGCTCGCTTCGGGTGCAACCCGGCCAGCGGCTGACAGCGGGCACCGTGCTGGGCCAGGTCGGGCTAAGCGGCAAGTCCGATTTCCCGCATCTTCACCTGACCCTACGCCGGGATGGCACTGTAGTGGATCCGTTTGATCTGTCGGATTTTCCGACCTGTGGTGAACAGGGTGACAGCCTATGGCAGCAGCCAATACCCTATCAGGCCGGCGGCTTGTTGGGCCTGGGTTTCAGCACCGCGGTGCCACAGTATTCCGAGATAAAGGCCGGAACAGCGGCGCAAAGCCCGCTGCCCGCCGATGCGCCCGCCCTTGTGATCTGGGCGCATGCCTTTGGCGGCAAATTGGGCGACATCCTGAGCTTGACCCTCGACGGCCCCGCAGGCCGGTTGGTTGATCACCGCGCCCCGCTGACCAAGGATCAAGCTGAATTCTTTCGGGCGGCAGGCAAACGGCTAAAAGGCAGCACATGGCCCAGCGGAGACTACGTTGGAGCCGCGACGCTGATCCGCTCAGGCGTCGAAGTCAGCCGCTTTGAAAGCCTGATGCGCATTCCCTAAGGCCGGTCTATTTCCCCTAAGGCCGGTCTATTTCCCCTAAGGCCAGCCTATTTCTCGGTGAATTTCAGCTCAATCCGGCGGTTTTGCGCCCGGGCCAGGGGGCTGTCATCCGTGTTGACGGGCTGGTATTCGCCAAAGCCATTGGCCGACAACCGCCCCGGTGGGATGCCCAGAATTTCGACCATGAACCGCACCACCGACAGCGCCCTGCCCTGACTGAGCTCCCAGTTGTCGGCATATTTGGAATGGCCAACCAGCGGCCTGTCGTCGGTATGGCCGTCAACCCGGATCACCCAGTCGATACTGGCCGGAATATCACCTGCGACACTG
Source organism: Paracoccaceae bacterium (assembly GCA_013214575.1). GTDB lineage: Bacteria > Pseudomonadota > Alphaproteobacteria > Rhodobacterales > Rhodobacteraceae > Parasedimentitalea. The sequence continues at coordinate 26,494 of JABSSD010000170.1, read as the reverse complement.
CGCAATATATTGGCCACTTTGGAAATCTCCACCTCGCCTTCAGGCGACAAATTGGACCCACCCGACGGAAACAGCACCTCCGAGGAGAACACAAACCGATCGCCCTCGATGCGGACGCCCTCCTGATTGCCCAACACATCGCGCAGACGGCCGAAAAATTCTGACCGGTAGTGTTCCAGATCCTCGGCCCGGCTCTCCAGATCGGCGGCCCGGCTTGCCAATTCAATCGCTTCGGCCTGCAGCCGCTTGCGCTCGGCCTCTTCCAGCAGGCGGCCTTTGCGCTCTTCCGAGGCCGCCCGGGCCAGTGCAGTGTTCAGATCCTTGCCCAGGTTTTGCAATTGCACCTGCTGCGCCACATCCCGGGCCTGACCGTCATCCAGCAGCGCCTGCAAGCTGCCAAGCTGGTTTCGCAACGCTGCGACCTGCTGGTTCAGCAATGCGGTCTGGCGCTGCGCCTCTGTTGAGATTTCTTTTTCTCCCGCCAGCGTCGCCCGGGCCTGTGCCAGCAGCGCGGCGCGTTGTTGCGCCAGTGACAGCTGCTCGGCGGCGCGGCTCTCGGCGTCGGATTGCTGCGCAAGGGCGGCCAGCAGGCGGCTTTGCAACACCTCCTGATCCGAGGCCGAGACCTGCGCCCGCTCCAAAGCGTCCAGCGCCTCTAGCAGACGGCTTTCCACCGCCGCCCGCTCTTGCTGGGTTGAACTGGCGGCGGATCGCATGGCGGCAAGATCGGCGCGCGCCTGTTTCAGCTGCGACAAAAGCCCGGCCTCGGCGCTGGCGGCATCCGCCTGCACCTGCGCCAGACGCTGCTGCAATCCCCGCTGTTCGGCCTCGGCCGTCGCCTGCAGTGTCGCAATCTGGGTTGCCAATCTGGCGCGCAGCGCCGCCTGTTCGCTCTGCAGGCGCTGCAATTCATCCTGATAGTCGGACTGCGACTGCAGGCTGCTGGCGCGCTGGCTGGCCAGCTCTGCCGCCAGCGCATCCCCGGTCTGCGCCGCCTGTTGCCGGGCCAGAGCCAGCTCTGCTGTCAACCGTTCACGGCTGGCGGCGCTGTCGGTGCGAATGCGGCCCAGCTCGACCTCCAGCGCAGTGACCCGCGCCGCCGCCGCGGATTGAGTGACCTGCATCTGAGCCAGCACCCGGGTCAGCCGCTCGGCCAGCTCATCGCGCTGGCGGGTCTGGGCCCGCGCCGCATCAATCGCACTCAGCGCCTCGGCCAGTTTGGTATCCAGCGCCTTTTGCGCCACATTTGCGGCCGCCAGCAGGGTCAGCGTATCTTCGGCATCCTGTCGCTGGGCCTCAAGCGCCAGTGTCATTGCGGTGAGTTCGCTGTCGGCATTGGCCAGTTTCTGCCGCAGCGCTGCGGCAGCGGCGGCTTCGACCAGCCGCGTCGCCTCTTCGTCGCTCAGCTGTTGCTGCGCCTGCGCCAGCGCCGCAGCGCGCGCCTCACTCAGCTGCCGGGACCCGGTCAGCTCGGCGTCGCGCACTTCACTTTGCCGTTCAAGCCCGGCGATCAGCGCCTCAAGCGCCTCGCGTTTGGCCGCCGCCAGCCGCGCCGCTTCGACCTGCAGATCAATTTCACCCCGGCTCTGCGCCAGCGCCAAGTTCAGCGCCTCCCGTTCGGAGAGCAGATCCACGCGCACCGTTTCGAGCGCCTGTTGGTCGGCCTGCAGGCTTGCAATATTGGCATTGGCACGATCCCGGCTGGCCAGCAAAGTGGCCACCTGGGCCTCAAACGAGGTGATCCTGGCCGAGGCCGCCGTCAGCTCCGCCGCCTGCTGCGCCCGTTGATCGGTCAGCGAGGCGATCAGTGTCGCCTGTTCGCCCAGTTGCACCTGGCTGCGATCCAGATCTGTCTGGGTGTCATTCAGGGTGGCATTCAGCGCCCCCAGCCGGGCGTCCAGCTGGTTGTTGCTGCGCTCTTCCAGTCCCAGCGCACTGGCCAGCGCCCCCACCTCACCGGCCAGCGAATCCAGCTCGGTTTCCTGAATTGAAATGGTATCGCGCAGCACAAATTGGACGATCATGAAAATCGTGATCAGGAACATCAGCACCAGCAACAGCCCGGTCATCGCATCGACAAACCCCGGCCAGATCGAGGCCTGGAATCGTTGTCCGGAGCGCCGTGACAGGCCCATGGGTCAGGTCTCTCCGCTGTCTGGGGCCACCTCGGCCCGGGCACGGGCGCGGCCGCGCGGGCGGGCAAAGGTCTTGACCAAAACGTCGATGTCGCGGCGCAGCTCTGCCAGGCTTTCCTGACGCCCCGCCGAGATTTCCTCGAGGATCCGCAGCATCTGCACGTCGATGGAGCGCAAGCGCATCCGGCTTTCGGCGTCGATACCCGCATCGCTGCCATAGGCGCGCATCACTTCGGTCAGCGCCTCCTGGCCGATCGCCACCCGCTCAAGTGAGGCGGCAACGGTGTCGCTCTGATCCTGGCGGTCGTTCATCGCAGAGATACTGTCGACCAGTTGAGTGAGCTTGTGATTGACCATATCCCGGCCTTCGGCGGACTGCACAAACAGCGCCTGCAGCGCATCCATCTGTTCGGCCATGGTGTCCAGCACCTCGGTCACCACACCGGTGTCGCCGGTGCCCTCTTCCCCCGACGAGAAACTGACCCGGGTAAAGCTGGACAGCCATTCCTCTAGCTCGCGGTAGAACCGGTTCTGGCCATGGCCGGCGAACAGCTCAAGCAGGCCCACGATCAGCGAGCCGGCCAGGCCCAGCAGCGACGAGGCAAAGGCGGTGCCCATGCCGCCCAGCTGATCCTCAAGCCCGCTCATCAGCCGCTTGAACACCGTGATGCTATCTTCGCCATCCTTGGGCGACAGGCTGCGAATGGTCTCTACCACAGCCGGAACTGTTGTCGCCAAGCCGTAGAATGTCCCCAGCAGCCCGAGGAAAATCAGCAGGTTGACGATATAGCGGCTGATCTCGCGGTCTTCGTCGATGCGGTTGGCAACACTGTCCAGGATCGAGCGGGTCGAGGAGGAGCCCAGCTGCATCCGCGCCGCACGGGTTCTGAGCAGGGTCGCCAGCGGTGCCAGAATGGAGGGTGGCCGGGAACCGTCACGGATCTCACCGGCGGCAAACCGTTCAATCCACCGCACCGAGCCAATCAGCTGGATCACCTGCCAGAAACAGGCCAGCACGCCAATGAAAAACACCATCAGGATAAAGCCGTTCAGCCAGAGATTGGATTGAAATACCGGCAGCACCCGCGGCAGGGCCACAAAGGCGCCAAACCCCGACAGGCCCAGCGCCATCAACATCATCATGATTTGGCGGACCGGCTGCGAAAATTGCACTCGGGCCTCGCTATGTGGCTGCGCCATTCGTCGGTGTTCCTGAAATCTACTCTGCTCTTTGGCCAGAGACTACAGACTAATATTCCAAAGCGCCAAGGCTTTATGCGGTCAGCGCCTGCACCCGCCGGGTCAACCAGTCCAGATCCGCATCCCTAAGGCCAATCTCAGCCAGATGCGCCGCCGTGTTGAACAGATATTCCGGGTTTGGCCCGCGTCCGCCCACCGCAACGGCGATAATGCGGGCCTGATCTTCCAGGCTTAAATCGCCGCAATACTGAACGTGATCCGGGTCGATCACGTAAGTGACGGCGGTCACCGTTTCGCCACTGGCCAGAGCAACCTCCAGATCGCGCTCCAGATAGGCCGAGGAAATCAGCTCCCGTTCGCGCAACTCGGCCAGGGTTCTGTCCTCGTGTCCGGCTTCAACCGCCAGCGCCAGCCCGGTGCAATGGGCCGCCTGGACGGCGTCCAGCGCCAGCACCAGCCCGGGGACCTCCTCGCTGCCACGATGATGGATCGAGCTCATGCAGAACGAGCGCGCATAGCCCTGCAATGTCGCGACCTCTTGCCGGGCCACCGGAAAGCCGGGATTCCACAGCAAAGATCCATATCCAAACACCCACATCGTCATTGCACTGGCCCTCTCTGGTTTCGGGTCTATAAACAGCAAAACCGGTTTGGACAAAAGAGGCTGTTGATGCTGCGCGTGATGAAATTGCTCCTGGTTGCGGCGCTGCTGTGGTCAATGTACTGGTTCGCGGCGGGCTGGGGCCTGCGCAGCGGCATCAGCAGCTGGTTTTCCGAACAGCAGCGCCAGGGCTGGCAGGCGGAGTATTCCGCGTTAAGCAGCAATGGCTATCCCAGCCATCATGTGACCCGGATCAGCCAACCAACTCTGGCCGACCCCGGCACCGGCACCGCCTGGAGAGCCGACTGGCTGGAGATTGAGAGCCCGGCAATCTGGCCCGGCCGTCAAACATTGCGGTTTGCGCCAACGCCGCAACGGCTGTCCTATTTTGATCAGACCCTGGTGATCGAGGCTCAGGCGTTGCAGGCGCGGTTGCATCTGGCGCCCGGGCTGGCTTTGGGACTGGAAGAGATGGCGCTGACCAGCGCCACCTGGCGGATCAGCGACGGCGCCAAAACAATCATCGGGGCCGAGACGCTGCAGCTGGCGATGCGCCAGACGACACAGCCTGAGCGCTATCAGCTGCGGCTCGACGCCACCGGGTTTACCCCTGGCACCGAATTGCGCCAGCTGATGGCCGCCGCCGATACCCTGCCCCACAGTTTTGCCATTCTGTCGCTGGATATGGAGGTGACATTTGACACCGCCTGGGACCGCTCAGCGCTAGAGCTGCGCCGCCCGCAGCCCCGTCGCATCAACCTCAGGCTGGCCGACGCCCACTGGGGGGCGCTGCGGCTCAAGGCGACGGGCACTCTGGACATCAACGAGGCCGGGCTGCCCACCGGGGAAATATTGCTAAAGGTGGAAAACTGGCGCCAGATGCTGGCGATGGCCGAAGGCGCAGGGACGCTGCCCGCCGCCGCCCGCGATGGCATCGAGCGGGTGCTGGGCCTGTTCGCCGGGCTTGGCGGCAACCCAAACGATCTCGACACCCAATTGAATTTTCGCAATGGCTATATCGCCCTGGGCCCGATCCCTCTGGGCGCCGCACCACGGCTCATTCTGCGCTAACCGGCGCTCCCGCCCGTCGTCTGGCATCTTTGATGTCTTCCTCCCGTTGGGCCTGGCGCCGCTGACGCGGCGCGCGGCGGTCCCATCGCGGGTCCATGATCGCCGCAGGCCACTGCGCCTACGACGCGGGTGCAGCTCGTTGACGCGAGAGGGGACTGCAATAGCCTGGAATAAGCGTCTTGAGGCGCAGATTTGCCCCTCCAGCGCGTCTCGGCACTGTCTTTTTCTGTTTCGCCGGGCGCAGCACGGCGCCACGCCCCAGCCCATTGGGGGATCGGCGCAGCCGATCATCCCTAGGGGCGCGGGAGCCCGGCGTGCGCGGCTTACCGGCAGTAGGGACCGCTGCGATACTGGGCGGTATCGAGATGAAAATGGTCGCGGTGATAGCGGTCAGCCTCGGGGCCAAGAACGGTGCCAAAGGGGCCGCAGGCGGCGGACCAGGCCTTGCGTAACCGTTTGGCAACACCCTTAGAGTTCCAGCCCTCGGCAACCGTGATCCTGTCACCGTTGGCCAGGGTAAAGCCGGAAATATCGATCGCCTTGCCCTTGCCATGTTCCGATATCCGGGCGCCGGGGCGATTATTGCGGGTGCGGCAGACGTAATGCGCCGCGACGCGCAGGCTGACCACCTTGTTCCTGCGGCGAAAGGCCGGTTGCAACCCTTTATCCACCCAAGCGTTCAGCGCCTGCGCGGTTTCACATGTCATCACCGCAGGCTGACTCAGCGTCACCCCAGACACCGAGCGCACCCGCACCGCATTCTGCGCGCCGCAGCCGCGCTGCTTGGCGGCAATCGTGCCGACCTTCTCGCCCTGGATATTGATGTTCCCGCAGACTGACCCTTTGCGCAGCCGACGGCGTTTGAACAGCGCCTGCTCCACCACACTGTCTGGCCGCAGGGCCGGACGCAGGGACAGTGCAGGGCCCAGTGATTGCAGGTCTGCGGGCCGGGCGGCGGCCAACAGGATCTGCTCTGACAACGGCCGGATCAGCGGGCGCAGAGACCTCTCGGGCGGAGCGGCAAATGCCGGCATGGTCAGTGCCACCAGCAAGCTGCATATCGCCGCCCGTGTGATCATTTTTCCGACCCGCCGGTCTTTGCAGCCACTTGCCCACGGCCAAAATCTGGCGCGTCGGTGTCCTGCCCCGCCTCGATGATACCACGGCGGATGGCGCGGGTATGGGTGAAATAGGCGTGCAGGTGATCGCCGTCTCCGGTGCGGATGGCGCGTTGCAGCGCAAACAGCTCTTCGGTGAAACGCCCGAGGATCTCCAGCGTGGCCTCTTTGTTGCTCAGAAAGACATCGCGCCACATGGTTGGGTCCGACGCCGCAATGCGGGTGAAATCGCGAAAACCGGCCGCCGAGTATTTGATCACTTCGCTGTCAGTGACCCGGCGCAGATCGTCGGCAACGCCAACCATCGTATAGGCAATCAGGTGCGGTGTGTGGCTGGTGACGGCCAGCACCAGATCATGGTGATCTGCCTCCATCTCGTCCACATTGGCGCCCATGGCTTCCCACAGGGCCCGCAACCTGGCCACCACATCCGGGTCCGAGCCCTCCACCGGCACCAGCAGGCACCAGCGGTTGTCAAACAGCTCAGCAAAGCCGGATTCAGGGCCGGAATGTTCGGTGCCGGCCAGAGGGTGGGCAGGCACAAAATGCACGCCCTTTGGGATATGCGGCAGCACCGCCTCGATCACATGACGTTTGACCGAGCCCACATCAGAGACCGTTGCCCCTGGTTTCAGCGCCGGGGCAATGTCCTGCATCACCGAGCCCATCGCCCCAACCGGCACACAGAGCACCACCAGATCGGCGCCCTCAACCGCGGCGGCAGCACTGTCACAGACCCGGTCGCACAACCCAATTTCGCGGGCTTTATCGCGGGTCTCGGGCGAGCGGGCATAGCCGGTCACCTCGCCCGCCAGCCCCGAGCGTTTGATCGCCCAGAACATCGACGAGGCAATCAGCCCCAGCCCGATCAGGGCAATGCGGTCATATATAGGTTGCTTCATGTGGCACCATTCTTGAAATCTTTCACCGCCTGCGCCAACCGGCGGCAGGAGGTCTCGTCGCCGATGGTGATGCGCAGCGCCTCGGGCAGGTTATAGCCCGCCACCCGGCGCACGATCAGGCCCTGTTTTTGCAAATACAAATCACAGGCCTCGGCCTCGGCCTGACTGCCAAAGCGGGCCAGGATGAAATTGGCGCAGGAGATGTCCGAGCTGACGCCAACCTCTGCTAGCGCTTCGGCCAGCCAGCTGCGCCATTTGCTGTTCTCGGCCCGGCAGCTGGCGACATAGTCCAGATCCCGGATCGAGGCCTCGGCGGCGGCCAGTGCGGTGGACGACACATTGAACGGCCCGCGCACCCGGTTCAGCACCTCAATGATACCTGCAGGCCCATAGCCCCAGCCGATCCGCGCACCACCCAGCCCGTAGAGTTTGGAAAAAGTGCGGGTCATAACAATGTTGGAGCGGGTTTCGATCAGTGCAGCACCAGCGTCAAAACCTTCGACATATTCCGCATAGGCACCGTCCAGCACCAGCAAAGCACCCTTGGGCAGACCATCCGCCAGCCGGGCCACCTCTGCTTCGGAAATCATGGTGCCGGTGGGGTTGTTGGGGTTGGCAATGAACACCAGTCTGGTGCGCTCGGTGCAGCCGCCCAGCAGCGCGTCCACATCCGTCACCCGCTCGCGCTCGCTTACCTCGACCGGGGTTGCCCCGGCGGCCAGCGCGCTGATGCGGTACATCGAGAACCCGTGTTCGGTATAGAGAACCTCGTCCCCCGGCCCCGCATAACACTGGCACAGAAAGGCAATGATCTCGTCGCTGCCGGCACCACAGATGATCTGCTCGGGATCTAGCCCGTGAACCTCGCCAATCGCGCGGCGCAACCCACTGTGATCCGAGCTGGGATAGCGGTTCATCTGCGCCGCTGCGGCCTGCATCGCCTCAATCGCCCGCGGGCTGGGGCCCAGCGGGTTTTCGTTCGACGACAGCTTCACCACATTGCTGACCCCGGCCACATGAGCAGCCCCGCTCTGGTAGATAGCGATGTCCATAATACCGGGCTGCGGTGTAATCTTGTTCATGTCTCGGGCTCCTTGTCGGAGACCCTAATAGCCGCCTGCGCCATATTGGGGAAGCGGCAAGATCATGACCGGTCTGAAAACGCCGGATTCAGCGCGCCGGTTGCAGCTTTTTGACCCGACGGCTGGCCTCGGATTTGATGATGGCCTCGATTCTCTTGCGCAGATCAGCATCCTTGCGCATCGATTCATTGGCCAGCTTCTGCATCACCTTCGGTGATTGCGAGCCATCCGAGCCATTAATCGCCTCAATCGCAGCCTTGTCGGCTATTTTGCCGCCCAGCATATCGGCAACCTTCATATAGATTTCGTCGCCATGTTTGGCGAGCAACCGGTTCACGGTGTCTTCGTCGTACAGGGCCACCAGATCCTTGCGCATGCCTGCCATCACCTTGGGAGACAGGGTTTTGGCAAGAAACGTCTCTGTTGCCGCCGGCAGATGCGTGGTGAAACTCTCAAGCGCCTTGAACGAGGCATGGGTCAAAATGCCTGCCGACAGGGTCTTGGCGACGGCCTCTTTGAGCTCTTTCGAATTTGGCGGGCGGCCCTTTTCGATGGCCGGCTTGAACAATCCGATGGTCTCTTTCAACGCCGTGACCACCATCGCCTCGCCCGCCTTGGAGGTCAAAAAGCGGTTGAAAAACGCCGCACCCACCTTTTGAGGGATTCTGCCTGACAGTTTGGGCAGCACCTTGGCGGCCAGTTTCCCAGCCAGCCCCTTGCTGAGCGCCGCCCCCAGCTTGCCACCGGCAGCACCGGCCAGACCGGCAATGAAGCTATCGACAAAGACCTTCTTGGCGGCGCTGTCCCAGGTGACCTTATTGCCCGCAGCATATTCGCCAAATTGCCCGGCCCCGGATTTCAACGCCTCGGTGCTGGCGGCGGCTATGGCATTGGCCTTGGCAGGGGACATCCCCTTGGTGACAATCAGCTTAGCGGTCACATAGGCCTCAACCACTGTGAACGCGGTGTCGCGAACAATTTCGAGACCTCCCACAATCTTGCTGGCGGTGCTGATCCGTTCGTCGATGAATTTGTGGAAGGCCTTGCCGCCAGCCATATAGGCCTTGGTCGCCTTTTTGTCCTGTTTGAGCACCTTGACCCAGTCCGGCTTAGCCCGGTCAATGGTGGATCTCAGGATCGAGGCCTGGCTGCGTGCCTCGAGGATTTTATCCCAGGGCGGGTCGGTCTTGTCGTTGACCATGCTGACTGTAAATTCAGCCAGGGCCATCATAAACCCGTCCGAGGATTGGCGGGTCTGCTCCACATCACTGCAGAAATCGGTCCAGGCCTCAGCCTGATTATACATCATATTGGCCTTGGACAGCATCTCGTGCTTCAGGGCCTTTTCCCCGGCCTCGTATTCAGCCTTGGACACAAATTTGGTCTTGCCACCTTCGGTGACCTGATAGACCTCGATCTTGGCATCGGCTGACACCTGCGCCGCCAGCTTCGCCAGTCCAGCCCCCCAGGTGCGACCGCCCGGATCCACAATGCCATCAGGTTTTTTGAAGCCCAGTTTGCTTTTCTGGAAGTCGCGGATCAGCTTGATCAACCCGGCATCACATTTACCGTGGACTTCGATCGTATAGCCGTTCGCCCTGAGCATCAGCCGCACCAGTTCCACATCAGCGGGCAGATTTTTGACATTGGCAAATTTGCCCTTGTCCGTCTTGGGATCGGGTTTGGTAATGCGTTTCTTGTCGCCAACTGCAGCGGATAATTTGAGCGCCATAGGACAAAGCTCCAACCAGTTAAAATCAACTGGGTATCAATGTAGGTTGGCCCACCGGCTTGAACAAGGTTAGGATTCCAACTCGCCTAGTCAACAACAGACAAGTCCGCCCCCGACCAACTTGGCCCAGCCCCTGCTATCCTGCAATCAAGTTATGTGGGTCAGGCAACCAGCGCCTTGAACCGGGCGGTGTTTTGATCAACCGAGTATTGCTGGGCCATCTCCTCAGCGTTCCGGGCCAGTTCATTGACGCTGTCGATTATGTAGCGCGCGGTGTCCTCGCGCATCAGATACGAGAAATTCAGCCGCACCCAGCCCGGCTTGCGCATCTCTTTGCCGGCCTTCAGGTCAGCAAACAACGCCTCTGAGGCCTCTTGGTCGATGCCCAGCAGGCGATGCGCATAGGGGCCAGCGCAGGCACAGCCGCCGCGGGCCTGAATGCCGTAGATGTCGCTGAGCATGCGGGTGAACAATTGCTGATGCACCGGCGCCCCCGAGGCGCCGGTGACCAGAAAGGAAAAGATCGGCAGCCGCTCGGCACTGGCACTGCCCAACAGGTTGAGATGTGGATTATCCCCCCAGCCCGCCCGTGCCATGGCGGTGAAATGCGCCTCTTTTGCCTCGATCTCAGCCTGGCCAACCGCCTCTTTGACCAGAAACACCAGGGCAGCGCGGATATCGCCGATCACATTGGGAGTGCCGGCCTCTTCGCGGGCGGCCAGATCCTCGCTGTAGTCATGCGACCAGGGCGACACAAAGCTGACGGTGCCACCACCGGGCCAGGACGGGCAGCGACGGCGCACCACCTGACTGTTGACGATCAGCACCCCCGAGGCCCCGGGACCGCCGGGGAATTTATGCGGCGACACCACCACCGCATCCTTGCGGGCGGCGCCGTTGCCGCCCATGTCGATCGGCAGATAAGGCGCCCCGCCGGCATAGTCCCAGATCGCCAGCGCGTCATGGGCGTGCAACAGGCGACTGATCGGATCCGGGTCGGTCAGGATGCCAGTGACATTGGAGGCCGCCGAGAAGCTGCCGATCTTCAGGTCGCTGTCGGCGTGGTGGCTCAGCGCCCGGCTCAAGGCCTCCAGATCCACACCGCCGCCGGCGGCTTCGGGGATCTCTACCACCTTTGCCTTGCTTTCGCGCCAGGGCAGGATGTTGGAATGGTGCTCATAGGGTCCGATAAAAACCACCGGGTTTTGTGCCTCTGCGATTCCCAGAAGACTGACCAGGCGGTTCAGCCCGGCCGTGGCCCCTGAGCCGGCAAAAATCACCGTATCCGCCTGCATCGCGCCGGTGAGCCGGGCGATCTCAGCCCGGGCCTGGCGCCGCATCCGGGTGACATATGCCCCGCAATAAGAGGCTTCTGTATGGGAATTGGCATAGAACGGCAGCACCTGAGAGCTGATGAAATCCTCCACCTGGCGCAGCGCCCGGCCTGAGGCGACGTAATCGGCATAGACCAGCGGCACATCGCCGTTCAGCCCCGGTATCATCACCCCGTCGCCAATCACCCCCGCCTGCAGGCTGCCGTCAGCGGCGGCAATCTGGATCGATGTTTTGAAATCTGCGAGGGTCATTGGAGGCTCCTGTCTGTTATGTGACAGAATGAACGAATATCAGCGCGAAAACTTCACTGAATTCCCAGTGGAACTGCATAAACTTGTGTCGTATGATCGCTTATGAGCAAAGATGTAGATCAAATTGACCGCGCCATCCTGCGGGCGCTGCAACGGGACGGCGGCATGTCGCAGCGGGATCTGGCCGAGACCGTCGGGCTGTCGCAGAACGCCTGCTGGCGCAGGCTGAAAGGGCTGAACGAGCGCCGCTTGCTGATGGGCTCAACCGCCCGCGTTGACCGCAAACAATTGGGACTGGATCTGGTGGTCTTTGTGATGCTGCGCACCCGACATCATTCAACCGAATGGTTGCAGCAGTTTCGCCGCCATGTGCTGGCCATCCCCGAGGTGGTGGATTTTCACCGCATCGGCGGCGATTATGACTATCAGCTGAAGGTGGTGACCGAGGATATGGCCAGCTATGACCGGGTCTATCAGCGGCTAATCGAGGGGGTCGAGCTGGACAGCGTCACCTCGTATTTTGCGATGGAGGCCATTGCCGAGGGGCGCCCGCTGCCGCTGTAGACGCGGCAGCGGAAAACGCCGGGGGCCAGCCCCGCCGCCATTGGGCTTGAACCAATGGCGCACCAATGACGGCCCCCGGGATATTTTCAGCCAGATGAAGGGCGGACCAACAGGGGCCGGAGCCTAACGGCCAAATGCCGCGTTTGAGATCCAGGTCACCCGCTGACCTGCCGCGCCACGGCGCATATGCAGGCAGGCGGTTTTCTTGCGTTGAAAGTAAAGGATCTTCACCGGATACCAGCCCGCCCTGGGCACCTCAACATCTACCGCAAAGGTTTCTTCGCAGCTTTGTCTTCCATCGAATTTGCCCACCAGCTGGCCGCCGACCATGGCCTCAAGACCGTCGTTTGTCAGGAAATCAATTGTATAGATCCCGGGCGCATCAAACCGGACATAGCCGCTGATATCCGCCGCGACAGTTTCCGAGCGCTTTGAGGTCAGGGTCTTTTCGCCGATGCTTGTGGTGCTGTAATCCAGCCCGGTCAGGGGCGGGCCCGCTTCGGAGCGATGCTTCAATGCGTTTCGCGCCTGGGCCAGGCTCTTGATGTCGCTGGGATAAGCGTAACGCACATTCAGCCCCGGCTGCAAGCCGCTTGGCTGCGGGCTGGCCGGCGTCAGTGTCAGCGGCGCCGCCGCCAGCATCCCCCCTGCCAGCATGGCAACAGCTGCAATTGCAGCGGTGATAATCGTCTTCACATCACACTCCCAAATAGATCGAGACTGTTTTTGCCTCTGGTTATGAGCAGAGTACCGACCCCGGCGGCAAAAAGACAAATCAATTTGTGGTCTATTGGTTTTGCTGCGGTGCCCTTTTGCTATTACACCCGCCACCCGGACAAAAAAAGGGCCGCCCATGGGCAGCCCTTTGATCTGAAATCTGACGATAGTCAGACTTAGTTTTTGGCGTAGAATTCCACCACCAGGTTCGGCTCCATCACTACCGGGTACGGCACATCGCCCAGACCAGGTGTGCGCACGAAAGTGGCAGTGAATTTGGAGTGATCCGTGTCGAGATAGTCCGGAACGTCACGCTCGGGCAGCTGAGTGGCTTCCAGCAGGGCGGCCATTTGCTTGGACTTTTCACGCACTTCGATCACGTCGCCTTCTTTGACACGGTACGAAGGGATGTTGACGCGCTTGCCGTTCACCAGCACGTGACCGTGGTTGACGAACTGACGGGCTGCAAAAATGGTCGCAACAAACTTGGCGCGGTAGACAACAGCGTCCAGGCGGCGCTCCAGCAGACCGATCAGGTTTTCACCGGTATCGCCCTTAACACGCTCAGCTTCGCCATAGATGCGGCGGAACTGCTTTTCGGTCAGGTCGCCGTAGTAGCCCTTGAGCTTCTGCTTGGCGCGCAGCTGAATACCGAAGTCGGAAATCTTGCCCTTGCGGCGCTGACCGTGCTGGCCGGGGCCATATTCACGGCGATTGACTGGCGACTTTGGACGGCCCCAGATGTTTTCGCCCATGCGACGGTCAATTTTGTATTTGGCAGCTGTACGTTTAGTCACGGCTGTTCTCCTTCGTTAGAATCGCGGCCCGGATGGACCGCTATGAAGGGCGTTGTCCTCTTGCCCAAAATCCAACGGATCCCGAACATGACAGGGTTCCCCTTGCGGGGTCCACCAACACCAATAGAGCGGCGCTTATATGGGGATGGGGCGCAGAGTCAACAGCGCACCCCGGCCTAATTCAACCGGCAGCAGCAATTGCCGCGATTATGCCGCTTGATGCGCCAGAATGGCGGCCTCTGGGGCGCTGAGATTGCGGCGGGCGTAGCCGCCGTAAGACAGTGGATCACGGTCCAGCCCCGGCAACAGCTGCAACAACCGCAGCCTATCGCTGTCGTCCAGCGCTGATAAGGCGGCATTGGCGGGGTGAAAGCTCTCGGTTTCAACCCCGTTGGCCCAGAGCACCTGATGGCGGCTGAGCAGCAGATGCACATAGGTGACCTCGCGCACTGCCAGATCGGTGATGATGGTGGTGCCATTGATCAGGTCGCGCGCCGCCACCAGCACTTCGGGAGTGTTGAACAGCGCCTGCGCCGTGGCGCCGCGCACCAGCATCCGGTGCTCGGGCGAGACCAGCAGCTCTTCCTCGGGGCGGTCAATGCCCAGGGCGCCGGCTTTGATTCGCACCGGCCGCAGCTTGGGCATCACAAACAAGCGGGCGCCGCTCATCCGGCGGGCGCCGATCCACAGGATCTCCTGGGCGCCGCTGTCACGGGTTTGCACCCAATCGCCTTCGCGCAGGTGTTCCACCAGCCGCGGACCTTCGGGCGTGGCAATACGGGTGCCGGGGGTGAAACAAATGACACCGCCGTCGGCGGGTTGATCCGGCGCGACAATGGAGCCCAGCGAGTGATGCACCACCCAGAGATCGGTATTGCGCGGTGGCAGTTCATCAACAAACATCAGCAGCGGCCGCTGCGTCGGCCCCACCTCGATCAGAGTGACAGTGAAGCTTTGCACCCCATTGGTGACCACAAAACTACTGTCCCTCAGCGGGTCATCGACCTCGACCGCGTCGATATCCGTTCTACACTGTACCGCAGCCCCAACCAGACGCCGCACGGATCGTGCGGCGCGACGGCGGAGGTCTGCCTCACCTTTTGCCATATCCAGCCGCAACAGTTGTGTTGGCCCATCTACGCGCACAGCTTCGCCATGCCAGGACCATGCCGCCCCCACGTCAAGGGCGTCTATAGGGGCGGTCGAAAGACCATCCACATCTGTTTGTGACCAGGAGATGACAAACGTGCCCTTGAAGCCCGTTTTCATATGCCTGTATGCCTGCTCGTTATTTTTATTATTAATAAATCGTTAACACAGGCATCTGAGTCGGCAAAGATCAAATTTTAACAGTCTATTACAGCGTGTTCTTAAAACCTCATTTTCAACCGGACCGACCCTGTCACCTGGCCCTCACTCTGCCCTAGGAATTCTTTTCCCAGGTAGGTAAGGCCATAAAATGCCGAGGCCTTCTGGCCCTGCCAGTGCAGGCCGACCCGCGCCCGGTCCCGACGGCTGGTCAATTGGTATCCACGATTCTCGGGCAGGTAGACCGAGTCAGCCACATAGGCAATGTCGCCGCCAAGGGTGACGCTGTAGCCCGGCGCCGAATCGTAAACCGCCCGGTATCTTTGCCCGGTCACCGATTCGCGCACCAGCAGCTCGCCCCGGCCGATCATTCCGAAACTGAAGTCGGCGCCGATCCGCACCAGGGTCTCGTCGCCAGCCCGCAGCTCGGCAAACGGGCGCAGCGACACGGCAGCCCCCAAATCCATCACCTGCCCCGCCTCAAACACCAGTGTCGGTCGGATTTTGTCAGGGATCTGCTGCGCCAGCATGGCATCGGCCGGCCGCGGTGCCCCCAAGGCCCCATGCAGCGCGTCCTGCAGCCGATCCAGACCGGTCTGCGGACCGATGAAGACAAGATCAGCCCCCAGCGCTATTTCGGTATCATCGCGTTGCATGTGACTGTGCAAGCCAAAGGACAGGGCCCCCGCCCAAGGGCGATCGCTGGCATTCACCGTGGTCAGATCTGCAGGCGCAATGATTTGTCCCTGCATACGCAGCTCAAGCAGCTCTCCGAATCGGGCCGGGGCGGCGCCATCCCAACCGTAGCCATAAATCCGCGAGGTGGTAATCGAGCCGGTGCGCCAGCGATCCTTGCCGTCGCCGATCAGATCATTGGTGGTCAGACGACCATAGCCGATGCGCTGGCGATGGCCCGCCTCAGCCTCGCGATCCACCTGCGCCACCTCTGCATCACCCTGGGCCTGTGCCTGAGCCTGTGCAGCAGCTGACATCAAAATCACACCGGCCAAGGCCACCAAAATCATCCGAACCATAGTTTTTCCTGTTCAATGCCCTCAGGGGGTTTGGTTAACCTTGGTAAACATCACCTCTCGGTGGGGCTAGTGCAGCAAAGCCACAACTCAAGGGAATAGACAGGAGCGTCACCCTCGTTTTACCCCAGTGTCGCCCCAGTGCTGCCACACTGTGAACCAGACCGATGGCGGGGACGGGCCCGCAGTCTCAGAGCCGCCGATGCGCGGGGGATTTGAGGGAAGCGGCGAGCCGTGGAGGACGGTGCTAACCGACAGACCTCAACGCCTTACGCTGCAAAACGCCCCCCCTAGTGTTCCATTGATTTTCAACGCGAATTTTTTGTAGCAAGGGCATCATCGCCCGCGACATCGAATGCAACGGATCATACCATATGTTCGCCCCACAGATCCTGGCTCATTGCGCGCTCATAAACTGGGCGGCTGCTAAAGAATCTGGGGGATATGTTGGGCAGTCGCAGGAACAACGCGGCGCCAGACCGGGTCGAAAGCTAGTATGCCGGTGGTGTCCAAAAGAAGTCGCTCGCCTGCATTTCTTGAACCGGATCACCCGTATGTGCGTCTATCCCGGTAATGGGATACTTCCCTGTACCGCTGCAACTGACCAATAGAAACAATACCGCGCAAAAAGCGATCCCCCGCTTTAGATTCTTTCCAAAATATGTTGTAGACTGGACAGGCATTGGCACACCTCGCTGTTCGTTCAAGCCAGCTGAGAATAGTGTCAAAGGAAGTAGCGCAAAATTCGATTTTGCCAACGGCCCGGTTTTAAGGGCGGGCCGCATCCAAGGGAGGAAATGTTCCTGTGCCTCCCCCTCGGAGGACTGCATGCCTCCTTAGTTGGAGTGGCAAGACCGCAGAGGGCTGCATGCCTCCTTAGTTGGAGTGGCAAGACCGCAGAGGACTGCATGCCTCCTTAGTTGGAGTGGCAAGGCATGGTCGGCACGCGGCCATCACCCCCGTTGAACCTGGGCTCGAGTGGCGTTTAAATCGGCTCCTGCTTCGGGACATAGCTGCGCCAGTTATGTTGCTCTTTGAAACCCAGCATGTCCCTGATTTTCTGGTTAGAGAACAACGCTTCGTGTTCGCCAAGCTCTCGGGTCACAGGCACGCCCGGAAAAAACCGCTTGATGATCTCGCCATTAGAGATGTCCACAGAATTGGTGTCGTTGCCGGCGT
This sequence comes from Paracoccaceae bacterium, assembly GCA_013214575.1. Lineage (GTDB taxonomy): Bacteria > Pseudomonadota > Alphaproteobacteria > Rhodobacterales > Rhodobacteraceae > Parasedimentitalea. Next base: position 9,471 of record JABSSD010000170.1, on the reverse strand, counting down.
TAAAGATCTGAAAGCCAAGACCGTCGGTCTTGAGGCACCGATCCACAATCTGGCCAAGGTCGCGGGCGTCAATATAACAAAACAAGTTCCGCCGACGCACAACCGGATCGGCGAAGAACCCAGGAAACCGGTCATATTCATCCGGCTCGATCACATTGCCGATGCGCAGCCCATAGATATCAAAACCTGAGCGGCGCTGGAAAGACCGGCCGGTTTTCTCATTGGCCACTTTGCTCAACCCATAGCTGTCCATCGGGTTGACGTCGTAATCTTCTTCAACGGGCAGGCAGTCTGGATTGAGTGTTCCGTCGGCAAAACAGACACCATAGGTGGTTTCAGACGAGGCAAAGATGATCTTGGGAATGCCCAATTTCACCGCTGCCTCAATCACATTGTAAGTGCCAATGGTATTGACTCGGAAGGTCTCTTGATCGGGCTTGAGGAGGATACGCGGAATAGCCGCAAAATGCACCACAGCATCAAACTTGGGCACCCCGGCACCCGCTTCAAGCTCGTCGAAATCGGCGTAGCTGGTCATCACGTTGAACATAGAACCGGAATCGGTGATGTCGGCCTGCAAATTGTCGATCCCAGCCTCATCAAGCGGTGTCAGGTCGACATTGACCACCCGGTGTCCTTGGTCACGCAAGTAGCGGCACACATGGCGCCCGGCCTTACCTGAACCGCCCGTAAACAGAATACGCATTGTAAGTCGCCTCTTTTTCGCGCGCGCTTGTCCTGCCTTATGGCATAGGAAAACATGGCATCTCCCTCTCCGCGCGACGGTGATTTTTCCGCAAATAAATTATTGCCAACCGATATGCTCGATGGCCGCGGACGTTTGGCAATAATTAGGTGTTCCACCGCAGTGCAACAAGCGATATGTTGACACCCATGGTTTGGACCGACAGTCCCCAGGGAGGAGGCCAGCGCTGAAATGCCCCGTCCGCTGGCGCCAAACATCAACATCATCGGTGAGTTTTCTGAGTGTCTCATTAATCTGTGCGTCGCGGCCAAAGCCAGACGTCTCAGTTGCCTGAAGACGAGCAATCTGTTTTCACTATTCGCCTGCTCCCTGTGACTTTTCCAAAAGATACATCACCCTTCGACGCCCAGGCGGTTGGTCTATGCCCAAGCATCGTCGAGATCCTGTCCGGGGACAGATCGTCTCCGAACCCCCTCTTTTGATGGATTCATCCGAGCCATCTGCTGCTATCGTGCGATGTGCGATGTGCGCTCATTGTGATCAATGCTGCTGCCGCAGAAACTTGTACGGAAGGGCGGATTGCGGCCCTTCGCTGTAACGATCGAGGACAGGTAAATTGCGCAGTATAATCCGCCACCGATAACGGCCAGATCCGCAGTCTTTGTTCAATTATTGAAGCGGAACAGCCCCCGTATGGTAACGGGTTTAAGTCGGTAAAATGCCTGCAAAACTCGGCCCGACGGTATCAAGACCACAACAAGAATTGCGCTGCGGTCTTGATGCTATTTCTATTCAATCGGGGTGGCGTCGGGGAAAGTCCAGCTTTTGTCCAGAATGACCTCTTGTGGTTGATAAAGCCGCACGAGATAGTTCCAGCCCGGAGTTGTCGGGATGCAATTCTCGCGGCCATCCTCACAACCCCCAAAATGGATTATTGCGCCGCCGTCTGCGCTTGGCTTTGCGGTCAGGTTGTTGATCGCGTTAACCCCCAAGTCATTTTTCTCCATAAACCCCTTGGAATTATACACAGTTACAGAGGCAAAACCGTCAACGGGGATGTCTTTGACAATCAACTGATAGTTCTGCTTTCCATCGTTGTTTTCTGGAACAATACTGAAATACATGGCATCCTTTTTGGGGTTTCCGCCCCAACCCATCGCGGTGCCAAGCAGGTGCTGAATTGGATCAAGCTCGTCTTTGTTGCCAAGCATTCTCGACGTGTCGGCAAGGGTCGCGGCAAGCACATTAACCGCGTCGCGCACCTTGGTCAGCGATGCCTCATCCCAGTCTGGAATATCCAGCGTGCCCATATCTGTCTGCGTTACCGTTATCTGGTCCTGCAGTGCATTTGCCTGTTTGATGTCCGCAGGATCGTTGGCGTTCACAAGCGTGCGGAACGCGACGGTCACGTATCTGGTGCCGATTTCTTCCTGAGTTAGCGTGTATGAGCCTGCTTCATAGATCGCGGGCGGGATCGAATGATCCTGGGTTACAAACATCATCGACTGCCAACGGTCGGATTCCGGCTTGGTAATCGTGACTGGGGTCGTCAAATCGAAAATACCAAAAGAATACAGGGTGTCGTGGTTCATGCGAATGACGTTCTGTTCGTCCAGCGGTGTCGGTTGGCGAATATGGGCGAACTTGCCAAATCCGCCAATATCGGCGTAGCGCTTCATCGTCATGTCGGTTTCAGCCCGGACAAAACTGTCGACAGTGACGGTCACAGGGTCGGCCAATGCTGGCAGGGTGAACAGAGCGCAGCCAAGTGCGGTTGCCGTTAAAAAATGGTGACGTAATTTCATGTGAACAAAAGCTCCTTTGTGAATTTGAGCGAACGGTAACTTGGTTCAAAAAAACACGTTAGCCATTTCCGGCCAACGCCAATCCGCGCGCCTCTGAGGGCGAAAGACCCGTCAACCGTCGAAACGCACGGCCAAAATGCGACGGGTCGGAATAGCCCACATGTTGGGATATCTCGGTGACGTCCAGCTCACCTTCGACAAGAAGCTCGCGCGCATAGTCTATGCGGAGCTTTCGGGCCAGATCGCGAAAATTCGTGCCGCTCTCATCCAGACGGCGGCGCAGCGATCGTTGCGAGTAATCAAGCTGGCTTGCCACTTGGTCAAACCCAATTGCAGCGGAAATGTTAGCCCGCAGGATCGCCTCTACCGAACCAACCAAATCATAGGGGGCTGGTCCCATTGCATCGCGCATTACATCGCCTGCAGTCACCCGTCTGGTGGGTTTTTTGCACAGTGTTTGTTGTGCGGCTTCGAGGTCAAACAGGATCGAAAATTCGGGCTGGTCAAAAACAACAGGGCAACCGAACAGGGTTTCATAAGGAGCGGTCTGGCGCGGTCTGGGGAAATTAAATGCAATTTGTCGCCGATAACGCCGTTTGAAAAAGGGTTCTGCAATGCTCAGCATCGACGAGGCGGCAATTGTCGCAAAGTGGTAATACCCCGGCGCATGTCGCAGCGCCGAGTGATAGGTAAGCTGCAGAATATCGCCTTTTCGCCGCAGGGACATCCGGTCGTGGGACGAATGGTACACCATCATATCGCGGGTCAGGCACAACGCATCGAGGAATGTTTGCGCAGAGGTCACGTAGTCACCAAACAGCCCATAACGCCGGACATCAGCGCCAGCAGCAAGAACAAAGCCCAGGTTACCCACTCCGATGTCAGAGGCCGAGCGCTCGAAAAACCGAAGCTGGGCCAATTGCGGAATGTAGGCACGGGTTGTATCCAGAGCAAACGCAGGAAGGTCTTCGGTCGATAAAGCGGTGAGGGTGGCCTGCGGGCTGATGACCTGTTGCAAGCCTCCCTTGAGACCGACCATTGTCCGTGTGGAGATAAATGGCGGTGGCATTTGGCCTGAATGATGTCCTGGATAATTCGCAGCAAAGGTGACTGTCAATCTATCAGCAATTGTCAGTAAAACAATACTCAACCGACCCAATTGGCATTGCATGCTTTTCAGAAGTTTGAAATTGAGGCTCTTAAACTGCCTGTCGCCTCTGTGATCACAAGAGGCAATCAAGGGTTGAGATCGGCCATTGGACGCCAGAGGCACCAACGGTGGCTGAAGCCCGAAAGCACCAATAAGACCGAGCTGAATGTAGGTCTGAAGGTCCCGGGTCGCCGCCTTTTGCCCCGCCTCCCTTTCCGCATTTTGACTTCGCTTTTGCTACCCCTGTCAATCCGGACTGCTTTTACGACATCGCCGTTCCGCTCGCAGTTCATATGGGTTTCGCTAACCAACCATGATCAAGAAACCGAAACAGCCGACCAACCCCCGAGACACAGACAATGCATCAATGTCAGACTCGCTCTCGGATGCGGAAAAAGCTGCGCCGCGTCCAAAAACAGGAGTGATCGGACGTCACGTTCGTTTCAACTTGAACCACATGGCGGTCCACTTGGGGTATGTCGGTTAGCTGAAAATTAATCTGCGCCTCCTACCACTGCCCTCAACGCACACATGTAGTAAATTGGAATGTACGATGATATCCCAAGCCTCAGTTCGGGCCCGCATCTTCTTTAGTGTTGGCTTGTCGCTCGCGGCATTGCTGGTCATAGCTGCCGTTGGAACTATTGGGTTGATAGCCAGCAACTCAGGGCTGAAGGTAACAAGCACTGCAACGTCCGCTGTGCTTCATCAAAAACAAGCAGATATGATGCATGACGGCCTGCGCGCCGATGTTCTGTTTGCTCTCCTCACAGGGCCTGACGGCTCTCCTGCGGATCGTGCCTCTGCCATCGACGACTTGACCAACCACACGGAGGAATTCACGTCTTCGATCAAGTCACTGCAAGCTCTGCCGCTCGCTCCGGAGATACGCCAAAAAGTTGACAACATTGTGCCGGCTCTCACTGCCTATATTGACTCCGCGCGCGTCCTCTCAGGGCTTGCCTTAAACGATCGTGAGGCTGCAGCGGCGCGTATGCCTGAGTTTGCAAAAGCCTTCACCCAACTCGAAGACGGGATGGAGCTGCTTGGCGATGCCATCGAGGCCTTTGGCAGTGCAGCCGGTGCGGACGCGCAGTCGAGCAACCTGGTTCTGATCTATGTGCTTGTTGCCCTGTCTGTGCTGTCCATGGCCGGGACACTTGTCGGCAACATTCTGATTGCCAACAGCATTACCCGGCCCCTCGCTTCGGTCAAGCTGGCCATCGAAGAGGTCGCCCAGGGCCACCTTGAACAGCCCATCGAAGCCACCGATCGCACCGACGAGATTGGGGACATTGCCAAGGCATTGGACGCCCTGCGACAGGATCTTATCCGCGCGCGTGAAGATGAGAAAGAACATCGCGAAGGCATGCAGCAGCGCGTGGTCTCGGAACTCGGCACCGGCTTGCGCCATCTCTCGAAGGGTGTGTTGACCAAGCAAATCAGAGAACCTTTCTCAGAGGAATACGAGCAACTGCGGATCGACTATAACAACACGGTTCAGACCCTAAGCCAGACCATTTCCCGGGTTATTGATGTCTCGGGCGGCATCTTGCTGCGGTCGAGCGAGATCGGCCAGGCTTCCACTGATTTGTCACACCGGACTGAAAGCCAGGCCGCCACGCTGGAGCAGACAGCGGCAGCACTGGAAGAGATGACTTCCAGCGTAAAATCCGCGGCCGATGGTGCCCGCAGCGTCGAAAATATAGTCAACCAAACCCGCGCAGAGGCTGAGATCAGCGGCGCCGTTGTACAGAACGCGGTGGCGGCGATGACAGAGATTGAACGGTCGTCGGCCCAGATCTCGCAGATCATCGGGGTGATCGACGACATCGCTTTCCAGACCAACCTGTTGGCGCTGAACGCGGGTGTCGAGGCGGCGCGAGCTGGCGAAGCGGGTCGTGGCTTTGCGGTGGTCGCCTCGGAAGTGCGGACATTGGCGCAACGCTCGTCAGAGGCCGCACTGGAGATCAAGACTCTGATCAGCGACAGCTCGAAACAGGTTGATCAGGGTGTCGACCTGGTCGGCAAGGCAGGCGCGGCGCTGGAAAATATCGTTGCCCGGGTCAGCCATATCTCGCAATTGGTTTCGGAAATCACGGTCGGCGCCGCTGAACAGTCCACCGGGCTGGCTGAGATCAACATCGGAGTATCGCAACTGGATCAGGTGACCCAGCAGAACGCGGCGATGGTGGAACAGGCCACCGCAGCCAGCCAGATAATGAACTCAGACGCCACCACACTTTCAGAACTGGTCTCTCATTTCAGCATTGATGGCGGCATCACCTCCCTGCCTGCAAGGGCTGGGGGTCGTCGCGGCGTCGGCGGCAACAAACCCAGTTCTCACGGGGAAGGTTGGGACAATGTCGCTGCCCTAGCCCCGCGTCCAATCGCTGTAAACGAAAGCCCAACCGCCGCGACCAACACCAGCTGGGAGGATTTTTGACCCCAGACAGGGCGGAAAACGCAGAGCGCGGATCGAGCGAGAGCTAGGTTTGGACCCACCTAGCTCTCGCTCGATCCGCGCTCTGTCGCTGTGCCGCATCAAGTCTGGGCGGACATGCACATCCACCCGGCTACCAAAAGTCTGGAGGTCCATATGGGTGGATTCATCCGTACAGCATCCGTGCTCATTGCCCCGTTTTTTCAATCCTCCAACAAACCGCTCGAGGCCGGAATGAAATCTTTGTGGCGATCCGCATTTACGTGGAAAAGAACGCTGGTTTTAAACCGGGTGGTGTGACCCTCACTTCGGTGCAGAAATCGCACAAAACCCCGGTGGAGAAAATTCCAGCGCGGCCCGTTCGGCTGCAGGATCTCACCTTGGGGCACCGGCCCGGTCCAACCAGCACAGCCCCGCAACAGATCAGTCGGCACTGGGGCTGGGGCTGGGTGTGCCCTTCCATATCATCCCTGCGGACATACCTCATTTTGATGTCATCGATCCGCAAATAGATGTCCTTGTTACCGGCCGATATCTTCGCGGACAGATTTCGAAATGCCAAAACCAACACCCCGTCGAACGTCGCGAAAAATCCAACTGCGGTCCAGATCAGCCACTTGATGGCAACTTCCGCCCAGCCCCTGACAGGCCTTTAAAATCATGCGCCGCGGTTATCTCGGCAAAAGCCGCATCCAGGTCAGGATCTGCCAGCTGACCGGGATAGCCGGTGAACGCCGTCACCCGGCCACAGCCTTTGATCGGGCTTTGCGCGATATTGCTTTTGGCCGGGTCGACCTCATTGGTGACGTCACAATCCGCTCATCCAGCCAGTGCTGCACGATGCCCTCAATCGGGTGCGCCGCCAGGATCGGCACATAACACCGCTTGCCCTCTGCAAAGCCGGTAAAGCCCAGTGGTCCCTATGGCGCCAACGATCCAACCCACAACCGGCCCGGCCTCAGCCCGCTGGGCCGCGATGGTGCTGCCCAGATTGGAGACACTGGCCAGACTGGACACACTGGCCATCTGGGGGCCAAACCAGCGGTTGCCATCTGTATCAACAAAGACGCCATCGGTGCCGACGATGAACCGGGCCGGACCATCCGGGGTGTCGATCTCGCACAGGTCGAGACCATAACCAGCCCGCGCCAGCCGCTGCCCCAGCCGCCGCCAAACATGCCCCTGGTCTGCTGCGCATTACTCACTTGCGAGCCGCGTGGCAGGTTGACCCGTTCCGGCCCCCGCTCTCCCACCATGGCCAGACCTCCGGGCGCCGAGAACGTGCCATTGGCAAATCCGGGGATGGCGGGGACAATGAGCCAAATAGCGATTCAAAGGCACGATTGGCAAACATCGTCGCCAGACTGCCGGCCACATCGCTCACAGCATCTTTCAGGCTTTTCGCCCCGGTCACCATGCCGGCAAAGGCAGATTTTGCCGAGGATTTTGTGTAAATTCAGCGCCGCATCCCCAAACCCCGGAACATCCTTTAGCGCTCCGGCAAGGTTGCGCAGAAACGTCACCAGCGGTCCTCCAAAGTGGCCAGCACCGACAAAAACCCCTGCCCCATGCGGGCCCAGACTTCAGCTGCCACGTCGTTCAACAGCGCAGCGCATTGCCAAAACCGCGCAGGAGCAAAAGCGATCCCGACAGGGTGGAAGTGGCAATGCGCGCGGCAATCAGCGCCCCGATATAACGCGCACCAAACCCTGTGGCCGCAACCGCCACATAGGTCATCATCCGCTGTAAATTATTGGCCAGCCCGTCGATCACCCCGCGCAGACTCTCGGTCATGGCACGGGCCAACCTGCCCATGGCAAACACCAGTTCCAAAGCCCTAAACCCGCCGATCGATGCGCCCAACCGGCGGGCTGATTTTGCCGCCTTATCAAGATCCCGCGCCCCGGCAAGAGCACCGCCGCAGCCGCCACCATGGCAACCACGACAAACTGCTTTTTCATCGCCGCCAGCGGGGATTTGACCCGCTTGGCGCCGCGCTCGAATTTGGCACTGCCGACACCCAGCCGATCGACTGAGCGCGGGCGATCATGCTTTCAACAATGGCGTCGGCCAGTTCGCGATCCGTCCAGCGGTGCATTTCATCGCGCGCCAGAAAGCTCGGATTGATCCCATCCGATGAATCACCGTCGCGGCTCAGACCGGCGATCAGCCGGTCTGTTCTGGCGGTCTCAATTGCGGTTCGAGACACATCCATGAATTCTTTTAGAAACGCCGATCGCTTGATCATCCGCTTCATTTCCCTGAACAACAGCCCCGCCTGGTTCTTGGTGGTGGCGGCGCAATTGCCCTGCGGCGCCGCCTCGCAGTCAAAGTACAACCCGCGATCGGCGCCGGTTTCCAGATCCACCAAATGGCGTTCACAGGCCATCCGCACCAGGTCTCCGGCAACGATATCTCCCTCAATTACTCCGGTGGCGTAGCGGGAAACCGGGTGACCAATCGGTTCCATCCAGCTGCTTCATCACGCCGTCAATCAGTTCACCCTGACCGCCGGCATCCAATCGGGCTGCATCAACCGGCGACAGTCCAAACAGCGCCGAATCCCGCCGCATATTTCCCATCGCGGTGTATTGCACCGCGACCGCTGGGTGGCGGCGCTTTTGATTGCCGTTCCGGCCTTTGCCGGTTGAGATATACAGCCCCCCCAGCGCCAGCTCGTATGTTGCGGAAATGAAGTTCGCAACAGAGGCGCAATAGGGTCTGAACTGGTATTAATAGACCAGTTCTAACCGGCCCTTTTTTGCCAGCTCAGGTGCCAACTCATCCCAGACATCCCAGGCAAGGGTGCACAGAAAATCTGGCGCTGGCGGAATTTCGCGCTGAATATCCTCCTTTCATCGGAACGACATTCTGAAGGTTTGGCTTTCTACCTTTTATCTAAATCCCTCCTTTCCAGGTTGGGTCTTTCACCCCAATTACGCGCTCGCGAATCAAAAGGTTATGCCGCTGTTTTGCGAGCCTTGCGGCGCTGCTCATGCTCATCGCGTGAGGCAGACCCGGCGTCGATAACTCTTCGCAGCCAGCAGCTGCTCAGACTTTGAGCTGCGCCATGATCCCACCAACAGTTTTTGAAAGCCCCGACGCAAAAGCGCCCGGAAGGCGGGTAGCCTCCGGACGCAATTGGGTTGAGTGCTATATGTCAATGGGGGCTGCTTTTCTGTCAGCCCTCCTTTGTTGGACACATCCTACCCACTCATCTGCTGCGTGAAGTTCGTCCCTGATCCCGGACACTGGGGTACTTTACCCCTGTCCATGAAAGGGGCACCAAATGGGTCAACAGCGACGGAAATATACGGACGATTATAAGGCTGCGGCAGTTGAACGACTTTATGAGCCGGGTGCGACG
>JABSSD010000017.1 GCA_013214575.1 Paracoccaceae bacterium | reverse complement strand
TTCCCTACATGGTTGTCTACATGAACAAGGTCGACCAGGTCGACGACGAAGAGCTGCTTGAGCTGGTGGAAATGGAAATCCGCGAGCTGATGTCGGTCTATGAGTACCCGGGCGACGACATGCCGGTTATCCCTGGTTCGGCTCTGGCCGCCATGGAAGGTCGCGACAAGGAAATCGGCGAAGATTCGATCCGCGCGCTGATGAAGGCCGTTGACGAGTATATCCCGACTCCTGAGCGCGCCATCGACCAGCCGTTTCTGATGCCGGTGGAAGACGTGTTCTCGATCTCCGGTCGTGGCACTGTTGTCACCGGTCGTATCGAGCGTGGCGTGATCAACGTTGGCGACGAGATTGAAATCGTCGGCATCCGCGACAACAAGAAAACCACCTGTACCGGTGTTGAAATGTTCCGCAAACTGCTGGACCGTGGTGAGGCCGGCGACAATGTTGGCGTTCTGCTGCGCGGTGTTGACCGGGACGGCGTTGAGCGCGGTCAGGTTCTGTGTAAGCCCAAGTCGGTGCTGCCACATACCAAGTTCGAAGCTGAGGCCTATATCCTGAACAAGGAAGAAGGCGGCCGTCACACGCCGTTTTTCGCCAACTACCGTCCTCAGTTCTACTTCCGGACCACCGATGTCACCGGCACCGTTGTGCTGCCCGAGGGCACTGAAATGGTAATGCCAGGCGACAACCTGAAGTTCAACGTTGAGCTGATCGCCCCCATCGCCATGGAAATGGGCCTGCGCTTCGCCATCCGCGAAGGCGGCCGTACCGTTGGCGCTGGTGTGGTGTCCAAAATCCTCGAGTAATTTGGTGTAGGGTGCGTGCTCGCACGCACCGCTTGCCACGATTATGAAAGGGCTGCCTCTGGGTGGCCCTTTTTCTTTTTTTCAACGGCCCTTCGGGAGGCTGGATCACCATAGCTGCCAATACCTCGCCCGGATGATAGGCCGGGCCGCGCCTGCCCCCTCCCCCCGGGAAGGCGCTTTGCGCCCTCCCAAGCTCAAGCGCCGCCCTTAGTTAGGTGTTGCGATGCAAGAGGGCTTTGATGGCGAAGGGGGGGCGTCATCGGGCTACTGACTGATGGCCCCTTTAGGGACGTGGTGCGCAGCGACGGCCGACAGCCGCATCGCTGGCGTCTGTGACGCTGTCCAGCGCCGCTTCAAGGCTGAGACGCAGATCCTCGGCCTGTTCTGGCGTCGGTTTGCGCGGCACCTGCTGCTGCCATTCCTCGCACATCAGAACACCACGCGAAAACGGCACTGGCAGCATCTGCTTATCCCAGGTGGGCAGCTTGAGTGTTCGTCGTTGGGCAAAGCTGATGGTGAAGACCCGGCAGCCTGAACTGCGCGCCCAGATGACGGGGACGCCCGAGGAGACCCGCGCAGGCCCGCGTGGCCCATCGGCTGCAATGCCCACCGAGCTGCCACTCTTGATGCGCCGCAGCACCTCTCGCGACAGGGCGACATGGCGCTTGCTGCTGGACATTGGGATGGTGTCAAATCCCATCCGTTCCTGCACCTTGCCGGCCAGACGACCGGCGCGTGCCGCCGAGGTCAGGGTGCAAATGCGACCCTTTGAGCAGTCAAACAAATACGGCGACATAATCAGCCGTTGGTGCCACAGAACCATGATCACCGGCGCGCCTGATTCGACCAGTGCCTCCATCGGTTCAAATCCGCTGCGGGTCCAGCGAGAGCTGCGATAGCAGAATTTCACATAGGCGGTGATCAGCCCTTCGACGGCATTGTTAAAGGCGTTGCTATCTGCAATTTTGCGTCTCAGACTCAAGCGAATGGTCCTCTTTTGCCCTCTTCTTAACGCAAGCATCGGCAATCGCAAAGACCCGCACGAGGAAGCTTTGCAAAGCGGTGCCAGAAAATCAGTTTTTCCTCTTGTCAGGCGGCTGTTGCTGGCTTAGGACATGCCGCACTGCAGGGGTGTAGCTCAGTTGGTAGAGCGACGGTCTCCAAAACCGTAGGTCCACAGTTCGAGCCTGTGCACCCCTGCCAGTATTCGCCACAAATTGACGGTTTATCGCCCGCAATGACGAATCGTGCAGGCCATGCATCCCCGATACAAAGCTGACGCCGAGGTGTCTGGCCGGTGGCGGAATGTACCATTCTCGGTGGCAAGGTCACCTTGATGGTGCAGATGAGGGAATTTTGCTACCTGACAACTGAAGCGAACGGCCCAAAGCCGCGATTAGTGGTCATCCCGGTGAAAGTCCGCTGCCCGGATTCGTGGCAAAGTTTGTTACCTGAATGTGCTGCGTCCATCGGTTGAAACCATATGGACAAAACGGCCACTGTCGGAGCTGAGTTTTAGGACGGCCTTTCGCAATCTGAATTGCCTGATCTGCGTTTCGTGAGGTCTAATTTCATTCTGCAACCAGGTTAGCTGCAATAGCCTTTGAATGTAATATGACATCTTGAGAGTAAAGATTCATAATGCGTGTTCTCAATTCTGGCGTTAGCAACTCTTCAGCGGAAAATGCTTTCTTCGATTCGTTCATTCGTGGCATTCCTTTTAAAACCGTAACCAGTTCTGGAATTCGATCAACAACCGATGCCGGAATGCTGTGGTGGAGTTGTTCAAGCGCGACCACAGGCAGGCCTTTGGCACCACCCGCTAAAATCATTTCGTTTTGTCGCGCGAAATGACCGTTCAAGAACTTGCGCTCTTCATCGGCAAATACATGGCCAATCGCATCAAGCATGAGTCCAAACAAGTACCGATGCTCGTCTAGAGTCTCGCCGCGTTGTTCGGTAAAACCTCGAAAACTCGGGTGGTCCAGTTTGGCAAGCCGACTGAGTGTTTCCCTAAGTTTCGACTTTAAATCTGGGGCGCGGGAGTTGATCTTGTTCCAATAGAATGAGCAAACTCTCGCAACAGGATCGCGAACGACAACAAATGAAATGTCGGGGTCGATCTTATGCCAGAATGGCCTAAATTTAATACGATGGCGGGCAAACCTGTCGCTGTGTATTCTCTGTGGATTAGAATATGCATTTCCCACCGCAAGCGCGTAGAAGAGATTTTTCAGAAACGTGCAGCCCGATTTTTGCATCCAAAATACGGTAACATTGCTTTTCTTGTGTATCAAAAAACCAGCCATGGAAAGCTAATCTCCAAATTATTTTCTGCACCGCCACCTCGAACCCGAGATTGACCCCATCGTGAAGGTCGAGTGATATGCCCGCCGCTAGGAAATTGTCAACTCAATCTACAGCACCCGTTTTGCATTGAAGTTGACCTGTATGAGTGATTGCCCAAAACCTGTCTTTTCGGCACACGGCTTTGTTGATGGCGTGCAGCATATGAATTTGTCGGAACAAACGATGGGCAGTCGATCATCTATGTGTTTTCGTTTCACGCAGGCGACATGCATACGAAGGAACGAAACCGGGTCATGAAAGTGGCTAAACCAGAACGCCCTGGTCGCCAATCATGCGTGGTAGCTTCGACAAATACGTGGTCAATAAACCTTCCTGCCGACTATATCGTTTGGGCAATCTCGCTTGACTACGACATGGATGAGGCCGGTCAATATGGTATCCACGACCTCTCTCCCAAGCCATGCGAGGATCCTTTTCTCAAAGCATGGGCGGCCATAGGGACATATCTCCTCACCGTGTGATAATTCTCACGAACAGCATATGGATCTGGGACAGGGAATGAGGCGTGTACGGTGCTCTACTTGCAGGATGGCCAAGGCTGGCAGAATGAAAGCTGACATTCATCCTAAATGCAGCGAAGCTCCGCTTTCCGCCCATTCTACCAAATCTTGGCGCCAGCAGCATTGGACAGCATATTTGTCCGGTAAACTTCGCCGATACGTCCGGAAAGTCGCGCCGCACTGTAGTTATACCTCCCCCACAGCAACGCAGCCAAAACCCCGGCGGGACATCCGCAGATGGCACTTTGACTGCCACCGGCACAGGCTTTTCAGGGTGACTTTGGTGACGGTACAGGGACTCGAACCCCGGACACGCGGATTAAACTGGTTCAGTTCGTCATCGTTTAACACGCCGGTCCTTCCTGAGCTGAATATGCCCGTTAGCAATAGCGAACTACTGCAGAAATGTGTAGAAGCTGATGGCGGCCTCAAGGCTGTGATTTTCAGGCCCACTACCACCGGTGCGCGCCAGCAGTGGATAAATCGATGAGGATGCACGATCAAATCCACGTCCAATCGAACTCATCGACTCTCCGCGTTGCCAACGATCCCAGATCTCTGACTTCTGTTTATCTGTAAAAAAATGTCTGCTGCGATAGGCCATGATTTACACTCCATCTTTCCATAAAGAC
>JABSSD010000169.1 GCA_013214575.1 Paracoccaceae bacterium | reverse complement strand
TGTCGATACATAGTCAAGCAAAGCTGAGTGCCGTCGCAAGACAGCTCAATGAACGACCTCGAAAAACGCTAGGATATGAGACACCAGCCGAGCGTTTCAATGCATGTGTTGCGTCGACCCGTTGAAACCGCCGCTGGAAGCTGCCGTTAGACGTGATTTTCACGAACGGCAGGTTAGGGCCGTTCGCGACCGAGAGGAGAGAGGGAAGTCGCCTGTGTGCTGCACCCCGCACATTCCGACCCGAAGGGCAGATCGGACCTTCACGGTCATCGACACAGACGGCAACCGTATTTCACCGTCGCCCATTTAAGCATCACAATTGGCGGGGTATCAGCAACAGCGGCCCGAGTAAAAGAGTACTGGCGGCTGTTAGTGCTACTGTCCGAAGACGGCCAGCGCCCGGCGGCGGTAGCCCCTTGCCGGATCACAGAAGCAGCTTCAGTCACAAGCCCAGCCAAACACTGCGCCACCGCATCACCTATTGTCCGGCTCAATCGCGCCGACAGCGCGGGTTTGCAGTTCTTTCAACAGTTTTTTGGTCATAGCCTCCCGAAAACCGACGTAGTCCGCGGTCGGCTGCACAAAAGCACCCGGGCCGCGAATGACCTCTGCCTGAAAGTAGAGATCCAAATCCTTGAGAATATCAACAAATCTTTGGACATTTGGCAGCACCTCGTTGCCGATCACCAAAGCGTTGATGGTCACACCGATCAGAACGCTGTCGGCGCTGACCATGCTTGGGGTCGGGCCATCATTGGAGCGTCCATCACCGGACAAATCCAACGTGTGCCGCCAACAATCGCCCTGGCTTGCCAGGGTATTGGCACCGAAAAGAATGGCATCACCTAGGGCGGTCGGCAGCCGGATTGGCCGTCGCCTGACTGCTCGCAGTGTCGTAGCAACTCTTGCCAAATCTTGCTGGCTGGAAATTTCTGTCCAAGGCATCAGGATGGTCTGGCCCACCCGTCCGCCCCATTCGTAAACCAACAGGCGCACATTGGCGCCCGGCAACGCCAGAAAAGCGTCGGTGACATCGCGGTCCAGCAACGCGTCGGCCAAACCGTCCAGTTGCAGGCGATACTCTCGCATATCCACTGAGCCGGAAATATCCAGCCCGATGGCCAACGCCTGACGGCACAGGGCATAGGCGGACGTGGCGAACGCGGTCGAACCCAACACCAACACCGCGATAAGACATAAATTGCGGTGCGCATTGATCGTCGACGTCAAAATCCGTCTCAGCATGTTCATTCAAGTTTTGTAGCCAACTCGCAAGCGAACGTCCAAGCACTATATGCCTGTCGGTATCCAGATAGATCGGGCCCACCGCCGATCCGGCGACGATTTCATCGGCATTGAACATATCGAACATTCTATCTTTATTTGCTATAATTGAGATGGCGAAATGAAAACCCACGGCCAGTCAGAATTTTGGCAGCTCAAGAGGGACCAAAGAGGTATGATCGCAGCGAGAACTAACAGAAAAGCTATTGTTCTTGGCGGCACCGGATTTCTTGGCAAGCGTGTCGTTCAAGAACTGCGGAACCAAGGTTTCAGCGTTTGCATCGCGACTCGTTTTCCGGAGCGGGCAGCTCGATCGACCGATGGCTGGAGAAAGGAAGTCCGATTGATCCAGAGTGACCTGAGTGACCATGGCTCGCTGGAACGCGCATTCGAGGGCGCGAGCGCGGTGATCAATTGCGTTGGGCTTTATATCGAATCCCGCACGGAAACCTTCCGGGATGTGCACGTGGTTGGGGCACGCACCGTCGCCGAGGTCGCAAGGTCCCTAGGAGTGCAAGACCTGATCCACATCTCTGGGATTAATGCAAAACGAGACTCGCCGTCGGCCTACGTACGCGCCCGAGCCGAAGGGGAAGATGATGTGCGCCGCGCCTTTCCTGCCGCAACGATCTTGCGTCCGAGTGTCATGTTCAGCCGGAGCGGCGCCTTTTTTGGTGATCTCGATGCGATCGTCCGGCGATTGCCGATCATTCCGCTTTTCGGCGACGGAAGCACGCGGCTGCAACCTGTCCACGTAGGCGATGTTGCCAAGGCCGTGTTCCGTACTCTTGATCACGTTGGGGCCCGTGGTCGCGTGTTCGAGTTGGGCGGACCAGACGTGTTCACCTACCGGGAAATATTGCAGCGCTTGGCCGGGCGCGCTGGCAAGCGGAGGCTATTCCTACCACTGCCCTTTTTGCTCTGGTGGTCCCTTGCCGCCATGATGAACTTTTTGCCCAGACCACCTCTTACGCCTGCACAGGTCGCTCTAATGCAGCAGAACAACGTGGTCGTTGACAGTGTCGCGACCTTTGCCGATCTCTCGATCGCGCCGCAATCTGCTATCGCGTTGGGTTTGGTCTGACAGGCGCGCTGGTATATACACGAAGACAGTTCCAATTGGCTTTCTTAGCCTTCGATTTCCAACGATCGCGGCGACCGGGAGACTGCCAAATTCAAGACAGATTGCTGGTCAGACGCGTTGTGCTATAATGGGCGGCATCAATACAGATCGCTCGAACGACTCAGCCGATTTCGATTGGCGCGCCTGTCTCTCTCTGTGACAGAATAGTATCGCTATGAAAAAGACCGAACTTTCACAACAAGGCAAAACCAACCTCTCGACTCGTCCAAAGTCCAGCGGATTAGAAATTGATGCATTTTTAAATCAGGCCAAACAACTTGCGCCAGTGCAGGACGCAGCACGTGGGCGGATGGTTTTTGCCCTTGACGCAACTATGAGTCGACAGCCGACGTGGGACATGGCCTGCGCGCTTCAAAGTGAAATGTTCTCGGCTGCGGCATCCGTGGGCAACCTCTCCGTCCAGCTTGTCTACTTTCGCGGCGACCAGGAATCCCGGGCTTCTCGCTGGGTCAATAGCCCGGAAAGTTTGCGCGTTCTGATGGAAAAAATTGATTGCCGGGCTGGCCTTACCCAGATCGCAAAGGTTCTTTCCCATGCCAAGCGGGAAGCCGAAAAACAACCTTTGGCGGCTTTGGTTTACGTGGGTGATTCAATGGAAGAAAACATCGATAAAATGTGCGGACTTGCCGGTGAGCTTGGGCTGCGCGGCGTCAAGGCGTTTGTATTCCACGATGGCCGGGACGCAGATGCGGAATTTGCATTTCGCCAGATCGCGCAGCTAACCGGTGGCGCCTATTTGCCTTTTGACAGAAACTCGGCCTCGGACTTGAAAGCGCTGCTCGTTGCCGTAGCCACCTATGCGGCGGGCGGTCGAAAAGCACTGGAAGCGGCCGACAACGCGACGGCGAGACGGTTTCTTGCTGATATGCGCTGATGCAACCGATACTGACCGCCGTCGCAAGTGCTTTTGGTTTTGCAATTACTCTTTGGATTGTTCGCAGTGCACTGCGCTCCATTTTTCACTCAAAGGCTCAGAGTTCTCTGGGTGTAGTGCTGATTGCGGCCGGTATTTGGCTGTTTTTTTTCCGCGTGGTCGCGCTTGCAATTCCGCTGTTGATCCTTGGAACTATCTTGCTCTTGCCGAGGAATGCGACAATGGACAATGCGACAATGGGCAGGGGATCGACGGCGCGAACATCCCGGGTACGTTCAGCACATCTGGAAATGACCCTCGACCACGAAACCGGGAATATCGACGGTCGGATCCTAACAGGGAAACGTCAAGGACAAGTCCTGTCAGACCTCACGCTGCACGAGCTTCTACGGTATCACGCCGAAGTTCAAACTGATCAAGAAACGGTAAAGCTTTTCGAGACCTTTCTTGACAGCGCACATCCAGATTGGCGCGATCAAATGGACGAGAGCGCAGCTCGCGGCGAGAAGACGTCACCCCTTTCTAGACAGTTAAGCCGGGATGAAGCGTACCGGTTGCTGGGGCTTGAGTTGGAATCCAGCGAAAAGGATATACGAGAGGCATATCACCGACTCATCATGCGGGTTCATCCTGACAGCGGCGGCTCAGCCGCCCTGACGGCCCAGATTACTGAAGCAAGAGACAGGCTCCTTGGCGACCGCCAGTAATTCGGCCGAGCAGACGATCTCTAGGCTTCACACCTCAAGGCAAAGAGATCCATCACTATGAACAGTGGTGAAAGAAGGGCGCCAGCGGTCAGCGGATCCATGACCAAGGCCAAAAAAGGTATTTCAACGATGGCCCCCCCACCGAAACTACTTTTTTATAGGTGATTACGAATATTCCAATGGAGACGACGAGTAACGAAATAGGATCACTGAGGGAACGCGAAAATCGCCCCTACACTGGATAGGCAAACCATTGACGATAGGTTTCGAGCATTTGTGGCCGGAGCGGTTCCACGAGCTCCTGCACATCTTGGCCCGCCAATATGCGCGGCCGGTTCGTGAATAGGTCAAATCTATTGGGCTTGAGCCAAGCGCCTAGCGAACGCATTCGATGCGCCGAACCACGGTTTCACAGATCTACAAGAAGACCGGCATCGCCGCGATAGCTACTTGCCCCAGTTGATTCCCCGGCAACGTTGCCTGGTCGATGTCGCCAACGCGGCCCACTGAGGGCTCTTGAGCCTGGAGAGTGGCATCTCCCCCTGAAATTTCCCTTTGAGGCCCTTTAAATGGTATTTAACGGAAGTCTCAGAGGGGTTCTGGTTGCCTTCGCTGCCCGCAAATCGCGGATTTGGCGGCGGTGGGGCTGGTCTACCCAAAATCTGGGCGCCAGCCTTGGGGGCGTTCAGGCCCAGCTTGTCGCGCAGCTCGGCCAGAACCACTTCGATACCAATTTGCATCCAAAGGACAGCGGCACCCGCGCAATACCGGATCGCAAAGCCAGACCTGACTTGCTTGCATGCAGGAGGTCGCTTTACTCCGGCCAGAGTGCAGTTTGTGGATGGAATTGTGACCACGCAAACCAGAATGCCTGATGGCTGCCAAGAGCGGAACCATCTGCATCCACAACTTTTATGCCACCGGCATCAAGTTCGAGACGGGTATTTTCAAATGCGATCTCATCGCCATTCTTCAGTGCGATAAATGCCTTACTTCGTTGAAATGCCACCGGGTTTCCGGACGCTGTGATAGCGCCAATGATGTCTTCGTGGACTGGCAAACGCGGATCGACATCGCCAACAGGAAAAATCGGACCATTGGCGTCCCGGCCGTTGCGAAAATCAGGATCACGACCAAGCGCCAGTGATTCGACCAGCACCGTTGTTTCAGGGTGTTCTTTCTTCCAGGTGCCCCAGTCGGTCGTGATTACAGTGGCTTGCTTCAGTTGTAGATTTTTCTCGGCAAGAGGACCCGTCACTGCTTTGCCCAGAAATGTATCAAATACCGAAAATGTATTGAGGTCGTACATCACTTTGTTGGATCTGCTTAATAGCCCAGATGTGCGCAATATCGGCCGCTCAATACCCCCGGGCAGTTGATCAGTGAAATAGGCCTGCGCTGCACCGCACAAACTGCAATATGGTATTCCAAGGTCTCTTCCGCCCAAGGTATCGTTCACCATCTCGCGCACTTCCATAATGCGTCGCGGATAGGCCCGATACTGTCCGTTTACCTCAATCCCAAATACGATATCGTCGTTCTTGAGCCATGTGGCGTCTTTTGCACTGCTTACTTCGGGGTTGTCCGCTGCCGGAATGCAATTGCAGGCTTCATCTGTCGTATCAAACGCGCGATCGTCGATAAGCACGCCTCCCCATGACACGAGCCTCCAGTCGATGTCACCTTCAACAAAAATCCTGTCCCAGCCGGGAACAAGACTTGTAAAAATGGCTCGTTTCACCCGTAAATAATCAGGTGGCGCTGGAATGTCCCATGCAATGAGATGATCGGTTATTCCTCCCCAACTGTTGCCTTTCTTTAAATTCCCTCCCAGTAGATCGGAGGCTGCACTGGCGAGTCTTTCGTTCATTTTACGCCCAGAAGTAAAGCGCATTAAGTCGCTGATAATCCAGGCAATCCGTGGATCTTTAGATTCGGATATTTTGGTCAGAGCCAAGGTCTGATCTCTACCCCAGCTCGATTGAACCATGCTGTCGACAAAGGCCACCTGCACAGCGGACTGCAACGCGTCGGACAGCAGTCCTTCCGGTACGGATGGAGGTTTTCCGTATTGCTCAATCACATAGTCCGGCAGCGGTTCCTCGGCCCGCAGAGTATCGAACCAGAACAGAGAAAGCGTTACCAACGACGCGACTAGAATGATGCGGGATTGAGAGCCAATTGCCGATGCCATAGAATGGCCTTTCGTGTACCTATTTCATCCTCAGATGCACAAGCCGCCAAAGAGTTCGCCTGTGCAATCCGCAGCGCACTGTTCAGACAAACCGAACTTCAAACGTGAAACAACGCGCGCCACGATGCCATACATAGGGCAACAACCTGCTGCGCCGCCAATCACGAATACATCAGCATTCGGTGAGCATTGGTGGTGGAATACAGTGTAGGCCGTCGATCCGGACTTTTTTAGCGGTCGCAGCATTAACTCGACACTACCCGTCTGATTTGGCACTCAATTGACTGGGGGGGTGTCTAGGGCTTCAGTTCGAGAGCCTTCTGGCGGTGGATCGACGGGCAGGGGAAGGTTTTTAGTTCCCTTAAACCTAAAGGTCAGGAAACAGAGGCAAGGGCGGCAAAGTGATGCTCTGCCGCCTGACGGGCGCAGGAACCTCACCAGCCCTCAGCCAGTTTCGCACAGCCACATCGGTAACGCCAAGTTTGCGGGCGATCTCAACCGTTGCCAGGCCCTGGGCTTTGTAAGCGCAAGTCCGCCATTGTTTGGCCAGCGGGACCCGAGATTGCAAGCGATGGGATATGCTGGTCAGCGCATTGGCCTTGTCATAGCCCACCAGTGCGGCGACGCTGGACCGGGTTCTGGGGTTCTTTGCAATATAGATTTCGGTACCTTTTGGTGGTGCCCTTTGAAGAGGTCTTAAAGCCGTCCTTTTTGAGCCGTTTAATCACCTTCAAAAGATCGGCACCGTCCATTTCCTTCATCGAGGCCTTGCCGGTCTCGACAAGCTGCAGCGCACGACGCGCGTCACCGTCCAGGCCAAGCTGGCGACAGCTGACGTG
>JABSSD010000168.1 GCA_013214575.1 Paracoccaceae bacterium | reverse complement strand
GGAGATCAAGCGCTTGATTGAAGATATGGGGCTTCTCCCATCCCAATTTGCGGTCCTGACGTCTGACAAAGCAGTCAACGCTCTCAGCCCAACCCCAGAGCAAGAAGCCCGCGTCCTGTTCACAACTCATCAGATGGTCAAGAGCCGTTGTGGTGGTGGCAGCTTCACTGAAGCCGGGGCGTTTCACTTCAAAGGACACGCACGGGAGGTCAGGATCTGGGACGAAGAGATGCTGCCAGGAGAGGTTGTGACGCTCAGCGCCGATGCTCTTGGTTCATTACTTGCTCCACTCCGGTCCAGTTGTCCTAGGCTTGCAGCGCTAGCCAGTGACCTGCAACAAGCGTTCAACAACAGTGAAGGCAAGGGAACCTTCAGGATTCCAGATGTTCCAGACACGTGTGGGGTCGAACTCAGGGGCGCACGGGGAGCGCTGGGTCACAACGCGAACCTGAGCATTGAAGTTCTCGACCAAGGGGGCAGCAAGGATGCTTGGAACCGCAATGGTGATCAATTGCTCCAAGAGGTCGTGGCCAAGATCAGCACGAAGCCTGACGAGAGATGGCTCGTGATTCATCAGAAGGATGCGTTGCAAGGCAAGCTCCCCAAGCACGTCCAAGAGATGGTTCAGGGGGCTCCAGACCGCATCAGCTTCCTTCACTGGGGCGCACACCAGGGCACCAACGCATATAGTGACATCACCAACGTCATTCTGGCCGGGACGCTCTTCTTGCCCGACTGGCAGTACGAGGGTCTGACGAACGCCAGTTCAAACATTCCAGTTCTCGTCGAAGTACCTGAGGAGGCCATTAAGAGAACGAGGCTAGGAGAGCATCGACACTTCATCCTTCAGGCTCTCTGTCGAGCTTCAGTGCGGGGCAGCATTGACGACAAATGCAAGCCCTGCAACGCTTACATCATCGCGGCCAAAAGGTCGGGGATACGTGGGGAGTTGGCCAAAACTTTCCCTGGCTGCACACTCAGCACATGGCGACCAATCGGGAAGAAGCTCAGAGGGCAGAAAGCAGAGGCCATCGACTACGTTCGAAACTTCTTTGAGAATGACCCTGAAGGTGTCTTGCTCTTACCGGATCTGCGGAAGGCCCTGGGGATAACGGACGCCTCGAACTTCAATAGCGACATCCGAAAAAACGAAGACTTCAGGGCCGCTCTGGAAGCATTGGGAGTGGATGAGGTGATCAACGGTCGTGGCAAGTACCCCAACGCACTGAAGCGACGTTTCTCAGCCGTCCCTGGGGCCACTTGCTTCGTGGGGCATTAATCGGACGGAAAAATGTGAGAGCCTTATTAATATCGAGTCGCTTGCGTCTTTCCCCCCACCGTGGGGGCGGTGGCTACTGCTCCAGACCGAAAGAATAAACGAAGAGACACAGTAGACCAAACCGTAGACCACGACGTGCCTGTTGACGGTGTCGTTCGACTACTGATAGCCCATGTTTAACTGAAGCGAGCTGTGGCTGAAGTGCCTGTAACGGGAACACAACGCGGAAAACTCTCCGCCCCTGGGCACCATTATACCAGCTAACCCATTGGTTTCGCTCCAGCTATTAACTGCTGCTGGGAGCCGTAGACCATGTCACCCCACGTGACGGCCTTCATCCACTTCCTGAGGACATCCATCGGGTAGCCAGAGCCGTATCCATGACCAACGCCATCAGTCTGCCAGCCACCGACCTGATCAACTATGTCGGCGGGACACTCAACAGCTCTGAGACGGTCCCGCATCGAGTGACGGAAGCTATGCATCGAACATCCGGCAGGTGCATGTTCCCTCATCCACTTGTTCAGCGCAGCGCTCGCTGCATTGGCGTTCGTCATGTTTGTCTTGTTGTACCGAGGGAAGGCGAACTGGGAGACAGGTTGTTGGTCGAGGATACGCTCAGCGGCCCAACGAGCGGCCCCCTCAAGAGGCACATCACGTTCACTGCCTTTGGTCTTGAGGCGACGCCATGGATGTGGGCGGATACGAGCGAATAAATTCCCGCCATCGTCACGAATAATATCGTCTCGGGTCAACCCTACAGCTTCCGCCAATCTCATTCCTGTGTCGGACACCATCGCCACCAGCCAACGCAAATCATCATCGAAGACGCGGCACTTCGCTTGAACCGCAGCCAGTGCATCTGCGGGCACAGAGGTTCGATTCGATACACCCGCTGATCGATCATAGTAGACACCTGCGAAGGGATTGTTCAGCATCAGCCCTTGCTCACTTGCGGCAAAGTTGGTGACTGCACGAACAGTTCCAAAGACCCTTGTCAGGCTGCTGCCCGCAAGGCCACGGGCGATTAGAGCATCCCGAAATGCGTTCGCGTCAGCCTTGGTGTAGGCTTCGAGGTGCTTGTCACCACAGGCATCAATGACATAGCCACACGCCCTCTCAGCAGCTCTGTGAAAGGTCACAGGACGCCCTTTGCCCTTCAGTGTCAGGTATAAGCCCACCGCCTCTGATAAAAGAACAGATGAAGATGAGACAACGGGCTGTGTGTTGGAGACCTCAGTACCTAGAGCCATTTGCAGCCTCAGCATATGCTTGCCAGGGAGCTCAACATCGCGACACCTGAGGTGGTACCAGTACTCGTCGAGTTGATCTGCCGACTTTCGAGCTCGGGCTTCAGCTATTCGAGCCGACCTCGTGCGCAAGGAGTAAGCGATCCTAGGCGAGGTATAATGCTTGCGCAGCTCACTGGGGATGCGACGGCTGAAATAGAAGATGCCTTCTTTGACGAAGGTGAACGTGGGCGAAATGGTCTTCGACATGGTCTACGGCTCCCAGCAGCAGTTAATAGCTGGAGCGAAACCAATGGGTTAGCTGGTATAATGGTGCCCAGGGGCGGAATCGAACCACCGACACGAGGATTTTCAATCCACTGCTCTACCCCTGAGCTACCCGGGCACGGGAAGGTGTTAACCTTGGGTTGGGGCGTTCTATGCCGAGTACGCGACCGTGTCCAGAGCCTTTTGACAAGAAAATTACGAATGTTTGATCCGCAAATTTCCTTCGGCCTGAACGGGTACATTTCCAAAATCCTCGGCGTCCTGGCAGGGCACCGCATAGGTACCATTAAACCATTTCCCCAGGTCGACATCAGCGCAACGCCCGCTACAAAACGGCCGGTAGGATACAGAGGTTTCGTCATCGCAAATTGGGCAAGTCACGCCAGCACCTCATTTAATATACCCGTCAGGGCCACCCGGCTCCGCTTGCGCTGGAGCTCAAAATGACCAAGCGGCGTCCAGCCAACCATCAGGGTTTCCTCGCTGTCGCTGCGAAAGGCCGCCCGCAGAGCCGTTTCAAAGACCCGCCGGTCCTTTTTCGGCATCGGCGCCAAATCCAGCACAATTTGCCCGCCCAGGCCGCGCACCCGCAGCGCCCGCGGCAGTGCCTTGGCACAAGCCATGTTCGCCTTGACCCCAGCCGCCAGTGAGGCGTCAGATCCGGTGTTCACATCCACAGCCACCAGCGCACGCGTCGGCTCAATATAGACAAAGGCACCGCCAGACAGCGGCAGGTGAATGCCGCGCACCGCCTCCAGCGCGTCCAATACCCCATGATCCTCAAAACCGCCGGGCTGGCGCACAATCTCCGCAGCTTCGGACCAGTCCCGCCAGGCCAGCAGATGCGGAGTATCGCCCTCGGTCAGTGCCTGCGTCTCATCGCCATCATCCAACATTACGGCAGCGGCCATATCCGCCATTGCAGCGATATCCTCGGCAATTTGATCCGCCTCAGCCCCATCGCAGGCCGACCTGAGAATCAGCCCGTGCGGGCTGTCGCCCATAGTTTCATGGGCAATTTCCAACAGCCGGTCCCGCTCTCCCTCGTCCCGAATCGAACGCGAAATATTCAGCCCCGGCGCCTCAGGGGTGACAATCGCATAGCGGCTTTTGAACAGGATCTTTTGAGTGACAGGAATTGCCTTGCCATCTTCCGCATAACCGGTGACCTGCACCAGCAGCATCTGCCCCGGAGCCAACCCTTTGACCTGTCGCAGAAACGCCGGGCCATCCGGGGTGCTCAGGAACATGCCGCCCTGCCCCTTGACCGGGCGATCAGCGCGGGCGCGGTAGATCGTACCAGGTGCCGGCTGATCACTTTCGATCAATAGGTCGTCCAGCTTGCCATCCACCATCAGCGCCGCAGCTTCGCGGCCGTTTAGGTGGTCCAGGATGATAGTGCGGCCCTTCATTCGGAGACCTCCTTGTGCAGCGGGTAGCCCGCCGCCTGTAACATGTTTGCGGTTTCGGCCAGTGGCAGCCCGACAATACCGGTGAACGAGCCACTGATCCAGGGGATTAGCGCCCCTGCAGGACCCTGGATGGCATAGCCTCCGGCCTTGCCCTGCCAGTCATTGCTGGCAAGATAGCTGTTCAATTCCGGGTCTGACAACCGTTTCATCCGGACCTGAGACACTACATCCCGCGCCCATATATTGTTGCCACGCCGCAGCGCGATTGCGGTGATCACCCGATGACGGCGCCCAGATAGCGCCAGCAGGAACTCGGCAGCTTCACCCGCATTTGCCGGCTTACCCAAAATGCGGCGGCCCAGCGCCACAGTGGTATCCGCACAAAGCACTTGATCCTCATCATCGGCCCGGACAGCCAAAACTTTCTCACGGGCAATGCGACTGCAATAGTCCCGCGGCAGCTCAGATTTTTTTGGAGTTTCATCAATATCCGGTGCCCGCACCTCATCTGGAGTGATCCCCAGTTGCGCCAAAAGCTCCAGCCGCCGCGGGCTGCCTGATCCCAGAATGAATGCCATCACCGGCCCTCTTGTCCAATTCGGGCTCGCTCCAATAGGATCCGCCCGTGCAAAGAGCGACCAAACAGAGCAGCCGTCTTCTGCTTGTTAAAAATACCTCCGCCGGAGGCCTCGGCCTTGCACCGCAAGGCCGAATAACAAAAGCCCGGCGAAGGAGCCGGGCTTTGGTCATCTATCAGGATCACGCTTACTTAAAGCGATAGTTGATCCGTCCTTTGGTCAGGTCATAGGGGGTCATTTCCACCTGAACCTTGTCGCCAGCCAGAACACGGATGCGGTTCTTGCGCATCTTGCCTGCCGTATGTGCGATGATCTCATGGCCGTTTTCCAGCTCGACCCGAAACGTCGCATTGGGCAGGAGTTCCTTCACGACACCGGGAAATTCGAGCGTATCTTCCTTGGCCATGTTATCTCCATTTTTGGTTACCCCCGCTCAGATGCGGGATGAGGGCTTAAATGGGGGCTTTTGGGCAGGTTTTCAAGGGCGCAATCACTGCAGATAGCTATTAGTGACCAATTTCCCCCGATCACCCTGTTCCATCCAATAACCGAGGTTCGAAACCTTACCGTCGGCCCGGACCCGTGCACTGTCAGCAAGGTCAATTTCGGCCAGCATCCAACCGGGCCTGCTTAGCGCCCCCTCAGCCAGCCCCCGTCCACGCCCCCCCCCGAATCGGGTGGGCCAAAGATACCGCCCCTTGCCACATTCACATTCACCACCCCAGACCACTCGGCAGCCCCCACGGCTAAGAACCATAGCGGCCACACATTGCCCCTCCAGCGCCCGCGCCATGGCGCCGACACGCACCCCGCCAGCATCCCGACAAAGCCTCCGTGCAGGACGGCACCAGACTGACATCTGCAGCCCTCAACACGCGACCCAACAGTGGGAACTTGCTATCGCAACACATAAGAATGCCGGTTCGACCCAGCGCGGCCTCAAACAGTTTCAACGCCCCTCCGGGAATTACATCCCAAGTGTCACGCTCCGACCGCGTCAGGATTGGTCAGATCATCCCCATGACTGCGGCAACACGGAAACCGCATCTGACAAAGGCAAAGCTGAGGTGGCCCGCCACAGTCCCGTTATTACGCTTGACTTGCGCCCCCCCAGCGCTTGGTCAGATGCCCGATGATCTGATCGCGGGTCTGGCGATAGCAGTCCAGCTTGGCCTCTCGGCTTTCACCCAGTCCGGTCGGATCCATAATCGGCCAGTATTCCACATCGAGATGAAAGAACCGGGTCAACTCCAACGCCCGGCGCTGGCTGGCAGGTGACAAGGCCACCACCAGATCAAATGAAGAAAGATCATCCCCCCAACGCTCCATGTCATCAAACGAGCGCGAGCGATGGCGTGACAACTCGACACCGATTTCCTGACACACCGAGATAGAAAACCCATCTATTTCCATGTCAGTCTTGACCCCGGCCGACTGAACATAGGTGCCGGTACCGTAGAATTTCTTCATGATGCCTTCGGCCATCGGCGAGCGCACCGAATTGTGGTCGCAACAAAACAAAACCGATTGCGGCAGTTCTATCAACCCGTCAGCCTCCGAAGTGCAGCACGCAGATCAGCGTGAACAGGCGTCGGGCAGTATCGGTGTCGATCTCGGCCTTGCCCTCCAGTCGCTCTTGCAACACGCGGCTGCCCTCATTGTGAATGCCCCGGCGCGCCATATCAATGGTTTCAATCTGACTTGGTGGCAGCGTCTTGACGGCGGTGAAATAGCTTTCACAGATCTGATAGTAATCCTTGACTACCTGCCTGAACGGCGACAGCGACAGGTGGAATTCCGCCGCCTTGCCGCCGCCTTCGGTTTCGACATCAAACACCAACCGCTTATCCCGGATGGCCAGTCCCAGATGATAGGGTCCCTGGGGAACCTCGCGGTTCTCACGAGGGGGCAACTGAAAGGAGTTTTCCTCAATCAGGTCAAAAATCGCCACCCGGCGCTCCTGCTCGATCTCTGGTGTCGGCGGCGGCAGGTTGCGGTCGTCCAATTCGATTTGGCTGATGCGGTTCATTGTCTTTGATCTCACTGCACGTATGCGTTGACCCAGAGGTATCGCAAGCCACAGGCCGAGGCAATGCATGGCTTTAGTCGCTGTCGCTCAAACAAATGGCATCGGCCTGCGGCAATCTACCATCAAAAAACATTTGAGCCTCCGGCGGGGATATTTCCGGCCAGATGAAGTAACGGATACTTCCGTAATGGGGCTTTCAAAGTCAAGCGCACCATTGCAGCCCGTATCAACACGCGATGTGAATTGCGTATTGCTGAGCATCAATCCGGTTTCGTCGTTCCGATATCGTTCTGTCCACAATCATAGCGTTGTCGCAAGTATTCGCCATGGGACCACTTTGACCGTTATCCTTCACCGGTTTCATTCTTCCGTCCGCGGTCAGCGTGATAGCTGCCATCATTATGCCAAGTCAGATCAGACCCCGAGCGCCTATCTCAATCGCGCGCTTGAACTGTGACAGTGCGGCGGCAAGTATCCAGTGCGGCGTCATCGCGGATCGCGTCCCGGTGAGGGACCG
>JABSSD010000167.1 GCA_013214575.1 Paracoccaceae bacterium | reverse complement strand
TATCACGAGCTGATTGCCAAAGGGAAATGCAAGAAACTTGCGATTATAGCGGTCATGCGCAAGCTTGTAGTCATGGCAAATGCGTTGCTACGTGACGGTCGAAAATGGACTGAAATGCGAACTTGACCAATACGGATACTCATCGTTTGCAAACAAACGACTGCCGGGCAGTGGACGGACCTGTTCATCCTACACGGTGTGCCTGCGTACATTCGGTCAGAGTTGCCCATTGAAGGCGCCATTGGTTCGAGCCCAATGGGCGACGGTCCTGAGTTTATTGCTGAGGCGGTCAGGGACTGGATCAAAGCCGTCGGAGCAAAGACGGCCTACATCGAGCCAGGGTCTCCCTCTCGGGACATCGTCAAGCGATGCCCTGGCGGGCAGTGCTTGGGAGAACGGATACTGCGAAAGTTTCAACGGGCGAATGCGGCCCTCTCACACATGCTTTGCATGTGCTGCCGGGTAATAGACGAGTTGCTCAACGGCGAGATATTCTATTCCTTACGCGAAGCCCAAATCATCATCGAAAGCTGGAGGAAGCACTACAACACCAAACCCTCTCGGGACATTGCCACGCAATGCCCTGCCGGGCAGTGGACCCCACAGTGCCCTGGGCTACCGTCCACCGGCGCCTGAGGCCATCGTACCGATGGACCAAAGGCCAACCATGCACTAACTTTCAAATCGGACCACCCAAGTGGGGCTGCTCAGTCGCACATCATGGCCAAGTTTACCTATCTCGCGGGCCCAGAAATGAGCGCCCCCGCAAGCTTCCATCGCGACAACGGATTGCGGAAGGTGGCTGAAAAACTCCAGAACCTGTGTCCGACGTAACGTCTTGCGCAGAACCGCTTGGCCTGTGCCGTCGGCCCCATGCAACTGGAACACATTTTTCGCCAGATCGAGCCCGACCGTGATAATATCCGACATAACCGCTCTCCTTTGTTGATCATTGCAAACCCACTTTGGCACATCGATGCCGTCGGGGGGCGGTTACATCATCAAGGTCGGCTGCCTTGAAAAGTACAGGTCCATTTCTTGGAGTAGTCCCAGTGGGAAGTATGTCGGATTTTCGCCGTTGCGGGCTTTATTGTGATCCACCTAGAACAGCATATCAAAGGACTTCGCCCTACTGTTCACTCCCCCCGCTCGTCGGTCAAAGCCTGATACCAGGCATGGTTGCGCCTTGCGATGGGAATTGGGACGTGATTGGGTGCAAGCAGTTCGCCTCTTGATCAAATTTTAGGATATTTCATTATCACCCGGCCCGCTTTGAATAATCGCGCTTTGTGGCGCCGACTGGCTGACCATGCTTTTCTGACTGGCGCTGCAGTGATTATGGCTGGGCCACTTTTGTGGCTGGTATTTGCAGCGACACAGGCAGGCGGCTTGCGGGCCACAATATCGTCGCCGCAAATGTCGTTGCTGCCGGGGCTGAGGCATAATCTGCAGCAGCTGACAAAATTGAGTGGCCCTGGGCATGCAAATCCAACGGCATTTGATATGACTGCGGATTCTGTGATTATCGCCACCGGCGTGGCGGTTCTGTCGGTGGTGGTAGGATTCCTTGCCGCCTATGCGATGACCTTTTTGTTGCGCCGAGGGGTGCGATTTTGGTTTTCACTGACCCTTCTGACGCTCTATTTTCCGATTGAAGCGAGGATGTTGCAGACATTTGATGTCGCTGTTCAGCTTGGCTTGATAAATTCACTTACTGGTTTGGTCTTGCCGATCTTGCCTGTGGCGCTGTCGACGTTTATTTTTCGCCAGCACATGAAAACGCTGCCGCCAGAACTGTTGGAGGCGGCCCGTCTTGACGGGGCTGGCCCCATCGGTTTCCTGCGTGATTTTGTTCTGCCGCTGTCGCTGGTGCCCATTGGTGCGGTGCTCACCATTTCTTTTCTGATCGGGTGGAACCAGTATTTGTGGCCATTGGTGATCTCAATTGACAACACATATTTTCCACTGATGCGAGGGTTCAACCTGGCGGGTGCCGGATCGGGGCCGAGCATGGTGCTGGCCACGATTTCAGTGTTGCCGCCGTTGGTGCTGGTCCTTGGATATATGCGACTGATGTCGCGGGTGACCGCGGTTCACCTCTAGCTCTTTACCCCGTCCCTCGCAGACATATAGCACCCCAGACGCGGCGCGAGATCGGTCATGATAATTGTTACCCCAGCGTCCAAGAGTTGACCCCAAACGGCATCTGGATCTGACAGTGCGCGCGTATCGGACAACCCGCAGCAATGTACAGGATCCAGCGTAAAGGTCGAGATGGCCATGTCATTTCCAGCGATTAGACAGGCCTCGCTGAGTTGCCCTAAATCGTCGAACCACACCTCGGCCGCGGCAACGCCTGCTTTTGTTAAGTCTCTGATATGATCCAACCCGGTCTTGGGAAGCACCACTTTCGCCATCACCATCACGCCAAAGCGCTGCTGAAGAGAACGTAGCTTTTCAATATCTGCAGGGGTTCTGGTGTCAATCTTGAGAGATCCCATGTGCTGCTGTTCAGACTGGGCCAGCATCTGCGCGACGGCTTCGATTTCCGCCGGATATTTCACATCAATATCGAAAAAGGCCTTTGGGCCTGCAGCCAGCAGAGCGTCAGACAAAGTCGGAAGCTGCTCGTCAGTCGGACTGGCATTTGGTCCGCCCAGGCCCTCGTACAGAAACTGGGCCACAAGTGTCGCGTGATCGGTGTCGTGCGGCCTCATTGCCTTGCCAGCGGTCCGGACGAGGTCGGGGTCATGTATGACCACAGGTACGCCGTCGCAGGCTATCTGTGTATCAATCTCGATAATGTCATAATCGCCAGCAGCAGAAATTGCCGCCAGCGAATTTTCAGGCGCGGGCCCCCAGAGCCCGCGATGAGTTGAAATCATCGCGGGTCTGCTGCGCTGGCGCCAACGCTGGCGAAAGGCCTCGGCAGTATCCATGGGCATGGGAGGCTATAGCCGCCTGCCGGTTGTGGCGTGGAAGAAATGCGCATCATCCGGGCGGAAGCTGATGACGGCCTGGCCTGTCGGCACAGGCAGTTCGGCATCCACCGCAACGGAGATGTTTTGACCACCTACAATCCCGTGAACAAGCCGTGTTGCGCCAAGCTCTTCAACAATTGTCACCTCGATGGATGCCCCACTGCCACTTTGCGATATCTTGATCCGTTCGGGACGCAGCCCCAGTTGCACGTCACCGCGAAGGGATGTCTGCACAGGCAAAACCTGGTCGCCCAATTGGGCGCCCGCATCGGTGAGAGTGGCTGATAGCAAATTCATCGGCGGCGCACCGATAAAGCTGGCGACAAAGGTGGAATCGGGGCGCGAGTAGACTTCAGCCGGGGTGCCGACCTGTTCGATCAGACCATTGTTCAGCACAACGATCCGGTCTGCCAGCGTCATGGCTTCGACCTGATCATGGGTCACATAGACTGCGGCGGTCTTCAGGCGCCGCTGCAAGCTTTTGATCTCCAATCGCATCTGGTTGCGCAGTTTGGCGTCCAGATTTGAGAGAGGTTCGTCAAAAAGAAAAATCGCCGGATCGCGAACGATAGCCCGCCCCATAGCAACCCTCTGGCGCTGTCCACCGGACAGTTGGCTGGGTTTGCGTTCAAGGAAGTCCGATATCTGCAACAGCTTGCCCGCTGCTTCGACCTTGCTGTCAATTTCGGATTTTGACGTGCCACGGTTTTTCAAACCATAGGCGAGGTTTTGGCGGACCGTCATATGCGGATAAAGCGCATAGTTCTGAAACACCATCGCGATGTTGCGCTCCGCCGGTTCCAGATCATTGACAACCCGACCGGACAGCTCAATCTCGCCACTTGTGACGTCTTCCAAACCAGCCACCATACGCAGCAGGGTTGATTTGCCGCAGCCCGATGGCCCGACGAAGACGACGAGTTCACCGTCCCCGACTTCGACCGAGACACCTTTGACGGCCTCTGCTCCGTTGGGATAACGTTTGAAAACGTTCTTGATGCGTAGTGTGGTCATTTTTCGTTCTCCACCAAGCCTTTGATAAACATGCGCTGGAAGATGATAATCACCAACGCAGGAGGCAACATTGACAGCATCGCCATCGCAAGGGCTTCGTTATATTTAGGAATGTCGGCACCGATCATGATCTGCATGATTTGTTTGATGCCGCGTACAAGTGTGAAATAGCTCTCATCCGTTGTCATCAGCGTAGGCCACAGATACTGGTTCCAGCCAACAACGAACATGATGATAAAGATCGCAGCCATCATTGTCTTCGACAATGGCAGAAGGATATCGAAGAAGAACTGCATCGGTCCGGCGCCGTCAACACGGGCCGCCTCAACAAGTTCATTCGGTATCGACTTAAAGAACTGGCGGAAAAAGAATGTACCCGTAGCCGAGGCGATGAGGGGCACGATCAATCCGGTGTAAGAGTTCAACAGCCCAAGCTGCTGGACCACCTCATAGGACGGCAGAATGCGAACCTCCAGCGGCAGCAGCAGGGTCAGGAAGATGATCCAGAAGCAGAAGGTCGCGGCGCGAAAGCGGAAATAGACAATAGCGTAAGCCGCCAGCATCGACACCACGATCTTGCCAAGTGCAAAACCAATGCCCAGGATCAGACTGTTCTGCGTCATCAGCCAGCCGGTGACTTCGCCGGTAAATCCGCCCTGTTGGCTCAGGACGGTGCTGTATGTTTCAATAAACTTACCGCCCCAGCCCACTTGCATCCCTTCTTTGTGGATCAATACGTGGTCAAAGGTCGAAGTCATGAACGCCACCACCAGCGGCCCCATCATAATGAAAACGCCGAGCAGCAGGACGAAGTGATCGTATATTTTTGTGCGTAGCATTCTAAAACCCTAGTTATAGTGCACGCGTTTCTCGATCAGACGGAACTGTACAATTGTCAGCACCAGAACGAGAAGCATGAGGATGACCGATTGGGCCGACGAGCCGCCCAGATCGTTGCCACGGAAGCCGTCGCGATAAACTTTGTAAACCAGTGTCACTGGCGAGTTGCCGGGCTGGTCCTTGACGATCAGGTCGATCATGCCAAAGGTTTCGAACATCGCATATGCGATATTGAGGATCAGCAAAAAGAACGAAGTGGGGGCCAGCAATGGGAAGGTGATTGTCCAAAAGCGGCGGTTCTGCGAACTGCAGTCAATCGAGGCGGCCTCTTTGACTGATTTTGGGATGGATTGAAGGCCAGACAAGAAGAAGATGAAATTATAGGGGATCTGCTTCCAGGTCGCCACGATAATCATGGTGATACCGGTATCCCAATAGTTCACACCAATTCGATAATCCCATCCAAAGATGGCGGCGAAGTCGACCAGCGGGCCGATATGCTGATCAAACAGCATGACACCAATCAATCCGGCAACTGGCGGCGCGATGGCATAGACCCACATCAACAGGGTCTTGTATGTCGACTTGCCGCGCAAAACGCGGTCTGCAGAAACGGCGAGCATCAGGCCGATGGACAGCGACAGCAGTGAAACCAAGAACACAAAAATCCCGGTGAAAATTGCCGTGCGTCGATAATCGGAGGCTGACAGCGCGTCTCGATAGTTATCCAAACCGACAAAGGTGCCTGTCCCGAAAAATGGATCTTCTAGGTAAAACGATGACCGAACCGCCTCGGCGGCAGGCCACAAAAAGAAGATCGCAATTATCAGCATCTGAGGCGCTAGCAACAGATATGGCATCCATGGGCTGCCAAATTGAGCCTTATTCATTCCATATTTCCTCTAAAGAAGTCCGAGGCGCAGTTACGCCTCGGACCAGTAGTATTCAAGCTATATCAGTTCGAGGTTTTTGCGAACCGTGCCAACAACTTGTTTCCTTCGGTTTCGATCACATCAAAGGCTGAATCGACGTCAGTTTCGCCGGCAAAGATGCGCCCGAACTCACGGTTCATCACGTCACGGATCTGCACGTAGAACCCCATGCGATAGCCCTTCGAGAACTCACCCGATGGCAGCGACAGCTGCAGGATGCCGACTTCGGCCTGAGGTGTCTCGTCGTAATACCCCTGCTCTTTAGCCAAATCATACGCGGCTGAAGTGATCGGCACATAGCCGGTAGACTTGTGCCAGAAAAGCTGGATCTCAGCTGACGAAAGGAATTTGAAGAACTGCGCCGTGGCCAGGTTTTCTTCATCCGAATGGCCCGTCATTGCAAACAGCGCTGCGCCGCCAATGAAGGTTGCCTTTGGTTCGGTGGTGACCGATTCCCAATACGGCAGGTAAGTCGCGTCAAATTCAAAATCGACCGACTTCAGCATGCCGCCGAACGAGCCTGACGAGCCAAGCCACATCGCGACTTCTGAATTCTCGAATGGGGTCTGATTGTCACCCCATCCAGCGCCATAGAAGCCATACCAACCCTTGTCGAGCCAGCCCTTAGCCGCGGTGAAGTGAGACTTGATGGCCTCGTTGTTCACCAGAATTTTTGTTCCGTCCGAGCCATCAAAGCCGTTGTTATTGGTGGCGAATGGGATGTTGTGGCGAGAATGGAAATTCTCGGTCCAGATCCAGGGCGAATGCGACTGGGACAGCGGAATATACCCGGCGTCTACAATCTTCGGAGCGATCTGCTCGAACTCTTCCCAGGTTTTGGGTGGCGTGACGCCAGCTTTTTTCAAAGCTTCCACGTTGTAATAAAGGATTGGCGTGGACGCGTTGAACGGCATCCCAACCATTTTGCCTTCGCTGTCCGCATAGAAATAGCGGACGCCGGAAATGTAATCGTTGGCGTCGAAGTCGATGCCAGCTTCCCTGATCAGGTCCTCGGCTGGAATTACAGCACCTTTCGCCCCGATGATCGTTGCGGCGCCGGCGTCAAATACCTGAACGATATTCGGCTGTTCGCCACCACGGAACGCTGCGATGACAGATGTCAGTGTGTCTTCGTAGCCGCCCTTGTAGACAGGCGTCAGAACGACGTCTGACTGCGATGCGTTGAATTTTTCGGCGATGGCGTTAACGGTCTCGCCAAGCTGACCGCCATGGGCGTGCCACCACTCAATTTCGGTCTGGGCATAGACCGGGGCGGCAACCAGTGCAGCCGCGAACGTAGCTGATAGTGCTATTTTCTTCATAGTCGTTCTCCTTAGTTGAATAAATATCTAAGTGCTTCTTAATAGCCAGAACATGACAGCTATATGTCTAAGTCCCAAATAAAAAATACTTTTTCCAGTTGGAGGGTCTAAGACATCCCTTGTCAGCCGCCAATGGGACGAGAAAACCAATGCGAATTATTCACATTTCAGATTTTCACTTGCGCGACCCGGGGGGGTCAGAAAATGCAGCCCAACATGCCAATTTTCTGGCCGCCTGTCTTCGAGAACTGGCTGAAAAATTTTCAGACACTGCCTATTGCGTGGTGACTGGGGACTTGGCGGATGATGGCGATCCAGCGGCTTATCGTTGGTTGCGAGATCAACTGGAAAGCTTACCGTTTCCCACTATCCCACTGCTTGGAAATCACGATGACCGGGAGGCTTTCTTGCGGGAATTTGGCGACCAAGGCCGCGACCAGAATGGCTTCGTCCAAAGCGAGGTGAACACGGCAGACGCAAAATTGATATTCCTGGATACGGTCAAATCCGGGTCGGATGCAGGCACGCTTTGCGAAGCAAGGCTGAATTGGCTAAAGACGTGCCTGCAGACGTCCGGAGATCAACCCGTTTTACTGTTCATGCATCACCCCCCATGCAAGATAGGCGACCCAAACATGGATCCGATCATGTTGGACAACGCGGAGGCGTTTGAGCAAGTTCTACAACAGGCAGGAAACGTCCAACACATTTTCTTCGGGCATGTTCATCGCAGCATTTTTGTGAACTGGAAGGGGCTGCCTGCGACCAGCCTGCGGGGGCCGCAGTCCTACGCTGAAGGATCGCAGACGAAATATACTATGACGGCCTGTATTGTTGATCTGGAGGGGGAAGCCCTGCAAATAACGACGGTTACCCTGAGCCAAGTCTCTGAAGCGTCTCAGTTCCAAGGTGAATATCCGCTGGAAACCCGCATCACAGTCCGGTGATTTTTGGAGAACAGTTAGGACTGTGATGGGCTGCTACCGGTGGTCAAAGTTTCATACAGTTGGCGTAGAAGGTTACCGTGGCAGGCCAGTCGGAAAATATGCCCTTGATACCGACCTGTTGGGTCAACACATCAAGGGTGGTGTAGATATCGCCGTCCCCGGTTAGTGCGCCAAGCGTTGATTGGTAGTAGTATTTGCCTCGGCCATCCAGGACGTCTTCACGAAGGCGGCCAGAGCGTTCAAGGGTCCAGGTAATAATGTCGAGATTGGCATCCTGTGCGGCCAGGGCATAGTCCGAGGGGGTGATCTGGCCGTCGTCTTCTTTCAGCAGCACCCATTGCGGCGGGGCAACGGTGGTGATGCCCATATTGGCGATCTGTTGAAGCGTGGGGGCTTGAGTGTCGGATGGGTTGTTGGCGTCGTATTTGCGGCCATCAAGCAGTATGGCGTTTTTGCCGAATTCTGGTGCGGTCTTTAGCCAGTAAAGCAAGTCGTCGGGGTTGAACGATTGGGGGTGAACATCTTGTGCAGGAATGCCTGCTGCGGTGTATTCATCGATCATTTTTTGGGCAAAGCCGGCCTGCGTCAAGACCTCTCCGGTGACCGGCGAGGTGAACGGCATGCCAACGATTGGTGCCTTCAGTTCGGGGATGAATTCGACGCCGAGGCTTTGTAATAATGTGATGCTTTGGGCGTGACTCATCAGAGTGCCTCCCGTGGCGTAGAGATCGGTGCGCCAAGAGGCAGTGCCGTTCATGAATGCTTCGGGCGTGGTCGCGGCGCGATTACCAGCGTCCATTTTACCTTTCAGTGAGAGGAATTCCGCAAGCGTGAGCTCACTGGTGCGGCAGGTGGCGCTGGCCGGTTCTTCAATACTGCCATCGGAGTTGAAGGTGGCAGGCGTGAACGGCTTGATGCAGGTGGCGGCAAGCGGTGTGGCGAGGATGTTCGTGGTGGTAGCCAGATCGCCCTGTGAGTGTCGGCAGACCAGCGCCAGATCGGCGGTGAAAGTGACGTCACATTCGATGATACCGGCGCCCATGCGGGCGGCTGCCTGATAAGATTCGCGTGTATGCTCGGGGAATTGCAGCGGTGCACCGCGGTGGCCGATGGAGAAATTGGTGCGGGAGAACGGCCCATTCGCACATGAGCGGAGTTTGCTTCTGAGCTGGCCGTCAGGCATCTTGTCGAAGAGATAGAAAGGGCGGGGCCCAAGCTGGATATTGGTGGGTTCGGTGGCATGGCTGACTGAGGTAAATAAGATTACAGCGCTAAGTGCTATAGGGAATATTTGCATGGTATACCGCCGTTTGAAATTGCCTGACACAGGTAACAGATCCGCAAATGTAGTCGACATTCCCCAAGGAACAGGGCCTACTTGCAAGATTAGGTGCTCCAAGGTGCTGTGGCAACGGTTTTGGCATTCATCACGGTGGTGAATTAGCCCTCAGACTTTCATACCTTCGTTACTCGTGAGACAAAATAATTATGCATCGGAGAGTTTTGTACCCTACGCACCCGCAAGTATTGGTCGATCCTGCGAAAGAAATCCGGGATTGGTCGCTGAGTGACTTAGGGCAACGCCGGGTGATCACACTCGCAAATTCCATTGCTTTGGACAGAGCCACTGCTGTCATCAGCAGCACTGAAACTAAAGCGATTGAAACGGCTCGACCATTGGCGGATGCCCTTAGTTGCGAATTGGAAGTGCGTGAGTTGATGCATGAGAACGACCGCAGTTCGACTGGCTTCTTGCCTTCCAAAGAGTTTAAAAACGTTGCTGACCAGTTCTTTGCCTATCCCGAAACCAGTGTCAGAGGTTGGGAAACTGCAATGGCAGCCCAGTCTCGAATTGTGGCAGAAGTTCGCAAGTGTCTGAGCTTTCACGAGGATGGTAACGTGTTGTTTGTCGGACATGGCGCGGTTGGAACCCTGTTGTATTGCTATCTGTTTGGCTGTCCCATTGACCGGAAGTTTGACCAAGGTTCTGGCAGTGGTGGAAACTTCTTCCAGTTCAGCTCGTTGCAGAGCAGGCCGACGTCTCATTGGCGCCCGATGGAAGAAATGACCGGAAGCCCAAGACCCTGAGCGGGTCCAACTGACATAAAGAGGAATTACCGTTGAATACCAGATCACAGAAAGCAACTGAGATAGCAAAGAGTGGCGGGAAATTGGCCCTAGACTATTTTCAACGCGTCAGCAGTCTTGATGTCGTCGACAAAGGACTGCAGGACTTTGTTTCGGAAGCGGATCAAAATGTTGAGTTACACATCCGAAAGCTTATTGAAGAGGCGTATCCGGACGATGGTATTGTCGGCGAGGAACATGCGCCAAAGCCCAGCAGGTCGGGCTACAATTGGGTGATTGATCCGATCGATGGCACAACGAATTTCCTAAATTCGATCCCTGCTTGGTGTGTTGTCCTGGCCGTAGTGAAAGAGGACCAAACGCAAATTGGAGTGATCCTTGACCCGATCCACGGTGAGACATTCCATGCTGTACGAGGGGGGGGCGCGACCCTCAATGGTAAACCACTCATCTGCCGCTCTGACACTGCAATGAACCGTGGCAGTATCGGGACGGGGTATTGCAACCGTTCCAGCAAAGCCAGTACGACCAAGCTGATCAGCGAAGTCCTGGAGCAAGACGGCGTCTTTCACCGGAATGCGTCGGGGGCGTTGTCACTGGCCTATACCGCAGCTGGGCGCTTGATCGGATATGTTGAGGAACACATGAATGCGTGGGATTGTTTGGCGGGACAGCTGATCATCGAAGAGGCTGGTGGCCGCGTCGAACGGCAGTCGGCGGATCAGATGATAGCCGAAGGCGGGCGGGT
>JABSSD010000166.1 GCA_013214575.1 Paracoccaceae bacterium | reverse complement strand
TTGATCTTTGGGAGCAACTCCATATCCCGGGCTTCGCGACCAACTTGCCGCTGATCTCGGGTGTCCTGACTGGCCAGAAAGCCATAGAACCAACCCCGGGATATCTTGAGGTGCCGACACAATGTGGAAACCGCATATTGGCTTTATGGGCAGTGACGAAGCTGTGCTTGTTCGTCCGCTGGAGTGCTTTCATGCCACTGGTTGACAAGGCCGCCCACAACTTCGCACGGAACCCGAGAAGCCCACTCAGCAAGCTCAGGCCCGTCTCTATGCCCTCGCACACGACTAGAGGCCCTCTGTCTGCTGAGAGATGAACGGCGCCGCCTGCGCATGGGCCGAGCATCATCTTGGCGCATTTCTGCAACCGTTTCCCGCCTTGGCCGAAGAAAATACGATGGATCCCACTGGTCGGCTGAACATCCGCGATCATGGCAGCGAGAGGCACATCGGAACTGGAATGATAAGCCCGTGGCAGAAACCGCAAACTGGCTGGCAACGGGCAGTTGATGTACCGGGCCCGGAGATAGATCTCAGCGACGGTCCCCTGGATCGGCAGAGCCATTCTCCAGATATCCCGTGCTTTCTTCAACGTCGGGCTGATCTTTATCTCACGGGCATGTCTTGTATCAGTTTGCGGTGTCCACCGAAAACGATTGCCCCCCTTCCGCCATGCCCAGCGCAGCAAGAACGCCAAGGA
Organism: Paracoccaceae bacterium; assembly: GCA_013214575.1. Classification (GTDB taxonomy): domain Bacteria; phylum Pseudomonadota; class Alphaproteobacteria; order Rhodobacterales; family Rhodobacteraceae; genus Parasedimentitalea. Next base: position 25,869 of record JABSSD010000166.1, on the reverse strand, counting down.
AGTTGCAGCCTGATTTGTGGCAGTACAGAAGAAGACGCCCTTCTTTCGTCGAAATGGACAGGGCTCGCTGATTGCGGCGACACTCTGGTTGGCAAATAGGGCAGGGGGCAACACCGTTTTCACCCATCCATTTACCCATGGCGCGACGCGTGACGCCAATCGGGTCAACATGCTTTTGATCATAGCAGTTGGAGCTTTCCAAAGAGGAACTTGTTGTGAAAGCCATTACTTCGCCTCCCCATAGTGCAGAGATGCAATGAGATGCGCGACTGACACTTGTAAACCATGCTTGTGGCTGATGTGTTTGGTCTGCTTATGGAGCGAGTTTTCCGACCAAGAGTATGGTCGGAAGAACGGGGGCGGTGTTGTTTTTGTCTGTAAAATCATCTGGTTCGACTTTTTGTGTAGGCAAGCTGGAGCAGGCGCGGTATTCTCTAATTCTCACCCTAAAGATCCACCCCCGAGCAGCCAGCCTGCCGGGGGTTTTCTTTAGGAATATGGTCGGTTGGCCAGCCAATCGAGGATGTCGCTTTCGCGCCAGCCAACCGCTTTACGGGTCAATTTGATCTATCGTGGAAAGCCACCGCGCTGTAAGCGCTGCGCCGATCACACGTGACGGCGTAATTCCAGGGTAGCGGATCGCCGATCCTGCTTTGTTTGTGACCGTTGACGATGGCTGTGAGCACCGAGGTGAGATAGGTGTTCGGATTGACGCCGTTGAGCTTGCAGGTTTCGATCAGTGAGGCGATGATTCCCCAATTTGCTGCCCCAGCGTCATGTCCCGCAAAGAGGGCATTCTTTCGGTTCAGTGCAATCGGTCGGATGGTTCGTTCTACAGCGTTGTTGTCCATTTCAATGCGACCATCGGTCAGGAACAAGATCAACCCATCCCAATATTTGGCGATGTATTTCAGAGCCTCGCCGATGGGCGATTTTGCTGAGACACGAGCGCGGTGCTGATGCAGCCAAGTTTTGAAGATGGCGATCTTCGGAACTGATCTTTTTTGTCTTGTTGTCAGACGTGCCTCTGGGCCTTGGCCACTGATCTCTGCCTCGATGCGATAGAGGGCTGCAATCTGCCTCAAGCCCTCTTCGGCAATGGGTGCGGTGGCGTTTTGTGCCACCTCATGCAGTTTGCGCCGGGCATGGGCCCAACAATAGGCCAGTTGAATGCCTTGATCGGGGCGCTGGAGCAGTCGATTGTATCCAGCGTAGCCGTCTAGCAACCGACAGGTGAATGGAACATTCACCGTTAGCGCAGCGGTTACACCGGCTTCATCAGTTCGTAGATGGTGCTGCGGCTCAGGCCCGTGATTTTCTCCACGGCGGGGCGGCGTACTAATTTCAAGGCACTTCTGCCAGACGTTGATGTATTCGCCATTGTAGTCTCCTGCATATGTAGGTTGGTGTCGGACGATGCTGGAGGGACAGATGTGAGCGCCAATGAACGCATACTGAAGGTTCGTCGGGGAACGTTCAGTACAGTCGTTAAGTGAGCAGATTTGTATGACGGCGTGTTTGAGAAGCTTTGCAGGATCGCGTATCTGCTCAAGTGCCCAGTGGAGCGCCTTCAAAAGGTGTGAAGCGTATCTAAGGCGACTTTGAGTATCTGGTGGCGCCCGGAAATTGACCCTGCCGTGTTGTCGCCAAGGACGGAAGATCAAGGTTCAGAACCGCGCCAGCGTGCTGGAACGCGCTACCAAGCACCTGGGCATGTATGCAGGCAAGTTTGATACCAGAAAATTTGCTCGCCAACCCGTCTCGCAAAACGCATTATTTTCGCTGCCAGCACAATTCAGGTAATCGCATCAGTAAATACTTGAAGTATCGGGGCAGGCTACGGCGCAGGAGGATGGTAAATATGTTGCCTGTGACGAACAATGCAAGCTGAGGAGGTTCCGTCTTGGCAGACGACATTCCAACAACACAAAGACAAAGATGCGTGATCTCGAACCTTGCGGGGGAGCGAGTCGACCAGCTCATTTCCGGTTGCATTTACCATTTGCGGCGTCTGCCGGTCGCTGGCAACGTCAGCCAGTTCTACCCTGATTGCCGCCATCTTTGGGATGAATTTTGCTGTTACTATGAGACCGGCCATAACATCGAAATAGGGTCGGATTTTCACGAAGTGTTCCGGTATGTGCAGAGAAAGTTCGCGCTATTCAGCATCGGTGAGCGGGCTCTTTTTGTAGAATATTTCACCTGCGACGACGAACCGCCGGAAAACCTGGAAGAAGCCATCCGCGACGGTGTGGAGGACGGGCTGCGGTGGAAGGCACGCGAGGTCGACATCAACCGGTTTGAGGAGACCCTGTGAAAGCCGAGCTCGAAGTGGCCTCATCCAGCTGCTCCGAACTCGTTCCTGTATCAAACCGTGGGAGCGAACACCTGGCCTGAATTATTCACCAGACTTCGTTAATTTCCCTCCGGCGCATTGGATCAGCCGGAGTGACAGCGCCGATTCGATCAGAGTTGTTGGTGTTCGTTGAAAGTTGAAGTCTTGGGGTGTTCTAGCGGACGCCAAGGAAGCGCTGCGGTGGTACCGGCTTGGAGAGCGCCCAAGTCGGCGATCGCAATGCATTTGCGCGTATATCTTGCCAAATCACAGATGGCGCTTTGTTGTCGCGTTCATCAACTACACCGTCAGAATTAAGCCACATGGGTACCAGATTTCGCGCAACTCGATCACCAAGATAGCGCTGGATTACCACACTTGCTCCCTCCGCACTGAGCGACGCATAGGCCGCGATCTGACCCGAATGATGGAACGTCTCTCTGGCGTTCTTGCTGGTTTCGCAGGTGTGTCAACAAGGGTTTGGGGGAGAATGCGCCAATTAATAGAAGTGCCCTTATGTGAGTAGGCCATGTATGATGGCGTCTTTGAGAAACTCCATGCTCGGGCGTTTGTCCCGTTTGGCCAATATCGATTCAACGGAATCGTAACTAATTGAAGTTTTGCATTGTTTTAACGCAGCAACGACAACATCACACGCACTCTTTCCTGATTTTCTTTTTGGAGGTTTGTAGGCTTCGAGCAACTCGGCATTGCGCCACTCATGTAAAGCAGGGATTCTTGCGTGTTTGGTCGTGATGTGAGCCGCGAATTTCACCACAAGATATGCCGTGTAATCCGAACTTGCCTTTTCAATCAGGGTTAGTATGTCTGAATTACCAAAGTCTCTGGGACGGTACTCGGAATAGTGTATTAGACCACCCACGAAATCGACTCCAATTTCGCCTGGCTTTATCGTCCGCTCTTCCTTCAGCCTCTCATGGGTGATATTGACCGCCGCTTCGAAGTCGGCTGGGCCTCGTTGATTTCCTATGGATCGCTTGTGATGATGGCTTGCTTCCAGGCGATCTTCGAGTAGTTTGAGTAATTCACTTTTTGATATTTTCCGAAAGTTGAAATAAGCGAAAATAATCGCAGGTCTGATTTTCCAATTGTCACTTCGTGTGGAGTGGTCAGGCGGCTTTTAAGTCATATTCTTCTCCTGCTCTGCCCCATCCGGCCTGGGCATTGGCGGATCTTAGGTCAACGTCGGCCTTGAAACCAAGGAGCCATCAGATTATTCGCACCTCATGTATGTAATTTGCGCCCTATACCACTTCACCCGCTTTTCTGATCCCGCCGCCATCAAACCGGCGCTGCTTGAATTGTGCCTGGCACATGACGTCCAGGGGTCGTTGCTCTTGGCCGACGAAGGCATCAACGGCACCTTTGCCGGACCACGTGCCGGCATTGACGCGGTTCTGGATCATATCAAAGCGTTACCTGGCTGCGCCGACCTTGAATGGAAGGAAGCCCACAGCGACCATCCCCCGTTTGGCAAGATGAAGGTGCGGATCAAAAAAGAGATCGTCACCATGGGCCAGCCCAACGTCGATCCCAAAGCGCATGTTGGCCATTACGTCGAGCCTGAGGGTTGGAACGCATTGATCCAGGCGGATGATGTGGTGCTGATCGACACCCGCAACGATTACGAGGTGGGTATTGGCACCTTTGAGGGCGCCATCGATCCCAAGACCGAAACTTTTGGTGAATTCCCGGCCTGGTGGGCACAAAACAAGGACCGCTTTCACAACAAGCGTGTCGCGATGTTCTGCACCGGCGGTATTCGCTGCGAAAAATCAACCAACTTTCTGATCGGAGAGGGCGTCGAGGATGTCTATCACCTCAAAGGTGGCATTCTACGGTACCTTGAGGAAATGCCAGCTGAGGACAGCACCTGGCAGGGCGAATGTTTTGTCTTCGACAGCCGCGTTTCGGTGGGTCACGGACTGAAAATTGGCCCGCATGAGTTATGTCACGGGTGCCGGCGGCCTATCTCCCCTGCAGACACCCAAAACCCAGCGTTTGAACATGGCGTGTCCTGCCATCAGTGCATTGATGACACCTCGGACAAGGACAAGATGCGATTTCGGGAACGACAGAAGCAAATCATGCTGACCCGTGAGCGCCGCAAAAATCATCAGGGCAGCATTGCACCATAACGAAAATGGCCACCCAATCAGGTGGCCATTTCTTCCGATATTCCCCAAGTGGAATGCCTTCTCCTGATTGTTGTTGCTATTTTCAGCCCCAATCACGTCTCTTGTGCAAGATGTCCCGTGGTTGGGGCATCTGTCGCGTGAATTGAGCACTTTCTTAGACTCGGTGGTGGGGTCGACCCGGCTTTTGGTCTGATCGACACTGGTTTGGACAGACAAATCGAGCCGATTTTTCTTCAGTTATTGCCATTGACGCTGTCATGATGGAGCCGGAGGTGCACGTAGCCGCTGGATGGCCGCAAGAATGCGGTTGAACAGATCGCCGCTGACCGCGACCTCGGCCAATTGGAATGTGATGGCTCTTGCACGGCGGGCGACCCGTGCACCGATTTTGATCAGCCAGGTTTGCAGGCAGATCAGCGCCTTGCAGGAAGACGCCGAGATGGTAGGCCAGCGCGTGAAGTTGCAGGTGGACTTTGTTTTGGGCCATGCCCATGCAGGGCAGCCGGGTCCAATTGATTGCCTGCCTTCTTTGATATGCTGTTCAGCGGTGCCGCGCTGATTGTTGAAGCGGACGATCCCGTCAGGTTCCATCGGCATGTTGGTGACGACATAGGCGACACGCGGGATCAGTTCGCCCCGATGCCATTCCACCTTGGCGACCTCCCGGCGGGGCTTGTCCCAGGACGCTGCCTGATACTCGAAGTCGCCGTAGATTCGCTTCACACCTTTTGGCGGACGACCCACCGGGCGCTTGAGCAGATGCGCGATCCTGCCCTGAAGAACACAATTGGTGCCGAGGCGAATGGCGTAGTAATATTCCTCCGCTTCCAGAGTTTTGTATAGCTTCGAGATGGCGAAGGCAGCATCGGCCCGGAAGACCTGCATCAGGTGACGGTCCGCATATCGCGCCATGACCGGCTTCAAAACCTCTTCCCAGCCATCCGCGCTGTGCAGATTTCCGGGGCGCAGAGCGCAGCGTTCCCCCTTTTCGTGCATGGAAGTATGTACTGTCGGGCAGTGGGTGACCGAACCGGTTGAAGACGTACAAAGGGTGATAACACATGCAACCGAAATGACCGTTCCAAGCGGTGCCTTCCTGCGCTCCGTGGGTTGGACTGACTGAACTGTCCATGTCCAGCGTGATCCATTTGGGCGGCTTGTGTTCATGAACCCGGTTGATCCACTGCCCAGACAGCTCCGCCAGCTTAGTGCGATTGTCCGAAGTTGCCAGCAGTTCAGTGTCGAACCGTCCCATCTTGCTTGCCGCGAACCTTCTCGTTTGGTTTTGATTTACTCTCCTGCAGGGTTTTGATTATTGAAAGTTCCAAAAGAGCAACATCACACAAATGCACAACGTGAGGTTTTCCGTTCTTTGGTGACGGTACTTCATAGCGACATTTTTTTAAGTCGATCCAGTCCCACTTCATTTTCAGGACATCACTACGTGATCGTTGGCCTGTCAAAATACAGAGTCGAAAGTAAGGGCCCCACAGATTGCCAGTCTCATTGGTGGCCGCCCACATTTCGCGAACTTCCTCTGGACTTGGCGTGCACTGGCGAGCATATTCCTTACCCGCTTTTTGGACTGACGCGCCAACGTTACTTGACGCGTGGCCGCGCCTATATGCCCAGTGCATGAAGGTAACAAGCGCAGCGCGAATGCGATCTTCCAAAACCGGAACCTATGCTGAACAAAGTTGACGCCATTCGGACAGAGCGCACGCCCGCGCATCACAGGTTCCACGAAGATTGGACGCCCGGGAAAATGCGCCTGAAGGCCGCGCGGGCTGGTCCAAACACTGAGGCCTTCGTCGAAGCAATCATGCGGAAACGTAAGCATCCCGAGCAGGGATACCGAAGCTGCATGGGTGTTCTTCGGCTTGCAAAAACCTTCGGTACGGACCGCCTCGAACACGCCTGTGCGCGTGCCGCCAAACTCAATGCCTACTCACCCGACACTGGATCAACTCAAAGCCCTGAAGTTCGACGGTATGGCCGAGGCCTTCACTGAGCTGGCACTGAGCTGGAAACGCAGGATGGTACTGCCTCGCTCGGCCATGCCGAATGGCTTGGCCTGCTCATTGACCGAGAGACGGCCAGCCGCGAGACTAGGCGCTTTGAAAGCTGGATGCGCAGCGCAAAGCTGTGCCATGTGGGCGCGTCCCCCGAGGATGTGGATTACCGCTCACGGCGCAATCTCGACAAGGCGCTGTTCCAGAAACTTCTGACCGGGAAGTGGATCAGGGACAGACGCAACCTGTTGATGGTCGATGGTCGGATCATTGTTCAGTCTAATCATCGGTTTACACCCCGTTGCTATGTTGGAAATTTGCGCCAGACTTCATGTGACAAAAGGGTAAAGCAGCGGTGATGATGCAAATAGTCTGCCGATTTCCTTTTATCATCCCACATGAATGTAATGATATATATCGTTGATTTTGAACTACAAAAACTATCAACCGGGAAATCATCCTGCGTGGTGGGATGATTTATTCAGACCTGCGCCCGGCCTTCTTCCAGTTTTCGGGCACGGTGGTTGGCCAGACTTGCTCAAACAGTCGTTTTGTCAGGTCTGGAAACTTCGTCATCGCTTCCCTTTTGAGAACCGTCTTGGTCTTTTCGCGGGGCTGCAGCTCTCGAACATGTGCCTCAGCCAATCATCATGCTGCGTGCGATCTATGAAGGCTGGATGTGCGCCTGGCGACCTGTCCCATGACTTCCTTGGCGAGTTTGCGCGCCTCGTCCACGGTAATCTTGCCGTGCCGCCCGATGGACACCCTGCGAGTTCTTCCACCTTTGCGATATTGCGCCTGATAGGTCTTGGCACCGGAAGGCATCACCCGCAGTCCAAAACCTACCGGGTTGTTTTCGATTGCGGATTGGTCGCTGGTCTCTCGGTTTGCCGCGTAGGAGTCCAGAAATGCCTCCTCAGGCCACCCAAAGTCCGACGCGGCGGCTAGCCCTCGGGTGCCAGACTGTGTCGGCGTTCAGCGTGTCCTGAGATCGCGTAAGATTGTCAGCGCCTGCGGCCCTTCAGGTTGCAAATTTCCCGGTCAGCCCCGGGGCTGGAATCACGAGATGTATTCCGAAAACTGAATTGTGCAGCACTGTTGTGCTGAACTAGGAATAAGCCCCTCAAATTACTTTTTCCTTTGTTTTAAAGCAATCCTGACGCATGATCGGTTGAATTGGCTCAAATTGAGCCCTGCTTGCTCAGATTTTTGAAATCCATATTTTTGAAACCAAGGGATAGTCGTATTATCATGCGTGATTCAGCCATTTCAGGAACGACCGCTCCGACCTATATTATTAACAGAAGCCGCGCCAGCGACAACTATACTGTCTGGACCGTTGATCCGGGTGATCCGGCTTTGGTCACACAGGTGCCCATTGACCCGTCAGCCAGCTTTCCGGCGGGCAGCGATATTTGCGCTATTGGCGGCTATCTGCTGGCCTATTCACTGGAATCGCTGCAAAATCCGACACCCGTTGTGGATTACAATCTGTTCAGTTTTGACCCGTCTGCACCGGACCCGCTAAGCGGGCCCCCCGTCCAGATGGGCCAGTGGGACAAGATGAAGTTTTTTGGGTTTTACAACCATTATACATGGGACACGACCGACACTGACATCGTTCAGCTGATCCCGATGACCGGCTATGTGATGGCCTATATGCCAACGGCAGCGCGCGGTACTTTCAGGTTGTGGAACTTTGATCCCGGTCTGACAGCCAACGAGCCGGTGGACCCGCTGTGCAATCCGGGGTTGACGCAACAGGACTCGTTTTCCATGATCGGTGAAGGCAGCGAATTGCTGCCGATCGGGAATTACGTGCTGGAGTGGATGGCGCTTGACGCAGCATTTCGCGTCTGGAGCTTTGATCCGCAAGTGGCGCGGCCGCTTCAGCTTCCGTTCATTTCCGAGGGGACGTTGCCGGGGGCAGATGCGTCTCACAGATTGCAGATTCTGGGTGATTATGTGCTGGACTGGGTGCCGGAGACCCGCAGCTATCGGGTTTGGGCCTTTGATGCGCGAAACACAGAATCGCCCTTTGGCGGTCCGGTGCAGGAAGGCATATTGCCGGAAGGATTTGATGCTTCCAGCATCCTGACAACAGTTCAGACCCCTGTGCCCGTCAATCCGATTTTTGCCGATGTGCCAGGCACCATGGATTTCATGCGTGACAAAATCGAACATGTGGTTGTCTACATGCTGGAAAGCCGCTCGATGGACAGCGTTCTGGGGTGGCTTTATGCCAACAATCCGCCGCCGTTGAATTACGTCAACGCCGCGGCACCGTTCCTGGGCAACAGCTTTGACTATTACAACATGGCCGGCGGCGAAAAGTATAACGTCTATCAATATAAAGACGGCATATTAAGCGACCAGTTCACGCTTGCCTCGCCACAGATTGACCCATTCCACGGCACGCCGGATTCGATCAGACAACTCTATTCCGGTGGCTATTCGGCGTATCTGGCCGGGGAACAGCCAGATATGGGCGGGTTCGTCACAAACAACTGCAGCCCGGAAGTGATGGCCACCTTTTCGCCTGTGCAATTGCCGGTGCTGAACGGCCTTGCCGGTGCGTTTGCGGTTAGCGATTACTGGTTCAGCGCATTGCCCGGCGGAACCGACAGCAACCGCGCCTTTGCCCTGTCCGGGTCCAGCTATAACATCTCAACGACCTATGAAGGCCCGCCGCAATATCAGACGTTCTCTGATACACCGCACCGCCAGTCAATCTGGAAACTGCTGTGGAACAACGGCATCACCGACTGGAAGATATATTATGCGGTCGAGTGGATGGACCATGTCTTTACTTACAATCTGTATCTTAAAGGAGAGATTCCGACCGTCGATGCCGATCTTGACACTTACGTTTCACCGATTGATCAATTTTTTGACGCCGCTCAGGCTGGCACGTTGCCCAGGTTTTCGTTTCTTGAACCGGCCTGGATATCGCCGGACGGGGCCACATCGTATCACCCCGGTGCAACCGGTGACATGGTCCCGGCCGAGGTGCAGCTGAACAAAGTCTACGAGGCGCTGCTCAACAGCCCGAACTGGGACAGGACAGCGCTGGTGATTACGTTCAGCAAGGGAGGCGGCATGTTTGACCATGTTGTGCCGCCAGGAACCGTCAATCCCTGGCCCAATGATGTGAATGACGGCTTTACTTACGATGTTCTGGGGCCACGGGTTCCGGCCATTGTGGTGTCGCCGCTGGTCAATCCGAACACAGTGTTCCGCAGTGGCGGTGACATCCCGTTCAGCGCCACATCGCTGGCGTCAACGATCCTTGACTGGTTCGGAATTCCGCAATCCCGCTGGGGTCTTGGGGATCGGATTCAGCAATCCCCGACCTTTGAGTCGGTCTTTCAGCGCGCTGATGCGCGCACCGACAAGCCGGCCTTTACCCCGCCTTACGATGACAAATACGGCACGGACGGGAAAAGCCGCACAACCAAATCCTGAGCCCGCCCCGCTCTTGCCCGACAAGACGGGCAGCGCCCGGCTTGCCGGCGGGGTGGTGGGCCAGGGCAGCAACCGCAAATAAGTGAAGGTGTATCATGGCGTCACGAACTTATCCTCTGGGGTCCATCGACCTGCTGAGCCAGTTGTTTCCACCCGCCGATCTGGCGAACCCCGACGTTGGGCTGACCGATCTTGCCAGCGTCATTGCGCATTACACTCACAATTCGCTGGAGGCAGATGGCTTCAGCAATTTCTCGGTGCAGGTGGACACCTTTGACGGGCAATACGTGGTGACCGTCAATTGCGATGAGGCGCAGGACCACCTCAACCAGTTTGCGCTGCAGCATCAGAGGATATTCAGCGAAGACGGCGCCGGGCGCTCGATTGCGGGCCGGAACCTGATGCAAGAGCTGGGTGTCTGGAACCCGATGCAGGGGTTTCCGGTCAATTCCAGCCCCGATGACGGCGATTGCAAATGGCTCTTGTGCCCGCCGCTGGGGCTGAATGTCATTGGACAGCGTGGTATTTTGCTGATGCATTATCCGCCCTGGCAGGTGCTGCAACAGGGCACTTTTCTGGACTGCATGACCATGTCGCGGTGGAGCAAGGTTCTGAGCGCCAGCGGTGTCCCTGAGGACGAAGTCGGCTATTACCGCACAATCGTTGACGTCAACCCGATAGCCGCGCCGGGATCAGGGCAAAGTGAATATCCCAACGACTATTTCCCCATTATGATGACGTCGGCCTTTTTTGATGGTCCGGACGAGCGAAACTATATCCGCACCATGCTGGACCTGTATCTGGGCAGCGTCAACGCAGCGGATTCCAAATTCACCCTGCCGCTGCTGGTGTGTGGTTCGCCACTTTATGACCCGCAGGCCCCCGGCTGGTTCCGCACCGCCTTTAAGGATCAGTTGCCGGTGGATGCCAACGGAACCCCCACGGTCGATGTCTTGCAGACCGGAAAAATACGGTTGTCGCCGGACAGTGACCGGGAAACGCCCTATATGGTTGCCAACCATATGATCGCAGCCGGGGTGACCGGCAAATGTACCAATGATGCGTCAAAGATGCCCGACATAAGGAAATACGAGGCGCAGGATCTGGTGGCCGCGTCCTTCCTGTATGAATACTCGCAGAACCCCGACATTGAACCGGATGAGGCCAAGACCCGTGCCTGTCAGCGTTGGTTTGGTGCGGATAACGGGTTGAGTGCGCCAAACCCGCCTGATCCGCGCGACAAACAGGTGATTTGCGCGCTTGCCCAGATGGATCTGTTTTATTGCGCCGGCCCGCCGCCGCATCCGAAATACACGTTCGACGAGGCGATGCAGCGTTGTGCAGGGGCGGATGATCAGCCGTGCTGTCCGGCAATCGGACCCACTGACCCGAACAAAATTGGCTGATCGGATCCGGACGCCTGATGGTCCTGTGATGTTGATAAATTGCTAAGAACTGCCCGCAGTGCCACGCTGCGGGCAGGCGCTTTTTTCCAGCTGCACCGCCGCCTCGCGCAGCTTTTCAGCGGCATCCAGCCGCTCTTTCCGAGTCATGTTCCCCATATCCACGTCCAGTTTGAGATGGGGCAGGTCTTCGTGGATCGGATCGCCCAATTCCCTGAGGTTTTCTATCAGATCGACGACTTCATAGGTTGTGACAGGATGCGAGATGCCGCGAACCGACATTTCGCTGTGTTCCTTGCAATGTATCTGGTCCTTGATCTGGGCATAAGTGGCGTGAGAGATCAGGATATTGTTGGGCGAGGCCGCGGTTTCAAGGCGCGAAGTCAGGTTCACCTCGCCGCCGATGATCGTGTAATCCATGCGCGCCTCGCTGCCGAAATTGCCGACCGTGCAATACCCAGTATTGATACCAATGCGGATTTCAAGCGGCCGTGCCAACCCCTGATCGAGCCAGATTTTATGTAGTTCTGCCAGTCGGTTGCGCATGGCTATGGCCATTTTCACGCAGGCCAGCGCATCGTCTTTTACACCGCGCGTTTCCGGATCGCCAAAGAAGATAACAATCGCGTCGCCAACGAATTTGTCGATTGTCGCGCCAAAACTCAGCGCGATCTCGGACATTTCGGTCAGGTAATGGTTCAGAAGCTGGGTTAATTCTTCGGATTCCAGCCGGTCGGCGGTTTCGGTGAATCCGACCAGATCGGAAAAGAAAATCGTCAGCCGCTTGCGTTCGCTGGTAAGTTTCACCTCTTTCTTGCTGTCAAAGATCGACTGATAAACCTGCGGTGACAGGTATTTTGACAATTGCATCGTGACCCTTTCAAGGGCTGTCGATTTTTGCGAAAGCTCGTCAGTGCGCTGGTTTACCTTTTCCTCCAGCTCTACATAAAATTTGGCGTTTTCGATGGAAATGGACGCCTGAGCTGCCAGCATCTCAACAATGGCGATGCGGTTGCGCGGGAAGGCCCCAAAGGCAAGGTCATTCTCAAGATAGATGGCCCCTTCGAAGTGCCCCGGACGCACGATTGGTACGCATATGACCGATTTCGTGGCGCGCTCGATGATATAGGGATCATTGGCAAACTGCGTCGACTCTGCGGCATTTTCCAGAACGACAGAGGTTCGGGTGCGCAGGACATAATTGACGATGGTTTTCGGAATTACTCTGGCGGTTTCCATGTCTTTGCGATCCTCGACGACGACCACGTCGCCATCTTTCACAGCACACTCAACCTCGATCGACAGTTGCGCATCGCTGCTGGTCGCAAAAACACCACGCTGCGCCCCGGCGCTCTCCAGCAGGATGGTCATTGTGCGGGCCAAAAGGCGTGACAGCACGATCTCTCCGGAGATCGCCTGCGCGGCCTTCATGACCGACGACAAATCCAGCGATTCCTGGCCTCCGTCAAACTGCGTGTTGCCGGTGCCAGCCTGCGCCTCGTCATCCTCTTTCGATCTGACCGGTCCGGTCAGACCAAGCAGCCCCGGATGAGCCGCGTCGATCTGGTTGACTTTGCGTTTTGCGCCCCAGCGATCATAAAGATGCCGTGCAGCGGTAAGATGTGCGTCGGCGGCCCTTTGCAGCCCGAGATGGCGAAGCGTGTCGGCAATCTGTTCGTTGATCATCGCCTCATCACGAAGGAACCGGTTGCGCCGCGCGGCATCAATTGCCTGTTCGTACAGTTGCAGGGCAATCATGTGGTCGCCCGCTATCCGGTCAAGACCAGCCTGCATGGCAAGCTCAAGGTGGCTGAAATTCTCGGGGCAATTTTCCGACCAGACCTGCATCTGCAACAGGTCCCGTTCAAGCCTTTGCTGAAATTTGATTTTCTCCGCAGGGGTGGCGTTTGGTAAAAGCGCAGCGACTGTCAGAAAACCGATAAAGCAGGACCGCGTCGATTGTGGCAGCGACATAAAGCTGCCCGCCAGGTCATCTGCGGCCTGCACATGCTCGTGGGCGCCGGCGTGATCGCCATAGAGATAGTGAATCTCGGCCTTGTAGATGTGGTAATTCGCAACACCAGTCAGGAACCGGCGCGACTGCATTCCGTCATAACAGCTCTGTTCGTCAAAGCTGTCGTCGTTCAGAGAATACCGCCCGTCCGTCTGCCCGGCAAAATTGAGCTGCATTTGCAGAAACAGGCTGCCCGAGTCAAACGAGTCCTGATAGTTACATTCCTTGACGATATCGAGGTATTTGCGTTGCTCGGTGATCGCATTTTCCAGATCCAGCGTCGGGTCCCAGATTACGCAATCCTGCGCGTTATAGGCCAGATACAGAAGATCACCCGATTGATAGCCTGCTTCGATGCCTTTCTGAAACCAGTTGGTCATGCTTGACCAGTGATTGCTCCAATGGTGGATGAACATCCCGTACAAATAGATGATGCGGGATTTCAGGCCGATGTCGTCAAAGCTCTCGTTCATGGCAAGCGCCAGCTTGCCGTATTCATAGCCCTGCCGCTGGTCATTCAAAGCGCCGCTGAGCAACATGCCATAGGCGGCATAGGCGAACGCCGTTTCGGCAGAATTGCCGTGGATGAGGGACAGGTTGACCGATCGGGCCACAAGGAAATGAAACAGATTTCCGGCCCCCGACAGGAAGGCTGGCGGAAAGATTTCCATCAGCAACCCGACGGCGACCGACACATTCGGGTCGGTCATCCGGTTGGTGTTGATCAGATCGGCAATCTTGCGGTCCGCCCGGTTGCGGTCGATGTCTGCCAGTTCCGCCGCAACGGTTTCGTCGGAAATGTCGATGTCGATGTCGATGCCCAAAAGCCGCAGCCCCTGAAGTGCCGTGTCGATGGAGTCCTGCATCCGTCCCAGCGTCGAATAATGGCGGGTCCGCATAGACAGCACCTGCGCCTTTTCCAACGGCGTTCTGACCTGTGCCAGTGCGACGTCCAGTTCAGTGTCGGCGCCCTGATGCAACCCGTTCAGATAGGCGGTCTGCGCATACAGCGACGATAGACCGCTGGTGATGCCGTACTGGTTTGTCCAGGCATCGGGACGCAACAGTGAGCGGCCCATTTCGAGATAGTGCAGCGCCGCAGGATAGGACGAGGCGTCATGGGCAAATTGCCCGGCGGCAAGATTGAGCCCGGCCAGCTTTTCGCGCTCGTCCGGGTCGGTGATCAGTTTGCCGGCATGGTTCAGATGGCGCACGATCTTAATAATCTGCTCGGCATTCGGGTCATCACTGGCTTCGTTTTGCAGCAATCGGCCAATGGACAGATGCACAAGCTGTTTTTCCTGATCATCAATCAGTTCATATGCGGCCTGATGCAGCCGATCATGCTGAAACTGAAAACGGGGATTGATTTCGGTGTCGGCCAGGTTGTCCAGATCATCCGTCGCCTGATCGAAATACTGATACCCGTCATCCAGAGGCCGAATTACATTGCGGCGCAGCGCGCTCATCATGGCGGTACCCAGTTCGCGCATCGGGCGTTGATGCACCACTGACAGCGTGCGCAGATCGAAATCATAGCCGATACAGGCCGCCAGACGCAGCGCGTCTTTGGTCTCGTCCGACAGTTTGCCCAGATTGGCGATCAGAAACTCGACCACATTATCGCTGGTTTCAACGTGGGCAACCTCGTCGATATCCCAGGTCCAGCGGCCCTGTGAACGGTCAAACCGGATCAGCCCGTCCTCGGTCATGGATTTGAGCAGCTCGACCACAAAAAACGGATTGCCTTCGGTTTTCTGAAACAGCAACTGTGCCAGCGCTTCTATGTCAGGCCCCCGTGACCGCAGGCTGCTGGCAACGATCTGGTTGACCGCCGCAAGATTGAGCGGAGCCAATTTCATCTCGGTTATCTTGCGGGATCTGGCGATCTCGTCCCGCGCCAGATTCAGCATGTGGTTGCCAGAAACTTCGTTGCTGCGATATGCCCCGATAATGAAAAAGTTCGTGATTTCGCGTGAGGTGGCCAGCTTGACAAGAAGGTTGAGCGTCGGCCCGTCGCTCCACTGCAAATCGTCGAGATACAGCACCAGAGGCCGTTCGGGCCGCGCCAGCAATCGCACGAAATTCAGAAAAACGATTTGCAGCCGGTTCTGGGCTTCGGTCGGGGGCAGGGCGGGCACTGGCGGCTGCGGCCCGATGATTTTCTCCATGTCCGGCACGATGTCGATGAACGCCTGCGCATTGGCCCCCAGAACCTCTTGGATATTCTCGCGCCAGAATTCCAGGCGCTCGGAGGATTCCGTTAACAGCTCGTGTGCAAGGCCCGAAAAAGCGGCAGATATGGCGGCATAGGGCTTGGCCCTCTCAAACTGGTCGAATTTGCCCCGCAAAAAGTAGCCGCGCGAGCGCACGACAGGTTTGTTCAACTCATCCACCAGCGCAGATTTACCCAGTCCGGACGGCCCCGAGATCAGGTAAATCTCAGTGCTGCCATGCTCTACTTTTTCAAAGAGCTGTATCAGGCGCGCAAGTTCGTCCTCGCGTCCGAACAGCACCTGCGGGATGTGAAACACTTCTGAAATGTCTTGCTGTGCTATGGCAAAGGGCGCGATCCGGCCCTGGGTAAACAGCCGACGCTGACATTCCCGCAAATCCTGTAACAGGCCGAACGAGCTTTGATAGCGATCATCGGGGCTTTTGGCGATCAGGCGCAGCACAATTTCGATCAGCGGCTCGGGCAGGTTTCGTTCGGTTTGCGCCGGTATCTGCGCCTGCTTGCCGATATGGGCGTGAATCCAGCCCATCCGGCTGTCGGCGTCAAACGGCAATGTCCCCACCAGAAGCTGATACAGTACGATGCCGAGGGAATAGAAATCGGACCGGTAATCCAGATCATGCGACATGCGGCCGGTCTGCTCGGGCGAAATATACGGTAAAGAGCTTTCAAGCTGTTCGGCAATGCTGCGGTCCTGATGCTCCCGCGAAAGAACCGTGGCAATTTCAAAATTCATCAGGCGGACAGGACGGTCCCCGGCGCTGATCAGAATATTTTGCGGCGCGATGTTTTTGTGGACGATGCCGCGCGCATGGACAGTGTCTATGGTTTCGCTTAGCTGGATCGCCAGATCAAGGATTTGCCCCAGGCTCCACGTTTTATAGCTGCCATCGGTCAGAAAATGCGTCAGCGGCAGGCCGTCTGTTTCGCTGATGATCGCCGGATTTCCGTTGCCGTGGTGGCACAGAGTCGAGGCCAGCACGACGCCATCATTCTTGTCAAACTGCGACAGTAGCCAGTATTCCCGTTCAAGCCGCTTGATGTTTCGCCGTTTTGGATAGGTTGCGTTCAGCGTTTTGATCAGCGCAGGCCTGCCGCTGTCACGGTGGGTGGCAAGAAAGAGAGAGCTTGCATAGAAATCTTCAAGCCGTCGGGTGATGTTGTATCCGGCGATATCAATTTTCAAAATCGGGACATCCTGTTCTTCTGAATCAATTTTTGCCATTGAAAACCATGTTACCGGGAAAAAAGTGTTAACCAATTAATTTCATATCATAAGATCGTGGGCTGAAAGGGCAAACAAATGATCAACTATTTTGGCTATGGCTCAAATCTGGACAGCACGTCGTTGCGCGCCAAGGGGGTGATCCCCAGCCGATCGCGTCCTGCGGTGCTGACCGGCTGGCGTTTGCGGTTCAATGTCGAACATTTCTTTCCGCACGAAGGTGGCATGGGCAATATCGAGGAAACCGGCGATCCGGCTGACCAGGTGCACGGCGTGTTGCACACCTGCAGCGACGCCGATCTATCGGCGCTGGACCGGGTCGAGGCGTACGGAATCGGCTATGACCGGATCGAGGTGCAGCTCGACACGCCAGACGGGGGCGATACCGGGCTCGCCTATGTCGGTCTGCCGGACTTTATCAACCATGACTGCCACCCGACACAACGATATCTGAACATCCTGGTGCGCGGTGCTGAAGCGGCAGACTTGCCGCAAGATTATGTTGATGCGTTAAAAAATATGATCATTCTGCAGCAACAGGATTTGCCGCTCTTTGTGCCTGATCCAACGCGGCACCGCATCTTTACGCAGGATGATCTGGTGAACGATCCGTTGCTGACGGCGATTTGGGGGGCGGTGTTTGATATGCGGCAGGCGCGTGCCCGCCATGAGATCCTCAAAACCTGGTTTGGCGGGCAGGATGTGACGCTATTCCATCTCAAGCGGCTGGACAGCAGCGATGGCACCGAGACGTTGGATGACATCCGGTCCGGTCGTTTGACGCCGGGGCAGCAGCACTATCTGAACACGTATCTTCATGCGTTTGCGCGCGAGTATCGGTATATCGGACAATTCGATTATTCTTCCCATAAATAGAACTGCCCTATAGGTTTAACGAAAAATAAATTGGAGCTTCATATGTCGACACATAAAAATACCCATGAATCTGCCTTGCCGCACAGCACAATAACCGAGGTTTTACCGGACGTGTTTTTTGTGACCGGCACCCGGAAATGGGACTTTATGGAGATGAATTGGCAGTTCAGCCGCAACATGACCATCGTGCGTGAAGGTAATAAACTCACATTGTTTAACGCCGTGCGCCTTTCTGATGAAGGATTGGCAGAACTGGACGCGCTTGGCGATGTCGTCAATGTGGTTCAGGTCGGTGGATTGCATGGTGTTGACGACGCGTTTTATCTGGACCGGTATAACGCGACCTACTGGGCGCAGCCCGGTGCCGGACAAGAGGGTGTTCCGGTGGATCGCGAGCTGGTGGTGGGGGGCGAACTGCCCATCTCGAACGCCGAGATATTCTCGTTCAAGACGACAAAAGTCCCGGAATGCATTTTCCGGATTGACCGCGATGGCGGCATTCTGATCGCCTGTGATTCGCTTCAGAATTACGTTAAACCGGACGAGTTTTTTAGCGAGGAATCCACCAAAGTGATGACTGATATGGGCTTTTTCCAGCCTGCCAATGTCGGTCTTGTCTGGATGCAGGCCGCCGAGCCGGGGGCCGAGGATTTTGAACGGCTGTCCAAGGTTTCTTTCTCGCATGTGCTTTGCGGTCACGGTGAACCGGTGGTGAACGGTGCTTCTGACGCCTATGCCGCGACGTTCAAGCGGCTGTTCGGGGTTTGATCCGACGGCCCTGTTGCGGGCCGGTGACGTAAAACGACTGGCCAAACTACCGCTGTTGCTGAGTGCGCGGTCTCTGCGCGACATAAAGGACTGTTTCACTACTCTTGCAGAGACTGGCTCGCATCCGATTGATGGTGTGGAGGGCTCACTGCCCGAAACCGGAGTTGATAGGGCCGTCGCCAACAGCATTTGACGGCATCACTCTTGCTGCCTTTGATTTTGGAAGATTGAGGCAATTTGTGTGGGGGTATGGATGGGGGTGTCTGAGTTTTTTGGGATTTTAATAGTGTGCAAATTCAATACCTTACAGCCTGGATGTTGGTCCATGTGGGGCACCAATTTTCACCATCAAATGATTGTTTTTCTATCATTATTGAGGGCCCTCAAAATCTTGCCCCACAGCTGGCCCCACAGTATGCCGGTCGCTAGGTCGCAGCGTCTTCGAAGATCCTGTTGAGGTTGGCAACCTTCACCAATGCGCAGCGATCCAGCTTGTGGATTTTGATCCGTTGCGGGATCTCTTTGTTCCAGCGATAGATCATGTCCCGGCCTATGCTGTAAAATTGGGGAACGTCACTCACCTTGATGAATATCTGTTGTTGTATTTTTGGTTGTTCGCTCATGCCTCGTCCCCTTCCGATTGGGAGCTCAGGACCGATGCTATCCTGAACCTCTTAACTTCATCTGGGATATTGAGCGATTCAATAGACCCCTCGATGCTTGCTGATTCACAGAAATCCCTAATTTCCCGTGACCGGATTTCCACCTCATGTGGGGCGGCAGGCGATGGGGCGTTGAGACCACCAGCTGCACGGAAATTGTCGAAGACCTCTGCAAAGGTCGCGGCGTGTGTAAAAAAAACCATTCCCACAAATCATCGTCTTTTGATTTGTCGCCCAGCTCATACTGCATCCGCATTTTCTGGTATTCCATGCGCTTGCTGTCCAGCCACTGGCCGGCATGGGTGCCGAATTTCCCCATGATAGGTTCGGCCAGCATTTGGGTCAGCGTCAGCATCCCCGCAGCCTTCATGCGCTCATCAAGGTTTTGTGGTGCCGCAGTGGATTGCATGGCTGATCTGACAAGGCTCTGGTGTTCTGATAACGCTACCTTTTGCGCTCCTGACAGATCCTCGGCCACACGAAATCCCCACCTATCATCCGGCTTGCTTAAATACCCGCCGTCAATATCCCACACGCGGTATACTCCGAATATTGTCGAAGCGGCCCAAGACTTGCGGTCGTCGCTTATCACCCACTCCAGCGGATTCACCAAAATGGCGGGCGCGGGGCGGGTGTTCCATGCCGAAAGCGTTGCTTCACATTTGCAGTCTAGGCACTGAACCATATCAACGCGTGTCGGGTCCGGCCTGTTCTTGAAATAAACGAACTCGTTCAGAAAGCCTGAGCGGCACAATCGGCAGGGCAGCAGGTCAGGGGTGGTTGGGTCAGTCATTTGCGTCGTCCTTTGTTTCTCAGTATTTTGTCAATGACCGCACCCTTTGCTGCCAGAGCCGAAACAAGGCCAAAGTTCAGTTGTCTCATTGAATATCCTGGTTGCTATTGTGGGCTTGAAGGCTGTGCAGGTAGCCCAGGCCTTTGGCGGTGATGCCGTATCCGGATCCGGCGGGCATTCCGTCCTCATCGAACAGGCCGCGCCGGAACAGGCAGAGCCCACGGTCAGTCAGATCGCGGCACAGAGCGCGGACCATTTCCCGTGGAATGGTTTCGCAAGCAATCGTGTTGAGAGAGAAAAACCATTCTGCCTGTCCGTTGCTATCAAGGGGGAAGGGGCTCAATTCCTGCATGCTCTGCAGGATGTGTTGGTCCAGGAAGGCTTGGGCCGTCGCATAGGTGTGCTGACCCTGGAGCCGGGCCAATTGGGTTTGCAGACTGTCCCGATCGTTCAGTAGGGCGCGCAGCAGTTTCGCGGTTTGATATCTTGCCAGTGATGTATCATTGCCCGCTCGATGCGGTTTGCTAAGGCTTCCACCGATTTGGTTCTGGCGTCAATCATCGTCTTTTCCCATTGTGGCTTCGGGGCAGGCTCACAGGTGGTTAGCGGGCCGTAGAGCTGTTGGATTGCTTCTTGCGGATCATTGATGCGGTGAGGTTCGACAGCTTGGTTTTAGGGCGCATGATCACGCTCCGAAGACTGTTGGGTTGGCGGGACATGTCGATCTCTGGGGGCAAACGGATTAATCGACTGTGAGGCCAATAAGCGATGCGTTGTCGCCGTCGGGCGTGACAGCAATTCCCTTGTTGTCATAGAGAAGGGATCGCTGATATCGTAGCGAGTGGCTTGCCCGAGCCCATTATGGCCAATGCTGCTGCCGCGGAAACTCGTCAGGAAGGGCGGAGAGCCGCCCTTCGCTGCGCGTAGCACCAATGCCTGTTGTGCGGGACTTTCCGGACCTTGAGCCGATACGTTGTCCTTAAGATTGCTGGGCGCTTGGACGGCTCAACAAGGAGAGCGGTGGCCGGACGCGATCTGACCGTATCAGCTGGCGGTGCAGCTCAACGCAAAGCGATTTTCTGAGCTTTGTCGAAGCCGGACGGCAAGAGGCCAGGACCGCATGCCAATACCGTAAAGTTCACGAACGCTGACCTCCTGCACAGACACAAACCCGGCCTGTGTCAGGTCTTGTCTGAGACGCGCAGCGGTCAGTCCGTTGCGATAGGGAAGCCGGCCCCGGATCGCTGTGTCCCGCGCGATGTCGTCGGCTGACCGCGCAGGGGCTGGGGAGAGAAACTGTGCAAAGCGACGTTGCAGGCGATATCGGAATGAGAACTGTTTGTCCCAATTGCCGTCGACGATCACAAGACGCGCTCCGGGTTTCAGAACACGCATCCATTCGGCGTAGGCGAAGTCTGGCTGCGTCAGGGTCCAGGCCAGGTGGCGGGTAACGGCAAAGTCGAATGTATCATCAGGGACACCCACCAGGTTTTCCGCGTCACACAGCAGCGGAGACCAATCTTCACCGCTCAGCTTGACTTTGGCCATGGAATGCATCGTTTCAGAGAAATCAAGGCCGGTTACCTTGGCACCAAGGCCGCATAACACCCGACTGATCTCACCCGTACCGGAGGCAATGTCCAGAACCCGTTTCCCCTTGAGAGTTTGCGCCTGGGTCAAGCCAAAAGCCCTGCGTAAAAAGGCGTGCCATTCGGGAACTCCATAGAAATCTTCGATGCGGTGAGATGAACTTTCGTCAAATGTTTCAGCACGATCTGACCAGTAAGCGCGGATTTCTTCCTTGAGATCGAAGTTTTGACCGGGATTCCCCATCATGCTGACAAACGCGCGTCGACATAGAACACGCCGCGTTTGGTGCGCTCCAGATCAGTTTCGACCTTGTAGGTTTCGCCAATTTCGGACATCGCAAGAATGGTCTCAGGTGTACCGTCGGCTAGAATTTTTCCGTCCCGCAGTAGGATCAGCCGGTCGCAGAACTTGGCGGCAAGATTCAGGTCATGCAGGGCAGCAATGACCACGGGCTGGTGCCGCCTGACCTCGGTTTTGATTGAGGTCATGATCGACAGCTGGTGGTGCAGATCCAGCGCGCTGGTGGGTTCATCCAGCAAGATCACCTCAGGCGCGCGCACCAGGGTCTGGGCAACCGCCACCATCTGCGCCTGTCCGCCGCTAAGATCGCCAATGCCACGATTGGACAGCTGGGCCAGACCCAAGGCTGCCAATGTGTCAGACACCTGATCAAGATTGTCAGATCCGACGCGCCAGCCCGTGGTTTGTTTCAGCGCCAAAAGAACGCTTTCGAACACTGTCAGCAATGCGTTGCAGCCAAAGGCTTGCGGCATGTATCCAACCCGTTTTGATCGATCCCGACGGCGCATATGGGTGATGTCTTCGTCTTTCAGGTGGATCGTTCCTCCCCGAGCCGGGATCAGACCCGCCAAGGTTTTGAACAATGTCGACTTCCCCGAGGCGTTGGGCCCGATGAGCCCCACAAAGGCGCCGTCTTTTATTGTTGGGATGGAAATGTCGCTCAACACCAGGCGATTTCCATAGCCTGCGGCCAGATGCTCGATACTAAGGGTCATGACAGTCGCTCCCGTCGGGTGCTGAGGATGATGGAGATGAAGACAGGAACACCAATCAACGACGTGATGATGCCAATCGGGTAGATGATGCCCGGCGTGATGGTTTTTGAGATCAGTGAGGTCAGCGATAAGACCAGCGCCCCAACCAGGGCTGAAAGCGGCACAAAGAAGCGTTGATCTTCGCCCACCAACAGTCTTGCGATATGGGGGCCAACAAGGCCGATAAAACCAACTGTGCCGACAAATGACACGGCCGTTGCGGCGAGCAATGAAATGCAGATCAGCATTTCCACGCGTAGACGCCCCACATCAACGCCCAGGCTTTCGGCGGTGGCCTCGCCCATGCGAAGGGCTGTCATCGGCCAGGTTCTCAGCAGGCTAAAAGGAATTGCGACACTTAACAGCAGGGTGCCTAGGGCAATCTTCTCCCAACTTGCCCGGCTCAGCGACCCCATCATCCAGAACACAATTCGCGCGATCTGATCCTCAGAGGCCATGTACTGCATCAGGGCCAGCAGAGCTGAGAAGGTAAAGAAAATCGCGATCCCAAAAAGGATCATGGTTTCTGAACCAACGCCTTTGAGGCGGGTGGCCAACAGGATGAACCCACAGGTTAGCAGCGCAAAGAAAAAGGCATTTGTGGTGACCAACAACCCGCCAACCGCGGGCACGACGCTAAACCCCAGGACGATGGCCAGCGAGGCACCAAAGCTGGCAGCAGCTGAGACGCCAAGGGTAAAGGGTTCCGCCAGCGGATTGTTCAGGATCGTCTGCATCTGCGCGCCAGCAACAGCCAGTAACGCGCCGACCAAAACAGCAGTAACGGCGACAGGTAGGCGGTAGTCCCAAACGATAACTTTTAGGCGCACGCCATGCGACATGGGATCGGCAAAGACATCAAGAACAGTGGACAGCGGGTAGTGGCCGGGCCCCGTCGAAACGTCGAGGAAAAAGCTGATAAGCAGCAGGGCTGTCACACCACTAATCACCACGTAACGGCGCATCACCTGCGACGCATAGGCTTGCCGCATACCGGCGGGACTCACATCAATCGTCATATTTTATTCTCTGATTAAGGGATTGGTCCCGCCAGTTGGCGGGACCAGAAAGTGCAGGGATTAGCCGCCAGCGCTCAGACTGCCCCAGAAGACGCCGGAGTAGTCGATTGGCAGGAACGTCTCGTGCAGTTCAGCCATCGTCGCATCAGGATCCAGATCTGCGAACAGCTCGGGGTGCAGCCATTTGGCAAAGGCTTGCATGGCTACAAAGTGATAGGGGCTGTTGTAGAACTGGTGGTAGATCGAGTGGAACCGATTGTTTTTGACCGCTGACAGATCCGACCAACCCTCACGGGCCGCAAGTGCGCCAAGACGTTCCTGAACCATGTCTTCAGTGGCTTCATAGCCAAAAAGCACAGCCGCAGTTGCAGGGTTGGCTTCAGCCCAGTTGGCACCGGTACCGATAATCACCTCAGGGTCATCCGCAAAGATAGCCTCGAGGCTGACATTGGTGGCAAAGCCGGGGAATTTCAGCGAGCCCCAGTTGCGACCGCCGGCCAGATCAACCAGTCGACCCAGGTTGGCAGCGCCAAATGTGCTGCAGCATTTCGCCGGGTTATAACCCGCCGCGCGCTCGATAAAGACAATTGGGCGATCTTCCACAGGGATCGCTTCAACCCGCGAATAGATCTTTTTCATCTGTTCTTGATAATAGTCGGTAAAGGCGTCGGCCTCGTCCCGCTTGTCAAAGATCCGCCCCAGCAGTTGAATGCTTGGCACGGTGTTCTGAGTAGGATCTTGGCGGAAGTCGACAAAGACGGTTGCAACACCAGCCTCTTCCAACTTCTCGATGATACCACTTTCCTGCGCTTTCATCAGGTTGCCAAGGTTCATCAGTACAACTTCGGTGCCCAATGAGATCACCGACTCGAGGTTCCATTCGTCCGAATACGGGCTGCCAAAGCTGGGGATTTCTGCGGCCTCGGGGAACACGGCCAGGTATTTGCGATAGGCGTCGGGGTCATACTTGACCATGTCGTCTTTCCAGCCGGCAATTCGCTGGAATGGATTATCACTGTCCAAAAGAGCGATCGAATAGATCATGCGTCCTTCGCCCAGGACAACTTTCTGAGGGTTCTTTTCAACTTCGACCCTACGGCCGGCAATATCGGTGATGGTAACGGTCTCGGCCAAAGCGAGCGGGGCTGATGCGATAGAAATCACAGTGGCTGCGGCAGCGGAGCAAAGACCCCGCGTCAGGTTACTGACTGTCATAGGTCTCTCCAAAATATAAGTTCAACGGAGTTTGTCCGTTGAACAGGAGGTAAATATTAACCTATCAAAACAGTCAAGTAAATTTAATGGAGACCCCAAACTTCGCTCAGAACCTTATTCACCGCTTCCTGATCCACTTCCTCCCTGACGGCTTCCACCGCACTCTCCACTATGGCTTGCTGGCCCGCGCCGGTCCCAAGGCCAATATCACGAAGATCTGCACGTTGCTCGGGGCACAAGCGGTCAAACAGGATGCCCCGCCACCCGCCAAAGTCATCCCGCTTCCACTTCGAGAATTTTACCAAGGCTGTCGCGACCAGTTCGTATTGTCGAGGTATTCCCACCCGGGTAATCATCCGTTCCCTGCAGTCTGGACTTGTCGCGGTAGCGTTCCGGTCTCTCAACTCATTTAGGCGGCCTTTCTTTCGAAAGCCAAGGGGCTTTTTCCACCCAATGCTGAATGCCGCCGCCGTGGATTGTAGAACCCGTTGATGTATTGGAATATCGCCCCTTCTGCCTGTCTCCGCGTATCCCAACGGTTGCGCCAGATCAGCTCTGCCTTGAGGGATTTGAAGAACGTTTCGACCATCGAATTGTCCGCTGCCCGTCAGTGGTTTGCTTACAAACCATGAGAGGGATAACAATTTCCCTTGCCGCTCATCGATGTCAGAAATCCGTGTTTGATCAGGCGTCTCTGGTATTCGTTGGAACAGTACTGGGAGCCACGATCCGTTTGGTGAATGCAGCCCTCGGGCGGCTGCCGCAAAGCCACTGCCATACTGACCGCGTCAAGGATCGAGCAATAGACCGGAGGGAAACCTTTGCATGCAGGTCTCGTGAAATCTCCTCTCGATCCGCAAATGTCAGCGCTAAGCGGGACTGCACACGATCAGGTGGGCGAATGCCGCCAGTGCGCGCAAGGAGCGGATAAAACGACGATGACCCGCGATCTAATCCACGCCCAATCGAACGCATCAACTCGCCACGCTGCCATCGATCCCAAATTTCTGACTTCTGCTTGTCTGTGAAAAATATCCGGCGA
>JABSSD010000165.1 GCA_013214575.1 Paracoccaceae bacterium | reverse complement strand
CAAAGGCAACGGCAAGGACAACGGCAAGGACAACGAAGCCTTCGTTTGACAGTGACCAACGGGCCGCCTTGGCAAGAAAACCGGCCCGTTGGTCAAGCCATCTCTTTGCTCGGGTGAGCACCCCGCCAAGGCGCATCCGAGTTTGCGAAGATTTATTGAACAGGGTAATAGTAAAATATACGTAGGCTAACACGAACGCCACCGTGGCCCAGCGTTGCCAGTCTGCAACCTCGTCCTGGGCAAGGCGCAAGCCGCCAATCTCGGGCTGGCCAGTGGCGGCCCAGGTCAGTAGCGCCGCCAGGATTGGATAGGCAAAGGCCAGCGTCAGGCAGCGGTTAAAAGCGTGCCGGGACAGCAGGCGATTACCATAAAATCGATTAACGCAATGGCGCAACCGGCGCAGGTTATTGACATAGGATGTTTTGGCGGTTTCTGTCGCAGATTTGTCAGTTTTCACACCTGGAAGCAGGCGCAGTTCAGTGGCCAGCTGCCCCCATTTTTCTGGCTCATGCAAAAGTGCCAATAGCGTGGCGCGTTTTTTTGGCTGAAAGAAGGAAAAAACTGCCAGGGCGCCTGCAACAAGGGCCAGCAATTCACCCAAACCGCCCAGAAACACCGCCAGCGCCTCGACCCAATGATTAAACGGCTGCCAATATGCTATCAAAAGCGTTAGATTGTCCTGCATAACTGTAAAATTCCTTAAAATAATGGCGCGACTATCGCCATCAGGGGGGCTTTTGGCAAGCGGGGGCTTTTCTCTGTTGGGGGAACGCGCTAAAGGCACCCAAACCTCATACCAAGGAGCCAAGCGATGACCACTGGCAAGAACGGCCTGACCTATGCGGATGCAGGCGTGGATATTGATGCGGGCAATGCTCTGGTGGACCGGATCAAACCGGCCGCCAAACGCACCAACCGCTCGGGCGTGATGAGCGGCTTGGGCGGCTTTGGCGCTTTGTTCGATCTGAAGGCGGCCGGCTATACTGATCCGATCCTGGTTGGCGCCACCGACGGTGTCGGCACCAAGCTGCGGATCGCCATCGACACTGGCGTTGTTGACGGTGTTGGCATCGATCTGGTCGCCATGTGCGTCAACGATCTGGTCTGTCAGGGGGCTGAGCCGCTGTTCTTCCTCGACTACTTTGCCACTGGCAAGTTGGAAACAGAGACCGCCGCGCGGATCATCGAAGGTATCGCCGAGGGCTGTGTGCGCTCTGGCTGTGCGCTGATCGGTGGCGAAACCGCTGAAATGCCCGGCATGTATCCCAAGGGCGATTTTGATCTGGCCGGCTTTGCGGTTGGCGCCATGGAGCGCGGCACCGCGCTGCCTGCCGAGGTGGCCGAAGGCGACGTGCTGCTGGGGCTGGCCTCGGATGGGGTGCATTCCAACGGCTACTCGCTGGTGCGGCGTCTGGTCGATATCGCGGGCCTTGGCTGGGACGATGATTGTCCCTTTGCCGAGGGCAAACTGGGTGAGGTGCTGCTGACGCCAACGCGGCTTTATGTGAAATCCTGTCTGGCTGCGGTGCGGGCAGGGGGCGTGCATGCGCTGGCCCATATCACCGGCGGTGGCCTGACCGAAAACCTGCCCCGTGTGCTGCCCGATGATCTGGGCGCTGACATTGATCTGGATGCCTGGCAACTGCCGGGCGTGTTCCAATGGATGGCACAGACCGGCAATATTGCCGAAGCCGAAATGCTCAAGACGTTCAACTGCGGCATCGGCATGATTCTCAGCGTCTCAGCCGATCGTGCAGACGCGCTGACAGAATTGCTCACCGCCGAGGGCGAGACGGTGTCGCGTCTGGGCACCGTCACTGCGGGCGCCGGAATGCGTTACTCTGGCAGCCTGCTGTGAGCCGACATAAAACCGTCGCCATCCTGATTTCGGGTGGCGGCTCCAATATGATGACGCTGGTGGACAGCATGACCGGTGATCATCCGGCGCGGCCCTGTCTGGTGCTGTCCAACACAGCCGCTGCGGGGGGGCTGGAAAAGGCCGCCGCTGCGGGGGTTGCAACCGCTGTCGTTGATCACCGACCCTTCAAGGGCGACCGGCACGCCTTTGAGGCCGAGCTGGTGAAGCCGATCCTGGAGTCCGGCGCGGATATTGTCTGTCTGGCCGGGTTCATGCGGGTTCTGACCGCTGGTTTTGTGAGCCAGTTTCAGGGTCGGATGCTGAACATCCATCCCTCGTTGCTGCCCAAATACACCGGCTTGCACACCCATGCCCGCGCCCTTGCGGCGGGGGACAGGGCGCATGGCTGCTCGGTCCATGAGGTCACTGCAGTGTTGGATGACGGCCCGCTACTGGGGCAGGCGCAGGTGACTGTTTTGGCGGATGACACCCCCGAGACGCTGGCGGCACGGGTGCTCATACAAGAACATATTCTATACCCGGCGGTGTTGCGCCGCTATGCCTCAGGCGATCGAACCCCCGTTCTGCTGGGGTGATCCTGCGCAACCTTTGGGGCGGTTTGCAAAGCGGCCCACAAGCGGGTATCAGGGGTGAACTATGCTGGAAAAAAACAGGAAAAGACGCCGTTTATGAAAACTCTGACCACCACCGAAGAGCTTAAAGAGTTTTGCCTGGAAGCTGCAAAACATCCCTTTGTGACGGTGGATACCGAGTTTCTGCGCGAGCGAACTTACTATTCCAAGCTCTGCCTGGTGCAGTTGGCCTTTCCCGGCGAAGGCGACGAGAATGCGGTGCTGGTGGACCCGCTGTCTGATGGGCTGGCGCTGGATCCGCTGTATGATCTGTTTCGCGATGAATCCGTGGTCAAAGTCTTCCACGCCGCGCGCCAGGATCTGGAGATTTTCTGGGTGGACGCCAAAGTCTTTCCAAAACCGCTGTTTGATACCCAGGTGGCGGCCATGGTCTGTGGCTTTGGCGATCAGGCCGGTTATGAAACGCTGGTCCGCAAGATCGTGAAAGAGAGTGTCGACAAAAGCTCTCGTTTCACCGACTGGGCGCGGCGTCCGCTTACCGATGCTCAAAAGACCTATGCGCTGGCGGATGTGACCCATCTGCGTAACGTTTATCAGTATCTCTCGGCCGAGCTGGAGAAAAGCGGGCGGGGCCATTGGGTTACCGAAGAGCTGCAGGTGCTGACCAATCCCGGCACCTATGACATTCAGCCGCAGGACGCCTGGCAACGTATTAAAACCCGCACCAATTCGTCCAAGTTCCTGGCGGTGGTGCGTGAGTTGGCGGCCTTTCGTGAGGTCTATGCCCAGACCAACAATGTGCCGCGCAACCGGGTGTTCAAGGATGACGCGCTGGTCGAGCTGGCCTCGACCAAGCCAAAGTCTGGATCTGACCTTGGGGCGTCACGGCTACTGCTGCGCGAGGCCCGCCGTGGTGCCATCGCCGACGGCATCCTTGAAGCCATCACCACTGGGGTGAACTGTCCGGCGGATAAAATGCCAAAAGTGGATCGCAGCAAGGAAAAGCTGCAAGTTAATCCGGCCCTGGCTGACCTGCTGAGAGTGTTGTTGAAATCTAAAACTGAAAACGCCGGTGTGGCCGCAAAACTGATTGCGCCAAGCGCAGATCTGGACGCCATTGCTGCCGGACAACGCGATGTTGCTGCCCTGTCGGGCTGGCGGTTGGAGGTTTTTGGCGCAGATGCTCTCAGGCTTTGTGACGGTGAGATCGCTCTGGCGGCCAAAGGCCAGATGGTCAGGGTTGTCGAACTCTGACCGGGTCAGGTCTGGCTGGGTCTGGAACGGGCAGGACGAGGCCCTTGAGGGGCGCTCGTCCGCCACCCTGCTTAGCGCCGTGTTTCGCGCGCATTGCTTTCACTGGAGACTCGGATTAGCTTTATGCCCGCCAGGTCTTGATGGGTCAGGCTCACGGCGACCCGAAGGATTCGGCTGTTTTCCGATCCAATGGGTGTCGCCTGTTCCGGATAAACCACCCGAAAACTATAGTCGAGGCTGGCGCCGTCGCTGTCCTCGTTCCGGCTGAGCCGGACCTCATAGGCGCCTTGGCGGCTGGCCAGTCCGGTGGCATAGATAATCGCCCCAGAGGGTGTCTTTTCGATTTTCAACTCGGTCACCTGGGCGATCGCAACGCTGAAATCCTCTTCGGGGCCACTGGAGCTGCTGAACAGGCCGGAGCCTTCGTCATCGGGGATCAGTGCATTGACCTCGCCACTGCTGGCATCGCTGGCAGCATCGGCGGTTTGTGATTTACTAAACCAGTTGCTGGGGTTCGCTCTGGAACCCTGCCAACCGCTGCAACCGGAAAGTGTAATTCCGGTAACCAAAAGAACTGCAATAGAAATGCGCATGGAAGCCGCCCGTTTGAATTGTCCTTACAAGGGATTACCCGATTGTGAGCATGATGAAAAGCGGTTGAAAAAAATCATCGGCCAGCATAGGTCGAAGACAGAGCATTTGCATCAATTGATCGGATCCAAATCATGGCCAGGGCTGCCTTTGAGGACATCGTCGAGGATTTCGAATTCCTGGAGGATTGGGAAGACCGATATCGCTATGTCATTGACTATGGCAAAGCGATGGAGGCGATGGATGACGCCCTGAAGGTGCCTGCGACCAAAGTCCACGGCTGCGCCAGTCAGGTGTGGCTCCATCCGACAATCGAGCGGGGCATATTTTCGTTTGATGGCGACAGTGACGCGATGATTGTACGCGGGTTGGTCGCGGTATTGCGGGCCTTGTATAGCGGCTTGCCTGTGGCTGAAGTCGGGTTGGTGGATGCCAGGGCCGAGCTTGGCCGTCTTGGCTTGAACGATCACTTGTCGGCGCAGCGCTCAAATGGCGTGCGGTCGATGATTGATCGAATTCGTCTGATCACGGCTGAGGCAGAAATAGGCTGACAGGGCTTTTCCAGAGGGGCTTGCCCCTCTTGGCCTGTGGCCAATTCACCCTGGGATATTTTCAGCCAGATAAAGGGGCAGAGTCGGCCCAGCCCCGCAGGGTTATCTCCAGATCGCCGTAGCCGGTATGGCGGTGCTCAAAGGCAAGGCCAAGTCGCGTTGCGCAGTCTGCAGCCCGCTGTACAAGCGCGGGATCGCAGACTTGGGATTGATAGACCAGGGTGGTGTAATTGCCAAAAAACATCTCGCGGAGTTCGGGGTTTTTGTCCAGCCCCATCGGCCGCCAAATAAAGGCGTCGAACTGTTTCACCAGGAAATCTGTGAGGTAGAAGGCGGTGATTTCGCCGGCCTCGGTTTTTTCTTCAAAGGCTTGATTGCCTTCGAAGAACGAATAGCAATGCGGCCCCGCAACCATTTCGACGCCCAATTCGGCGCAGCGGCGTGCCAGCGCGCCGCCAGTGCCGCAATCGGCATAGACCACGAATATCTGGCTATAGCTGGCGCGATGTTTTGTCACCGCGGCGGTGACCGCCGCAGGGATCTGGTCCGGATAGAGATGCAGGTTGGCAGGCAGGCAGGTCAGGTCGATATGGCTGAACTGGTTGCTGGCGTTGATGTCGAGGATTTCCCGTGCCAGCGCCCCACATGCGATAAGCAGAATGCGGCCTGGCTTCAATTCTGCTGCTGCCAGGCCCCGTTCCGTCAATGTATCTTTCGCCACTGCGTTTTCATCCAGTGGGGTACTGGTTGGGGGCGGGCGAACAGCGACACGGCCTTGCAGGCGTGCCGCTCTTCCCCGCCGGGCCACGTCAGGCGCTCATTCGGTTGTGTTTGCGCGCAACAAAGTCTTTGGCCATCTCCACCGCAACAGCCGCGTCGCGGCAATAGCCGTCAGCGCCAATCGCCTTGCCAAATTCTTCGTTGAGCGGCGCGCCGCCAACCAGAATGATATAATCGTCGCGTTTGCCCTGTTCGATCAGCGTGTCGATGACCACTTTCATGTAGGGCATGGTGGTAGTCAGCAAAGCGGACATGCCGAGGATATCAGCGTTTTCCCGCTCCAGTGCTTCGATATAGTTCTCCACAGGATTGTTGATCCCCAGATCCACCACATCAAAGCCGGCGCCTTCCATCATCATCGACACCAGGTTTTTGCCGATGTCGTGAATGTCGCCTTTGACCGTTCCGATCACCATTTTGCCAACCTGTGGCGCGCCAGTCGCCGCCAGCAGCGGTTTCAGGATGGCCATGCCACCTTTCATCGCGTTTGCGGACAACAGAACCTCGGGCACAAACAGGATGCCGTCGCGGAAATCGGCACCAACGATGGTCATGCCGCTGACCAGTGCCTCGGTGAGGACTTTGTAGGGAGTCCATTCGCGGGCCAGAAGGATATTGACACCCTCTTCGATTTCTTCGCGCAGACCATCATATAGATCGTCAAACATCTGCTGGACAAGTTCTTCGTCGTCCAGTTCCGCCAAGATGATGTCTTCTTCTTCTGACATGGGTGTCTTCCTTGACTTAAGTCGGGGGCTGCCCCGGTGTGGCCGTGTTCCTGTCCCTTTTTGCCAAAAGGTCGCGGGGGAACTGCAATATTTGCGACACTGCCATGACGTGAACCGACTTATAGGCGCAAAAACAGCAAAATAATAATGAAGATTTCACATGGAGATCTTCGACCCGGTGAGTTTGTTCTTTATTTGTTCTCTTTTGTGTGGCAGGCATGGGCGTATGCAGAGCCAAGACACAACCAAGATCAGAATCCACACGGCAAGGGCTGCGCTAAGCAACCAATCCGGGCGTTTTGATCTGTCGTGCGAGACGATTGAAGATGGCTGGGTCTCCGAGCCGGACGCATCCCATGTCGCGACTGAGATCCGTCAAGAGACGGCCCGGACCATCATCAGTTACAACCGATCCCCGGATTTGCCCTTTGACCGGTCTCTGAATCCATACCGGGGGTGTGAACACGGGTGCATCTATTGTTTTGCGCGCCCGACCCATGCCTATCTCGGGCTGTCTGCCGGATTGGATTTTGAGACCAAACTGGTGGCGCGGCCAAATGCGCCAGAGCTGCTGCGTCAGGAGCTGCGGGCCGACAAGTACCGGGTGGCTCCTTTGGCTATTGGCACCAATACCGATCCCTACCAGCCGATTGAGAAGCAGCAATTGGTCATGCGCCGCTGCTTGCAGGTGCTGAGCGACTTTAACCATCCGGTGGCGGTGATCACCAAGGGCGCGTTGATTGAACGGGATATCGATATCCTGGCGCCAATGGCGGCCAGGGGGCTGGTCCGGGTTGGGGTTTCGGTGACAACACTGGACCTTGATCTGTCCCGCCGGATGGAACCTCGGGTGCCAACACCAACCCGCCGGTTGGCGACCATCCGGCGGCTCAGCGAGGCCGGAATACCGGTGCGGATCATGGTGGCGCCGGTGGTGCCGGGGCTGACCGACCACGAGGTCGAAGCGCTGTTGGCTGCGGGCTCTGAGGCTGGCGCCGATGCGGCCAGCTGGATCATGCTGCGGCTGCCGCGTGAGGTATCGGAGCTTTGGCAACAATGGCTGGCCGAGCATGAGCCGGGACGGGCAGCCAAAGTGATGGCGCGGGTGCGGGAGATGCATGGGGGCCGGGATTATGATCCGCGTTGGGGGCAACGTATGCGCGGCGAGGGAGAATATGCCCGGATGATCGGGCATAGGTTCAAGACCGCATGTAGAAGGCTGGGGTTGCAGGAGAAAACGGCTGAGCTGCGGTGTGATTTGTTTTCCAGCCCGGCCCAGGTTGGGGATCAACTGTCGTTTTTCTAAAGCCTATCGGGGTGGCTTTGGAGTGGGTATCGACTGCCGTTGTTGGTGGTGACCCTGGCGCGCAAACTGTCGCGCCAAGGCACTGTCATCGCCGCAGTATATCACTGCGATGATGTTTGAGTCTGGCTTTTGCGGCGTCCGCGGCGCTCACGTACGGGGGCGACGTCGTCACCGGTGCCGTCGCCAGCCGAGGAAAACGGGCCAAGGGCATCGACAATTTTCTCCAGCGTCGGCCGCATAGCGCGCGGTTGCGTATCCAGTGCCTCGCGCATGGCACGCAGGTGGTCGGGCAGGGTGCCACAGCAGCCACCAATGATCTTGGCACCGCTGTCACGGGCCATGACCGCATATTCGCCCATCAGTGCAGGCGTGCCATCATAGTGAATATGGCCGTTAACATATTTGGGAATACCCGCGTTCCCTTTGGAGATGATCGCACGTTCGGTCCCCTGAGCGGCAAAGCCCAGGACGGTGCGCAGAATATCCGAAGCGCCGGTGCCGCAATTGGCGCCAAAGGCCAGCGGCTTGTTGTCGATGTCTTCGACCAGTTCAGCCAGCGCCGATGAGGTCACGCCCATCATGGTGCGGCCGGCGGTGTCAAAGCTCATGGTGCCGCACCAGGGCATGTCGGCCAGGGCAAAGGCCTCGGCTGCGGCCCGGAACTCTTCGGGGGCTGAGATGGTTTCCAGCCACAAGACGTCAACGCCGCCAGCTTTCAGGCCTTCGGCCTGTTGGTGAAACATTTCAACCGCCAGGGCATGGCTCAGTTCGCCGACCGGCTGCATGATCTCACCGGTAGGGCCGACCGAGCCGACCACGGCAATCGGACGGGCGGATTTGTCGGCAACTTCGCGGCCCAGCTCGGCGCCGATCCGGTTCAGCTCAAACACCCGATCCTGGGCGTTATGCAGTTTCAGCCGCGCGGCGGTGCCGCCAAAGGTATTGGTCAGGAACAGGTCGCTGCCCGCGTCAACCGCACCTTGATAGAGCGCTTTGATCTTGGCGGGCTTGTCCACGTTCCACAATTCCGGTGCATCACCCGCTTGCAGGCCCATGTTGAACAGGGTGGTGCCGGTGGCGCCATCGGCGAGCAGCACATCTTTGCTGTTGAGCAAATCAATAAAGGTATTGGTCATGTCTGGTATCCTGTGAACGCTGGGGCAAGACCCCGGACTGCATCGGCGGTTCAATTATCATTGATGTCCTGTGTCACGCAGATCGCGACAAGGCAAATTCATTTTGCTCATCTTTATTATGAGGCGCCGGATCTCACGGCCTCGGGGCCGGAGTGATTGGCGGCGCCGCGCCGACCTCAGGGGGATCAAAACTCAGGCTGGGAGGGGGGCTAGGCGTTTGGCCCATTGAGACACGGATTTGCAGGATCCGTTGGCGATTTCAGGCGTGAGTTCACCCGCCTTTCGGGCGGTGATCGCGAGTTTCGCAACGGACTGGCAGGGTTAGCTGGCTTCTGACAGGATTTGCTGTTGCGCAGCGGGCAGCAGCGCCGCGCGTTTCTGCCGGATCTCATCCGAGGTCACATGTCCCTGAAGATCGGCGGTTACCTTGCGCACCACATCCTCAAGGTCGGCGTCCTCGACACTGGCGGTGACCAGAGCGCTGGCATAGGTTTCGGCGGTAACGCCGGATTTCCCCATTTTTGTGGCGGCCCAGAGGCCCAGCATTTTGTTGCATCGCGCCTGCGCTTTGAACTGCATCTCTTCGTCGCGGGCAAATTTTGCTTCAAACGCTTGTTCACGTTCATCAAATGTAGTCATGCGGCTTCGCCTTATTTAAGAGTGAAATCCTATAGTTCTGATACTAGCCCCGCAACGCATCGGTACAAGGGTGCGCGGGTCGCTTGCGGCACTGGCGGGCTTGCTCTATGAGGGCGGCATATCCGGGATTCACTCATCCTCACCAGGCTTACTTGAAAGGCTGTCCATGGCGCGTCGCAAAAAAATCTACGAAGGCAAGGCCAAAACTCTGTATGAAGGCCCCGAGCCGGGAACTCTGGTGCAGTATTTCAAAGACGATGCCACCGCTTTCAACGCCGAGAAAAAAGCCGTTATCGAAGGCAAGGGCGTTCTCAACAACCTGCTCAGCGAATATTTCATGGTCGGGCTGGGACAAATCGGCGTTCCAACCCATTTTATCAAGCGTTTGAATATGCGTGAGCAGTTGATCCGGGCCTGTGAAATTGTGCCGCTGGAAGTGATCGTACGCAACTATGCCGCTGGCAGCCTGTCAAAACGGCTGGGCATCGACGAAGGCACCCAGTTGCCGCGTCCGATTGTCGAGTTCTGTTACAAGGATGACGCCCTGGGCGATCCTTTGGTCAGCGAAGAGCATATTGCGGCCTTTGGCTGGGCCAGCCAGCAGGATATGGACGATATCCTGAGCATGACCCTGCGGGTCAATGACTTCATGACCGGGGTGATGCTGGCTGTTGGCATTCGCCTGATCGACTTCAAGATTGAGTTTGGCCGGGTTTATGAGGGCGATTTTCAGCGGTTGATTGTGGCCGATGAAATCAGCCCTGACAGCTGCCGTTTGTGGGACATCGAGACCGGTCGCAAGCTCGACAAGGATGTGTTCCGCCGTGATCTGGGCAGCCTGACGGATGCCTATTCGGAAGTGGCGCGGCGTTTGGGTTTGATGCCGAATACGCCGCCCAAATCCGGCAAGCCGACACTGGTCAACTAACGTCCAACCCCCGGATCGGGGGTTGGAATATGAGTATTTTTGGCAAAAAGAAGCCCTTGGGCTTTGCCACTGCAACCGAGGAATGACGCGATGAAGGCACGTGTGCATGTGATGCTGAAAGAGGGGGTTCTGGATCCGCAGGGGGAGGCCGTGCGCCATGCCCTGGGGGCGATGGGCTTTGACAAGGTGTCCGGCGTGCGCCAGGGCAAGGTGATTGATCTGACCCTGGCTGCGGACTCGAGCGAGGCAGATGTGACGGACATGTGTGAAAAGCTGCTGGCCAATACGGTGATCGAATCCTACAGCATCGAGTTGCTGTGATGAAGGCGGCGGTTGTTGTCTTTCCCGGCTCGAACTGTGATCGCGATCTGGCGGTTGCCTTTGAACGCGCCGGTTTTGAGGTGGCGATGGTCTGGCACAAGGAGAGCGCGCTTCCCGCAGGGGTGGATATCGTTGGTGTGCCGGGTGGGTTTTCCTATGGCGACTATCTGCGCTGTGGCGCCATTGCGGCGCAGTCTCCGATTTGCAAGGCCGTGGTGGAACATGCAAATCGCGGTGGTTATGTGATCGGCATCTGCAACGGTTTTCAGGTGTTGACTGAAACCGGTGTTCTGCCCGGTGCATTGCTGCGCAATGCGGGGCTGAAATATATCTGCCGCAGCGTTGATTTGAAGGTCACAACTGCCGACAGCGTCTTCACCGAAGGCTATTGTGCCGGGGATGTAATCAGCGTGCCCATTGCCCATCATGACGGCAATTACTTTGGTGATGCTGAAACCATTGCGAAGCTGCAGGGCGAGGATCGGATTGCCTTTACCTATTGCGATAACCCCAATGGCGCGATGGCCGATATCGCGGGTATCTTGTCGCAGAACCGCCGGGTTCTGGGGATGATGCCGCACCCTGAACGGGCCGCAGATGCAGCCCACGGTGGCACCGATGGGGTGGCAGTGTTCCGCGCATTGACGGGTATCGTTGCCACGGCGTGACTTGTGATGCCGGGGCGGTCAGCGTAGATTTGCGTCATGACTGCCCCAGATACTCTTCCCCAAAAATCCAACACCAGCCCTCCCTCCCAGACATTTTCCTGGAAAGTGCGGCTGGCGTTGGCTTTGTTGCTGATGGTGGTGGCGGTCACGGTGTGGCAAACCAACCGGTTGCTGTCCAACCGGTTCACCCAAACCACGCGGAACCGGGCCGAACTGCGGCTGGCGCTGTATTCTGGCAACCTGTTGAGCGAGCTGCGCCAGAATGCGATTGTGCCGCAGCTCTTGGCGCGGGATCAGACCTTGATTTCAGCGCTGCAGTCCAATGATTTCTCTTTATCCACACAGCGGCTGATCTCGTTTGTCGATGAAATTGGCGCCGCGTCGCTGATGCTGTTGTCGCAGGACGGGCGCACCGTGGCGGCAACGGATCGGCTCCGTCTGGGGGAGCTTCACCGCAGCGCACCCTATTTTGTCGATGCGGTCCGGGCCAATACCACGGTGTTCTCGGT
Source organism: Paracoccaceae bacterium (assembly GCA_013214575.1). Lineage (GTDB taxonomy): Bacteria > Pseudomonadota > Alphaproteobacteria > Rhodobacterales > Rhodobacteraceae > Parasedimentitalea. Next base: position 32,749 of record JABSSD010000165.1, on the reverse strand, counting down.
GATCGAGCGGGAGGCCGGCGGCTACCGGTTTACCTATGCACGGCGCCTGGAGGATTCCTCGGAAGTGTTGGGGGTGATTGTTGTCGAGGTGGACTTGCAGAAGTTCGAGCGCGCCTGGGCGGGGATTTCGGATGCGGTTATGGTTAGCGACAGCTTGGGCACCATTGTTCTGGCGACGGAATCGCGCTGGCGTGGATTGAGCGAAGAGGATGCGCTAACGCTGCAGACACCGCAGGGGGCGATTCAGCGGGCGATCCGGGCGACGACAGATTGGACCGTATTGCCCGCCGATGCCTATCTTCAGGGTGAGGCAGTGATGCGGATTACCAACCGTATTCAATTCCGCGGCTGGCGGATGACCTCTTATACCACCTATGCCTCTATCCGGGAGCGGGTGAATGCCGTTTTGGCACTGGAAATAATGGGGTTTGCGATATTCCTGGCACTGGGATTTTATACGCTGAGCCGACGAAGCGCGCTGCGTATGGTGTTGTTTCAGCGCGAGTCGGCGGAGCTACGTGTGTTGAACACCCGTTTGCAGCGGGAAGTTGCCGAACGTGAAAGGGTGCAGCAAACCCTTGCCGTGGCCGAGCAAAGCCTGGCGCAGAGCTCAAAACTGGCGGCGCTTGGGGAAATGTCGGCGGCGGTCAGTCACGAGTTAAATCAACCTTTGGCGGCGATGAAAACCTATTTGGCCGGGGCGCGATTGCTGCTGGGGCGCAATCGTCCTGACGAGGCTTTGGTCTCCTTTGGTCGGATTGACGATCTGATTGAGCGGATGGGGGCCATTACCCGGCAGTTGAAATCTTATGCGCGCAAGGGTAGCGATACGTTTGTCCCGGTCAACTTGGGGGATGCGCTGGCCTCTAGCCTGTCGATGATGGAGCCACAGCTGCGTCAGCGCCATGTCAGGATCGCCCGAGTGTTGCCGGATAGCCCGGTCTATGTGATGGGCGATCAGATGCGTATCGAACAGGTGATGGTGAACCTCTTGCGAAACGCGTTGGACGCCACCAAGTCAGTGGTAGACCCCGAGATCGAGATCATTCTCGCGGCTGGGGAAACTGCTATCCTGGCAGTGCGCGACAACGGAGCGGGGATCGAAGACTTTGGCGAGTTGTTTGAGCCCTTTTATACCACCAAGCTGCCAGGGGATGGGGTTGGGCTTGGGCTTGCCATCTCCTCGGGGATCGTCAACGACCTTGGCGGCCGTCTGACCGCCCGCAATGGCGAAAACGGCGGCGCGGTGTTTGAAATGCAATTGCCGATCCTGGTGGACGGGGTCGAGGCCGCTGAATAGACGCGGCGAGTTTGAGGAGTATAGGTTATGGTCCAGGCCATGAAGATCGCGATTGTCGACGACGAGCAGGATATGCGCCAGTCGATCAGCCAATGGCTGGCCTTGTCTGGCTATGACACAGAAACATTTGCCAGCGCCGAAGAGGCGCTCAAGGTGCTGAGCGCCGATTACCCCGGCATTGTGATTTCCGACATCAAAATGCCGGGCATGGACGGGATGCAATTCCTGAAGAAATTGATGGGCAGCGACAGCGCCCTGCCAGTGATCATGATCACCGGTCACGGCGATGTGCCGATGGCGGTGGAGGCGATGCGGGTCGGGGCCTTTGATTTCCTTGAGAAACCGTTCAACCCGGACCGAATGTCCGAGCTTGCCAAGCGAGCAACCGGGGCCCGGCGTCTGGTGCTCGACAACCGGGTGCTGCGCCGTGAATTGTCGGATGGCACCCAGATCATGAAAAAGCTGATCGGCGCCAGTCCGGTGATGGATCGGTTGAAAGAGGATATTCTGGACCTTGGTCAGGCCGACGGCCACGTGATGATCGACGGGGAGACCGGCACCGGTAAAACTTTGGTGGCGCATGCTTTGCACGCTGTCGGCAGCCGGGCTGGTAAGAAGTTTGTATTGGTCAGCTGTGCGGCGCTGGAAGAGGAGGCACTGTCCAGGCGGTTGTTTGGACCGATGATGCCGGAGGATTCGCTGTTGCCGGCCATCGAAGAGGCGCGCGGTGGCACCTTGGTATTGGAAGATATTGATGCGCTGACCGAACCGCTGCAGGGCAAGTTGCTGAGCGTGATCAATGAGCAGGGCACCCCGGGCGAAACCCGCATTGTTGCGATCTCGAACCTGCAAGAGGCGGGCAAGACCTGTGAGGATGCCTTGCGACCGGATTTGTTTTATCGTCTGGCCGCATTGCGTATCACGGTGCCGCCGTTGCGGCAGCGCGGCGAGGACATTCTGACCCTGTTTATGCGGCTCTCCGAACAATTTTCCGAGGAATACGGCTGTGAGGCCCCCAAGGTCTCGGCGCAGGAAGCGGCGCAACTGCTGCAGGCGCCCTGGCCGGGCAATGTGCGCCAGTTGATCAATATTGCCGAACGGGCGGTGTTGCAGGCGCGGCGCGGCTCTGGGACCATTGCCTCGCTCCTGATGTCCGATCACGAGGAAATGCAGCCGGTGATGACAACCGAGGGCAAACCGCTGAAGGAATACGTCGAAGCCTTTGAGCGGATGTTGATCGACAATACAATGCGCCGCCACAAGGGCTCGATCGCATCGGTGATGGAAGAGCTCTGCCTGCCGCGCCGGACTTTAAATGAAAAAATGGCCAAATATGGTTTGCAACGGTCGGACTATCTCTGAGGTAAACTGTCCACAGGGGGATGACAGACGCTGGCCTCTCTGACGGCACCGGAAAATGGGTCAGCAAGCGAAGAAATTCACTTGTTTTTAGCCTTTTGGCCGAATTGATCGCCAAATTGGGTAATTTCCCTGGGGCTGTGAAAGATGTCCATTGTCATTACCTATCCACAGGCAGTATGCTGCTGGGAAGTGACTACCACCAATATGGGGTGAGTCACTTCAAATGAGTTTCGCTGTTTTCCGTCTTTGTCCGGTATGATCCGAGAAGGCGAGAGCAGACCGATTGGCCCCGGGGATCCGGGGTAGTTTAGCGCCTGCGCTGGAATGTTTTCAGGGCAGGAAGAAATGGGCAGGGATCGGGATAGTCCCACCTGTCGGAGAAGAACCGCGATGACGCGCGCGCAGGCACAGAGCTTAGAGACAGGACCGCCGGGAACACTTTCCGCGACCATGTTCTGTCGCGCACCGTCAGATATCGCCCTGACAAGACATCACCCAAAACGCGCAGCCCCCCCCGGAAACGGCCGGAGCGTGCGCGCGCAGGCATGGTGCACTAAGGAAACATGGCAAAGAAGATGCTTATTGATGCCACCCACGCGGAAGAAACCCGCGTCGTGGTGGTCGACGGAAACAAGGTTGAGGAGTTCGACTTTGAATCCGAGAACAAACGCCAGCTTGCTGGCAATATCTATCTGGCAAAAGTAACCCGGGTCGAACCCTCTCTGCAGGCGGCCTTTGTTGAATATGGCGGCAATCGTCATGGCTTTCTGGCGTTTTCGGAAATTCACCCCGATTACTACCAGATCCCGGTCGCCGACCGGCAAGCTCTGATGGAAGAAGAGCGCGTCTATGCCGAGGCAATGCGCGCCAAGGACGACAAGGACGACGAGGAAGACAGCAAGCCTGCCAAGCCGCGCCGGTCACGCTCGCGCAGTCGCACCAAGGCCGAGGAGGTAACCTCCAAGGATGCGGTTGAGACCAAAGAAGTCGAAATTCACCAGACCGAAATTTCCGGTATGGAAACCATTGATCTCAGCGATGAGGACGACACTGGGTCGGCTGATGTGCTTGGTGTGTCCGAAGGCAGCTCTCCGATGGAGACCGTGGCAGACACCCCGGTTGAAGAACCTGGTCAGGAGCAATCCGAACCTCAGGCCGAAGCCGCTGAAGTTGCTGTTGACGCGGTGACTGAAGATGCTGCGCCTGTTGCTGAAGCGACAGTGACCGAAGATGAGACCGCCTCGGAGCAGCCTGTAGTGCAGGATGCGGCTGCGGAGACATCCGTGGCAGAGGATGACGCAACGCAAGCAAAAGAGCCGGGCGACGATGAGCCGGATGCCGACGACAACCGTGCGGATGCCATCTCGAAAGACAGCACAATTGAATCCGTCGCCGATGAGGACGACAGCGAGGACATCCGTCCGCGCCGCAAGCCACGTCCACGCCGCTACAAGATTCAGGAAGTTATCAAAGTTCGCCAGGTTCTGCTGGTTCAGGTCGTCAAAGAAGAGCGTGGCAACAAGGGCGCTGCTCTGACCACATATCTGTCGCTGGCAGGTCGCTACTGCGTGCTGATGCCCAACACCGCCCGCGGTGGTGGTATCTCGCGCAAGATCACCAATGTTGTTGACCGTAAGAAACTGAAGGAAATCGCCAACGAAATCGACGTGCCGTCAGGTGCGGGCCTTATTGTGCGCACCGCTGGTGCCAAACGCACCAAGGCCGAGATCAAGCGCGATTATGAATACCTGCAACGGCTGTGGGAACAGGTCCGCGAGCTGACGCTGAAATCAATTGCGCCCGCCAAGATCTATGAAGAAGGCGATCTGATCAAACGCTCGATCCGCGATCTGTATAACCGCGAAATCGACGAGGTGTTTGTTGAGGGTGAACGCGGCTATCGCATCGCCAAAGACTTCATGAAGATGATCATGCCGTCGCACGCCAAGAACGTGAAACGCTATAATGAAACCCTGCCGCTGTTCGCCCGTTATCAGGTCGAAAGCTATCTGGGGGGTATGTTCAACCCGACCGTTCAGCTGAAATCCGGTGGCTATATCGTGATTGACGTCACCGAGGCCCTGGTGGCCATCGACGTCAACTCGGGCCGCGCCACCAAAGAAGGCTCGATCGAGGACACCGCCACCAAGACCAACCTGGAGGCCGCCGAAGAGGTGGCCCGTCAGTTGCGACTGCGGGACCTTGCTGGCCTGATCGTCATTGATTTCATCGATATGGACGAGCGCAAGAACAACGCCGCCGTTGAGAAAAAGATCAAGGACAAGCTGAAAACGGACCGCGCCCGTATTCAGATCGGCCGCATTTCGGGCTTTGGCCTGATGGAGATGAGCCGCCAGCGTCTGCGCCCCGGCATGCTCGAAGCCACCACTCAGCCGTGCCCCTCGTGTCACGGCACTGGTCTGATCCGCTCCGACGACAATATGGCGCTAACCATTCTGCGCCAGATCGAGGAAGAGGGCACCCGCAACCGCTCACGCGAAGTCCTGGTGCGCTGCCCGGTCAGCATTGCCAACTTCCTGATGAACCAAAAGCGCGAGCATATCGCCCAGATCGAAGCCCGCTATGGTATGTCGGTTCGCATCGAAGGGGATCCGCATCTGATCAGCCCTGACTTCACATTGGAAAAGTTCAAGACAGCCACCCGTGCGGTGCCGGTCGCGACGGCTCCGGTGGTATCGGTTGATACATCGCTGATGGATCAAGTGGATGCTGACGAGGCTGAAGCCAGTGAAGAAGAAGAGGTGGTTGTCGAGATCACTGAAGTCACTGAAGTCACTGAAGTCTCTGCTGAAGCGGCTGAAACATCGGATGAATCTGAGACCAAGCCCAAGCGCAAGCGGCGGCGTCGTCGGCGTCGGTCGGGCAGATCTGATGACGCCGAAAACGGCTCTGAGGATGGCTCGGATGACAGTGCTGAAACCGCTGTTGCTGCGGAATCCACCTCCGAAGCAGAGGCCGCTGTCTCGGCTGAGGTGACGGTTGATGGCGAACAGCCTGGCGAAGACGAGAAAAAGCCAAAGCGGACTCGCACCCGGTCTCGGTCACGGTCGCGCGGCAACAAGTCCAAGGTTGAAGCTGCCGATGGTGAAGCCACTCCGACGGCTGACGCTCCGGCCGAGGTCGCTGTCGTGGACGAAACCGCTACAGCTGAACAGCCAGCGACTGAGGCAGAGCCTACGCCAGTAGTTGCAGAGCCGGTGGCAGAAACTGCACCAGAGGTTGCTGTTGAAACAGGCGCTGCGGACGTCACTGAAGCAGCACCCATTGAGCAGCCCGAGGCTGCGGTGGAAACGACTGCGCCTGAGACGGTTGCGGTTGCCACACCCGAGGTGGCTGCAGAACCTGTGGCCGTTGCTGAGGTGGCTGCCGAACCGGTGCCTGAGACAGCGCCGGAGGTGATTGAGACGGCTGCACCGGAAGCTCCAGTCGCTGAAACTGCGCCGGAGCAGGCCGTGGCTGAACCGGTTGTGGCTGAACCGGAGCTGGTTGCCGCCGAGGAGGTCGCTCCTGAGCCGGAGCAGCCGCCCAAGCCAAAGCGCCGCGGCTGGTGGTCGCTGGGCAGCTAAAGCAAGTTTGAAACGCCGGGGGAAACCCCGGCGTTTTCATTTGTTGGCCAGCGGCGCAGGCCAGTTGGTGTTTAAGGCAGATTTAGAACGTTTCGCGCGCGATATTTTCCGGCGCAGTCAACAAGCCCGCCGGCATCCGACACACATATATCCGGGGTGTTTTGGGGTTTATCGACAGGGGCTGTGGCGGCGCCTTGGGCTCAGCCGCCCTTGCGGACCAGATAGACCTGATGGCCATTGGCCTCGGTCATCTGCAGCAGTGTATGGCCGCTCTCATTGCAGAAATGCGGCACGTCGATCACCGCGGCGGGATCGTCAGCCAGAAGCTGCAGAAGCGCCCCCTGTTGCAGGGGTTTCAGCCGCTTGCGCAGTTTAAGGACCGGCAGCGGGCACAACAGGCCAATGGCATCCAGTATTTCGCTAATATCGCTCATAACAGTCAGATATGACGGAAAATTCATCCTGTCCACAGGGATGTGACCAGCTGTCCTCGTGACCTTTGAAATCAGGTGCGTTATGGCAGACGGATGTTTGGTATTGAAATCATCGATGCAGGGCTACTCCCTGCTATGCTCGTCGCGCTGATCGCCGGTTTGATCAGCTTCCTTTCCCCCTGTGTGTTGCCCATTGTGCCACCCTATCTGGCCTATATGAGCGGCGTTTCAATAGGAGATATGCAAAACCCCGGTGCCGCCCGCCGCAAGGCGATACTGGCGTCCCTCTTCTTTGTCATGGGCCTGTCAACGGTATTCCTGTTGCTGGGCTTTACCGCTTCAATTTTCGGCGCCTTTGTCCTGCAGAACCAAGAGCTTTTCGCGCAGGTCTCGGGCATGGTGGTGATCATCTTCGGGCTGCATTTCCTGTCGGTCTTCCGCATTCCGATTCTGGATCGTGAGATGCGAATGGAGGCCGGTCAGTCCGGTGGATCAGCGATAGGCGCCTATGTACTGGGCCTTGCCTTTGCCTTTGGCTGGACGCCCTGTATTGGCCCGCAACTGGGGGCCATTCTGTCGCTGGCAGCCTCTGAGGCCTCGGTTGCCCGGGGAACCATTTTGCTGGGTATCTATGCCCTTGGCCTTGGCGTTCCCTTCCTGCTTGCGGCAATATTCCTCAGCCGTTCGATGGTGTTGATGAACAAGATGAAACGCCACATGGGTTTGATTGAGAAACTGATGGGCGGATTGCTTTTGCTGGTCGGGGTGATGCTGGTGACCGGGTTGTTCTCAACCTTCTCCTGGTGGCTGCTGGAAGCCTTTCCGGCATTGGCTCTCCTTGGTTAGATAAAGGGGGCTAGATGGCCCCTTTTACTTTATATGCAGGGTCTTACTCTTGCCGGAATGACCCGCTAGGTTACGGTGAACACATAAAAAGGGCAGGGCATTGGGGCGGGACGCGAATAGTTTGCAGCGCACGCAGGTTCATCGGCGCCGGGTGTTCTATATCCCCGGCTACGACCCTATTCCGCCGCGCCGCTACCGCGAGCTCTACCGCAAAGAGGCGGCCGCACAGGCTGAAATCTCCGGCTATGAGATCGCCCTGAGCGCCAAGGCGTCAAAATCGGGACCTTACGGATGGCGGGTGCAATGCGCTATCGAGACGGCCAAAACGGCCACCGATGTCGAGGTGCTGGTGTGGTCTGATATCGTCCGCGACAGCATGGAGAGCTCAATCCTGGCGACCTACCTGCAACTGGTGCGAACGGCCTGGATCTATATATCAACAGGAACATTGCGCCGCTTGATGCGATTGCGCAAAGGTCCTGTTATTGCAGCGCTATATCCGATTGGAATGTTGCTGCTTCAGGCGCTGTTGGCAGCTCTATTGATCTGGGGAGTGCACCGGGCAGTGATTGCTTTGGCCGAGCATTTCCAGCTGTTTGGAGCCTTTGTTGGGATGGCGGGCCTCACTCTCGGGCTATTGGCCGGGATGGTATTGATGCGCTGGTTCAAGAAAATGGATGGCAGGTTTTTTGCCTATTACCTGATGCATGACTATGCCTATTCTGCCTCCTCCAGGGGGGAATATTCGCCTGGCTTAGAGCGCCGGATTGCTGCGTTCACGGCTCTGATAGGGGATGCGCTGTTAGATGATACGCTGGACGAGATCCTGGTGGTTGGACATTCCTCGGGGGCGCATATTGCGGTGTCGGTGCTGTCGGACCTGATCCGTGGCGGGCTGGCGGACAATCACCCACCGCTGAGTTTCTTAAGTCTGGGGCAGGTGGTGCCAATGGTCTCATTTTTGCCAAAGGCGTACCGGCTGCGTGCGGATCTGAAATTCCTGTCGCAGCGCGATGAACTGGTCTGGGTTGATGTCACCGCACCCGGCGATGGCTGTGCCTTTGCGCTCTGTGACCCGGTCAGCGTCAGTGGGCTGGCATCGCCGGCGAAACGCTGGCCGCTGGTGTTCTCGGCGGCTTTCACCCAGACATTAAGCCCGCAACGCTGGGCCGAGTTGCGCTGGCGGTTTTTTCGGCTGCATTTCCAGTATCTCTGCGCCTTTGATCGGCCAGGAGACTATGATTATTTTCAAATCACCGCCGGTCCGCTGACACTACGGGATCGCTATCGGCACCGGCAGCCGTCGCGGTCGCGTATTGATGAAACGGTGTCGAAATATACCGCGGTGGCGCCGCTATGATACCGCCCAAACCGCCGTCCCGGCCGGGAAAAGTCTCGCTGTGGCGCTATCTCCGCCTGTTTCGCCAGGACATCCTGTCGGCGCAGCCTGCACGGCTGTATCACGCCTGGATGGCCGAGTTCCGCACGCCGTTCTTTCGCTCATTCCTGATCAACCAGCCTGACCTGGTGAAAGAGGTGCTTAAACGCCGCCCCAATGATTTTCCCAAATCCAATCGCATTGCCGAAGGGTTGCGGCCATTGCTGGGAAACTCCGTCTTTCTGACCAACGGAGAAACCTGGAAGCGACAGCGCCGGATTATTGATCCGGCCTTTGAAGGCGGGCGGCTGAAGGATAGCTTTCCAGCCATGTGGGACGCGGCAGAGGCGGCGGTTGAGCGGCTGCAAGGGCAGCTGGACAGGCCCATCGAGATCGAAGCCCAGACCAGCCACGTGGCCGCAGATGTGATATTTCGGGCGCTGTTTTCGATCCCCATCGAGCATGAGACCGCGGCTCAGGTGTTCACCCGGTTTCGCGATTACCAGCGGAGCCAACCCATCCTGAATTTGGCCGCCTTTATTCCAATGCCAGGCTGGATGCCGCGGTTCTTCAAGACATCGACCAAACGGGATGCGGCGGAAATTCGCAGGCTGATCACCCAGTTGACCAATGACCGAATGCGGGCAATTGAGGCCGGGGATGCACCGGACGATTTGGCGACCAAAATCATGACCACCACGGATCCGGTAACCGGGCAGCAGTTCAACACCGAGGAAATGGTTGATCAGGTGGCGATTTTCTTTCTGGCCGGACACGAGACCAGCGCCTCGGCCCTGGCCTGGACCTTGTATTTGATGGCGCTTTACCCGGAATGGCAGGATCGTGTGGCTGCCGAGGCGGCAGCCCTGGAGGAGCGGTCCTTTGCGGTGATGTCGAAACTGCGGACCAGCCGGGATGTGTTCCGCGAGGCGCTGCGGCTGTATCCTCCGGTTCCGATGATGGTGCGTCAGGCAAGCTGTCCCGAGCAGTTTCGCGACAGGGATGTGCCGGTGGGATCGCAACTTGTGGTCAGTCCCTGGCACCTTCACCGGCATGACCGGTTGTGGGACAACCCGGATGGATTTGACCCCGGTCGGTGGGCAACAGAAAACGGCAAAACCTGTCAACGCGAAGCCTTTATCCCGTTTTCGACCGGTGCCCGGGTTTGCCCTGGTGCCGGGTTTGCCATGGTTGAGGGTCCATTGATCCTGTCGATGCTGCTGCGCGCCTATCGGGTAGAAACCGTTGTCGGGTGTGAGCCGGTGCCGGTGGCGCATCTGACCGTCCGGTCGCGGGACGGCATCTGGTTAAAACTGCATCGGCGGTGATCGCAATCCGGAATTTTCGAAAATTCCGAGCCGTTTTCTTCGAAGAAAACGGTTAGTTGATCAGGCGTACCACCTCTTGGTTGCAGAAAATGACCATTTGACCGGCGTTCTCCACTGCGTGATAGCCACGGCGTTTCAATTCGGCCTCGAAAGCGGCACGACCGACATAGCGATCGATGTCACGCAGCTTGCGCCGAATGACCGCACCGTTTTGCGCCGCTTTGGAGCTGAACAAGTGCATCATCCAGCAATCCGCAGAGAGAGGGGCAGGGACTGGCATGGTCTAAGCCTGCCCGGTCAAGGTTAAGGTGAGGTTAACCGCCTCAGCACAAACAGCCGGATCGCCGATGCCAGGCCGCAGTCGGTGCCCCGGGATTCGTCGATCTCAGCGGCCAATACGTTGATCGGACGACCGTCGTCTTCGGCAATTTTGCGAAAGGCGGCCCAGAACTCGTCCTCAAGCGAGACCGAGGTGCGATGGCCGCGCAGGGTCAGAGAATGTTTGCGGGGGCGTCTGTTCATGGCTCGCTTTGGTGACCATCAAGATCACGCCTGGCCTTTTCGAGCGTTCTGCGGTCCAGCTGTTTCTCAGCCTTGTTGCGGGCAAATTTGACTGCATTCTGGTTGGCACGGGCCTTTTTCTCGGCCCGTGCCTGGTTTTTTCTGAACCGGTTCAGGTTGACCGGCTCTGCCATTACTTGGGGCCTACCATGTTTTCCGGACGCACAACCCGGTCAAAGGTCTCGGCATCGACAAAGCCCAGCTCAATCGCTTCGTGCTTGAGTGTGGTTTTGTTTTTATGTGCGGTCTTGGCAACCTTGGTGGCATTGTCATAGCCAATCTCGGGCGCCAGAGCGGTCACCAGCATCAGGCTTTCGCGCATCAGCGTTTCGATGCGATCGCGATCCGCCTGCAGGTCCACAACCAGATTATCGGTAAAGGCCGAGGCCGCATCGCCCAGCAGCTGCATGGATTGCAGCACGTTGTAGGCCATCATCGGCTTGTAGACGTTGAGCTCAAAATGACCCTGAGAGCCGGCAAAGCCGACGGCGGCATCATTGCCCAATACCTGAGCACAGACCTGTGTCAGCGCTTCGCATTGGGTTGGGTTGATCTTGCCCGGCATGATTGACGATCCGGGCTCGTTTTCCGGCAGGATCAATTCACCCAGGCCACAGCGCGGCCCAGAGCCAAGCAGGCGGATGTCGTTGGCGATCTTGAACAGCGATACGGCGACGACTTTCAGCGCTCCGGAGATTTCGACTATGGCGTCATGGGCGGCCAGCGCTTCGAACTTGTTGGGGGCGGTGACAAAGGGCAGGCCGGTGATCTCGGCCATATTGGCGGCGACTTTCTCGCCCCAACCTTTGGGGGTGTTCAGACCGGTGCCAACAGCGGTGCCGCCCTGTGCCAGTTCATAGATTGAACCCAGCGCAGTTTTGACCCGCCTGATGCCCATCGCGATCTGGTGGGTGTAGCCGGAAAACTCCTGGCTCAGGGTCAGCGGGGTGGCGTCCTGGGTATGGGTGCGGCCAATTTTGATAATGCCCTCAAAGTCTTCGACTTTTTTGACCATTGCGGCGTGTAGTTTCTCCAGGCCGGGCAGCAAGATGTTATGGGCCATCTCCGCCGTCGCGATATGCATCGCAGTGGGGAAGGTGTCGTTGGAGGACTGACCCATGTTGCAGTGATCATTTGGGTGCACCGGCTGTTTGGAACCGATCACGCCGCCGAGAATTTCAATCGCCCGGTTGGCAATGACCTCGTTGGCGTTCATGTTGGTCTGGGTGCCAGAGCCTGTCTGCCAGACCACCAGCGGGAAATTGTCATCGAACTTGCCGGCATAGACCTCGGCTGCGGCCTGAATGATCGCCTCGCCGCGCTCGGCGTCCAGTTTGCCAAGGTCTATATTGGCTTGGGCGCAGGCCTTTTTGATCACGCCAAGGGCGCGCACAATGGCGATGGGCTGACGTTCCCAACCGATCGGGAAATTGATGATCGAGCGCTGCGTCTGAGCGCCCCAATACTTGTCTGCGGGAACTTCGAGTGGGCCAAAGCTGTCGGTTTCTGTGCGGGTCTCGGACATCCATCATCTCCGTCTGGTATGCGATTGTATGCGGTGTACCCCGGGCATCGCCGAGGTGCAATTGGCCAGTTGCACGCAGCATAGAGGTTCACGTCCTGAGGTATAGGGGGCCGCGGCGCTCATATTTTCGCCAAAGCATTGTCTGTTGGCCTGAGATGGCTACAGTAGGGGGTAAGCTGGTGTTCGCCCCAAGGAGGTTCCGTGGTCTATTATTGCATCCCAAAAGCGGTGGCTCGTAAAGTGTTGCTCGCTCTACCCGTCATCTTGGCGGCGATAGCCCTGTCAGGGCAAATCGCTTTCGCGGATATGTCACGTTTTGTCGGTGAGTATTCGGGGCGGGCAGAGGTCGAGACGCGGGCCGGGGACATCTCTCTTCGGGATATGAGCGTGGTCATCCGGGAAACCAAAATCGGCTATAGTGTGACCTGGAGCTCCACCACCGAGAAAAGTGACGGGCGGCGCAAGTTCAAATCCTACCAGATCGAGTTTCAACCAACGGAACGTGATGGTGTGTTTTCAGCGGCGATGAAACGCAATGTCTTTGGTCACACAGAACAATTGGACCCGATGAAGGGGGAACCCTATGTCTGGAGCCGGATTACCGGAGACACACTCACGGTGTTCTCGATGTTTGTGGCCCCGAATGGTGATTATGAGATGCAGCAATATGACCGCACCCTGGTTGAGGGAGGGTTGCAGTTGAATTTCAACTCTCACCGCAACGGTATTCCAACCAGGTTTATTTCAACATTTCTGTCGCGCCAGTAAGGCCCGCAACCGGTCTTGCGACTGCGGCTGCGGGCAGGGATTGAACGGAACTACAGCTGTCTAAGGTTACTTTCGGAAGCTGTCCAAGGACACGACATCCGCATCCGGCTTGGAGTCTTCCTGGGGATCATCATCGGTTTCAGCAACCGCTGCGGCTGCGCCCCCATCTGAGTCTTCATCCGCAGATTCAAAGCGCAGGCCAAATTCGACCGATGGATCGACAAAGGTCTTGATCGCGTCATAGGGAATATACAGCGGTTCCGGCGCGTCGCCAAAATTCAGTGTTATGGCAAAGCCATCCTTGCCAACATCCAGGTTATCAAACCAATGCTGCACCACCACGGTCATTTCGCCGGGATAGCGGTCAGACAACCAATCAGCCAATTCGGCATCCGGGTGGTCGGTGTCGAAAGTGATAAAGAAATGGTGATTTCCAGGCAGCCCTTTGTCGGCAATATCCAGCAACACGGTCCGGATCAGACCGCGCATAGCTGTATGCATAAGATTTCCGTAGTCGATGTCGCGGGACATATCATCACCCTTTTGGTCTGGTCCCAATCATAGGGGATTCGAACAGAAACAAAAGAGGAGCCGGATAGATTTTGTGAATATCCTACGGGCTGATGCCCTGTTGTTTCCGGATTGGGGGCCCGGTTATCCCGCCATCGGCAGCAGGCTGGCGGCGAGCCCCGCCAAAGTCATGAGCAGCAGGGTTAACACCATGCTGCCGCGGGTCAGCACGGTGGCGACTGCAGCCAGGCAAACCAGAGCCAGCGCCACCGGATCCAAGCTGCTCTTGGCGGGCAGCGCCAGCGACAGCGGCCCATAGTCAAAGCGATTGATCTCGGCGAACAGCACATGCAGGGCGAACCAGACCGACAGGTTCAGAATAACCCCCACCACAGCCGCCGTTATGGCTTTCAGGGCGGCGCCCAGCCGGGGGTGCGAGGAAATTTGCTCAACATAGGGTGCTGCCAGGAAGATCCATAGAAAACAGGGCATGAAAGTGGCCCAGAGCGCCACCAAGCCAGCCGCAAGCCCCAGCGCCGGGCCCTGGGCCTGTAGCCCGGCCAGCATGGCGACAAACTGGGTGACCAGGATCAGAGGCCCCGGTGTGGTCTCGGCAAGACCCAGGGCGTCGATCATTTGTTCGGTTGAGATCCAGTGATAATTTTCCACCACGGTCTGGGTCATATAAGCCAGTACCGCATAGGCGCCGCCAAAGGTGACGACAGCCAGTTTGGCAAAAAACCAGCCGATGTTGGCCAGAAAAGTTGCGCCTGACAGGCTGAGGGCGATCAGCGGCAGCAGCCAAAGACCACCCCAGATCAGAATCTGCCGCGCCGCCTGTGAAAGGTCCAAAGCCTGTGTTGCCCCTTCGGCCTGGGCGCCACCGCCCCCGCGCAATAGCCCATACAGGCCAGCTCCGAGCACGATCAGTGGAAAGGGCAGGTTCAGCGCAAACAAGCCAATAAACCCCAACCCGGCCAGTCCCCATGCCTGGATGCCGTGGAGCGCTTTGGAGGCCAGTTTGCGCAGGGCCAGCAACACTATGACCACCACCGAGGCTTTGATCCCCAGAAATCCAGCCTGCACCAGCTCCAGCTCGCCATAGGCCGCGTAAAGCCCGACCAGAATGCCGATGATCAGGGCGCCGGGTATCACAAACAGCAGCCCAGCCAGCAGCCCGCCGGCAACGCCACGCAATCGCCAGCCCGCATAGGTCGCCAGCTGCATCGCCTCGGGGCCGGGCAGCAGCATGCAAAACGACAGGGCGCGAAGGAATCCAGCCTCGCTTAACCAGGGGCGGTCTTCGACCAGTTCCCGGTGCATCACGGCAATCTGTGCCGCCGGGCCGCCAAAGCTGAGCAAGCCGATGCGCCCAAAAACGCGGAGCATGTCCCCCATCGAGGGGCGTATCAATTGCTCACCGCTGACCAGTCATAGGTCTCGGCCGGGGCGAACCGGCGCATCAACGATGTCGGGTTGATTTTAGCCAATGCAATCGCCACGGGGTATCCTTTCGGGCCCGCTTTCCGTCAACGGAGACTTGGATGCAAGCCTTGGGCCTCAGCCTTACGGGGGGTATATATCCCCATGGGGTCAACCAGTAACGCGGCACTCACTGCTGTCAAGAGAGCAAGCTATTTCCATTTCATAGCTTGTCCCGTCAGTAAAACCGGTATGGCATCTGGCGGTATCTGGCCCAACTGCTCGAACAGGGACATGTAGTTGAAGTGACTATGAGATTCGACGATGATTTGTCCTTCAAAACGGATGAACATTTGCCCGGTCATCTCAATTTTCGCCCCATTGTCTGGCCGTTCGGCGTCGAACACAGCGCGCACAGCTAACCAGTCCTCTTGTTCCATTTTGTGACTGAAGGTGACCCGGATGTTGCTTAGCAGTTCGCGAATTGCAGTCACCAATTCGCGAATGTCCTCGCGTCGGAATGGGGCAATCAAAATGGCACCGGTGGATAAGGTGTCTGGGCCGTACATTTGGTCTACAACGCTCATGTTTCCATTCGACCAAACTTCGTCGAACCAATACTGTAGTAATTCGGTCTTCGTCATGGTCATCGTCTCGCCTTCAATACTGAATTCGAATTTCAGCCGGAAGCATGAAGATAAGGTGAATTTGGGGTGCGCTAATTGTGATTTAAGCGAAGCCTCACCATAGGTTGGCGGCTGCCTTCAGCATTAGGCGCATCCCGGATAGGGGCAGAAATATATGGAGGGGAGGGTAGTGCAGGTTTCTGTTGCCAGGTACCTGCGAACCCCGCCTTACGCTGCAAAGCGCAAGGACTTAAGTTTCGATTTCTCGAACTGCTTACGCAGCCAGAGCCATCGGAGCACGATTGTCATTTGCAATTGTACAGTTTTCGCCGGTAACGGTGGCAGACAGCCGAGACAAAGCTAACTCCTTTAGACGTCCGTCGATCCTATTTCGTCCCCATGATCCCCAAATGAGGGATGTTTGGTGGAGACGCCGGGTACCGCCCCCGGGTCCGATCCGCTTATTACGAGCGCATTTATGTCCATAGTCCCCGAGGGAACAGTGACAATATAGGGCCGGACGGCGTGAAGTTGAAGAGGTAAAAAGGAAGAAATGTCAAAATAGGGCGAAGAGGTGTTTTGATCAGGGGGAACGATCCGCAAAAACGCTGGTGGCAAGACTGCGGGTTTCGGCCTCGAGGTCATTTAGACCAAGGGTGGCTGCAGTGCCGTCTCTGGTTTCGATGGCATCCGTGATTTGGCTGTGCAGTGAGATGATTTTCTCTCGGGACCGGGCCGAGAAGGTGATCATATTCATCAGCGGTTGCATGGCTTCAATCGATCCGGCCAGTTGGTACGACAGCACCGGATTGGCGGCGCCATCAACCAGGGCCCGGTGAAATGCCACATCAGACTCGCAAAAGGATTCGTCAGTCAGGCTTGGTTGGCTTTGCCGCAGTATTTCGCCGCGCATGGTGGCCAGTTGATCGGGGGTGCGGCGCAGAGCGGACAGGGGGGCGCAGGCGCGTTCCAGTGCATACCGGGCCTCACAGGCGGTATCAAAGCTGACCGCATTCATCGATAGTAACAAGGTGGAGGTGGTGACATGATCAGAATACGCCTCTTCGAAGCTGATCCGATTGACAAAAGCGCCGCCAGTCGCACCGCGTTGTGTTCGGATCAGGGATTTGGCGGCCAATCGTTTCAGAGCTTCGCGAACTGTCGGTCGCGAAACCTGAAAGTAGTCGGCCAATTCAGCCTCTGAGGGTAACCGTTGGTCAATGATCAGGTCGCCGGCAACAATCGAGTCCCTTATGGCCTTGGCAATCTGAGCCGAGAGGTTGGCTGAGCTGTTGGGATCGATCTTCATTGTCATATCCTGATGTAGTGATATCTATGCGGAGCATTTTTCATTTGTCTGACATTTAAAAGTCTGACATTTAAAAAGCAAGCCTGTGTGTCACCGGGCAAGCCACCGTCAAGGGAGGGATCTGGCACTCGAAAAATGGGGGCTCTGCCCCCGCCTGCGGCCCCCCGGGGATATTTATGGCCAGATGAATGAAGGTCAGGGCAGCTCAGAGAAGCGAAGAAGGATAGAAGATGATGTTCAATGCATTGGTTGTGAACCGGGACGAAGAGAGCAAGAAAACCTCGGCGGCGGTGGAGCAGATCCATCTGGATCAGCTGCCCTTGGGGGATGTGACGGTGGCGGTGGAGTATTCCACTGTGAACTATAAGGATGGTCTGTGCATCGGCCCCGGCGGCGGATTGGTGCGCAAATATCCACATGTGCCCGGAATTGATTTTGCCGGGACCGTCGAGACCAGTTCTGATGACCGCTATCAGCCGGGCGATAAGGTGGTGTCGACCGGTTGGCGGGTTGGCGAGGCGCATTGGGGCGGCTATTCGCAAAAGGCCAATGTCAAAGCGGATTGGCTGGTGCCCTTGCCCGAGGGATTGGACTGCCGTCAGGCGATGGCTGTGGGTACCGCCGGATTCACCGCCATGTTGGCGGTGATGGCGCTGGAGGATCATGGTCTGGAACCGGGTCATGGTCCGGTGCTGGTGACTGGCGCTGCCGGCGGTGTGGGCTCGATCGCCTCGGCGATTTTGGCGAAGCTTGGCTATGAGGTGGCTGGGGTCACCGGTCGCCCTGAAACGGCGGAATACCTGACCTCGCTGGGGGTGAGCCAGATTGTGGCGCGGGAGGATTTGAATGAAACCGTAAAGCGGCCACTGGAAGCGGAAAGCTGGGCCGGCTGTGTGGATGCGGTTGGTGGTGCCATGCTGGCGCGGGTGTTGGGTCAGATGAAATACGGCGCATCGGTAGCGGCGGTGGGGCTGGCTGGCGGCGCCGCGCTGCCGACCACGGTTATTCCGTTTCTGCTGCGCGGTGTGAACCTGCTGGGCATCGACAGCGTGATGCAGCCCTATGACAACCGGCTGCGGGCCTGGAAGCGGATTGCTGCGGATCTGCCGTTGGACAAGCTTGAGGCGATGATACAGCCGGCGCGGCTGAGTGATCTGCCCAGGTTGGGGGCGGATATTCTGAAGGGTCAGATCAAGGGGCGGGTTGTGGTTGACGTAAACGCCTGATTTTCTAACCCTGATGTAGGCGAATGTTCCGGCCAGCGCGACGATGCCCTGTCGAGCTGGCCGCTGTTTTTGAGCGGGCCTGCCGACCAAGACCTGACGTCAGTTTTTGCCAGCGGTGCCGGAGCTTGACCTGAACTGTCAATCGCGGCAGGAATTCTCCTACAAAACGGGGAGTCACCATGTCATTGGATCTTGAATTCGCACGCAGCCAGTTTCCAGCTCTTTGCAGAGCCAAGCCTGCAGGGGCAGGCATTTTTTGAGAACGCGGGCGGATCTTATACCTGCCAGTCCGTGATTGACCGGCTGACCCGGTTTTATACCCAACGTAAGGTGCAGCCCTACGCGCCTTATCAGGCCTCAATACTGGGTGGCGCCGAGATGGATGAGGCCCGCCAGCGTCTGGCGGCGATGATGGGGGTTGAGAGTGATGAGCTGAGCTTCGGTCCCTCAACCACACAGAATACCTATGTTCTGTCACAGGCGTTCCGGACGTTTGTCGGACCGGGCGAGGCCATCATCGTGACCAATCAGGACCACGAGGCAAACTCGGGGCCCTGGCGCCGCCTGGCGGAGAGCGGCATTGAGATCCGGGAATGGCAGATAGACCCGCAATCGGGGCATTTGCATCTGGAGGATCTGGCAAAGCTGTTGGACGAAAAGGTGCGTTTGGTTTGTTTTCCACATTGCTCAAATGTGGTTGGTGAGATTAACCCGGTGGCCGAGATCACCGCGATGGCCCATTCTGCGGGGGCTTTTGTCTGTGTGGACGGGGTGTCTTATGCGCCGCATGGGTTGCCGAATGTTGCTGAACTGGGCGCCGATATATATCTGTTTTCCGCTTACAAGACCTTTGGTCCACATCAGGGGGTGATGGTTGTCCGGCGGGCCTTGGCTGAATTGCTGCCCAATCAGGCACATTATTTCAACGGTGACGTGGGCTATAAACGCTTTACCCCGGCGGGTCCCGATCACGCCCAAGTGGCGGCCTGTGCAGGGATTGCCGATTACATCGACATGTTATGTGACCACCACGGTGGCCCGCAAACAGACCCGGCATTGCGGGCGGCTTTTGTGCATGATCTGATGCGGGCGCATGGGGTCAAGCTGCTGCAACCACTGTTGGATGCGGTCAAGGATCGCAATGATGTTCGCTTGATCGGCCCTGCCGACGCCGCGGTTCGGGCGCCGACCGTTGCGCTGCAGCTTAAGGTGGCAGCAGAGCCGGTTGCCGCACAACTGGCCGAAATGGGGATTATGGCGGGCGGCGGCGATTTTTATGCGGTGCGTGCATTGAAGGCTCTGGGCATTGATCCTAGCGCCGGTGTGCTGCGCCTGAGCTTTACCCATTATACCTCTGAGGCTGAAATTGAACAACTGATTTCGGCGCTTGATTACGTGCTCTGACCGCGCAGCTGCAGCCTAACGAGGCAATCGCGTCTGGGGCCAGGTTTCTTGCCTGAGTTCCATTCGCGCCCTAGCTTCTCCCTATGAACATGGGGGAAGAGAATGCCATTCACATCCACCGACGGCCAATCGGACCTGCCTCGGTATTTCATCGCTGTCTTTGACAAGCTGCGCCGAATTAAAGCCGGTCAGTTGAGAATCGAGCTGCCGGATGGGCGCGTCTTTTTAGCCAAAGGCGCGCTGCCCGGACCCAGCGCTGATTTACATATTCACAATGCCGATGTGTTTGCCAGATTGATCCGCGAAGGGGAACTGGGGTTCTGTGACGCCTATCTTGACGATTGGTGGAGCAGTGCAGATCTGCAGGCGTTTATGGATCTCATCCATATGGGTGGCGACAGGGTATACGACAATTTTCCGGGGCTGAGGCTGCTGCGCGCCTATGAAAACTTTCGCTTTTGGTTGCAGCGCAACAACCGCAGGCAGGCCCGCAAAAATATCTCGTCCCACTATGATCTCGGCAATGAATTCTATCGCGTTTGGCTGGACGACACGATGACCTATTCCAGCGCGTTGTTTGTCACCGGAGAGGAAAGCCTGCAACAGGCTCAGCAGGCCAAATATCAATCCGTGGTGGATCAGATGGGGGTCAAGTCCGGCGATCACATTCTTGAAATTGGCTGTGGCTGGGGCGGCTTTGCCGAATATGCAGCACGCGAGCATGGGCTGCGGGTGACTGGCCTGACCATCAGTCAGCAGCAGTTTGATTTTGCAGTTCAGCGTATCGAAAAGGCGGGATTGACGGATCTGGTCGAGCTGCGCATGCAGGATTATCGCGACTGTGGTGGACAGTTCGATGGTGTCGCCTCAATTGAAATGTTCGAAGCGGTGGGAGAGCAATACTGGCCACAGTATTTCCAAGCGGTGCATGACCGTCTGAAGCCCGGTGCACGGGCTACATTGCAGATCATCACCATCGCCGACAATCGGTGGAAAATATACCGTAAAGGTATTGGATTTATTCAGAAATACATCTTTCCGGGTGGGATGCTGCCCTGTCCACGGGTGCTTCTCCAACAGATCGACCAGGCGGGCCTGAGCGTGGTTCAGAGCAAGGAATTTGGCGCCAGTTACGACCGGACATTGCGCTTATGGAGCGCGACGTTTAATGCCCGTTGGCAGCAGATCACCGGCATGGGATTTGACGAGAGATTTCGACGGATGTGGAATTTTTATCTAACCTCTTGCGCCGCGTCATTTAAAACGGGAACCTGTGACGTAACGCAGATCACAGTTTCACATCGCTAGACGGATTTAGTCCTTATGCCCACCGGAGCCAAACTAACGGCGGCCCTTTGCCTGGCCCTCCTTGCCTTTATTCTGTCAGAAGAGATCAAACCGCTGATGCCGGAAGGCACCAATTTCGGCAACTTTACCTATTTCAATATGGCGATCGGCCTGGTGGTCGGTTGGGTGGTGATGGGCAAACGCGCCGGTCGGGGCAGGGTGCCTGCCATCAACAATGGTATCAGCGGTGTCGCCGTCATGATGTTCTGGGGGCTGTTTACCTACGGTATCGACGAGATGTTCCGATTGGCGATGCGCAATCGCTATGATGGGCCATTTGAAGCCTTGTCACAAATTTTTGTGATTGGCTTGGGTTACGCCACTGATATTTTTGTTCCGCAAGTTATAGCGACTGTGTTGATCGGCGCCCTTGTATCGGGGCTGGTAACTGAAAGCGCCAGCCGTCGCTGGCGATGAATTCGTTTTTATCTAAAAGGGTTACCGGACGTGGCTGATCTATTCTTCTACGGAACATTACGCTATTCACGCTTGCTGGAGCTGGTGCTGGGCCGGTCGGGTGCAGCGCTGAATGTATCGCAGGCCGAGCTTTCCGGGCATGGGGCTTTTGCGGTGCGGGGGCAGATTTTTCCCGCCATCGAGGAACGCAGCAATCATGTGGCGCAGGGCGTCTTGGTGCGCGGCCTGTCGCAAGATGATGTCGCCGCGCTGAATTTCTATGAGGGTGGATTTGACTACGACCTGAAAGATGTGGTGGTGCAAACTGAGGACGGCGAGCAGGCCGCTGCACAGGTCTATTTCCCTCAGCTCGGCTTGTGGCAGACCGGCGAGGTTTGGGATTTGCAGCACTGGATCACCGATTGGGGGGCGCTGACTCTGCGGGCGGCACAAGAGGTGATGTCTTATCAGGGGCAGATGACCGCAGCAGAGGTCGCCAAGTGCTTTCCCTCAATTCGGATCCGGGCTGCGGCCTGGCTGGCCGCACAGGATCGGGCTGGCGACCCTGCGCGCGACCTGAGCAAGGATGTCATTGTGCATACCCACCGGCGCGCACATCTCAACTTCTTTGCGATGGATGAGGTTGACCTGCAGTACCGGCGCTATGATGGCAGCCTGAGCCCGGTGATAAACCGGTGTGCGGCGCTGGTTGGCCGTGCCTCTGTGGTTCTTCCCTATGATCCGGTGCGTGACGAGGTGCTACTGATCGAGCAATTTCGCGCCGCCACTTACATTGCCGGCGAACAGCGCCCCTGGATGTGGGAACCGGTGGCTGGGTTGATTGATCCCGGTGAGAGTGCCGAGCAGGCGGCGCACCGCGAGGCGATGGAGGAGGCCGGGGTCACGCTGTCGGCGCTGGAGCCAGTGGCGCAGGTCTATCCGTCGAGCGGCGCATCCGGTGAATTCATTCACATTTTTGTCGGAATTAGCGATCTGACCATGCGACAGGCCGGCGGCGGGCTGGCCTCAGAGGGCGAGGATATTCGCTGCAAGCTGATCGGGTTTGACGCGTTGATGGCCGCAGTCGACGCTCAGTCTTATTTGGATATGCCGCTGGTAACTGCGGCGTTATGGCTGGCCAGACACCGGGACAGGTTGCGGCAGGGATAACCCTTGTGTGTTCTTTCCTTGAGGTCGCCCCGGGCCTTGGTTACATCTTAGGCAATTGATCGAAAGGGAAACCATGCGCATCGCACGTGATCTGGCTGACGCCATAGGCCATACACCGCTAATTCGTCTCAACCGCGTCAGCGACGAAACTGGCTGTGAGATTCTGGGCAAAGCCGAATTCATGAACCCAGGCCAGTCGGTGAAAGACCGCGCTGCCCTGTATATCATCAAGGATGCCATCGCCCGTGGCGATCTGAAACCCGGCGGCACCATTGTCGAAGGCACCGCTGGCAATACCGGCATTGGCCTGGCGCTGGTTGGCGCGTCAATGGGGTTCAAGACGGTCATCGTCATCCCGGAGACGCAGTCCGAAGAGAAAAAGGACATGTTGCGGCTGGCTGGGGCTCGGCTGGTGCAGGTTCCCGCCGCGCCTTATCGTAATCCCAACAACTTTGTGCGCTATTCCGAGCGTCTGGCGGCCGAGTTGGCAAAGACCGAGCCGAACGGGGCGATCTGGGCCAATCAGTTCGATAACCTCGCCAACAAACAGGCGCATCTGGAAACCACCGGGCCGGAAATCTGGGAACAGACCAATGGCGAGGTGGATGGCTTTGTGTGTGCGGTAGGCTCAGGCGGGACGCTGGTTGGCGTTGCCGAAGCGCTGCAGCCCAAGGGCGTCAAAATGGGATTGGCCGATCCGATGGGGGCCGGGTTGTATTCCTATTACACCACCGGTGAGATGGTGATGGAAGGCAGCTCTATTGCCGAGGGCATCGGTCAGGTGCGGATCACCAAGAACCTGGAAGGTTTTACCCCTGATTTCTCGTATCAGGTGCCAGACGACGAAGCCGTGCCCTATATCTTTGACTTGCTGCATGACGAGGGGCTGGTGCTTGGTGGCTCTTCGGGGATCAATATCGCCGGAGCCGTGCGAATGGCCAAGGATATGGGCAAGGGCCACACCATTGTGACCATTCTGGCGGATTATGGCACCCGCTATCAGTCAAAGCTGTTCAACCCGGAATTCCTGCGCGAGAAAAACCTGCCAGTGCCGGACTGGATGACCCATACCCCTGCCTCCATCCCGGGGGTATTCGAAGACACATGAGGCAGATAATGCAGATCCTCCGGCTGGCCCTTACGGTGCTTTGTTTTGCTGTTTGGGGCGCTGGGGGGGCTGAGGCACAATTGACCTCAGAAGCACGGGACTATTATCAGGCCTGGCTCAAAACCGCTGAGCGGGCAGAGTTGGTGATAGACAAAGACCGCGCCTCGTCAGCGTCTCTCGAGGTGCTGCGGCAGGAAATTGCAGACAATAGGGAAGTGTTTGCCAAAGCACGGGACAACAACGCGGACCGCATTGGAACGCTGACGTCCCAGCTCAGCGCCCTTGGGCCAGCGCCCGGCGAGGGCGAGGTCGAGGATGGCGATATTGCCGCCCTGCGTTCGTCGCTGAATGATCAGCTCAATGCACTGCGGGTGCCGCGTGTGGTGTCAGAAGAGGCCCACAATCGCGCCAACGGTTTGATCTCGGAAATCGACCGCATTATTCGCAAACGTCAGACCAAGGCGTTGTTGAAGCGTGGCCCATCGCCGCTGAACCCCGAGCATTGGCCCAAAGCCATGCGCGAAATATCTGCCGCCATTACAGCGCTTTGGAACGAGACCCTGTTGCAGGTCCAGAGCGATACAACACGCGAAAACTTACAAAACAAACTTCCCTTCATTCTGGGCCTGGTCCTTGTGGGCGGATTGCTGGTTATGCGGGGCCAGAAATGGGCAAGCCTGGTTGGCAGCTATCTGCGCCAATTCGGCATAAAAGACACCAGCGTATGGAGCTTTCTGGTGTCCCTGGTGCAAGCCTTTTTGCCGCTTTTGGGGGTGATCTTTCTGACCCAGGCCATTTCGGTGTCCGGGGTGCTGGGGGTGCGGGGATCGTTGATACTGGAGACAGTGCCGGGCTGGGCCGCGATCCTGTTGGCTTTCAATTGGCTGGGGCAGCACGTGTTGTCCCCCGCTGATCAGAATGCGCTGGTGCCGATTTCGCAAATGCAGCAGCGTGAATTACGCCTATTGATCATCCTGGTTGCGGTAATGCTGGTCCTGCGGGATCTCATCATTCAAGTTGATCAGGTGGAAAACCTGTCCCAGATCACCCGATCGGTGGTTGCTTTTCCAATTATCCTGACCACCTCGCTGCTCCTTTTCCGGGTGCAGAGACTTGGCTTGGGGCGTTTTCAGGCCCCCAAGGACAACAGCGAGGCTGGGGGCGCTGGGGAAACTGGGGGCGCTGCGGGCGCAAATAAGCTTGTTGGTGCCATCCGGCGTGCGGTCTATCTGTTGGGCCTTCTGGCCCCGGTTCTGGCCGTATTTGGCTATATTCATGCCGCAGAGGCGATCATCTATCCGGTTGCTATAACCCTGTTTGTGATGTCCGCCGCACTGATCTTTCAGCGCTTTATTGGTGCCATCTATGCCTTGGTCACCCAAGACCCCGAGGCGGCACAGGATTCCCTGTTTTCGGTGCTGGTTGGATTTGGCTTGGCAATTCTGACGGTGCCGGTATTGGCGCTGGTCTGGGGCGCAAGGGTGGCGGATCTGACCGAATTATGGGCCAGGTTCATGGACGGGTTTCAACTGGGTGGCTCCCGCATCTCTCCCAGTTCATTTTTGATGTTTGCCCTGGTTTTTGCCATTGGATATGTCGCAACCCGTATGGTGCAGAGCAGCCTGCGCAACGCGCTGTTGCCAAAAACCAATCTGGATCCGGGCGGGCAGAACGCCATTGTCTCGGGCACCGGCTATCTGGGGATATTCCTCGCCGCTGTGGTGGCCATTTCCTGGGCCGGGCTGGATCTCTCGTCACTGGCCATTGTTGCCGGGGCACTGTCGGTTGGCATTGGTTTTGGCTTGCAGACGGTGGTTTCGAACTTTGTCTCTGGCATCATCCTGCTGGTTGAACGGCCGATTTCAAAAGGCGACTGGATCGAAGTCGGCGGCATCATGGGATATGTTCGCGATATCTCGGTGCGCTCAACCCGGATTGAGACGTTTGACCGTACCGATGTGATCATACCAAACTCGGATCTGATCACCGGCACGGTTACCAATTACACCCGGGGCAATACCGTGGGCCGGGTTATCGTGCCCGTTGGAGTGGCTTATGGCACCGATCCGCGGCGCATTCAGGCGATCCTGCTGGAAATCGCCAAGGCCCATCCGATGGTACTGATGAACCCGGAACCCAGCGTGGTTTTCCAGGGTTTTGGCGCAGACAGTCTGGATTTTGAGATCAGGGCGATCCTGCGCGATGTGAACTGGGTGCTGTCTGTGCGGTCTGATCTGAACTTTGAAATATCCCGCCGCTTTACCGAAGAGAACATCGAGATTCCGTTTGCACAGCGCGACTTGTGGATCCGCAATCCCGAAGTGTTGAGTGAGATGAGGCGGGCGCCGCAACACAGTCCGCCACCCAGCCGTGTTGAACATCCAGACAAAAGCGATCTAGCAGACCCTGAGGGCGACAATGACCACTGATCCACTGTTCCAAAATGACGCCTATTTGCGAGACACCAGCGGCCGGGTTCTGGCCCACACAGACCAAGGCGGTGTGGTGCTGGACCGGGCGCTGTTCTACCCCACTGGGGGCGGCCAGCCCGGCGATGCTGGCGGGCTCAGCTGGCAGGGTGGGACCTGTGCCATCGCAATGACGGTCAAGGGCGAAGGCGGCACCATCGTTTTGGTCCCCACCGAGGGCCAGGCATTGCCGCCGGTCGGCAGCGACGTGACCCAACAGCTCGATTGGGTGCGTCGCTTTGGTCATATGCGTGTGCACACGGCGCTGCACCTGCTGTCGGTGGTTGTTCCGCTGCCGGTCAGCGGCGGCTCAATTGGGGCTGAAAAGGGGCGGCTGGATTTCAATATGCCCGAGGCACCGGCGGATAAGGCCGCTTTGCAGGCGCAGGTGCAAGCCTTGATCGACCGCGATTTACCGGTCACCGAACAGTGGATCACCGAGGCGGAGCTGCAGGCCAATCCTCAATTGGTCAAAACCATGTCGGTGTCGCCGCCAAAAGGCGCAGGCCGGGTGCGGCTGGTGCGCATCGGCTCTGGTGACCTGCAGGTCGACTTGCAGCCCTGTGGCGGAACCCATGTGAAACACACCGGAGAAATCGGTAAAATTCGCATTGGGAAAGTGGAAAAGAAGGGCAAATTGAACCGCCGTGTCTACCTGCATCTGGAGGACTGAATTAATCGGCCACTGGGTGGATTTTTTCCGAGGTTGGCTCTTGCATTCTAACCGCGCATCGGTCAAATACCGCGCAGTGGACAGGTGGCCGAGTGGTCGAAGGCGCACGCCTGGAAAGTGTGTAGGCGGGAGACCGTCTCCAGGGTTCGAATCCCTGTCTGTCCGCCACCCTCACTTTTTCTCTGATTTGCCTAGGTAGCATTGGGTATCATAAGTCTCAGTAAAGTCGGGCTATTTCCCAACTTTGAGGTTTTTCTGGATTTCATTCGGTTGCGCCGCTACGCTTTCACTGTGTGGTATGAACGGTGGTATGTTGAATGGCGGCGCTGGTTGGCAAGCTAACTAGGAAACTGGTGGAGAACCTTGGTCCGGGGCGTCATGGCGACGGGGCAGGGCTAAATCTGGTGGTTGACCCTTCAGGGGCGCGACGCTGGATTGTGCGCGTCACCGTAAAGGGGCAGAAGAACGCCAAGGGCGCTCCGCTGCGCACTGACTTTGGCCTGGGTGGCGCAGATGTTGTGACGCTCAATCAAGCGCGTGAGCGTGCGCTAGAGTATCGACGCATGGCCAAGTCGGGCTTGAACCCGCGTTACAACGCCAAACGTGACGTACCATCATTTGAAGAACTGACCCGCCAAGTTCACATTGATCGACTCCCCACATGGAAGAACCCCAAGCACGGGCAGCAATGGCTGAACACCTTGCGTGACTATGCGTTCCCCAAGATTGGGCGGATGCCTGTTGATGCCATTGGGCAACCCGAAGTGTTGATGTGCCTTTCTCCGATTTGGACGGAAAAACACGAAACGGCCAGGCGGCTGGCTCAGCGCATCAAGGCGGTTTTGGACGTCGCAAAATCCTCTGGCTATCGTGATGGGGAAAACCCGGTCACGGCTGTGAAAGAGGCTGGGGTTCTTCCTAAAGTGAAGGCCAAGGTGCAGCATCACGATGCAATGCCCTGGAAGGACGTCCCGGCATTCTATGCAGAATTGGAAGGTCGCAGCGCCACGGCGGCAAAGGCGTTGCAATTCACGATTCTGACCGCTTGTCGCACATCCGAGGTTCTGGATATGACTTGGCCCGAGGTTGATTTCGAGGCCCGTCTATGGACCGTGCCAGCCGCGCGCATGAAGGGCGGCAAAGAACACCGCGTACCTCTCACAGATGAAATGCTTGCGATACTGAAGCCGCTCATGGCGATGGCGTCGGACTATGTCTTTGAGGGGCAGAAACGACACAGGCCACTGTCCAATATGTCTATGCTGATGCTCTTGCGCCGTATGGGGCGCGATGGCTTTACCGTGCATGGCTTTCGAAGCTCTTTCAGGGATTGGGCCTCAGAGGCCGCAAACGCGCCGCGTGAGTTGGCAGAGGCGGCGCTGGCTCATCAAGTCGGCTCTGATGTTGAGCGGGCTTATGCGCGCTCTGATTTGTTGGGCAGACGAAGGATTTTGGCAAAGTCTTGGTGTAGTTTTGTTTTGTCCAAAGGTGTGAAGAATGAAGTTTTATAAGGCGGTTGAAACGCCGGAATGGTGTTTTCTTTCAGAGGCAGTTCACTTCCTAGCATTTGGTAAAGTGCCGGAGATAGTCTGGTACGATACTCCTGTGCCAAATGAAGTCGGCGAGCCAATTGGTATCGACTCCAGATTTCACTGGAAAGAAATGCCGGATAATTTTGAAAACATGATGATTGAGTTCCGGTTTTTTGAACTTGAAGACTTCGCTGCCGCCGGAATTGAGGTGCCAAGGAACTA
This sequence comes from Paracoccaceae bacterium, assembly GCA_013214575.1. Classification (GTDB taxonomy): domain Bacteria; phylum Pseudomonadota; class Alphaproteobacteria; order Rhodobacterales; family Rhodobacteraceae; genus Parasedimentitalea. Next base: position 4,247 of record JABSSD010000165.1, on the reverse strand, counting down.
TGCCGAAGCAGCAACGTCAATTTTGTGGGGAGTAATCGACGATGCCTATCTGACAGTCAAATTGCATGACGAGTATTTTGCCGGGATAGAGTGGGACCCTAAGGAACGTGAAGAGAAGCTGTTAGAGTACAAAGAAGCCAAGGTGAGAATAAGAGATAGTGGGCCGCTGGAAGTTCTCTTGGAAGAAACAAATTCACTGTTTGACGTTCATTTGGAGAAGGTCTGGGCAAGGTTGTTTTCGGGCATTCACTCGGGAGAACTACCTATTGAGGGACTGGACATGGAACGCTGGGAAAATTTGTCAGAAGAAGGTCAATACCAAGAGGCGGGCGAGTTCACTACAGTTCCGGCGGGTGCGTTTAGAATAACTCACAAATTCCGGCAAGATGAAGTTTCATTTAAAGGAAAACGGTATGTGTCGACTCGAGTAAGGGTCTCCGATTTACTCGCTTTGGCAGGCAGCAATTTTCAATCTGGTACGAATGTGAATGCAAGAGAATTCGGACATGCGTTGATTTTAGAAACGGACGTTCTTGCAGTTTCAAACCCTTCCTTAACAAGGCCACGCAGAGGAGCGCCGTATGCCGTGGACTGGTCGAACATGGAGGCAAGACTACGAGAAATGAATGAGCGAGGCGCTTTACCTACTAAAAAGGACGCGTGCATTCAGGAATTGATTGATTACGCCGGTAAGCGACTGGGTCGAAGGGTTGGACGAACAACTGTGCAGACCCGATTGCGGGCTGTCCTTACTGAGCTTTACGCCCGAAATTGAGACTATCCGGCGGAATTTGTCGGCTTTTCGGGCAGGCTTTTCGGGCCTGAATGGGGGTCGCAAGCTAGCAAAGGCGAAGGGTATTTTAGGCTATCGAAACAAATCCAAGAAAGGGATTTACCGATGGCTAACATCTACGATGACGACCGCATCTTTTTCCCGGAAGACTCTGAACTCCGCGTTCTCGGGACCGCCGAAAAGCTTGCGCAATGGCGGCACCGAAACACCGGGCCAGCCTTTATTCGAATTGGGCGGCGCATTGGCTATCACGGGACCGATTTGAACGCCTATCTGAGCGCTCAGCGCGTCGATCCCAGCACAAAGGCCGCACAATGAAAAACCCCAACTCCGCACGCGGGGCAGGGGCCTTTCGAGTGACATCAACTGCCACCGTGACAAGTCCAGTTGATGCCACATCGTGCCCTTCCCATGCAACTTATTTTGAACGTCGGTTCCGCTGGTGCGGACAAAGCAACTCCGTTCAGCCCCTGACACTAAGCAAAGGACGTATCGATTATGTCTAATCACTGGCACAGCAACCGCACGCAAGTTTACTGGACCTGCAAGGCGCTTATCGACGGGCGCACTATCAACCACATGGACGAGATTGGTGAAACCGCAGGCTGGCGTCTGGGGGCTATCATTTGCAATCTCAAGAAAAACTATAAGTGGCCTATTCGTGCTGAATATCGTGGGCCAGAAAATATCGCCCATTACAGTCTTCAGTCAGAAACCAATTGGCGATTGCTGAACCTGCCGCATTCTGCCCAGGCGTTGAAAGATGAAGAGGCGTCTGAATGATGGAGGTGGCAGAGTCACCAGAAAACGGCGTGGGGGGTATTCCCCTGCGCCACTCCGCAAATGCGCGCTCAATCGCGGCGGAGGTGCTGTGAATGGCTAGGAACAGGCCCAAGGGCAAGCGTCCCGAAGAGGGGCAATACATCAATCTGTCCCATGCCATGCTCAAATCGCCAGCATGGCGCTCACTGTCTGGTTCAGCAGCCAAGGTGTGGTTTGAGCTTCACGTGCGGTTCAACGGCGGCAACAATGGGCGTCTTCATTTGTCGATGAATGAGGCGTCGCAAGTCTTGGGCTTGGGCAAGGCGACTGTTCAGCGGGCTTTTGTCGAGCTGGAGGGCAAAGGCTTCATTTCTCTAGAAGTTCCCGGCGATTGGTACGCTCGGCGCGCTCACGATTGGCGACTGACAACAAAGCCGACGCAGGCCAGCAAGGGTAACCAGGCTGCAACCAATGATTGGCGAGATTGGCGGCCTCAAAAAACAATTCGCGGTTCTGATACGGACCCGTCAGCCATCCGAATGGTTCCGCCACAGAACCCAAGGCCTGATTGTGGGTCCGCTACAGAACCCGTCAGAGCCAATTCAGCCGTGCGCTTGGGTTCTGGAATGGAACACTAATACTACCACTCTCATGGAGGGAATACGGAATGCAGAGACCAACCAACACGAAGGAACAGTCAACGGCCAAGAACCGGCGGAACCCTGACTTGCCTATTGATTTCGGAATAAATCTGAGGTGGCTCTGATGGGTGGCTATGGCTCTGGGCGACCCAGCTACAAGCAAAAGGCCGAAGGCTGCCGTTCCTTGGATGTGAATTACATGAACCGCAAGGGTTGTCTGAACGCTGGTTTTACTGGCAACTGGACCTGGTCGCGTGACGGCGAAGTGATTTCACAGATTGGATTTCGCACCGAAGAAAGCCGTGTCATCTTCGACTATCGCATCAGCCAGCGTGGCGGCGACTGGGAGCCGATAGTTCAGTATGTGCCCCTGACCTATACCGGCTGCCACTACGGCGGTCAGCGCCCCTATTTTCTCTGCCCTGGAGTCGTCAACGGCCAGCAATGCGGTCGGCGCGTGGGCAAGCTGTTTTCAGGCGGGCGATACTTCCTTTGCCGTCACTGCTATTCCATCGCTTACGGCAGCCAGTCAGAGGACCGTCACGACAGGATGCTGAGACGTGCCAACAAGCTGCGCATGGCGTTGGGCGGCGAGCCTGGAACAGCGCATTTCATTGCATGGAAACCCAAGGGCATGTGGCAGCGAACATATCAGCGTAAACAGTTTGAGATAGAGTGGTGCGAGGATCAAGCGAACATAGCGTTTATACGCAAGTACTCGCATTTGCTCGGTGCCGGTGAATTTGAGAGGCTCTTGGATGAGGGAACTAGATAGATAGGCGGATCAAAAGGCCTGCCCAAAACTTGATACATGTCGCCGACATGGGCACGAGATAGCAATGATCGAGCCAGACGCAGGGTTTTGAACTGCCGTTCATCAACAAATGCATGGTCCAGGCTGTAACAACGTCGCCCGGCGCGTGACATTGCCTTCTGGCGTTCTACATGGGGAACATCTGTTTTAGTAACTTTCTAAAAAAGGGGAATTCCAATGCCAATGTATATGTTTCAAGCCCGCTATACAGCTGCTGCGCTCAAAGCGATGGTCGACAATCCTCAAGACAGAGAAGTTGCAGCGCGCCCGTTGGTCGAGGCCGTCGGAGGTAAACTCCACCACTTGTTCTTTTGTTTTGGTGCTGAGGATGTTGTGGCGTTAATTGAAGCTCCTGACGACATGGCAATGGCAGCATGTGCACTGGCCGTCGGTGCTTCTGGCGCGTTCTCAAGCGGTGCAACAACCAAGCTTATGACCGCTGGCGAAGCAATGGAAGCAATGGCTGCCGCAAATAAGGCAAGTGCCATCTATAAGCCCGCTACAGGATGAAATGCTCCGGGTGTAATGACGCCAGTTGATTTTTCCGGGGCCATGATTTCAGCCCCTATCTGTATGTCTTCAGGTCATCAAAACTGTAGATAAGGCAAGAGTGCTTAAGGCCCCAAGGATTCACCAAGGGTCACAGGAAGCTCGATGGCCTAGTTCGAGAGGCCCGTGAAATGGAGCGGCTGAGCGCTAAGTAATCCTAAATCAACAGGGTCGAACGCGTCTGCACAGCCTTCAAGGCGTTCTGACCAATATCAGGCGGTACAGAAGGGGACAGCGGTTCGCAACATCATCGCCTGCGCGGATAGATTGAGGCTAGCGGCATGACTGAGAAATTCGGTAGCTATTTTCGAGCTGGGGTATTGGCCGTTGGCGTTAGTTTCACAGGCGATATTTCTATTGCTCATGAATTCGAAAAGGGCGTTGTTGCCTATCAACGTGGTGACTATCAGGCTGCCCTGAAGGAATTTTTGCCATTGGCCGACCAAGGCGAGGCCCCTGCCCAGAATTACCTCGGGTTCATGTACGACACTGGTATAGGTGTCATCGAGGACGCCACGGAAGCGGTGCGGTGGTACCGGCGTGCTGCCGACCAGGGCGACGCCAGAGCCCAGACTAGCCTCGGCTTCATGTACGCCAACGGCAGGGGTGTTCTCAAGAACGCCACGGAAGCGGTGCGGTGGTCCCGGCTTGCCGCCGACCAGGGCCATGCCCCTGCCCAGCATAACCT
>JABSSD010000164.1 GCA_013214575.1 Paracoccaceae bacterium | reverse complement strand
GAACCGCGTCGCTTCAAGGAAAGGTTATAGTGCGACCAGTTCTTGGTCTTGTATCTCGTCGGTGCCCAGCTGCTCATGGCAACCAGCTACCATGCTGGATTCACAACATGAATCCCTAAACTGAGTTGTGCAACAAAGCCCTTAAGAAGCGGGGTTCATTACTGATCTGGTTGGACAAGGAGATTGAGCAGCCCCACTTGCGTGGTCCAAGTTGAAAGTTAGTGCATGGTTGGCCTTTGGTCCACCGGTACGATGGTTTCCGGGGCCGGTGGGCGATAGCCCAGAGCACTGTGGGGTCGTTTGGTGTTGTAGTGTTTCCTCCATCTTTCGATGATGATCTGGGCTTCGCGTAACGAGTAGAAGATTTCACCGTTCAGCAACTCGTCTCGCATTCGCCCGTTGAAGCTTTCGCAGTATCCGTTCTCCCAAGGAGACCCAGGCTCGATGTAAGCCGTCTTGGCCCCGACAGCTTTGATCCAGTCCCTGACGGCCTCAGCAATGAATTCAGGACCTTTGTCTGACCTGATGTAAGCAGGCACGCCGCGAAGGATAAACAGGTCCGTCAGAGCATCAATGACCTCGGTCGAGTTCAGCTTCCGCTTCACTCGGATCGCGAGACATTCCCGGCTGTGTTCGTCCAGGATGTTCAATGTCCTGAACGCTCTGCCATCATCGGTTCGGTGATGGACGAAGTCGTACGACCAGACATGATCGCGATATTCGGGACGCAGCCGGACACATGATCCGTCGTTCAGCCGAAATGATGAATTGAACCATTGCTTCCAACTGCGCGCCCTCACTGTCCAGGAAATCAGTCACCATGTCCTTGGCTGATGAATACCGGCACAGAGAGCAATTAAATCCCATAACCTGGCCAAGCCCCCAGGAGGCCGACCGCAATGCCGCCTCGCTATTGATCTTCATCGCTTCGATCAGACGCGGGTACCGCCGGGTGTCTGCCTTGTTAAGAGACGCAGGCTGGCCCCTCTCGGCGGTGTAAACACCGCCTGTCGGCAATGGGTGAATAACAAACGTGTTGAGCGTTTGTGGAAACGTGAGGGGCTTAAAGTGCCAATGAAACAATCGAAGAAGGGGCGGCTCTGGCTAAACGATGGATTCTGTGTCCGGTTATCGCTCGCAGCCAGATGAGGCATCAGCGACCGTCGCGACGCCGCAACCGTTGGTTGGCCCAACGCGCCGCTGGAATGTCAGTCTTCTCTTGCTGATCCCCTACCAGCCCTGCGCCAGGTCGCGCTGGATGCGGGCGGCGCCGGGGAAGCCGCCCTCCTCGCGGCGGCGTTTCTGCATCGCGATCAGCGCCCGATTAAAAATCTCGGTGACCTCGATGCCGTCCAGATGGCTGGCCATATGCGGGATGTCCTGATCGCGCATCGAGGCGTTGACCACCACAAACAGGTGATCGCCAGCATTGGCGACGATCAGGTCATCCATGATGCCGCCATCGTCATTGGTGAAGAAGGTATAGCGCGCCCTGCCTTCTTTCAGAGGGTTATGGCAGCAGGGGATCAGTCGCGGATAACCATGACGGTGCAATGGGCATTGCGCACCACACGGGCCAGGTTAGGGCCGATTTCGTAATTGGGGAAATTCCCCTTGGCGGAGGCGATGATGATCATGTCAAAACCACCTTTGTGGGCGAGTTTGAGAATTTCACGGTAGACGCTGCCTTCTTCGATATGCACCGGCACATCTGATGCATTGCCATGATCGAGGATTGCCTGCACCGCCTTGCGCACGAAGTCTTTGGCGCCAGCCCCATAGTTGGCAGGCAGATTTGGCAATTGGATGATCTGGGGGATGACCTCCACAGCGTGCAGTTCGGCGCCGTAGAATTTGGCCTGTTCCAGTGCAATCGGCAGCGCCTTTTTCCACGAAGTGTCATCGGTGTGATCAATCGTTAGCAGGATTTTGGTGGCCATCTGTCATCTCCTCAAGGGGGTATTTCAAATTGGGGACCCGAGGGGCCAGCTGGCCGGCCCTTCGGAGTTTTGTCGGGGTCGCTTATTTGGTCTGCGTCCCGGGGCCTTCGGTGGCGCCACCAGACGCGAAGAATTCGCGGGTGAGCTTGAAGACGACCGGGCTTAGCAGGGCCAGCGCGATCAGGTTCGGAATGGCCATCATGGCGTTTAGCGTATCGGCCAGCAGCCAGATGAAGCCAAGGTCAGCGGTGGCGCCAAAGTAGATCATCACAATCCACATCACACGGTAGGGCATCAGCGCCTTTGGGCCAAAGAAGAAACCGACACATTTTTCGCCATAGAAGGACCAGCCAAGGATGGTAGTGAAGGCAAAGATCGACAGGGCAACCGCGATCAGGGCGCCACCGATGCCGGGCAGCGAGGTTTCAAAAGCCAGCGAGGTGAGCGCCGCTCCGGATTCGCCCGAGGTCCAGGCACCGGACGCGATGATTGCGAGGCCGGTGATTGTGCAGACAATGATAGTGTCGATAAACGTCCCCAGCATGGCAATCAAACCCTGGTTTACAGGACCAGCAGTGGAGGCCGCAGCATGGGCGATCGGTGCCGAGCCAAGGCCCGCCTCGTTTGAGAACACGCCACGTGCCACACCAAAGCGGATCGCCATCCAGACCGCCGCACCAGCAAAGCCACCTTCGGCAGCCGAAGGCGTGAAGGCATGGGTGAAGACCAGGTTCAGCGCATTGCCGATACCATCAATGTTGATGGCCAGAACCAGCAGACCAGCCAGGATGTAACTGACGGCCATGAAGGGCACCAGTTTACCGGCAACCGCACCAATGCGGGTGATACCGCCAAGGATAACGGCAGCGGTCAGCACCATCAGAATAACGCCGGTGACCGATGGGTTGACGTCGAAGTTTGCTTCCAGAACCGAGGCAACACCATTGGCCTGCACACCGTTGCCGATGCCAAAGGCTGCAATGGCACCAAACAGTGCAAATGCACCGCCAAGCCAGGCCCATTTGGCGCCAAGACCGTTTTTGATGTAATACATCGGGCCGCCAACAAAGTTGCCCAGCTCGTCCTGTTCACGGTATTTCACCGCCAGCACCGCTTCTGCATATTTGGTGGCCATGCCAACAAGTGCAGTCATCCACATCCAGAACAGCGCACCCGGACCGCCCAGATAGACGGCGGTGGCGACACCGGCGATATTGCCGGTACCGATGGTGGCCGAAAGCGAGGTCATCAGGGCGTTGAAGGGGCTGATTTGCCCTTCCCCCTGTGTTTCGCGGCCTTTGAACAGCAGCCTAAAGCCGGTGCCCAGTTTCAGGATCGGCATGAATTTCAGACCGGCCATCAGGAAAAAGCCGACGCCCAGAATGAGAACCAACATTAGTGGTCCCCAGACTATGCCGTTGATGGCTCCGACTATTGAAGTTAACGCTTCCATGGTATTCCTCCCTTTGCGTTGTACTTTGTGCTCACACTGCCAACATGTGTTGGCGTGCTTTTTTGAGAGCGGCGAAATCTTCGTCAGCGTGGAACGAGGATCGGGTCAGCGGTGTGGCTGACACGCCCAAGAATCCTTTGGCGCGGGCAATCTGCACCAGCTGGGCGAATTCTTCCGGTGACCAGAACCGGTCAATCGGGTGGTGTTTAGCGGTGGGCTGTAAATATTGGCCCACGGTCAGGAAATCGACATTTGCGGCCCGTAGATCGTCCATCACCTGACGGATTTCGTCAAGTGTTTAGCCAAGCCCAACCATCAGGCCGGATTTAGTGAATATCTGCGGCTGCGCCCGTTTGGCGTCATCCAGCAGTCGCAGCGAACTGTAATACCGCGCCCTGGGGCGCACCCGCGGATAGAGGCGCGGCACAGTTTCAAGATTGTGATTGAACACGTCAGGCGCCGCCTCAAACACCAGCTGGCCCGTCTCTCCCTTGCCGAGAAAATCGGGGGTCAGCACTTCGATTGTGGTGTTTGGGGATTGGTGACGCACAGCGCGGATGGTCGTCGCAGACATGATCGAACTGACGCGTCAGTACGGTCGATATGGCTATCGCCGGGTGGCTGCTTTGCTGAGGGACGCGGGCTGGCAGGTGAATGACAAACGTGTCGAGCGTTTGTGGAAACGTGAGGGGCTGAAAGTGCCCATGAAGCAACCCAAGAAGGGGCGACTGTGGCTGGGCTGGATGATGAGCTGCGCCGCCATGATTGGGCGGGGTTCGCGCGCGGCTACAACGGCCCAGCCTATGCCAAGCACAAATACCATCACCGCCTGAAAGCCGCCTTCGAGAAGTGGGCCAAAATCCCAGACACCAAAATGAAGCGCGGCGAGGCAAGTGGTATCTTCCTGCGGGCGGAAAAGTGACCCGCTCCGCGCTCATGGCGGCGCTCTGCGCCCTGCTGGCACTCGGTAGTTACGCCGGGTTCCTAAAGTGGCGTAATAGCCGCCTGAGCGCGTCCCTGGCCGTGGCACAGCAAACCATCGCAGTGCGTGACCGCCAGTTAGAGCAATCACAGGAGGCGGGCCGCGTCCTCGATGCGCACCTGGGCCGGATGCGTGATGAACGGGCCGGGCTCGATGTAGAGTTTAAGCACCTTCGCCAGCAGGAGGGATACAATGCGCCACTGTCTGATTTTTTGCGCGATGCTTTTGACCGCATGTGATCCTGTTGCGCCGGTCTATGTGGGGCCGGTGGTTTCAAAAGAGCTGGTCACCCCCTGTGCTGTGCCTGTGAAAGGCCCACCCAGCGAAGGCGCCTTTGCCGAATTCGCCCTGGACTGGCAAGCAACGGCCGGGTGCAATGCCGACAAACTGGAGAGCATCGGGATATTGATCGGCCCGCAGTAGAAGCGACAAACATTCGAATGACCTGCGGTTAGTGCCGATCGCTGTTGTTGGCCCAATTGTAGCGAACGGCCCTGACCGGACCTCCATTGCCTTATCAATTTCTGCGTCGCAGCTTTCGCATTACTGACATTCGTTCGAGGCGCAGCACTTTCTTTCGGGGAATGACTACCGCCCTCCGGCACCGGAGTCCTCCAACCATGCTCCCAGCGATTCATTGGCGCAATGAAATTACATTGAAACAAAGTGAGGTGAACATTTCCAGCGCCGGATCAAGGTCGCCTTATTGCCGCGTTCCAGTTCGACACCAACAACAATTTTCGGAGATTAACTTCATGATTTCATTTGGATTTCGTTGCACGAGGCAACGTTGAAATCGATACCTCAAGCCCCATTGTCCATAGCCAGGGCTTTGGTGCGGTTTTTCTCCATATCGGGGAAACGTTTTTCTAAATCTTTGCTGGGTAGATCGATCCCGTCACAGATTGCCTGATCTGGCGTGTAGCGGAGGCCGGACAAGTCGATTTTCTGGATCAAAGCTCGGCGATTTGTGAGATAAATCCCTTGTCCGAAATCCCTCTGAAAATTGCGGAGTAACTTGATTTTCTGCTGTGGCAAGCGTTTATTCATGGCTTCGGTAGGCGTGCCCTTGGGCAGACCATACAATACGCAGAGCTTTTCGATTGGATCAGTGCCGTCATCTACATCCCAGACGCGTAGCTGTGCAGCCGGGACACCGTCGATAGCGCGATTGATCAGCGTGGGGTATTCGTACCAATGACAGCCCCGTTCTTCCAAAAAGGCTTCGATAAAGGCGTTGATAGAACCGTCGGTCTTGTTGAAAAAATCATCTCTGTTGATACCCCACAGTCCGGCGCGCACAAACTGATGGTAACTGGAGCGAAGCATGGCCATCGGCTCACGGATAAGGCAGAGATAAGACACCGCATCTGGTCCGAGACGTGCGGAAAATGCGGATGTGAGTTCGGTAAACTGCCCGGAGCGGTTGCTAATGAAATCTTCAGTTGAAAGCAGGATTCGATTACAGGAACTTGCCTCGGCTTCCATAAGGATGTCTTCTGCCGCCTGTTCCGGTTCTAGCCCAGGATCGAGCAGGGATTGGTGGCGGCGATAACCCTTTACTGACCGGTGGCTTACTGGGTAGAGAAAACCCGACTGGCGATAAAGTTCGTCGTTGTTAGCGAAGTGAGCTTGCAGAGAAGTTGAAGCGCACTTTGGCATTCCAATGTGAAAAATAACTTGCATTGGCTGACCTATTTCTCCGATTTGTGCCGTTCGGCCCAACATAATGCAAGCTGAAAAACGGCAATCACTCAGCAAATCCTCAATTATTGCTTGCGAGAAAAAATAGCAACGTACGAACCGCAGGAATGTCTGCTTTTGCAACTGTGGAGCAAAGTGTTTTGCACTCGCAGCGAAGGTCCGGAGTCCGCCCTTAGTGCAGAAATATTGCAGTGCAGCAATTGCCAAGTGGGTTCGTTTTGGCCATTCGCCGCTATGGTCACTAACGGTTCCAATGGGCCGCGTCAGTCCATTTACCGACCTTTAACACACTGTTCGGCCGGATGAAGAGCTGCAGGTGTCCGTTGTCAGAGTTTCGACCCCATATACTCTGACCTCAGGCTTTTCGGTACTGCGTGCTGCCAGGAGAAACCACCACCAGCCTGGACCGCATACACCCAATCGAAAAGAAGGTATGGCGTTTAGGACAGTAACGTAAGTCATTGAAATGAAACAAAGTGCATTAACTGGCGAAGTACCCTAAGTAGTTGAAATATAGTGATTTATAGATAATTTGTAATCAGTAGGTCCGCGGTTCGAGTCCGTGTGGGGGCACCATTAAAATCAATGACTTAGCCGTATTCTTGCGTGCAATTCGGACTGTTTGGTTTTCGATAGTAGACCCATAGTAGACCATCCGCATCATTTGAAGACCATTCTCCCTGCTGAGTTCCCAGCCAGGAGACCTCACCAACAATGCATTCAGGCACTGGTCGTCGTAAACAACTCATTGGGTTTCTCCGACGTCGGCCGAAATGTTGTCAATCACACTGGATGATGCTCAATGAAGTCGGGTGGTGCCTGAATGCAAGGGGCGTACGTAACCAAATGCACAACCTAATTCCCTTAAAAACAAGGGGGCGCATGGGCCACTGGGGGTACGCCGGTATTGTATATATGGGCTTTGCCAGCGGGGATATCTGATAGCTTGTCAACTACCTGTCGGTAAGCTGAGTTTGCGAGGCGGGGGATAGTGGCGAAATCCGATAGCCGAGTCTGACGAAACCAGCACCAAGTGCAACTGCGCCGATTGTCTTGATGTTCGTGACAATGATCGGTTCAGCGTCGCGCACAGATATAGCGGTCCCGCCTTTGAGGAAAGAAAGGTGAAGTGGTCCGGTAAATATAAACGTAAGAGCTCTATTTCTGCTTAGGGTTGACAAGACGTCAGTATTATGTTAAGTAGTATGTATCGGCTGAGACATTGTTTTGGTTGAATTGGCAGGTATAGCACTGCCCCAAGAGACCTTACAAAAGTAGGTCAAAGCAACTGGCGATTCCGCTTCAACGCTTACGGGTGGCGAAGGATGAGGGCGCAGCAGTCTGCCGGTAGTTCGGTGTCAAATCCCAAAATGAAATCCAACGTTGAGCGTGCCTCGAGTGGGCATGCCATACGATTTAGAGTGGACTAGAATTCTGAATAATTTCAGGGTCCTAAGCGGCCTTATTGGATCCTCTGACTTCATTTCAGAAGGTCGAGCTGCATCCGTTTGAATAAAACTAGGCCTTCGGAAATTAAGGGTCTTTGATCGTGCGTGGATTCAATAATCAGAAAGATTAATTAATGACCCGATCAGAAATTTTAATACACTATCAAAAACAATCTCCTCTTCGTTGCGGCCATCCATTGTTCAAAAAGCATCTTGATCAGATACGATCCTCAGACAATCCGTGCAGCAAGTTCGATACCTGCATCATGGAAGCCCGTAGGCAGAAGGGCCGTGATGTAGGTGATGCAGTCTGGAATTCAGTTAAGCGTCCAAACGGCTACAGTCTCTCACAATGGCGCAGCAGAAGACCCACCCAGTACGATGTCGATGCCTTGGATATGAAGGCAAATCGCTTCCTTGATCCTGTGACAGAGGGTCCACTTTTCCAGGAGTGCCGACGGAAAGCCGCACGAGGTGAACTCACTAAGTCTGACTACTACAATCTTGCTACTTTGCTATTTGGTAATCCTGATATTGCCAAGTGGATTAACTCTCAAGGAAGGGAGGAGTATAGTGCCTAACCAATTCGGAAATTGGCCTCTGAAACCCCTTATTTATATGACCAAAAAGCAGCCAATTTTGGGGGGTCAGGTACCACCCTACCTGAACGTGGTTTTTCGCTCAAATTCATCGAGTTCGAAATATGACCAGAGAAGCTGATATCATCTACGAACCAACCTTTGCTCCTGCGGATCATGTTAGTCGGGAAATTGTGCTCGCCTTTGCCAAAGAACTCGGCCTGAGCTCTACTCCCAAGAAAACTGAAAAGGTGGTGGTGATCTTGTCCAGCTTGCTTTGGGCAGCTCAGCGCATCAGAAGTGGTTCCAGCATTGCAAATCTGATCGGATGGAGCCACGACGACCATCACTGGGTGGAATATCCTGCAGTAGGCAAGCGCCCGGTCAACGAGGTTCGGGAGGCGTTGATCACTGGAGGTTGGCTAACTCTTCACACTGCAGCTGTGTTCAAGAGGAAGATGACAGTTTACCATGTGTCAGCAGGTGTCTTTGCCAAGAAGGGAACGTGGATACAATCTACAAAGCCACCTGTCTCAATCAAAACGGAAAAGGTTCCAATCTATTCGATTAGTGCGAGTATTGGAGGGCAAAAACTGACCCGTACATCCGCTAAGAAGAAGTTTGGAAGGCGACTAGAAGAAGCTGAAACTCGGGTTTCAAGTCTTGCCGAGTACTGGCAGAAACATCCTCTCACGATCGAAGGCAATCAATATTGCTCCGCCACCCGAGTATTCAATGACGGTAGTCTCAACCGAGGTGGACGATTGTTCGGCGGTTGGGTAGGGCTGCCGGAAACTACACGTCTGACTGGCACGATTGATGGCGATCCTGTTGCCGAGATTGATTTGCGAGGTGCGAACTTAACGTTGCTCACCGGGATCACAGGAAACAAAATGCCTAAGTTGCCATGTGGTGATCCGTATGCAGTCATTGACGCTGAGCGGGAAATGGTAAAGCAGGCCGTGTTGGAACTTTTGGGGTCAGGGAATCCGAAGAAGAACCGTGGTTCTCCGAAATTCATTGCACAGTTTGGAAGAGGCGAATTCGTGCCGGTTCGTGACAAGTTGTTAGTTGCCTATCCTGGCCTAAAGGAACTTGAGAAGGGTGTGTTGGATTCAAATGCTTTGGCCTTCCGGGAGTCTGAAATCGTTCTGGCTACAATCGAGGAGCTGAAGATGAGAGGCATAGTCTCGTACCCGATGCATGATGCTCTGATCTGCAAAGCTGTCGATGCATATAAAGCGGCAGACGTTCTTCAAGAGGCATTTCAGCGAAGTTGTGGTGTCCGACCATCTCTTACAATTCAAGGACTTGGAAGGGAGGTTATTATTTTGGGGTGCTATAATTCTAGGTAAGCTCTAGAGGGGCTTTACATCTAGGTAGGTCAGTGTGGGGTGCTATATCTCTAGGTAGCTCTAAAGGAGCTATACCTCTAAGCAGGTTAAAGTGCGTCTTCTTCTTTTGTCGTTCGTCCAGCACTTACTCCGCCGATCAAGGTCCCAATGCGCTTATGGAGTCCATTGCCTTCGTTTATGCGTTTGCAAGTACAATGACTAAAACAACCGATATGAGTATTGCTAGCGCCCAGCGGTTCTGCTCATTCCAGCGGTTCTTTTCCTTTCTTACTTGGTCTTTTGTAAGGAGCTGGCCGGTGTCAGGGTCGCGGTATCCTTCCTCGTTCCAGTCTCCGTCTTTGGTATAGTCGTGTGGTGGTGGTGATTTTTCAGGGGTCATGTATCCGAGTATAGCAATCGGAAAACACACGATTGCCCAGAACAGTATCCATCCGCGGCTCATCTTTTAGTTCCAATGCTGCTTATTCATACTCGTATGTCAGTAGATATGCTGCTCTGCGCGTCATTGCTATACTTGCAGTTGCGTAGCAGCTACATTTGTCGTCGAGCAGTAGAGGCGACAGTAGATGACCGACGATACCGGACCTTCGCTGCGATCAACTCCAACGGCAGCAATGCGCGGCGGTTTCAACGGGTCGACGCAACACATGCATTGAAACGCTCGGCTGGTGTCTCATATCCTAGCGTTTTTCGAGGTCGTTCATTGAGCTGTCTCGCGACAGCACTCAGCTTTGCTT
>JABSSD010000163.1 GCA_013214575.1 Paracoccaceae bacterium | reverse complement strand
TTGACCTGATTTACACCTTCCGTGGTCATACATTTGCGGCGCATCTCTCCGAGCTGAAACAAAAAGCCCTTGAGAAGCCAAGGGTCAACCTGCACCTTTTCGACACCCTGACAGGCCCGCGCATTGACAAAGATACTCTTGTCCGGATCACCAAGGGTAAGAAAAGCCATGTCGCTTTCTGTGGCCCCCTGCAATTGCGCCAGGCCCTACGAGTCACCTCATTGTCGCGTCCTGTCCAATTCGAAGAATTCGAAATCAGAACAGACCTACCGCTCATGGGCTCTCTGATAGGGGGAGCGGGGTGGGCTGGTCATAAGGCATTGACCCATCTGCGCGCATTGCTACGTGAGAAAGTTTCCTGGCCCCAAGATCGAAGCAGTCTTTAGAGAGATTGGCTCAACGGCCAATGTTGCAATGAGATACATCGGCTCGTTGCACCCGGCAAACGAGCCTGCTTTGGGCTGGAGGCTGCCGTTAGACGGGTTTGGCACGAATGGCAGGTCTGGGCCGTTCGCTACATTTATGGGTGAGTGAAGTGGTCCAATTTCTGCACCATGCGCATTTCGACTAGAAAGGCGGGTTCCGGACCTTCGCTGCGGTCAGCTCCGACGGCAGCAATGCGCAGATAGCGACATTTGCAAAGTGGCCGGCCCAGATGCATTGAATCGTCACAACCGGCCCACTGCGGGCCTTCGTGGACGGCGCAGCGAATGACAGCAAGGAGCCCTTAGTGACTAATGCTGCACTAAGCACATTTCGACCTGAAGGGCGGGAAGCGGCATTGAGCTGACCAGACATTTGCTGCATGCTTGGCTACTGCAACTGCTCAATTTAGTTCTGATAGTGCAACACACCTTTTACACGAAAGAAATGCACCGTGAATCTATTTTATAGCCCAATGTCACCTTATACTCGCAAAGTGATGGTATTGCTTTACGAAACTGGACAATTGGCTGATGTTACATTGGTTTCAACGCATACGAGCCCGTTTGCTCAATCAGAAAGTTTATCAGCCAGGAACCCGTTGGCCAAACTGCCCGCACTGGAATGTGATGATGGCCGGACCCTATATGACAGTCGTGTGATTTGTGCCTATCTGGACGAAAAGGCTGGTAACAAGCTTTATTCATCAGATGCACAGCGTTGGGATACGCTAACACTAGAAGCGATGGGGGATGGTATTTTAGATGCAGCCTTATTGATCACTTATGAAGCGCGACTTCGTCCTGAGGGCAAACGGTCGGATGATTGGACCAACGCGCAATGGTGCAGGATTGCTGGTGCCTGCGCGGCGTTGGATACACGCTGGGCAGAGCATCTGATGGGCCCCATGGATATGGGACAAATTGGGGTCGCTTGCGCATTGGGCTATCTCGATATTCGCCATGGCACACGCGGCTGGCGACAGGGCAACGATGCACTGTCTAACTGGTATGCCACATTTAAGGAGCGTCCATCAATGAAAGCAACAGAACCGCCAGCTAACTAAGTTCCCATCATCGTCAACCTTTCTACTGAATGAAGAATTGCGCATCGTACCAACTGTACTGAAATGTCTGCTTTGTTGCGCTCTGCTGTCGTTCATGCTCGGTGCAGCGAATGGCCGGAATCCGCCCTAAGTGCTCTAGATGCCGCCTCATGCTGCGCCCGGCACGAATGTCGTAGAAGGGCTGGAACCGGCCATTAGACGCGATCACCACCAACGGCGGCTAAGCGCAGATAGCGACATTTGCAAAGTTGCCGCCACAGATGCCGTGAAGCGTCACAACCGGCTCGAAGCGGCCCGTCACGGTCACTACCGTCGCCGCAGCGCAGCGTCCCTAGACCAGCCGTTCGTCGAACCTGCAGCATTTTGGTTGGTCAAATGGCGAGAGTGCGCAACAATCCGGACCTTGCCGGACCCGAATAGAATGGAAGTCTCGATCCAAAGTGACCCTCTGCAGGTAATTGGAATTCTGGACTGCGGTCCGTCATGATTGCCATTGGTGCCTTGTGCGGCACTCTGGTTAAAACAAAAGCAGCAGTGTCCGTAACCCTGACGTTCGATTTATCACCCCCGTCGTATTTTCGTAACGTGTCAGAAATTTCCCCAGCGCTTCTGGAGCTTCGGCACGTGCCAACTCCGTGAAAATGGGCGCTGGTACGACGCGCCAAATTCAACGAGAAAACCGGGTTGCTTTGTGACTGAAACTCTACGTCCGGCCATTTAGAGTGGCCGCTTCCAATTAGAGTGACCGCTTCCAATTAATTTTTGACATTAGAAGATTAACAGCGCACACTAAATTTGATTTAATAGGGGGTGTGAACTAGGTCTCTCTACATAGATTTTGCCTACCGGGGCAATCTGTGCGGGGTTGGACAATTTGTACACACGTCCAACTTTAGAATAGCTGAGGTAATTGGCGCAAGGAATATTTCATCTTAGGTCAAAGTGGCTGCCCGTCATTGCGCCATCCTTTCGGACATGGACCCATATGCCTTTTCGCAGCCCGCGTCCCAGACACTCTGACCTGACTTTAGGGCTACATAAAAATCCTTGACCATAAAGCCAAACTTTCTTGGCTTTATGAGCAGTATCGCAAACGGCGCGTTATGCCTGATTTGATAGAGGCAGCACTTAACATATATATCAGGCGGTTTATCGCTTGGGCCAAAGGAGATTTAGCCTTGTACCACTTTCTCATCCGCCTCTGTACAGTTCTTTTACTGAGCTCGGCGAGCATCGTGGGGGGGGGCGACCCAGCGGCTGCTTTC
>JABSSD010000162.1 GCA_013214575.1 Paracoccaceae bacterium | reverse complement strand
TGCCGGGCAGTGGACGGCGCCTATGATACCCGCAGGTGCCACAACGCCATCATCCGGCGAGGCGCTGAAGCAATCATCCCAGTCAGACGGAATGGGCGATTGTGGAAGGAGGGCGGCCCGACCGCCAAGGCACTTCGGACGAGCGTTTTGGAAACGATGGAGCGGCTATCACACCCGAAGTCGCGTCGAAGCCACCCTCTCGGGACATTGCTGCGCAATGCCCTGCCGGGCAGTGGATGCGGTGCCTCAAAGCATTCGGCGAACGCATCATGGCGCGAGACCCGGACCGACAAACCGCCGAAACCCACATCCGCATCGCACTGATGAACCGCTTCTCGGCCCTCGGCACGGCCGAGATCGTTCGCGTGGATTGAACTCAATGGGGAAAGGCGGAATCACGCCTCAGGCGTCAGTTCTGCAACAACGCCCATTGCAACGCAGAAATTGGCAGAGAGTCACAAAAACCGTGGGGTGAAGCCGCTTGGGGAAGGGCAGCCCCGTCCATCAGCCGATTTGTGCAACAGAGTCGCCTTGCAAAAGAAAAGCGCCCGACCAGTCCGGCCGTGCGCTGTTGTTAGACTGTGAGCACGATCAGAAGTCCTGCCACAGGCCCTTGGCGGCATTACCACCTGAGGCGGCGACCGGTGCCGGGGTCATCTCTTCTATACCCCAGTCGTCCTCACCATGGGCGGTGGGCTGACTGGGTGGCAATGCCGGGGCCGTGTTCAAAGCACGCGGCGCATCAGACAATTTGAAATGCGCAACCATGTCCACCAGCTTGCCCGCGTCGGTGTTCAGCATATGACCGGCGGCAGTGGCCTGTTCCACCATGGCGGCGTTCTGCTGGGTCACCTGATCAAGCTGCACGACGCCCGCGTTGATTTCACCCAGACCAGTAGACTGCTCGACAGCGCCCTCGGCAATATCCGAGACCAGACGCGAGATGTGGTTAACACGATCGGCGATGTTGGTCAGGGCTTCACCTGCTTTGCCGACAAGATCAACGCCGCGTTCGACCTGCTTGGAGCTGTCGCCAATCAGCCTCTTGATCTCCATTGCCGCATCCGAAGATCGTTGCGCCAGCGCACGCACCTCAGAGGCAACCACGGCAAAGCCACGACCCGATTCGCCTGCACGGGCAGCTTCAACACCCGCATTCAGCGCCAAAAGGTTGGTCTGGAAAGCGATGTCATCGATCACGCCGATGATCTGGCTGATGTGGGTGGAGGACTGTTCGATCTCTGTCATGGCAGAGATCGCAGTTTGGACAACCTGCCCGCTCGCCTCGGCCTCCTGCTTGGCCTCTTCGGTGATGTTCTCTACGTTGCGCGCGCTCTCGGCGGCGGATTTCACGCTTGCGGTGAGTTCGTCCAGGGCCGCTGCGGTCTCTTCCAGAGTGGCCGCCTGGCTTTCGGTGCGGCGCGAAAGATCATCCGAGGACTGGCTGATCTCAGCCGCGCCATTGCGGATGCTTTCGGCGCTTGCCACTACTTGGGACACGGTGCCATTCAGGTTTTCAATCGATGCATTGAAGTCGCGGCGGAGCTGCTCGTATTGGCCCGGAAGCTCATTCTTGATCGCCGCGTTCAGGTTACCAGCCGCAAGCTGCTGCAGCCCCTCGGCCAACAGACGCACAACGTTTTCCTGCTCGACCTGTTCCTTTTTGCGTGCAACCTCCAGGCCTTCCTTTTCGGCAAGACCTTCGCGCAAGGTTTCGATCGAGACCGCCATGATGCCGATTTCATCCTTGCTTTTGGGCAGATCGACCGGTTCATGCACCCGTCCTTCAGAGAGCGCGTTGACTGCATTCATCATCTTGGCGATGGGACGACGCACCATTGAACGGGTCGAGAAGAAGATCGTCACCAGTGTCATGATCAGAAGCAGGCCACTGGTAATCAGTTCATCTTGAATTCTTTGGCGAACCGGGGTCACAAACACATGACGAGGCACATCCACAACAACAACCCAGGTCTTGTTCATACCGAAGGCGGTGAAGGGATAGAACAGGCGGGTCACCCCGTCAGGAAGCTCCGAGACCACCTGAATTTCACCGCTCTCGATGGCAATGGTCAGAGCCTCGGCTCCGGGATCTTCATAGGTTTGCGTGATCAGATCAAGGTTGGAATGGGCCAGCCATTTACCGCTTTGGCCAACCAACATCACCTGGCCACCTTCGTAAACGGAAAGGCCATTTACAAAGTCCGCCAGATTGTTCAATTCGATATCGATACCGGCAACGGCTGCGATTTCATCGCCAACATAGACTGGCACCCCAACTGAGGTCAGCAGGCGCTCCCCATTGAACAGATAGGGTTCAGTGATGACGCTATGACCGCTCACAATCGGTTCATGATACCATTCAGACGTGGAATCCGGTTCAAACTCCATGGCTTCAAACACCAGTTCGCCAGTGGTGGTTTTCGTCCAATAGGGCGCAAAGACACCCTCCGCGTTGACACCTTCATCGCCAACGATCAGACCTTCGATCGCACCACCGGGCACCGCCGCCATCCAAGAAAAGAAGCCAGTACCGTAGGGTTCGGCAACGCCTTTCAGCAAATTGACAACTTCACTGGCTGCGACTTCATCCTGACGCAAGAGACCGGAGAGCGCTCCGCCAAGCGCTGTGGCGGCCGAAGTTGCCTCGGTCAGCTGTGCACCAACCCTCTGAGAAATCTCAGAGGCACGTAATGTGCTCTGCTCAAGCACCCTCTCCTTAACCTCAGACGACACACGCCAAGCCATGAATGTAGTGAAGCCGACAACAAGCATGGTTAATGCAATAGTAATGGTGACCAGGAGCTTTCCTGAAATAGTTTGTAATTGGGCTGGCATGAACTCGTCCTATTGAGTGAGTACGTTTGCCTCATTCAGTCTCATCCCAGTCTGAACAAAGACTTACCAAACACCGCCCGCGCCCGAAAATATCATCGGCACCCTCAAATATGGTCGCCTTGGCGCACATATCACGCCGATCCTAAGTACTTCTCTTTTTGGCCTTCTCTGGATCGGCGCGATGGCCGTCAAGACGACCGTCAGGGATGTCGCGAGACCGAAGGCCCGGGTGCCGACAAACGCGCCTGCAAACAAGATAACCGGAACGGTTAAACCCTCCAACCTGGGTTGGAATTTTCTGGCCTTCTGCTTCAAACTCGATTGGCGTCAAGCTGATCGGGTTTGTCGTAGTTTACACCGGCATTCCCCAAGTAGAATGCTTTCCCTTGCATTTTGTCGCTGTTTTGGGCCCAAATCAAGCCGGTTGGGCCTGCTGTGCCGTGACAAGAGCACCTGCCACATGACTTGAGGATGACTTCTGGTCCCGGAGGCGGGATTGATCCGGTTTTTGGTCTGTTCGACACCCGTTTGGTCAGACCTGTGCTGCCGCTTTCGCTCAGGTTTTATCGCTGGCGCAGTCATGCGGGAACCGGCGGTGCACGCAGCCGCTGGATCGCCGCCAAGATGCGATTGAACAATCCCCCACTGATCGCAACTTCAGCAAGCTGAAAGGTAATGGCACGGGCCTGTCGAACGACCCTTGCACCGATTTTGATCAGCCGGGTTTGTAGGCTGGTCAAAGACCAGTCGGCTATCTCCTCGGGCAACTCGGCCCCTTGCAGGAAGACACCGAGATTGCAGGCCATTGCATGGAGTTGCAGGCGGACCTCGTTCTGCGCCATGGCTTTGCAGGAAAGGCGTGTCCAGTTGATCGCCTGCTTGCCTTCCTTGATGTGCTGCTCTGCCGTGCCGCGCTGATTGTAGAAGCCGCTTTTGAATTTGCAGATAGCTACAAACGCAACTCAAATCCATCTCTGGCCGCCAATAGAGACAGAAGCTTCGAGAGCTATGCTCGCAAGTTCGACAACTTCAACAAGGTCAAAGGCGGGAACGCTCGGAGCTACTCAGACGGACACAAAGTCCTGTTTCGTGAGGGCGATGGCCTAATCTCATACTTCGGCAAGTTTGACGTCGGCAAAATCACGTCAGGCGAGATGCGGGACTTTCTTGTCCATCTTGATTCCCAACGCCCTGCCCCGCTCGCAAACTCGACCAAGGCCAAACAATGCATGACAGTTCGACAAGTGCTGCGTCTCGCGTTCGAAGATGGCTTGATCAACAAGATTCCTGAAGCGCCGAAGCTCAAGACAGTCGATAAGCCACGCCTCACGTTCACCGAGAAAGAATACAAGAAACTGATGACGGTGGCTCGACAGTGTGCACAGCGCGGGGATGTCTTGCGGGGCGTTCAAATGACGCAAAAGCATGTCCATCTGTTTGCGTTCGTAGTGCACAGCTTTCTGCGACCAACAGAGAAAGAACTGTTTGGCCTTCGGCACGGCGATGTCGAGATGAAGAGCAAGCCAATACATCTGGTGATGAGCGTGCACGGCGGCAAAACAGGCTTTCGCAAGGCGGCAACTCTATCGTTCGCTGTGCTCTTGTACAAAAGCATGTTTATGCCGCTCACAACGCCTGATCCCGGCGCGCATGTGTTCATGCCTGAGTACAAGAACAGGGCGGCGTTGTTGCAGAACTGACGCCTGAGGCGTGATTCCGCCTTTCCCCATTGAGTTCAATCCACGCGAACGATCTCGGCCGTGCCGAGGGCCGAGAAGCGCTTCATCAGTGCGATGCGGATGTGGATTTCGGCGGTTTGTCGATCCGGGTCTCGCGCCATGATGCGTTCGCCGAATGCTTTGAGGCACCGCATCCACTGGCCGGCAGGGCATTGCAAAGCAATCTGCCGAAAGGGTCCCATCGCCCAAGAACTTGATGCCGGTGCTGTCCGCCGCCCGGCAAGCGGCTATGCCGCAGAGAGGGGACCAGCAAGTTGAGCGGCCCATCCGAACGGCGATAGGGGATCTGGACAGTCAAAGTCTTCTGCCTGCGGCATAGAGTCGAATAGTCGGGCACCGGCCAGTCAAGGTTCGACATCCGCAGCAAACTGGCCACCATGCCGGTCGTTTGCCGTAGGGGCAGTTTGAACAGAACCTTGATCGCCCCCTCTCGGCGGCACAGCCGCCTGCCGGGCAATGGGCAAAACTGGATCGCGGCATCGGAGAAGATTGCCGGACGGCCAGGGCGGCCCTCATGCGCCGCAAGCCAAGTCATCTCCTTGTCCAACCAGATCAGTAATGAACCCCGCGTCTTCAGGGCGGCGTTCGCCATCGGGCTCGAACCAATGGCGCCTTCAATAGCTCACTAACTGGACCAGTTCGTCGTGCGGTAGCGGGCGGGTAAGGGCTTCGTCATGCCGCCCTTTTAGGCTCATGGATTCACAATGTGACTCGCCCGCGGCCTGAGTTGTGCAACAACGCCCAGTTAAGATTTGCCTGAAAGAAACATTTGGCTCATGGATGAAAACGGAAGCACCCCTTTCACTTACAGTGCATTTATCACATAACATTCGAATGATTGAATTAGAAAGTAACCTGAGCAAAAAATACCGTCATAGTCTTGTTGACTGGTGGCAAAATCGGTATTGTGACTGTCTTGTTAGATATCAGGGAAAAGTCTGGTTCGTGAAGAAACAGGGAATTGCCGATATCAGGAGGAACCTACTAGCGAGTTTATTGGGCGGGAAGTTGGCCAACGTCGCCCAAGTTCGTTGTCTGGACAAGACTGATTTCTCAGCTCTGAGAAATTGCGGGATAACATTACCAGAAAATTCAAACTTTCTGAATACCTGCTTGGTTCGATTTGCTCCGGATTACAATGTTTGGGAACTTCCGAAGAAAACTCTCGAATCTGCGATAGCTGCGGAAATAGTGTTTTCGATCTGGATTCGCAGACGGGACGCTCACTCTTATAACCGAAACTTTAAAAATGGCATTCCGGTGTTTTATGATCACCAGACGGCTTTCTTGGGCGAAAAGCAATTGCGCGAAATTGATTACTTCTTCCGAACGGGACCTGACCCTGGCTATGCGGGTCTTTGGAGGCTGGATGTCGGCGATCATATTGAAATCGATACGGATTCACTGCGATCCCAGGAAAGGGAACGATTTTGTGGGTGCGATCATTACGTCGCACTTCCGATTCGTGACACCAATATCTTCCATCAAGAGTTGAACAGCATGGTCGAAGAAATAGTCGTTATCCCGAAAGCGGATATAAGGCGGAGTGTTCAAAAAGCGGGATTTAGTTTTTTTGAACAATCTGCGGTGACCCGTTTTCTCCAAGAAAATCAGAAACAATTGATTAAAGACGTTGATCTGCTTCGATCGAAGTTGAAGTCGAAAATTGGTTGACCGGAAGAAAGCTACTTCCTAGGAAGCTGTCTGTCTGAAACAACCAACTGGTGTGCCCCAGCAATGGGCTTGGAAAAGATATTCGCCGGGATTAGAACCAAGGCTGGTAATGGGCTGGGAGTAGCAGATGCATTGGTTCTGCTAAACGACTGTATCGCCCGTACAACAGATCTTGATGCCCACTGCAGCGAATGTCCGCTTTCCGCGGCGGCTTCAACGGGTCGACGCAACACTTTAGTCTTTATGGAAAGATGGAGTGTAAATCATGGCCTATCGCAGCAGACATTTTTTTACAGATAAACAGAAGTCAGAGATCTGGGATCGTTGGCAACGCGGAGAGTCGATGAGTTCGATTGGACGTGGATTTGATCGTGCATC
>JABSSD010000161.1 GCA_013214575.1 Paracoccaceae bacterium | reverse complement strand
GGGGGGGGGGCCCCGGGGGGGCGCTGCGGCGCCTCCGGCTCAACTGTTCATCGCGGCCCAGACCCGACCCGGGCTCAGAGGCATATCAATATGGGTGACATTCTTACCGGCAGACTGCAGCGCATCGACCACCGCATTCACCACCGCAGGCGGCGAGCCAATAGCCCCTGCCTCGCCGCAGCCCTTCACCCCAAGCGGGTTATGGGTACAGGGGGTCTGGCAGGAATGGTCCACGGTATAAAACGGCAGATCATCGGCCCTTGGCATCGCATAATCCATGAACGACGCACTCAACAGCTGACCGTCATCGTCATAGACACAGGCCTCCAGCAGCGCCTGACCAATGCCCTGGCCAATGCCGCCATGCACCTGGCCATCGACAATCATCGGATTGACGATATTGCCAAAATCATCCGCCGCCGAGAACCGCTCAATGCTGACTTTGCCAGTGTCAGGATCCACCTCAACCTCGCAGGCATAGGCCCCCGACGGGTAGGTAAAGTTGGAAGGATCATAAAACGCGGTCTCCTCCAGCCCCGGCTCGATATCTTCCAGCGGATAATTATGCGGCACATAGGCCGCCAGGGTCACATCGCCCCAGGCCACCGACTTATCCGTCCCGGCGACACTGAATTGGCCATCCTTCAGCTCGATGTCCGCATCCGAGGCCTCCATCAGATGCGCCGCGATCTTCTTGGCCTTGGCGATGATCTTCTCGGTCGCCTTGACCATTGCCGAGCCGCCAACCGCCAGCGACCGCGAGCCATAGGTGCCCATGCCCATCGGCACTTTTGCGGTATCCCCATGGACGATTTCAATCATGCTCTCGTCAATGCCGATCATCTCGGCAATCACCTGCGGAAACGAGGTCTCATGGCCCTGACCATGGCTGTGGCTGCCGGTCATCACCACCAGACCACCGGTGGCATTGACCCGCACCGTGGCACTTTCATACAGACCCGCCCGCGCGCCCAACTGACCAACCAGATTGCTGGGCGCGATGCCGCAGGCCTCAATATAGCAGTTGATGCCAAGCCCGCGGATCTTGCCCCTGGCCTCGCTTGCCGCGCGCCGCGCCGCAAATCCGGACAGGTCGGCAATCTCTTCCAGCTTGTCCATGGTGGCATGGTAATCGCCGGTGTCATATTCCACCGCCACCGGCGTGGCATAGGGGAATTCGGTGATGAAGTTCTGCCGCCGCAGCGCAATTGGATCAACCCCCAACTCGCGCGCCGCCTTGTCCACCACCCGCTCCAGCTGGAACGTCGCTTCGGGACGCCCAGCGCCACGATAAGCATCCACCGGCACCGTGTTGGTGAACACCGCCTTGACGTTCACATAGACCAGCGGAGTCTTGTAGTTGCCCGCCATCAGGATGCCATGCAGCCAGGTAGGCACAGCCGGTGCAAAGGTCGACAGATAGGCCCCCATATTGGCGTAGGTATCAGTGCGCACTGCGGTAAAGTTATTGTCCTCGTCCAGCGCCAATTCAATCTTGGTCACATGGTCGCGACCATGCGCATCGGACATGAAGGCCTCCGACCGCGACGAGGTCCATTTGACCGCCCGGTTAATGGCCTTGGCCGCAAAGGTGCAAAACGCCTCTTCCGCATAGTGGAAGATCTTGGTGCCAAAGCCACCGCCCACATCCGGGGCCACAACACGCAGTTTGTGCTCAGGAATGCCCAGCACAAAGGCGCCCATCAGCAGCCGGATCAAATGAGGGTTCTGGCTGGTGGTATATAGCGTGCTGTCATTGCCCGAGCGGTCATACTTGCCAATCGCCACCCGCGGTTCCATCGGGTTGGCGATCAATCGGTTGTTGACCAGTTCCAGCGTGGTGACATGGGCGGCATCCTGAAACGCCTGCTCCACCGCCTCACGGTTCTCTTCCACAAGGCCCCAGTCGTAACACAGGTTCGAGGTCAGATCATCGTGAACCTTGACCGACCCCTCTGCCACCGCCGCCTTCATATCGATGACCGCGGGCAATTCTTCGATATCCAGCTCGATCGCCTCGGCCGCGTCGCGCGCCTGCTCGGGGCTGTCCGCCACCACAACGGCAATGGCTTCGCCCACGTGGCGCACTTTGCCATCGGCCAGTATCGGATGTTTGGGTTCCTGCATGACATTGCCCTGGCGGTCAGTGATCTGCCAGCCGCAGGGAATCCCGCCCACGCCTTCAAAATCGGCAGCGGTGAAAATCCGCACCACCCCCGGCATTGTTGCCGCAGCCTCGGTGCCAATGCTCTTGATACGTCCATGCGCCAAATCTGAGCGCAGGAAATGCGCATAAGCCTGGCCGTGGACATTGATGTCATCTGTATAATTGCCGTTCCCGGTCAGGAACCGCACATCCTCGCGCCGTTTTGGGCTGGCGCCGATGCCGCTATCTTTGGGCATGTTTCATATCCTCTCCCTGAATGGTGCGTGCCAGCACACACCCTACACTGGCAGCTGACCTCTGGGCCTAATCCACCCAAACCCTGCGCACTGTGTAGGGTGCGTGTTCATCACGCACCTTGAGCCGTTGATCGCTGTGCTGTCATTCCGCTGCCAAAACAGACACATCCTGCCCGCTGGCTGCCATGATCGATTTGACGATATTGTGGTAGCCGGTGCAGCGGCACAGGTTGCCTTCCAGATACGCCCGGATTTCGCGTTCCGAGGGCTTCGGATTGTCCTTCAACAGCGCCGCTGCGGACATCACCATGCCCGGCGTGCAAAATCCGCACTGCAGGCCATGATGCTCTTGAAATGCCGCCTGAATGGTATTGAGCGTGCCATCTTCAGCCGCCTGACCTTCGATGGTTGCCACCTCAGCCCCGTCGGCTTCGAGCGCCAGCATGGTGCAGCTTTTCACCGCCAGACCATCCACATGCACCACACAAGCGCCGCATTGGCTGGTATCACATCCGACATGGGACCCCGTCAGTCCAAGCTCCTCGCGCAGATACGTGACCAAGAGCATGCGCCCCTCGACCTCTGCGCTGGTGGCCTTGCCGTTGACACTCATTGAGACCTTCGCCATGAACCCCTCCCTTAGCTATTTCAATTGGCTAACCAGAGTTAAACACGGTCCTGCGCCTGTGCGAAGGGATTTGCGACAGCAGTCAACACAGCCCAACGGAGATCCCAGCACCAACAAGACACCATTGAACTGTAAATAAACACTATTCCCTACAACACCCATAGACTAAAGTCGCAGAGCGCCAGCCAAAGGCTGTCACCCATCGCTGCGGCGCGGCATCGGTCTGGTGGGAATTTCCTTCAATAAACCGCCGACTCCCATGGCGGCAATGTCACCGCTGCTCACATCGATTCCACATATCACCCGCTCCAGAACCCAGTCGGCGCCATTCAATGCAGGCGAGCGGGCACATCCCGGCAGCCCGATAACCGGTTTGGCCCCCAAGGCTCCGAGGAACAGCAGATTGCCAGGATCAACAGGCATGCCAAACCGGGTCACCTCTCCGCCGGCCAGCCGCAATGCCTCAGGCGCCACATCCATCGGGTCCGAGGTGGCCGATCCCGTGAGGATCAGCACAATATCACCCGGAGCCTCAGTCATCGCCTGCGCCAGATCCTGTTCTTGGTGTGGCACCACAACACGCGGGCTGAGCTGCAAGCCCATCCTGTCCAACCGGCCAAACATGGCCCCGCGCCCTTTCTCCGATGGAATCTCCTGGCTGACCCGGGTCTCAATCAGGGTTGCTGTTCGATAGGCAGGTGCCCGCACCCTCAATGCGCCGCTGGCGCCCTCGCCGGCCCGCCGCAGCGCGGTTTGCGGCACCGCATAGGATATGATCTTGATGGTGGCGATCATGCCGCCCGCATCGACCCGGTGCCAAGCCGGAACCGTGGCAATGGAGATCATCGGATCCACCTCATTGACCGCGCGCAGGCGCTGCGGATCCAACTGCACCACACCGCAGGTTCTGGCATATAGATTGACCCGCCCAGCGCCCGCACCGGAAATCCGGACGCCCTGCGCCTCAGGATCAGCGATGATCATCCGGGCCAGGGCCAGCGCGGCCTCGTTTTCGTGCAGATCCCCGGCAGCCAGCCGGGCCACGGTGATTTTATCGTGCCCCGCAGCCTCCAGATCGGCCAAATCTGTCGGGGTCAGCTCCGTTCCCTTGGCGATCCGGCGGGGTCCAACCCGCAGAGAATGCGCCAAAATTGCCCCTTCGGCGGCGCTCAACAGGACCTGCCCGAACTTCATTCGAGCTTGCCCCGCAGCACCGCAGTGATCTCTGCCATGACCGAGATCGCAATTTCGGCGGGCCCGGCGGCCCCGATATCCAACCCGATGGGGCCGTGAATCCGGTCGGTTTGTGCCGCGGTGAAGCCAGCCGCCACCAGTCGCTCCAGCCGTTTGGCATGGGTGCGTTTGGAGCCCAGCGCCCCGATATAGAAACACTCTGCCGCCAATGCCGCCTGCAAGCCTGGGTCGTCCAGCTTGGGGTCATGGGTCAGCAGCACCAGCGCGGTGCGCCCGTCCAGCCCCAGTGTTGCCAGGGCCTCGTCCGGCCAGTCCTGCAGAATTGTCTCGCCCGGGAACCGGTCACTGGTGGCAAAGGCAGCTCGCGGGTCGATCAGCACCGGGTCATAGCCGGCAATCCGGGCCATCGGCACCAGCGCCTGCGCAATATGCACCGCGCCGACGCAGATCAGTCGCAGCGGAGGGTTATACACCGCCACAAAGGTCTCGCCGTCCTCTTCCATCCCCGAGCGATCCCGGCGCATTCGGTCTGGATAACTGCTATGTAACAGCCGCCGCACGCCGCTTTCTATATTCACCTCATAGGCCAGCGCCTGGCGCCCTGCCCGAGCCGCCACCAGCTGCTCCAGCAAATCAAGCGGCATCGCTGATCCCACCGGCTCGACCAAAATCTGTATCGTCCCGCCACAGGCCAGCCCAACCGCAAAGGCATCTTCATCGCTGACGCCATAGTCCAGCAACCGGTGCTGACCATCCTGTAGCGCCTCTTGCGCCTCAAACACCACCGCAGCCTCGACGCAGCCGCCAGAGACCGATCCCTGCATTCGGCCATCGCCACTGATCACCAGCATCGACCCCGCCCGCCGCGGCGCCGAGCCCCAGGTCTGCACCACCGTCGCCAGCACCGCACCCAGCCCAGCGCGATGCCATTCCAGTGCGGTTTCCGGTGCATTTTCCAGTGTGTTTTCAAAGTGATTGCTTATCTGGGTCATATCGTCCTCCGGCCCTCACTATGCCCCCATCCCAGCGCGACGTCTGCCCCCCAAATGATCGCCCCCCACCCAGGCTGCAGAACACCCCGGACCGGCGGTGGCCAAAATTGCCACCCTTAGGTGTCTGATTCCAGCTACAGCTGCGCCATCAACCGCGCCTTTTCGCCGTGATCATCGGGGTTTGAAATCACCTCGGCCAGATCTTTGAGCGAGGCAATCGAATGGCCGGCGCGGAAACTGTCCACATGCGGCAGCATCGCCCGAATGCCCTGCGCCTTGGGGGCAAACCCCTGCCAGCGCAGCAGCGGGTTCAGCCAGATCAACCGGCGTGCGGAAAGCTGAAGTCGCTGCATTTCATGGGCAAGCGCCCCAGGGTCGTCCCGGTCCAGCCCGTCAGTGATCAGCAGCACCACCGCGCCCTGTCCCATCACCCGGCGGGACCAATCCCGATTAAAGTCGTGAAGGCATTGACCAATCCGGGTGCCACCGTCCCAGTCCCGGGCCTCAACCCCAGCCGCCGCCAGCGCCGCGTCCACGTCTCGCTGAGCCAGATGCCGGGTGATATTTGTCAGACGCGTGCCAAAGGTAAAGCCATGCACCCGCGCCCATCCGGCCCCCTGTGCGTTCGAGACCGCATGAATAAAATGCAGGATGATACGGCTATACTGGCTCATCGAACCGGAAATATCACAGATCACCACCAGATTTGGCCAGCGCAGGCGCCGCTTGGCCCGCGCAATGGTCTGGATCTCGCCGCCCTGCCGGGCCGCATCGCGCAGGGTCCGGCGCCAATCGGGGCGCGGGCCACGCGGCGCGGCCATCAGGCGGCGGCATTGCAGCGGCTGCACCGGCAGTGTCATCTGCGACAGGATCCGTCTGGCCTGGGCAACCTCATCCGTGCTCATCTGTTCAAAGTCGAGAGTCCGCAGATTTTCGTCTGCCGACATCGTCAGGCTGGCATCAAATTCAATCTCCGTTCCCAGCTCGCCGTCAAAGGGGATCTGGTCCGGCTGGGTCCCGTCCAACAGCGCCTCGGCCGCCCGTTTCTCGCCCGGTCTGGCGGGTCTTTCGTCCTGCGCACCGCGCAGCGCCGGCAATAACATCGCCATCATATGCTGCAGAAACTGCGGATCGCGCCAATACAGCCGGAACATCTGCGAGAAAACCACCCGGTGCTCGGATTTACTGACAAAGCAGGCGTGTAGCACCCAGTAAAAATCCAGCCGGGACGTGAAGCCCGCTGCCGCAACCGCCTGCACCGCATCCACAACCCGGCCCGGACCAATCGGCAGCCCCGCCTTGCGCAGAGCTCGGGCAAAATGGGTGATGTTCTGGGCCAGTTGCGGCGTCTCTGGCAGCTGGATCAGCGGCGTTTCAGGCATT
Source organism: Paracoccaceae bacterium (assembly GCA_013214575.1). Lineage (GTDB taxonomy): Bacteria > Pseudomonadota > Alphaproteobacteria > Rhodobacterales > Rhodobacteraceae > Parasedimentitalea. The sequence goes on along the minus strand of JABSSD010000161.1, from coordinate 16,989 downwards.
GGTAAAAGCACTCGAAAACGCGGGGGCCAGCCCCCGCAGCCTTGGGATATTTTCAGCCAGATGAAGGATCATACCGGCTCCAGACTGGCCCTGGCCTGATCCAGAATCCGCTTGGCCTCGCTGCCCTGCAATCTGCTAATGTCGTCCTGGTATTTAAGGATTGCCCCCAGAGTATCAGCGATCACCTCGGGCGACAGATCAATCACATCCAGCGCCAGCAGACAGTTGGCCCAGTCGATGGTTTCGGCAACCCCCGGCTTTTTGAACAGATCCTCGTGGCGTAAGGCCTGAACAAATCCCACCACTTCGCGACGCAGCCGGGCACTGATGTCGGGCGCCCGGGCCTGCAGTATTTCCACCTCGCGCTGGAAGTCCGGATAGTCCACCCAGTGATAGAGACAGCGGCGCTTTAGCGCGTCATGCACCTCGCGGGTGCGGTTTGAGGTCAGGATCACAATCGGCGGCTCGGGGGCCTGTATGGTGCCAAGCTCCGGAATTGTGACCTGAAAATCTGACAGGGCTTCGAGCAGGAATGCCTCGAAGGGTTCATCGGTGCGGTCCATCTCGTCGATCAGCAGCACCGGCGCGCCGTGCTGATCCGGGCGCATCGCCTGAAGCAGCGGCCGTTCGATCAGAAACTCTTCCGAGAACAGTTCCGCCTGCAGCGCGCCGCGATCTGCTGCACCGGTGGCTTCGGCGGTGCGGATCGCAATCATCTGGGCCGGAAAATTCCATTCATAGACCGCCGAAGAGGCATCCAGTCCCTCATAGCATTGCAAGCGGATCAGACGGCGGTTCAGCCCGGCAGCCAGCGCCTTGGCTATCTCGGTCTTGCCGACGCCAGCCTCGCCTTCCAGAAACAACGGCCGCCCAAGCTTCAGCGCCAGAAACACCACCACGGCCAGCGCCCGACCGCAGACGTAGCCCTGCCCGGTCAATAGCGCCTGAACCTGTTCGATGGTGTCTGGTTTCTGCATCTGCTGCCTCCTGTTGCCGCCAAACAGGCCATGCACCAGCGCGCGGGTCACGCCCGCAGTGGCGGCACTTTGGTCTAATACGCAACACTTTGCATGTGTTGCCTGCACCGCCTCGGCCAAAATTGACGCCAGTATTGACGCCAGTATTGACACCAGTGTTGACGCCAGCCGGTCCGCAATGCGATGCCCTATGCAACACCCCCAGCCAGAAGAAGATCCATGCGTTATCTTGCCATTGTCACCCTGCGCAACGAAGCCGCCTTTCTGTTGGAATGGCTGGCCCATCACCGGACTGTGGGTTTCACTGATTTCCTGGTGTTTTCAAACAATTGCCAGGACGGAACCGATGACATGCTGGACCTGTTGCAGGCGGCGGGTCAGATCACCCATGTCCGCAACGATGGGCCATATGACAAGCGCGGCATTCAGTTCACCGCGCTGAAGACAGCCGACAGTCACCCGCTGGTCCAACAGGCCGACTGGATCCTGACGCTGGACATAGATGAGTTTGTCAACATCCACACCGGCGATGGCACCCTGGCCAGCCTGCTAGAGGCGCTGCCGCAGGCCGATGCGGTGACCCTGACCTGGCGGCTGTTTGGCAATGCGGATCAGGTTCGCTACCACGACCAGCCGGTGACCGCGCAATTCAACCGCTGCGCGCCTGAGGTGATTCACTGGCCCTGGCGGGCGGCCATGTTCAAAACGCTTTATCGCAACAATGGCACCTACCGCAAAACCGGCGTCCACCGTCCCCGCAATGCCGACACCACCCGTCTAGGCGATTTTCGCTGGTTCGACTGCGAAGGCCGCGAACTGGGTCCCGAATTCAACACCCAAAGGCTGTTTTCAACCTTTGGGCGGCCCAATTTCCGACTGGCCCAGCTGAACCACTATGCGCTTGGCGCGATGGAGAGCTATGTGATCAAGGCTGACCGGGGCCGCGTCAATCGCTCGGACCTGCCATTGGGGATGGATTATTGGGTGGAGCGTAACTTCAACACTTCCACCGATACCTCAATCGCCCGGTACCAACTCGATACGGCGGCTTTTCTCGAGGATATCAAATCAGACAGCGACCTGGCAGAGCGGCATGATGGCGCCGTGAAATGGCGCCACGATCGTTTTTGCTCGCTGATGGAGGATGACCGTTTTCGCAGCCTGTTCAGCCGCTTGCTGATGACGCCCCCATCGCGGCTGATCAATGCCACCACCGCCCGGACCCTGACCGAGTTTGCCCGACTTGGGCGCCAGACCAAAGGGGGTAACCCGTCGCAATAGTCGAAAAACTGGCACGAATTTTTCCCAATTTGGCCGCATTTTGCACCTAGAGATGAAGGCTTATAACTGGCCCGCAACGTGGCTGGGCTGTGAGGATTGCATCAATGCAGGACGGACTGGAAAATCTGGACGAAAGCCTGGCTGGGTTGACACCAAAGCAGTGGCGGCAACGCATGGCCGCACTGGCCGAGCAACATGGCATGTATCAGTCACTGGGCGACCAGCATTTTGCGACATTCATAGATCAGGACAACACTTTGCTGGTCACCTTTGAGACCGTTCAGGGCATCCAGAGCCTCTCCGAACAGGCGCAACCGCTTGGCTTTGACCTCGTCAAGAACCAAGGCTGGTCGCATCTCTGTCTGATCTCTGATGGCGACACCTGGTTCCGCGACAACCGGGTTTACGGGTTCTTTGATCAGCTGATTGACGATGGCTTTTTTGAAGAGTTCGACAAGGTTGTCTTTTATGGTGCCGGTCCCTGCGGATATGCCGCCGCTGCCTTTTCTGTCGCCGCCCCCGGCGCCACGGTTGTTGCAATCCAGCCCCAGGCCACCCTGGATCCGCAAATGACCGAGTGGGACGACCGGTTTGTCGAAATGCGCCGGACCTCTTTCACCGACCGATACGGCTATGCTCCGGACATGCTTGATGCCGCCGATCAGGCCTTTATTCTGTATGACCCGCGTGAACAGCTGGATGCCATGCATGCTTCCCTGTTCAGCCGATCCAATGTGACCCGCCTGCGGTTGCCAAATATGGGCAACACGCTGCAGACCCGGCTCGTCGAGATGGAAATTCTGTATCAGATCATATCCCTGGCCGGGGCGGGCAAGCTGACCGCCGCCCGGTTCTGGCAACATTATCGGGCACGCCGCAACAATTTGGGCTACCTGCGCCGACTGGTCGGTCGGCTGAGCCAACCGGACCGCCCCTACCTGACCGCCGTCTTGTGTCGCAATGTGGCCCAACGCATGCGCGCACCGCGGTTTCGGCGCCGCTATCGGGAATTGGAGAAACTGGCGGAAGCCGGTGAATTCACCATGCCGCCCAAACGCTGAGATTTCAGCCCCGCGACCGCTGCCCCACTTCCCCTTGAGAGGGAGCTGTGTTAGGGCGGCGACATGATCCAGAGCCTCACCATTGCCCGCCCCGACGACTGGCACCTGCACCTGCGCGACGGCGCCATGCTGACTGCCGTTCTGCCCGAAACAGCCCGCCATTTCGGGCGCGCAATCATCATGCCAAATCTGGTCCCCCCGGTGGTGACCGGAGCCCAGGCGGCCGCTTACCGCGACCGCATTCTGGCGGCACTGCCGGCGGGCCAGACGTTCGAGCCGCTGATGACCCTCTATCTGACCGAAGACACCGACCCGGCAGATGTCGCCGCAGCCCATGCCAGCGGCTTGATCAAGGCGGTCAAACTGTATCCGGCGGGCGCCACCACCAATTCGGCCAGCGGCGTTGGCGATTTTGACAAAGTCCGCCCCGTGCTGGAAAAAATGGCTGAAATCGGCCTGCCGCTCTGTGTGCATGGCGAAGTCACCGATGCCAACATCGACATCTTCGACCGCGAGGCGGTGTTCATTGACCGGGTGCTCGACCCGATCCGCAAATCCACGCCGGGACTGCGGGTGGTAATGGAACATATCACCACCGCCGAGGGCGTCGATTACGTCAAAGCGAACGACCATGATCTGGGTGCCACCATCACCACCCATCACCTGATCATCAACCGCAACCACATTCTGGTTGGTGGCATCAAGCCACACTACTACTGCCTGCCGGTCGCCAAGCGCGAGATCCACCGGCTGGCTCTGCGCGCTGCCGCCACCTCTGGCGATGCGCGTTTTTTCCTCGGCACCGACTCCGCGCCACATACCGACCCCAACAAGGAAAGCGCCTGCGGCTGTGCCGGTTGTTTCACTGCCACCAACACCATGCCGCTGTTGGCACATGTCTTTGAACAGGACGGCGCGCTGGACAAGCTAGAGGGCTTCGCATCGCGCCATGGCCCCGGCTTTTACAACCTGCCAGTGAACCGCGACAGCCTCACCCTGACCAGGCACGACCAGCCCACCCGCTTCCCGGCGAAGATCGACACACCAGACGGCCCCGTCACCGTCTTTGATCCGGGCTATCCGGTTTACTGGACCGCGACGTAACGCTTCTTTTTGCCAGAAATACTCCCGCCGGAGGCTCCCGACCTTCCCCCCGGCGCCAACACCCGAGGATGATCCGATGATCCCCACATCATACCCGACCCGCGAAGAGATCGCCCGCCTGTCAGCCCGTATGCTGCTGGAAATCGGTGCGGTGGACTTTAACACCGACACCCCCTTCACCCTGGCATCCGGCCTGCCGTCGCCCAGCTATGTCGACTGCCGCAAGCTGATCTCCTACCCGCGCATCCGCGCCACCCTGATGGATTTCATGACTGTCACCGTGATGCGCAACGCCGGGTTTGAGGCCTTCGACAATATCGCCGGTGGCGAAACCGCGGGCATTCCCTTTGCAGCGCTGGTGGCAGAACGTATGGCACTGCCAATGACCTACGTGCGTAAAAAGCCCAAAGGCTACGGTCGCAATGCCCGCATCGAAGGTGTGATGCGCGAGGGTGAGCGGGTGCTGCTGGTCGAAGATCTCACCACCGACGGCGGCTCCAAGCTCTCCTTTGTCGATGCGATCCGCGAAACCGGCGCCACCTGTGGTCATACAGCGGTGATTTTCTACTATGACATCTTCCCCGAAACCACCAAGACACTGGGCGATCATGGCATTGAACTGCACCACCTGTGCACCTGGTGGGATGTTCTGGCCGAGGCCCGCAGCCAGCAGGCGTTCAGCACCGAGACGCTGGACGAGGTCGAGACCTTCCTGAAAGATCCCCGTGGCTGGCAGGCCGCGCATAAATCCGCCTGACCGCAAACGACTCGGGAGCGTCTCCCCTGTGGATAACGCCCCCGAATCGCAAAGCGGCCACAAAACCGCCTCAACAATTCGCGGTTGTTGAGTTTTCCCCCACATCATGTAGAGTTTCGAAATTGGTCCACAAAACATCCACAGGGTTCTCCCCAGTGGATGCGCAGTTATCCCCATAGGGCCCACAGAAAACATACATGTCGCATCCGACGGGCCTTCGGCCTACTGACTATAGCTCAGACCACGAGAGCACATATGAACGAACTGACCCCATTCGACGGCCACCAGCCGCCCGCCTTGATGCCCGATCAATTGCCCGCCAACGCCGAGACTGCGCCGGAAAGCCCGATGCCGCATTCGGTGGAGGCCGAACAGCAGTTGCTTGGGGCGATCCTGACCAACAACGATGTCTTTGACCGCATTGCGTCAATCATCAGCGCTGAACATTTCTACGATCCGGTGCACGCCCGCATCTATGAAATTGCCGCGGCGCGGATCTCCAAGAACACGCTGGCCTCGCCAGTGACGCTCAAGGCCTTCATGGAGGAAGATGAGGGCCTCAAGGAACTGGGCGGCCCCGCCTATCTGGCCAAGCTGGCCGGCGCCTCGATCTCGGCTTTTGCGGTGCGCGACTATGCGCAGATGATCTATGATCTGGCGATCCGCCGCGAGCTGATCGGGCTGGGGCAGGATATTGCCGACAAGGCCCGTCGCGTCGATGTCGAGTCCGAACCCAGAGAGCAAATCGTCGAAGCCGAACAATCACTGTATAAACTGGCCGAGCAGGGCCAGACCGAAAGCGGTTTCAAATCCTTCCTCAAGGCGGTGACCGAGGCGGTCAACGTCACCAACGCAGCCTATCAGCGTGGCGGCGGCATGGCCGGTATTTCCACCGGTCTGGTCGATCTGGACAAACAGCTGGGCGGCTTGCACCCGTCGGATTTGCTGATCCTGGCGGGGCGTCCCTCGATGGGCAAAACCTCGCTGGCCACCAACATCGCCTATAACGTCGCCAAGGCCTATAAGCGCGGCATCCGACCCGACGGCACCGAAGGCGCCATTGATGGCGGCGTGGTTGGCTTTTTCAGCCTGGAAATGAGCGCCGAACAGCTGGCGGGCCGTATTCTGGCCGAAGCCTCGGAAATCTCCTCGCACAAGATCCGTCAGGGTGACATGACCGAGGCCGAGTTCCGCAAGTTCGTCGAGGCCGCCAAAACGCTGGAAAGCTGCCCGCTGTTCATCGACGACACCCCGGCGCTGCCGATCTCGCAATTGGCCGCCCGCGCCCGCCGCCTGAAACGCACCCACGGTCTGGATCTACTGGTGATCGACTACCTGCAGCTCTGCCGTGGTACAGCTGAAAACCGGGTCAACGAAATTGGCGAGATCTCAATGGGCATGAAGGCCATCGCCAAGGAACTGCACATCCCGGTGATTGCCCTGTCGCAGCTGTCGCGGCAGGTCGAGCAGCGCGAAGACAAACGGCCACAGCTGTCGGATCTGCGTGAATCCGGCTCCATCGAGCAGGATGCCGACGTGGTGATGTTTGTCTACCGCGAAGAATACTACAAAGAACGTGAAAAGCCCGGCGATCACGAGCTGGACAAGATGGAAGAGTGGAAAGAGGCGATGGAACGGCTGCACGCCAGGGCCGAAGTCATCGTTGGCAAGCAGCGCCACGGCCCCATCGGCATTATTGATCTGTCGTTCGTGGCGGAGTTCACCCGCTTTGGCAACCTTGCCAAAACCTGGCAGAACGGTCCGCGCGAAGAGGAATACTGATCCCCGGGCCATGCTCGCTGATCGCGCAAAGATGCGAGAGCATGGCCTGATGGCCCGGCAAAGACTTGACGCCAGCGAAAGACCCTGCACAACTGCGCCTATTGCACTGCAGGGGATTTCCAGGAATGAGCATTCACACCTTTTTGGCCGCCTATAAGCGGGTCTGGGAAGCAAAAGACCCAGCCGGTTTTGCCGCCCTTTTCACCCCGAATGGCCGCTACCACAATACCCCGTTCCAAGTGCAATCCGGCCCGTCCGAGCTGGCCGCCTATTGGCAACGCATTCTGCTACAGGACGATATTTCCCTGTCTTACCAGGTTCTGGGTGAAAGCTCTGATGGCGGGGTCGCCCATTGGAATGTGACCTACCAGGTCACCAGCGAAGAGCTGTTTCAAATCTGGGCCGCCTCAACCGGCACCGGGTTGCCCGACCGCAGCCCCGGTGACCCACTGCCCCGAATGGAGCTGGACGGAACCCTTGTTGCCGAGCTTGACGATCAGGGTCTGGCCACAACCGTGCGCATCTGGTGGCATTCAATGCCACAGCCAAACGAAGAGCCGCCAACGGCCACATGAATGCGCGATACAGTGACCGGCAACTGTAGCCAGCAAACTGATTGCCGCGACTATTCCGCCCTTGACCCCTGCCCCGCGCATGTCATGAACAAACCATGACTACAGCAAAACTATCAATCGATCTGGATGCCCTGGCAACCAACTGGCGCAACCTTGATGCCCTCAGCGCGGGCGAGACAGCCGCCGTGGTCAAAGCCAACGGCTATGGCTTGGAGACCACCCGTGTGGGTCAGGCCCTGGCCAAGGCCGGCGCCCGCAACTTCTTTGTTGCCGTCGCCGAAGAAGGCGTCGCATTGCGCCGCGCCCTTGGCCCTGATCTGGGGATCTCGGTGTTTTCCGGTCACATGGAGGGCGATGCCCGGCTGCTACAGGAATTCAACCTGACACCGATGCTCAATTCGGTCGACCAGATGCTGCGCCATTTTGAGACCCTGCCCGGCCACAGCTTTGGCGTGCAGCTCGACACTGGTATGAACCGGCTGGGCATGGAGCCCGCTGAATGGGCCGCCCTGCGCGAAATTGCTCTGGGTCAGGGCCCGGTTCTGGTGATGTCCCACCTGGCCTGCGCCGATGAGCCAAACCACCCGATGAACGCGCTGCAGCTCAAGATCTTTCGCGATATGACCGAAGGCGTAGAGGTGCCGCGCTCGCTGTCTGCAACCGGCGGCATTCTGCTGGGGCCGGACTATCACTTTGATCTGTGCCGCCCCGGCATTGGTCTTTATGGCGGCCGCCCCTACCGCGACGCGCTGCCAGTGGTCACGCTGGACTTGCCAGTGATCCAGATCCGCGATGTGCTGCCCGGCGAAAGCGTTGGCTATGGCAATGGCTGGATTGCCCGACGCCCCAGTCGCATTGCTACCGTTGCGGCCGGCTATGCCGACGGCCTGATCCGCGCCATCGGCGCCGGTATCAACGCCTATGTTGGCGACAAGGCCTGCCCGGTGGTGGGCCGGGTCTCGATGGATCTGATCACCATTGATGTCACCGAATTGACCGAAGACCCCGAATGGCTCAGCCTGATCACCCCGCATCAAACCATCGACCATCTGGCCGATGCGGCCGGCACCATTGGCTATGAGATCCTGACATCGCTGGGCCACCGCTTTGCGCGAAGCTATACCGAATGAACCCGATTAATTTTCTGGGCCGCTTGGGCCGCACGGTGTTGACCGCGCTCGCCGCCCTTGGCCGTCTGTCTCTGTTTGCCTTCAGCACCTTCACCCATATGCTGCGGCCACCGTTCTACCCGCGCGAGTTCTTCTCGTCTCTGTTGAACATCGGCTGGCTGTCGCTGCCGGTTGTTGGCCTGACGGCCGTGTTCACCGGTGGCGCCCTGGCGCTGCAGATCTATTCCGGCGGCGCCCGCTTCAACGCTGAATCCGTGGTGCCGCAGATCGTCGCCATCGGCATCGTGCGCGAACTTGGCCCGGTGCTGGTCGGGTTGATGATCGCCGCCCGCGTCACCTCCTCCATCGCCGCTGAGATTGCCACCATGAAGGTGACCGAGCAGATCGACGCGCTGGTCACCCTGTCGACCCACCCAATGAAATACCTAGTCGCCCCCAGGGTCGCCGCCGCATTGATCACCGTACCGCTGCTGGTTGCCGTGGGGGATATCATCGGCATTGCAGGCGGCTATGTGGTTGCCACCGAGAACCTCGGCTTCAACGCCGCCGCCTATATCAAGAACACCGTCGATTTCCTGGAACTCAACGACGTGGTCTCCAGCCTGGTCAAAGGCTGCGCCTTTGGCGGTATCGCCGCCACCATGGGCTGCTATTACGGCATGCAATCGGGCCGCGGTGCCCAGGGCGTCGGCGCTGCCACCAAATCCTCGGTCGAGGCTGCCGCAATTCTAATCCTCGCCGCCAACTTCGTGCTCACAGGGATGTTCTTCTCGCTATGATCCGCATGCAAAACGTCCACAAATCCTTTGGCGACAACCGCGTGCTGCGCGGCATCGACCTGCATATCGCCAAGGGCAGCTCCATGGTGATCATCGGAGGCTCCGGCACCGGCAAATCGGTGGCGCTGAAATCGGTGCTTGGCCTGATCAAACCGGACTCTGGCACCATCCTGGTTGATGGCAAGCCCGCCGACAGCGGCGACCGCGACGCCTTTCTCGCCCGCTTTGGTATGTTGTTTCAGGGCGGTGCGCTGTTTGACTCGCTGCCGGTCTGGCAAAACGTCGCCTTCCGGCTGCTGCGCGGCACCCTGAAACGCCCGGTGGACGAGGCCCGCGAGATCGCCATCGAGAAACTGCGCCGGGTGGGTCTGAAAGCCGACGTCGCCGACCTGCTGCCGGCCGAGCTGTCCGGTGGCATGCAAAAACGCGTCGGCCTGGCCCGCGCCATCGCCGCCGAACCCGAGATCATCTTCTTTGATGAGCCCACCACCGGCCTCGACCCGATCATGGCCGGCGTCATCAACGACCTGATCCGCGAGATCGTGGTTGAGATGGGCGCCACCGCCATGACCATCACCCACGACATGTCCTCGGTCCGCGCCATCGCCGACAACGTCGCCATGCTGCACGACGGAGTGATCCAGTGGACCGGCCCGGTGGCAGACATGGACGCCTCGGGCGATCCCTATCTGGATCAGTTTATCCATGGCCGCGCAGAGGGGCCTATTGAGGCGGTGAGGTGAGCGACCCACAGACAGAGAGCTATGTTAGATTACACTGCCCCCTGCTGCGCACTTGATATGTGAAATCCGAGAAATGGGTTTGGATGACATAGGTTTCTACTCTTTCTCCTTTCAGATAGGAAATCTCTCGGCCAACTATTTTTAGCATCCTTTTGACCAACGTAAATTCCGAAGTCGCTATCCTGTTGAAAGCGAAGATGCCTCATTTGTTTCTGTCCCGGTGATATACGCTGGTGTTGGGTTATTGCTCGGGGACCTCGAACAACACCTGATGAATTGAGATCGTGTTCTTCTTCCTAGTCCGTTTCAGGTTTGCCGCCCTATCTTCCTACATCTTCTCGTTGCCTAAATACTCCCGCCGGAGGCCTCCTCCCCAAGACCCGCGCCTGACCTTGGGGCGTGAAAACCGTCTGGGAAACGATCTGGGGGATCCTTTCAGGTTTGAAAAGGCAGAGCCAAGTCAGCCGCGGGCCGGGCCGCGAGGGGGCAAAGGCCGACCGCATCACCGCCTGCGACGCAGGTATTCCACCAGCACGCAGGATGGGGCCTCCCCACGCAGCTCGGTCTTGTTGGTGATCTGCCAATCGTCAACATCGAAGTCGGGAAAGAATGTATCGGCGCCGTCGATGTCCAAATCGACTTGGGTGATCAACAGACGGTCCGCCAGCGCCAGCATGTCGCGATAGATGCCAGCGCCACCAATCCCATAGATCCGCTGATAGCCCTGCGCCCGCGCCTCATCCACTGCGGCCTGCAACGAGGGGCATACATTGTCAGCCGCGCCCACGTTCGACGACACCACCAGGTTCAACCGATTTTTCAACGGCTTGAACGGAAGGCTGTCCCAGGTTTTGCGGCCCATGATGATGGCGCCACCCAGAGTTTCCCGTTGAAACGCCTTGAGATCCTCAGGGGCGTGCCAGGGGATTGTATTGTCTTTGCCGATTGCCCTGTTGCGGGCACAGGCGACCATCAGTGAAATCATCTTACACCGCCACCGGGGCGCGGATCGCCGGATCCGGATTATAGTTCAACACTTCAAAATCCTCATATTTGAAATCAAAGATCGAGCTGACCCGACGTTTAATTCTGATTTGCGGCAGCGGATGCGGCGTTCTCGACAGTTGCAGCTGCACCTGCTCCGTATGGTTGCTGTAGATATGCGCATCGCCAAGGGTATGCACAAAATCTCCGGCCTCATATCCGGTAACATGCGCCAGCATCAGCAGCAGCAGCGCATAAGAGGCGATGTTGAACGGCACCCCCAGAAACATATCCGCCGAGCGTTGATACAATTGCAGATGCATCTTGCCGTTCAGCACCCGCACCTGCCACAGCGTATGACAGGGTGGCAATGCCATTTGCGGCACATCTGCCGGGTTCCAGGCGGTGACGATCAACCGGCGGCTATCCGGTGATTTCTTTATGTTTTCAATAAGGTCTGAAATTTGATCAACCGATCCAGCCCGGTATAGAGGTTCATCTCCGGTGGTGCCTTCGACCAGATCCAGCCGGGGGAAGCGGCGCCACTGGTGGCCATAGACCGGCCCCAGATCGCCATTTTCATCGGCCCATTCGTTCCAGATCGACACCCCGTTATCCCTCAGATAGCCGATGTTGGTATCGCCGGACAGGAACCACAGCAGCTCGTGGATGATGGATTTCAAATGCAGTTTCTTGGTGCTCACCAGCGGAAATCCATCCGCCAGCGCATAGCGCGTCTGCAGGCCGAAACTGGACAATGTGCCGGTTCCGGTTCGGTCCGGCGATGGCTCGCCATGTTGCAAAATCTGCCTCAACGCATCGTGGTATTGCTGCATGGCGTCGCCTTCCAATGTGCTGACATCCCTGCACCTCTGTAAACACCACGGTTGCGCATCCAGCAACCACTGGCGCACAATAATATTCACCCGCCTCTGCCCTTTCCCACTGGCACGCACCGCTTACAGCAGTAAGCTGCGCCGGGAAACAACCCCGGAGGCCCCTATGTCGCTCACCTATTTGCACACTATGATTCGCGTTAAAGATCTGGAAAAGACCATCGCCTTTTTCGAACTGCTCGGGCTCAAGGAAACCAAACGCCATGACAGCGAGGCGGGCCGATTTTCACTGGTTTTCCTGGCTCCTCCCGGCCAAGAGGACTGCCCGGTTGAGCTGACCTACAACTGGGATGGCGATGACGAGCTGCCCAGCGACAGCCGCCATTTTGGCCATCTGGCCTATGGTGTGGATGACATCTACGCCACCTGCGCCCATCTTCAGGCCAATGGCGTCACCATCAACCGGCCACCGCGCGACGGTCACATGGCCTTCGTGCGCTCACCCGACAATATCTCGATTGAATTGTTGCAAAATGGCGACTCTCTTGCTCCGGCTGAACCCTGGGCCAGCATGGAAAACAGCGGTCACTGGTAAATCAAAGCGCAGGCCTTGATACAGAAACGCAGCGCGGTCCTCTGACCTATCGAGGAAACGCGCTGCGGTTTGAAACTCTGTTAATCTGTTTTCCGGCCCACATCCGGTCGCTTCTGCAACCGTATATACCTGCGCATCCAACTTGGCCTCAAGCGACGTACAAGCAATGTGGTGGATCGGTCAAAAATCGCATCAACGCGACTTCGATCTGCGGTTCATCCCGGCTGATGAATAGAGCCGGACCGCCCTTTGGGAGCCGATGCACCCAACGGATTGGTTTAGTAGATGTAACGGATCTGATCAGTCCAGTACCGCTCAACACGTTTCAGCGCAGTCGAGATATCAGAGATACCGTTGATATCGATAACTCCCTTGCCTTCCAGACCTTCGGCATGACGTGAGAACAGGGCCGACACAATGTCGCGCACTTCGCGGCCGCGTGGTGTCAGGCGGACCCGCACTGAGCGACGATCAATTTCACAACGCTGATGGTGCATATAGCCCATCTCAACCAGCTTCTTCAGATTGTAGCTGACGTTGCTGCCCTGATAGTAGCCACGGCTTTTCAATTCGCCCGCGGTCACTTCGTTGTCGCCGATGTTAAACAGCAAAAGCGCTTGTACCGCGTTGATCTCCAACACGCCGACACGCTCAAACTCATCCTTGATTACATCCAACAGCAACCGGTGCAGGCGTTCAACCAGCGCCAGTGCTTCTAGATAACCAGACATGAACCCCTTTTGGTCCTGCTGGCCAATTGGCATTTCCATACTCATTCGCTTCTCCGACTCGAACTTCTACGGCACAGTGTGACGAAGAAACCCAAAGAATCAGTTAAGCTGAATTTTCATTATTTTTGAAATGTTTGCGATACATCTTTGATCAGTATTTTCAACGATTCCGGCGCCGCGACCTGACCCGTCACCCACTGGTACAGATCCTGATCGTTTTCATCCAGCAGCTGATCATAGAGATCCAGCTGCGCCGCGTCCATCTGACCCAGATGGGTCTTCGCATAGGCGGTCAGGATGATATCCATTTCCTTGATGCCGCGACGCATAGATCGCATCTGCATCCGTTTCAGCCGGTGCTCGTAGGTCTCGCTCATGCCTGACCCCCGCGCTCCAGCAGCAGGCGCAGTTTCTTTTCCAGCCGTCCGGTGCGTTCGGCACTGATGCGCATATCGTTGCGGATGTCGCGCAGTTCAGCCAAAATTTCCGAAAAGTCACCGGCCACGATGATCTCGTCAGCAGGCTGGCTCATGCCTTCGCCTTCGCCGGTGATCAACCAGCCCATCGACACATTCAGCACCCCGGCCATCATCGACAGCTTGTTGGCGCGCGGCTCGGACAGATCCTGTTCCCAGCCCAGCAATGTGGCTTTCTTGACCCCCAACCGGCGGGCCAGCTGCGCCTGGGTCATCGCGGCCACGTCACGCGCACCGGCCACCCGGTCGCCAAAGGTCGCCGCATCCGGGCCGAACCAATCATATCCTAAATCAGTCATTTGTATTCTCCTGTACAGACTTATCCGTAATCACTTGATCGGCTTTTGGCTGCACCCTATGACAGTCTGGCGCAACATTCAAACAGAGGCCAATTATGCCGTTCATTTCCGACACTCTCAGCCGCGTCAAACCGTCACCGACCATTGCGATGACCGCCAAAGCAGCTGAGCTGAAAGCCGCCGGTCGCGATGTGATTGGCCTCAGCGCAGGTGAACCGGATTTTGACACGCCGCAGAACATCAAAGACGCCGCCATTGCCGCCATTGTCGCGGGCAAGACCAAATACACCGCCCCCGATGGTATTCCCGAGCTGAAAAAGGCGATCTGTGCCAAGCTGAGCCGCGACAACGGGCTGGACTATTCCCCGGCGCAGATCTCGGTGGGCGCAGGCGGAAAACAGACGCTGTATAACGCCCTGATGGCCACCCTGAACAGCGGCGACGAGGTGATCATCCCGACGCCCTATTGGGTCAGCTATCCCGACATGGTGCTGCTGGCTGGCGGCACCCCGGTGCTGGCCGAGACCACGCTCGAGGCGAACTTCAAACTGACCGCCGCCCAGCTTGAGGCCGCGATTACCCAAAAAACCAAATGGTTCATCTTCAACTCGCCCTCCAACCCCACCGGCGCCGGCTACAGCCGGGCCGAGCTGAAGGCGCTGACCGACGTGCTGCTGCGGCATCCGCATGTCTGGGCGATGAGCGACGACATGTACGAGCACCTGGCCTATGACGGCTTTGAATTCAGCACCCCGGCGCAGATCGAACCGGCGCTCTATGAGCGCACCCTGACCTGCAATGGTGTCTCCAAGGCCTATGCGATGACCGGCTGGCGCATCGGCTATGCGGCGGGCCCCGTTGAGCTGATCGCCGCCATGCGCAAGGTGCAGTCGCAGTCCACCTCGAACCCCTGCACCATCAGCCAATGGGCGGCGGTCGAGGCGCTGAACGGCACTCAGGATTTCCTGCCCGGCAACAACGCCACCTTTGTGCGCCGCCGCGATCTGGTGGTGTCGATGCTGTCGGCGATTGACGGAATCACCTGCCCCACCCCCGAAGGCGCCTTTTACGTCTACCCCTCGATCAAAGCGCTGATCGGCAAGACCACCCCAAAGGGCACCGTGATCAGCGACGATCAGGCCTTTGCCAATGCGCTGCTGGACGAGGCAGATGTCGCCGTGGTGTTTGGCGCCGCCTTTGGTCTTTCACCCAACTTCCGGGTCAGCTACGCTACCTCGGACGCGGCTTTGATTGAGGCCTGCAAGCGCATCCAGACCTTCTGCGCAGCCCTGACCTAAAAGGACACAGCATGAGCGCTGACTTACCGGACTATTACTTCCGGGTGCGGGATAACGGCGCCTTTGTTTACCGTGTCGACACCGAGAATCGGCAGCGCCGCATCGAAATGGACCAGATCGCCGTGCTGAACATCCGCAACGGCGAGGTCAAACCGCATGGCGGCCGCAGCCTGTCGGACTGCGATAAGGCCGAGATCAAGAGCTGGATGGCCGCGCGCAAAGCGCTGCTGGCGGCCCGCGATATCGACGACATCCACCGCGCCATCGACTACCTGAACACCACCGCCCACTGGGCCCAGTCCAAAGCCGACCCGGAGCAGTTAGAGATGATCACCGACGATCTTCTGCTCGCCATGCACGACCTGCGCACCGTGCTGGTGCGCAAAAAGGCCGACCGGTTGATGAAGGGGCAAAGCTAGGGCGGAAGACTGATGGGCCTGCGCCCATCCGCCATGCAGGGTAACTTGACGGAGCCGGGACGACTAGGCGCTAAGAAACCTGCCTGTTTTCAAGGAAATGGTAAGCCTCAAGAATAGTTGTGGTCAGCCCATCAAAAAAGCCCGGCACACAGATATCGACAAGGCCTGCGGGTGCCTGCAAGTCATCGCCGATGATGTCTACGGCTGGGTTCACACCAAAAAGGGCGCTTGGGGTTTTAAGTAGCTCCCGATAACTCGCGCCCTTGCCATGCTTCAGCACGTTGATCACGAGATAATATTGATGGATCCTGTCGGCCAAGGCGGTTTTCCCAGACGCCAACAGCAGTGACTTCAATTTGCGAGAAAACGGGCCCCGTCTAAAGTGGTGCTGCATCCGCGCTTCGAACACAGAGTAGATATCGACCGCGGCCAATTCAAGCGCAACAGTTGCAGCGCGAAGGTCTTCGACTTGGGCGTCGGACCCGTTCTGCCCGTCGATAAGTTTTAAACTTTCCGAAATGCGATCTTCAAACGCCTTTGCATTGGCCCGCGCCGCCGCAACCAGTTCAAGTAAGTTCTGTGGATCGCCCATCGTTCATTCTCCATAACGTGCCACTTCCCTTAAGCTATACGGCTAGGAATGATAGTGGCGGGATCGATTAATTCTGTGCCGGGACTTCGGAATTTGAGGTCAGGCAGGATCTTGGTGTTGGGGCGCTTGGATTGGGTGGTCGATGTCCAGGCTGGGGTTGAATGCAGACCTGCGCCCCGAAATCGGATAGGTCGAACGGCCTGCAAAACGGCCTGCAAGGGAATTTCCCTCTAAGGCTTATATTCCAGCAGTTCAAAGTCTTTTTTGTACAGTTCCAAGACCAATCGCCGCTCTTCCACAAACAGGGTCTCTTTGTTGAACTGTCTATTCAACGAAGTGTTTTCAAAAGCGAGCAACGGTAATGAAGCGACGGAAATCCCCACTAATTCAGCAATCCGCTTAATGCCCTCATCCAATTCTTCCTGCCTAATGGGCTTTGTTGCATAAATCGATTGAGGGGATTCATGTTGTGAATCCAGCGTGATAGCTGGCGGTGATGAGCAACTGGACACCAACGACTTACAAGACTAAGAACTGGTCGGACTACAATCGAGCCCTGAAGCAGCGTGG
>JABSSD010000160.1 GCA_013214575.1 Paracoccaceae bacterium | reverse complement strand
TTCCGATCCGACATATGCTTGCAGCGGTGCCATCATGGCATCAACCAGACTGCGAAGAGAAGCGTGACCCGGATGAGTGACCATGACCCCAAAAAAACAAGGAAAACGAGCTTGACCCAAACACCCAATTAGAGAAGCCGTCATTGGTGCAATCTCCGCCTAACGACCGCTCCCAGGCTCAATAGCTGACATGTTGTTTTGACGGGCGGGGGCGAAAGCAGACTTTGGTCACCTGGTCGGGACAAGCTATGTTGCGGTCGGTAGGGCGGCCGGGAATTTGATTTAGGCAGTCAGTAAACACCCCTGCTTGGATCCACCTTGACACTGCGTTCAGTCAGGGCCGACAGACCTGTGATCAAAACTGCCAGGATCTGATCCTCTGTCGGTCCTGATTTCTCCGGGGTCCTCAACCGCATTGGGTCTCGGTGCGGTGATAGCGGCCTATACCCTGGGTGGATGCCGAAGTTCCGTGGGGTCACTTCGTTGAAATAGTTGACTTATTCACGATCAGGCAACCTTCGGCCTCTAATGATCAGCGGAACGATTTATGACAGCCCCGAGGGGCAAGGACCTATTTATGCAAAAAAAATCATTTATTCGGGCAGGGCTGCTAGCGCTATCCTGCATGGCCCCAACGGTTGGGCTGGGGTTTACAGCGGCGGACGTGATGGCCATAAACAAGACTGTTGGGCCTGATTGCTATGCTAGGTATAGTATTACTTCAGATGAAACTGCATTCGTCACTTTTTACATAAATAACAACTCAACTGAAGTGGCCGGGGGCGTGTACTTTCTTAGAGATTCCTTCTATACTTCAAAGCCAGCTATAACAATCAACCACTTAGCCTCCTGCCTCGGCACCCCCGTGTCCAATATTTCTGGTCTGACCCAAAATGGCGCAGACGGGTCATTTGCATCAGACACCTATATAGGGTTTTCATTCACTCTGGGCACAGACACTGGCTATCTCGGGGCCGGTTCCCAGAGTTTTTCCGTGCCGACCGGACATACTGGCGCTTCTCCCATTGCTCCAGTGCTGACGGCGCCCTCCGCCCAGACTGCGAATGCCGATAGCGGGGTGACCACCGCCGCCCTGAATGTCACCAGCCTTGGTTCGGTTAGCGACAATGCGGAAAGCGGGTTGAGCATTATCTACAAGGTTGGCTCCACCACCCTGACCGGAGCTTACAACTTTCCGATCGGTCAAACCACCGTGACCATGGATGCGAGTGACAGCGGCGGCAATGCCGCATCGCGGGTGAGTTTTACTGTAACGGTCAGTGATGCCGTGGCTCCGGTGCTGACTGCGCCCTCCGCTCAGACTGCAAACACCGATACCGGGGCGAGTTCCGCCTCCCTCGATGTGACTAGCCTTGGCTCGGTCAGCGATAATGTGGATAGCGGGTTGAGCATCACCTATAAGATTGGCTCCACTGCCATATCTGGTGCTTATGGCTATCCGGCCGGTGAGACCACAGTGACCATGTATGCTTCGGATACTGCGGGAAATGTGGCGGCACCTGTCAGTTTCACCGTGACCGTGACTGACGCAGAAGCGCCTCTGCTGGTTGCACCCGTGGACCAAACCCCAGCCACCGATAGCGGTTCGAGTACCGCTTCCCTTGATGTGACTGGTCTTGGGTCGGTCAGCGACAATGTGGATAGTGGGCTGTCCATCACCTATAAGGTTGGCACCACCACCTTGACCGGCGCTTATGACTTTCCACTTGGTGAAACCACCGTGACCATGGATGTCTCGGATACAGCGGGCAATGATACAGTGCAGGTGAGTTTCACCGTGACCGTGGCTGACGCTGAAGTGCCGCTATTGGTTGCTCCTGTGGATCAAACTCCAAGCACCGATACTGGGGTGAGTACCGCCGCACTTGATGTAACTGGCCTTGGCTCGGTGAGCGACAATGTGGATAGCGGATTGGCCATTACCTACAAGGTGGGCACCACCGCCCTGACCGGCGTTTATGACTTTCCGCTCGGTGAAACCACCGTGACCATGGATGCCACGGACACTGCGGGCAATGATGCGGTGCAGGTGAGTTTCACCGTGACTGTGGGTGACACTGATGTGCCGGTGCTGACTGCGCCCGGAGATCAGACTGCAGACACTGATGCCAGTTTAAGTACCGCCTCCTTCAATGTGACTGGCCTTGGCTCGGTCAGCGATAATGTGGATAGCGGCTTGAGCATCACCTATAAGGTGGGCACCACCATCCTGACCGGCGCTTATGATTTTCCGATCGGTGAGACCACGGTGACCATGGATACCTCGGATACTGCGGGCAATGATGCGGTGCAGGTGAGCTTCACTGTGACCGTCAGCGATGTGACAGCGCCGCCAGCGCCGACCATTGCTGATGTTGAGGTCCATTCTGACAAGACTCTGACCGTGACCGGCACCACAGAGCCGGGCGCGACGGTGACCGTCACCTTCCCGGATCTGACAACCGCGACGACGGTTGCCTCGGGCGGGACATCCAGCGCAGTGTCCCGTGCGGCGCCTCCGAAAGGTGCCATCTTTGCGGCCCGAATGAGCAGCTTTTCGGTGCCTTCGGCCGCGGCCCAACCCGGCAGCTTCTCGGTGACCTCGCCCACAGCGCAGCCCAGCGGCGACGTGACAGTGACTTCGACCGATATCAACGGCAATACCTCGGGTGCCAGCTTGACAGTGGCGGATACCAATGACCCGGATGTGGTGATCAGCAGCGGGCTGGATCGCGTTGAACATCGGGCCAGCTTTGACATCACGATTGCCTTCTCGGAGAGCGTGATCGGGTTTGTCGCCGCAGATCTTGTGGTGACCAATGCCTCGGTCACCGGGTTGACTGGCAGCGGTGCGAGCTACACTGCAACCATTGCCTCGGCCGGAACCGGGGATGTCAGCATCTCGCTGCCCGCCGGAGCAGCCAAAGATGCCGCCGGCAATGATACCACAGCCTCCAATACGCTGGTGATGGTTGATACCACGGTAGAAGAGACCCAGAAGACCATCGCCCGCTTTATGTATGGTCGTGCCAATCAGTTGATTGCCAATCAGCCGGATCTGACAGGCTTTCTGAGCGGTACTGTCAGCGGCGCGCTAGATGCGCATGTGACGCGAGGCCTTGGCAATTTCAACCTGTCGACAGGCGCCGAATACCCGGTTTGGTTCCAGCTCAAAGGGGCCTGGTCAAAGGATGGGGAGACCGACAGCAGCGCCGCCTTTGGTTCCTTCGGCAGCCACCGCAAAATCAGCGAGACAGTCCTGCTTGGCGCCCTGCTGCAGTTTGACCATCTGTCACAGGATGACGGTGTATTGACGGCCGAGGGCAATGGCTGGCTTGCAGGTCCCTATGTTGTCGCCAAGATGGCCGATCAGCCGCTCTTCCTGGAGGCGCGTTTGCTCTATGGTCAATCCTCCAACACGGTGTCTCCCTTTGGCACCTATGAGGATGATTTTGACACCACGCGCCTGCTGGCGCAGATGAAGGTGGTCGGCAGTTTTGAGCAGGGTCGGACGCGTCTCAGCCCCTATCTGAATGCGGCCTATGCGGCGGATGAGCAGGACGCCTACCAGGACAGCTTGGGGAATCTTGTTCCCATGCAAAAGGTTGAGCTGATGCAGATCGCTTTTGGTCTGGATGCGACCCAGCCTGTGTCGTTGAAAACCGGCGATCTGGAGCTGCGCGCTGGGGTCTCTGGCATCTGGTCAAACACCGGTGGCACAGAGGTCGCAGGATCCGTCCTGCCGGGCTATGCTGGTTGGCGGTCCAAGGTGAACCTTGGCCTGAATTATGTGAGCAACAACAGCGGAACCTTTACAGTGTCGGCCTTTCTGGATGGTCTGGGGGCAAAGGGGTATGAAAGTTATGGCCTCAACCTGGGCTACAGCCTCGCGTTCTAAACGCGGCAGAGAGCGAAACGACGTTTGAAAATACGCGGTCCCACTGAGAACACTGGGGCCGCGTTTGTTGTTTAGACCCCATGCACCGCAGACCAACATCTGAAGCAACCCGCGCCAATTGACCACCGTTCCGCGCCGTGCCTTCTCTGCCTTAGGTTCAAACCCCAACTCCCGGCAATGTTGACACCTAGGTGATCAGCATCATGGCACTGAGGGCATAGCCCAACGGTACTAACCCTGGGCGTATGATGGCCGGGCATTGTCGGTCACATGAAACAAGCCGAAAGCAATCACCAACGACCAGCAGAAAGACACCAACCTGCCCAATGCGCATTGCCGGTTCGTAAGTCCGCCCTCCACAAACGAAGGATCAATGTCCGCTTCGACGCACCCGAGAGGATGTGCAAAGTGTGCTAACTGCGCATTGCTGCCGTCGGAGCGAACCGCTGCGAACAACTGGAAACCGCCCTTCGTGACGAATTTATGCGACCGCAGCATTGGTCACAATGGGCTGGGAACGGTCGCTAGACGTACTTGGCACCAAGGTCGGTTATGCGCAGAAACCGCATTTTGCAAAGTTTGGTGAATACCTCATAACGGACATTGCAGTATCCGGTTTCTTTTGGACTGCCGTTTAGTCTCAATAAACTTTTGAAAGGGAATGCCCAGAACTAACTGTCCGCCAAATATGTCTACGTTTTTCCAGACAATTGCGCAGGCTGCGCCAACGTGAAGATACGACACAGGCAGATAAATATTCTCTAACCTTTGGTCCAATTGGACGCGAAGTAACCCAAAGGCGCATAGATACCACCGCAATCAGTTCCAAAATGTTCAAAAGCGACACCACCTCGGTGCCCGCTTTAACGTTCAGATAAGGACATCAAACATGAAACTTCATTCACTTACTCTCGCCACCGCCCTGATCTTTACGGGCGCCGCATCCCAGGCTGCAGTGGTCGCGGGTGACAATATAGGCACCACCGAAGCAGCAATCCGCACTGCCCTTGAAGGTGCCGGCTATGTCATTGAAAGCGTCGAAGTTGACGCAGACGAAATCGAAGCCGAAGTCACACTCGACGGCGCTTCTTTTGAGATCGAAATTTCCAGCGTAACGGGCATAATTCAAAAAGTCGAAGCCGAGGACGGAGACGACGGCGATGACGACTAAGCCCTAAATCTGGTCGCGCTGCCTTGCGCAGGTTATAGCAATTTGCGCGACCACTTTCGCTATGAGGACTAATCCATGCCAAAATCCCGCCACGCATTCCTTTGGAGCCTTTTCCTGCTGCAGGCCGTCTGCAGTTTCTTTTTCATAGGCGATATTATTCAGGATTTGGGGGGGCATCCCGAGGCGACAGGCGCCATCAGCGATGTTCTCGAGGCAGGTGTGGCGATTTGTTTACTATTGGGAACCCTATTCGCAGGCTGGGAGTTGCGTAAGACACTGAGGCGCGAGGAACGAATGCAGCAGCAACTCAACGTGGCCTCTGGAGCATTCGCCGAAATCATGCAGACCCAGTTTGAAGCTTGGGGATTGAGCGAGGCCGAGCGTTCCGTCGCGCTGTTGGGAATAAAAGGGTATTCGATTTCAGAGATTGCCAAATTGCGCGCCACCAAAGAAGGCACCATCAAAGCGCAAAATGCCGCTGT
>JABSSD010000016.1 GCA_013214575.1 Paracoccaceae bacterium | reverse complement strand
GGGAACCAGACGTACACCATCACCGCAAGGCGGATGATGTCGGGACTGGTCTCGAAATACCGAAATGGGCTGTGTTTAGTCATGCCGAGAAGCTAAATCGCCACCCTGCCCTTCACAACCGAGTTTCCTCTGACAAGACCCCCAGAATAGCCTCGGGCTCAGGTACAAAAACGGCAGAGGTGTTCTAGCGGACGGCAAAGAAGCGGTGCAGTGGCTCCGCCTTGCCGCCTATCAAGGCCACCCCAATGCCCAGGCTAACCTCGGGGTCATGTACAATAAGGGTGAGGGCGTTTTGGCGGACCATATCAGCGCTCATATGTGGTTTAACATCTCAGGTGCAAATGGAAATGAGAAGGCACGAAGCAGCCGCAAGAAGGTTGAGCAAACAATGACGCCAGCTGATATTTCCGAGGCCGTGAGTGCTGCCCGCACTTGCATGTCCTCAGGTTACCAGAACTGTAGGTGAGGGTGGGCAGCCAAGCTGCCGATGGTCGCAACCCTGTCGGCACGCTGTTCATCCTGGGCTTCAGCGCTATCTATCACTGGAGGCCACCCATCAATTCCGTTGATAGGTTTGGCTTGAGGAACGCTGCCTCAGCGCGCCCCGCAATATCCCCAATGAACTCAATTTTCAGAGGAGGAATATTTGAAATGACAGACGTTTCAGGCATCAGCATCAACCTCAAAGGGAGCAATATCCCGGTCCTTTGCGGTAACTGCCATGTGCAGGTACATTGCCGGGTCGTAACCAGTGGAGAAGGCGCACAGTTTGGTTGCACCGCTTGCGGCTTCTGGTGCGACCAGGATAAGGCTATCGCAATGCTCAAAGAATACACGGCGAGCGAGGCACGGCTGCACGGCAACCGAATGGCTCGAAAGGTAGTAGGAAAGAGCAACCTCACGAGCATCATGGGTCTGACGGCGCACAATAAGAACTACCGATTCATCGTTGATCTGGGCACGGCTGCACGGCAACCGAATGGCTCGAAAGGTAGTAGGAAAGAGCACCGGCACTGAAGGGCAAGCGGCGCAAGCAAAGCGCGTTCAACCTTCTATCGGCATTCGAGTTTGAAGAAACGGACGAAGGCAAGGCCAAGGGTGCATGGCTGGAACTGCCTATGTGGCTCTACCAGGCGGTGACGCAGGATTCGGGCCGACAGCTTTCCCGACTTCACGCCTGTCTGTTAGCTCAGCCCCAAGGTTTCGGGTCGCCCGCTTTCCCGCCAGTCAGTGCCACGCCGCAACCGTTGCCGTAGACTCGGGATATCGGGGGCGTCTGTACATCTAACCTTAGATCCATCTACAAGATGCAGAATCAGAATTTTGGCATGAATGAGATTGGTGGATATGGTGGATTTAAGGCGCGTGGGGTCAAGTTGGGCTGGGAAATTAGGTAGTTGTTTTCGGGCCGGGATATTGGCCGTTGCCCTTAGTTTCACAGGCGATATCTCTATTGCTCAGGATTATGAAGGGTGGACGTCAGAGGAAATTGGAGCCGATCTCATCCGACGTGCGCAAGATCCAAATGACCACGAAGGCCAGTTCCTTTTTTATGAGGATGTTTGCGGAGCAGGGAGATGTAAATGCTCAATACAACGTTGGTGTCCACTACCTTAATGGGATCGGCGTTGAACAGGATTACGAACTAGCAAAAGTATGGCTTCGAAAATCCACC
This sequence comes from Paracoccaceae bacterium, assembly GCA_013214575.1. Classification (GTDB taxonomy): domain Bacteria; phylum Pseudomonadota; class Alphaproteobacteria; order Rhodobacterales; family Rhodobacteraceae; genus Parasedimentitalea. The sequence continues at coordinate 1,570 of JABSSD010000016.1, read as the reverse complement.
GATCAAGGTGATAGGGGCGCGCAATACAATCTTGCCATAATATACTTCAAAGGCTTGGGTGTTCCAGCGGACTATATCAGCGCCCATATGTGGTTTAGCATCTCAGGTGCAAAGGGATTTGAGCTGGCGCGAAAAGCCCGCGAGATGGTCGAAGTAAAAATGACGCCAGCGGATATTTCCGAGGCCGTGAATGCTGCCCGAACCTGCATGGCCTCAGGCTATCAAAACTGTAGGTGAGACACGGATAATTAACGCCCCAAGGCTTCGGGTCACCCACTTTCCTGACTTACCGCCTATCAGTCATGGCGCTGGGCGGTGAGCCCGGGACGGCGAGCATCCCTGCATGGAAGCCCAAGGGCATGTGGCATCGCACATATCAGCGCAAACGGTTTGAGATTGAGTGGTGCGAGGACCAAGCGAATATTGCGTTTATTCGCCAGTACTCCCATTTGCTCGGTGCAAGTGAGCTTGAGAGGTTCTTCGGTACGGGAACTAAATAGATAGCCGCAGTGCAACTTGCACAAGAATCTTGATTGGAACTCAAATCAGCCACAAAATGCACGAGGAGGCATTCTACTTGGGGAATGCCGGTTGAAGGTATTGAAATCCGGGCGATTACCCAGATGTGCCTAGTGCGTGACGCGCAAGCCGAACGCAAATCACGCAATAGAAAGCGAGTCTTAATATGAGCCGAATAGTACTCTCGATAATGGCGATTGGTTTTCTGGCGGCATGTGATGCTAACGGCCCTCAAAGAACACACACGCCACCAAAAACTGAGACGGCTCAAAAGTCAGGCGTTACCATGTCAGGCAGTGCTCGGGTTGGCGTGGTCTATGGACCCAAGGGTGGGCCGTATAGGCCTTAACGAGACGTATCCAAGTTGAGGCTACGTTTGACATTAGCGAGGGAATTAAGGCGGTCGCTCGTCGGCACGGTCTTTAAGATGACTAGGCCAACAAAGCAGCCAAACGCACAGCGCAACCTTGGCTAAGTCACTAGAATTTCGCTAAATCAATTTGCTGGCGTGATATTTCACCGCACTGGCCAAACCCTTGAGGTGCCTTTTCTCGTCATCACGCAATTCTCCGAGGCTGCTTTCCGTGTCCTGAAAGAACACTTCTAGGTCCCTCAGCTTCGCCTTCAGCTCCTCCAATAGAGCTTTACGTTCTTCTTCTGTCAGCATGTCCATAATCCTACTGTAGTGAAGTTCCAGCTTTTCATGGCCAGGGATACAGGGCAACATGACTGTGTGTTCTGGAGCTACCTAGTTGCTCTGTTGCCTTCGACCACGGCGTGAGTTGCGGCAAACTGCCCCGCACTAAATGAAGAACCCAGATTTAAGGGTTTCTTCGGTACGGAAACCAAATAGATATGGTGCGCAATATCAATCCGGAAATGTATTCGACGATTGCGCCGTTGTGTTCTGATGGGCTTTGTTGCATAAATCGATTGAGGGGATTCATGTTGTGAATCCAGCGTGATAGCTGGCGGTGATGAGCAACTGGACACCAACGACTTACAAGACTAAGAACTGGTCGGACTACAATCGAGCCCTGAAGCAGCGTGG
>JABSSD010000159.1 GCA_013214575.1 Paracoccaceae bacterium | reverse complement strand
TCGGGTTGCGATCAAGTCCATGTCGCCCACAAGCCACGGTTACTCAGCGATAACGGATCCAGCTATGTCTCTGGAGAACTGGCTGATTGGCTGCAAGATAAGGGCATGAAGCATTCTCGCGGTGCGCCGTATCATCCCCAAGGCGACTTCCCTCAGCGCATACACCTCGGAGGGCGCAGAGTTGGCTGGCACGCCGATGAGGTGATCGCCTGGCTGGAGGCCCGACCCAAGGGGCTCATCGGCCAGAGCTGCAAAACCCATCACGGGTGAACACCTCGCGATCACCACTGATCGCCCCCAGCCACCACAAATGAAAGCCCCCCTCAACGATGGCGCGGTCCAAGTCTACGCCACGCCTCGTCCGGGGTGTGCCCCCCGCATATCCGGCTGTTGAAGAGCTGGAGCCTGAAGAAGCCCAAATGCGGCTGAAGGCCGAGATAGCGGGTTTTCTTAAGCAAGTGACCGGCGACATATCCGGTGCACGCAAAGCCGAAGGATCAACTCATGAAAATCGATCTGGAAGAGCTTGATAACACGACGATCAAGCAGCGCAGCCAGACTGTATACTGGCAAAACCTCTGGCCGCCGTTGGCCGATGAGCAGCCCCCTGCCCCAGCGCTCCAGATCAAGGCGACCACGGGACTCGGCAAGACAACTCTCGCCATCGAAGAAATTGCAAAAGATCCGGTGTTTCAGGGCAGCGAAGTCCACTTTTACGCGCCAGATAATGCGCAGGCAGCCGAGGTTGCGCAATTCGCCCGGCAGTCGGGTTTGAGGGCCAAAATCGTTTGCGGGCGTACATCCTCCAAGAACAGCACTGGCTACTGCGCGCGGTACAAGGTCACTGAGGCGACTGCCAAGGCGGGCCTGAATGTATACAAAACCTGCTGCAAACACTCGGGCAAGATCTGCCCACATTTCAAAACCTGCCCATACCTCAAGCAATGGGATGATCCAGATCCTGCATTTCGTATTTTCAACCATCAATATGTGTTTCTACCCAAACCATCACGTGGTGGGATCGGCCTGCCCCACCCGGAATTGGCAATTGTGGATGAAAGCCTGGTGTCAAAGTGCACAACCGAACATTCCTTCGGTGTTGATCGCTTGGAGGGCCCATTCTTAGAGGCGGTGGAAGACGACCTGCACCGGCGAAAGGAGCTCTCGGCGGGGCTTGCTGAGCGTGGTGTTGATGCACCTTGGGCATGGGACAAAGCGGAAGCCATCAGCCCCGACGGCACCACTGGAATAACACCGGAGACAAGTGACAAAATTGCTTTGAAGACGCTCAAAGAGATCGACCTCAACGAGGCGGTGGCGCAGACAGCTTTCTTTCGTGCCATCGCTCGTGAAATCGAATTCGCCCGGCCCATCTATGGCATCACTGTGGTCAAAGACGAGCTGGTATGGGTCAATGGGAAGACCGAGCATCAGAACCGTGTCCATGTTCACACAAAGCGCGAATGCCAGATACCTCGAAGCACCCCGCTCATGCTTCTCGATGCGGATGCCAATCTTACCTTGAACGAAAAGATCTTTGACCGACCGATTACCCCGGTCGAAATCCACGCCAGGCAATCCGCCAAAACCCTGCAAGTATTTTCCACCCGCCTCAGCAACCGAACACTGCTTGGACCTGATCCCAGGAAATCCCCAGGGATAACTGTGCCGCTGAGCAAAATAGAGGCGATCATTAAACGTGAGACAAAGCGTGCTGGAAGAGTGCTTGTGGTCATGCCCAAGCAAGTCGAAACCGTGCTGAAGGCAAAAGGCAAACTCCAGGAATGCGACAAGACCCCCTACTGGCATGGAGCAGAAGTTGCCCACTTCGGTGCCATTCGCGGTCAAGATTGCTGGAAGCACTTCGACACTATCGTAATCGTCGGTCGGAATGAACCACCGGGTTCAGCTATCGACCATGTCCTGCGCAGCTTGTTTTCTGATGAGCCGTCGCCCCTGGTTTTTGCCGGGAGCAACCGCTTGCCGCAGGAATGTCGCGGATACCGCCTCGAGGGCTCGGCTAAGGCAGGCGTTCTAGCATCCGTCCATCCCGACCCGAAGGGCCAGCTCATCCTGGAGCAAATACGAGAATGTGAAACGACCCAGGCAATTGGACGGCTGCGCCTGGTCCATTCTCAAAACCCAAAACGAGTTGTGATATTGTGCTCTCTTCCTGTCGACATCACTGTCGATGAGCTGAGACCCTTCGACGACCTTGCTCAGACTCCTGGTCGGAGGGGTGCCGCTGCCCGCATCAGGGAGGCCGTCGGGCGCAAGGGTATCCTGCCACTTGGCGCGCGGGATCTGGCTCAGGCCTTCCCTGACCTGTTTCCATCCAAATCGGTTGCAAAGGATGCCCTCAAGGAGCTGCGCCGGTGGGTATTGCACACCTCCCCGGACAAGCTCTGTACTGACTCAGGAATCGCCGCAAAGAAAAATGGCATGAGCGCCACACACATGAGCCAGAACGGCCCACAGCCCCTCTCACAGACAGGCTGTGGCGAAGGCAATGCAAGAGCGCCGCCCATTGTTGCCAATGCCTCCGGATTAAATGGGGGTGAACATCAAATAGAATATCTATTTGGTATTACCCCCCATTATCGGATCGCCATCTACCGCCGCGTCGGCCAGAGGGGAAAAGCATCACGGGCCATCATCAATCTATCACGGCACGCCGACCCCAAAGCCGCCCTAGAAGATCTACTGGGGGAAAAACTCACCCAGTTTCAAGTCAACCTACGGTAACTAGTTGAAGGAGTAAGGAAATGGACAACTTTAAAAAGAGAAACTGACAGGGCTGTCATATATGGAAATATCTGCCCTCTTAGCCTTTTATCAAAATGACGAAATGGAAATTGATGAGATTGCTTTTATGGTTTGCACCACGCCCGAGAAATTGCGCGACCTCATTAAATCTGAGAAAGGCATCAGCATACTTCAATTGCTATATATCGTACACTGTGACCTTTCTGGATTTACAATACCAAAAGATCGTCAGATCCCAACGGAAATTCAAGCTTTCCTGTACTGTCAATCATACGGGCCCGCCGAACAATTTTTTTCCCACTGGTATCTTGATCCGGACAAACGTCTAATCGAGCTTGGAATAGTCGATGACTAAGGGGCAATACCCTGCCTGGCAGCGCCGTCATGAGGCGGTGCTGCTATGGATGATGCAGCACCCCAGCGGCAAGCTGTACAATTGCGCCGAGGCGACCGGCTATTCCCGCTGGCAGGTCAGCCGGATCGTGAACTCCCCGGATTTCCAGCAACGCTACAAGGTGGTTCTTGACCTGCAGTTGAAGCAGACGGTCGCCCATATGTTTCGCGAGACGGATATCTGAGCAACAGGGCTAGGTTAACACCAATCGGCGACTGCGGCGCCACCGGACCGCCTTAACTGCATTAACTTTTTTTCGAATTTTTTTGCTTTCCTGCGCTTTGGTGCGGAAGCTGGTTTGCTGGATGATTGAGGCTGAGGCTGAGGCTGAGGCTGAGGCTGAGGCTGAGGCTGAGGCTGAGGCTGAGGCTGAGGCTGAGGCTGAGATTTCTATAACTAAAGACTCTGCGCCACCACTATGTGCAGCGCATGACGCATATGAGCAAGCGGGCTGGGGCGCATTCCTGACGCTGAACCCCTAGACGTTCTGTACGATCATGGGATCTAAGAGACTGGCGGACCGGCTGTCTGTCGCGTCATAAGATGAAGTCGTCTTGGGTTAGGTTAGCCGTTCTCATAATCTGGATTTCGAAATCATGCTGACTGTCACCATCGACATCTTGGAACGCATCCAAGACCATCCTGTCAGCCGTATCAACGAGCTGATGCCATGGGAGTATCAGGCTGCAATCGAGGCCCAAAAGGCTCAAGCCGAAGCAAAAACGGCACATGATTAGCCGCAGCTTTGGTGCTTACGTTAGGAAAGTGCTTCGGCGCTCTTGAGGTAAACGTCGCAGGCTTCCACCTGTTGTAGATTTTCCCCCGCTTTTGCGATGCAGTCTTGATATTTTTTGACAAATTCAAGACGCTGTTCAGCAACAGCGCCTTGCGCTTTATATGCCTGACTTTGCGATCGCGCCGCATTCCTTACCGACACTCCAGTGCAGGCAGACATGGTGAAAATTGCAAAGACGCAAAGAATGGCCGACAGTCTTTTGTACATGGGGTAGCCTTGTGCTTAGAACTTCCTCCAAAAGGCCTTTTTTTCAAACCGGTTGTCAAGGCTTATCCCCTTTGTTCCGGCGAAACCGGTTTGAGGTGCGCAATGGTTCTGCGGCAAGTGCAAGACACCATCGGAGACACCCCTACAGGCGCGTTAAGCCGCATGCGCCACCCCAGGGGCGTGATATCTTTCCGCTGCTGACCGTGCGCGAGAATATGGAAACCGGATTTTCCTGTCTGTCGCGCGATCAGCACGAAATCCCCGACCACATCTTTGATCTGTTCCCGGTGCTGCGCGAGATGATCAACCGTCGTGGCGGCGACCTGTCCGGTGGTCAGCAACAGCAGTTGGCGATTGCCCGTGCCCTGATCACCCGGCCAAAGTTGTTGATCCTGGACGAGCCCACCGAAGGCATTCAGCCCAATATCATCCAGCAAATCGGCGAGGTCATCCGTATGTTGAGGGATCAGGGCGATATGGCCATCATTCTGGTCGAGCAGTTCTTTGAATTTGCCTATGGGCTGGCCGATCAATGTATCGTCTTGCGCCGGGGCGAGATCATTCTGGGAGGTGCCAGGGAAACACTGTCGCGGGAAACTTTGCTTGCGGGTGTCTCGGTCTGATAAAGCCACTTCCCCTATGATACTAAGTATGCCAACTTTTGTGTCATGAGCACAGATTTCAAAACCCCCGCTGGCGACCCCGTTTCACGCTTTTGCTTTGGCACCATGCAGTTTGGAGGCAAGGCCGACGCCACTGCCAGTCAGGCCCTGTATGATGCCAGCCGCGCTGCGGGAATCAACTTCTTTGACACCGCCGATGTCTATACCGATGGCACTTCGGAAACGCTGCTGGGGGGCTTTGCCAAAGCCGAACGGGATAAGTTGGTCATCGCCACC
>JABSSD010000158.1 GCA_013214575.1 Paracoccaceae bacterium | reverse complement strand
TGCGCGGCGCCACGCCCAACGGGAGGAACGCGTCTCTTGGGACGCTGACGACGGGCGGGAGCTGCGACTTTGCTGTGTTAAAGGTCGAATGTCGCAAAGACCGGGGCGTGATCGCTGGGTTTTTCCCACCCCCGTGCGTCGCGCAGGACCCGGCTGGAATGGGCGGCACCAGAGATGTCAGAGGTGGCCCAGACATGATCCAGACGGCGGCCTTTATTGGCTGTGTCCCAGTCTTTGGCACGGTAGGACCACCAGCTGTACAACAACCCCTCGGGGATATCCTGACGGGTCACATCCACCCAGTTGCCAGCGTCCTGAACCGCCGCCAGAAGATCAACCTCAACCGGGGTATGGCTGACCACTTTGAGCATCTTCTTGTGATCCCAGACATCATCGGCGCGCGGTGCAATGTTCAGATCGCCCACCAGAATGGCCTTCTCGGGCGTCTCGTTGCGGAACCAGTCCCGCATATCACTCAGGTAATCGAGCTTCTGGCCAAATTTCTCATTGATCTCGCGATTCGGCTTATCGCCACCGGCAGGCACGTAGAAATTGTGGATGGTCACCCCGTTTTCCAGCCGCCCGGCAATGTGGCGCGCATGATCCAAGCCGCCGAATTGCTGGCTGCAAACTTCCTCGATGGGCAACCGCGACAGGATTGCAACGCCATTATAGCCCTTTTGACCGCGCGCAACCATGTGGCGGTAGCCCAGCTCGGCAAAGCCATCCAACGGAATCTTGTCCACCGGGCTTTTACATTCCTGCAGGCACAGCACATCCGGCCCCTGTTCCGCCAATAGCTTCAGCACCAGGGGTTCGCGCAGGCGGACCGAGTTGATATTCCAAGTGGCAAGAGTAAAGGACATGCGCGTCTCATCTGTTGGGTCAGGTCAATTTCGACCAAGTCTGCCCGTCTGCGCAGGGCGACACCAGTGCCGAATGACAAGAGCACAATATTTGTAGCAGGGCGTGGATTGTTCTTGCGGTTTGACTGTTTCTTGCTCAAATGCCCGCAGCTCCAAAAGATGTTGAAACGGAAAACGGACATGGTTGCAGTGTTGGGGAGACTCCCCGGACACCCCTACACAAAGGTGCACGACTGGTGGCCACCGCCACAGACCGCATAGCCGGGCTGCGGCCCGGACTCTGATTCCCACAACATTTTCCTTTTTGGAGGCCTCCAAATGAGCAACGCATCTTTGCGTCCCGATACCGCTATGGTTCACATCAGCTGGCCGGACGGCAGCAGTGCCGATTTCCCTTACATCTGGCTGCGCGACAATGATCCGGCAGCGTTTCACCCGCAGACCCAGGAACGGATCGGCGACCTGACCAGTTTCTCGCTGGATGTCTGCCCGGCCAAAATCGAGGCCAATGATCACAGCCTGACGATCTACTGGGCCGGCGACAACACCGTCAGCACCTTTGACATGGGCTGGCTGGCTCAGCACCGCCCCGGCAAGCGCGCCGCCGATCCGGCGCATACAGGTTTTAGCCTCTGGCGTCAGGATCTGGGGGCCAATGGCGTTCCCCGGGCCCAGGCGGACGCTGTGCTGGGTTCTGACCGCGCACTGCAAGACTGGATGGTAAAGACCCAGGTCTCGGGCTTTTCCATTGTCGAGGGTCTGGCTGATAATACCGATGCGGGCATGGATGTCGCCCGCCGCATTGGATTTCTGCGGCAGACCAACTTTGGCCAGACCTTCGAAGTGCAATCCAAACCCAACCCAAACAATCTGGCCTATACCTCGATCGCGCTGCCTTTGCACACCGATCTGACCAATCAGGAGCTGCCGCCCGGGTTTCAATTCCTGCACTGCCTGGCCAACGAGGCACAGGGCGGCGGGTCGCTGTTCTGCGACGGCTATGCCATTGCCGAAGACCTGCGGCAGCTGGACCCCGAAGCCTTTGAGCTGCTGTCGACGGTGTCGATCCCGTTCCGGTTCCATGATGAAGATACCGACATCCGAAGCCGCAAGAAAGTGATCAATCTCGACGAGGACGGGCAGGTGATCGAAATCTGCTTTAACGCCCATCTTGCTGATGTGCTGGATCTGGAGGCCGCGTTGATGGTCCGGTACTACCGGGCCTATCGCCAGTTTATGATCATGACCCGCGCCGAAGCTTATCTGGTGACGCTGAAACTGAAGGCGGGCGAAATGGTAGTTTTCGACAACCGGCGGGTGCTGCACGGGCGCGGGGCGTTTGATCCACAAACCGGGTTCCGGCACCTGCATGGCTGTTACGTCGACCGCGGTGAGTTTGAAAGCCGCCTGCGTGTTCTGAACCGCTGAGTCGAGAATGAAAAAAGGCCGGGCACAGGGCCCGGCCAGTCCAACAGGGAGGTGCATATCATAACCCGGATATGCGCGGGGTCTCGTTAGAATCTAGGTAGGTGTTTATTTGTCATATTAAACACCTAGGCTAAGAAATTTTCAGGACACCAGCCGATATCCGCCGGATTCGGTCACCAACAACCGCGCATTCGACGGGTCCGGCTCAATTTTCTGCCGCAAACGGTAGATATGAGTTTCCAGCGTATGGGTGGTGACACCCGCGTTATAGCCCCAGACCTCGTGCAGCAGCACCTCACGCGCCACCACACCATCGTTTGACCGGTACAGGAACTTGAGGATATTGGTCTCTTTCTCTGTCAGCCGGATCTTGCGGTCGTCCTCGGTCAGCAGGACTTTCATCGAGGGCTTGAAGGTATAGGGCCCCAGCGCAAAAACCGCGTCCTCCGACTGTTCATGCTGCCGCAGCTGGGCGCGGATTCGGGCCAGCAGCACCGGAAATTTAAACGGCTTGGAGACATAGTCATTGGCGCCGGCATCCAGCCCAAGGATGGTATCAGAATCGCTGTCGTGACCGGTCAGCATCAGGATCGGCGCTTTGACCCCCTGCTTGCGCATCAGACGGCACAGTTCGCGGCCATCGGTATCCGGCAGCCCGACGTCCAGAATGATCAGATCATACAGGGCCTCTTTGGCGCGTTCCATCGCACTTTGGCCGTCCTCCGCCTCAAAGACATCAAAGTCTTCGGTCATCACCAGCTGTTCGCTCAGTGCTTCGCGCAGGTCCTCGTCATCATCGACCAGCAGTATTTTCTTGAGTTGTGCCATTGGGAAACTCTCCTGTCCTGTTCTCAAACATGTGCCCCGCATGACAAAACGGCAAGATTTGCTGCAATGCTTTCACGCGCACGTGTTTTGTGCACGGGAAATGTTTCACTTTCCCTGCAATTAAGCCTAACTAGCACCTGCTTATATTTCATCACATGCCGGAATCCCCTGATGAGTCTGCTGCCCTCCATGATCGAACTTCTGGCCCGCGCTCGGGTTGATCTGCGCATGGGCCTGCCGGTGGTGCTGGCCGGCAATGGCGCAGCAGCACTGGCGATTGCCGCCGAAAGCCTCAGCCCCGGGCGGCTGGCGGATCTGCGCGCATATGGAGAGATCTCGCTGGCGCTGACCGCACGCCGGGCGGCAACCCTAAAGGCGCGGGTCTATGATAACGACATCGCCCGCCTGGCGGTGCCCGCCGATGCGGATCGCAATTGGGTGCGCTCGCTGGCCGATCCGGCGGATGACCTCAATTCGCCAATGAAAGGCCCGTTCATCTGTCAGCGAGACGGCAATGCCGATTTGCACCGGCTGGCGATTGCGCTGGTCAAATCGGCCCGGCTTTTACCGGCCGCCCTGCTGGTGCCAATCGACGATGCGGCAGCGCTTGCCGCAGAGCACGGGCTCACCCTGATCAACCACGCCATCGCCACGCCATTGCTGGGGCAAAGCTCGCCGTTGCATCCGGTTGCTGCCGCCCGGCTACCGGTTGAGGCCGCCGCGGCCGGGCGGCTGCATGTGTTCCGCCCCGAGGACGGCGGAGAAGAACATTACGCCATCGAAATCGGCCGCCCTGACCGCAGTGCCCCGGTGCTGGCCCGGTTGCATTCGGCCTGCTTCACCGGTGACGTGCTGGGGTCGCTGAAATGCGACTGCGGGCCACAACTGCGCGGCGCTCTGACCCAGATGGGAGCCGAGGGCGCGGGTGTGCTTCTGTACCTCAACCAAGAGGGACGTGGCATTGGCCTGGCCAATAAGATGCGCGCTTATTCCCTGCAAGATCAGGGTTTTGACACGGTTGAGGCCAACCACAGACTGGGCTTTGAGGATGACGAGCGCGATTTCCGGCTTGGCTCGGAAATCCTGCGCAAGCTGGGATTTGATCAGGTGCGGCTGCTGACCAACAACCCCAAAAAGATCTCGATGATGGAACAGGCCGGCATCAAAGTGACCGAACGGGTGCCCCTGCGGGTGGGGGAAAATGACTTTAACCGCGCCTATTTGGCCACCAAGATCAGCAAATCCGGCCATATGCTGTGAGCCCAGACGATCTGGTTCTGACCCCCCGTGGGGTGCGGTTTCAGGGTCGGCTGCTGCCCTGCTCCATTGGCAAGGGCGGGCTGACGACCATGAAACGCGAGGGCGACGGAGCCACCCCGGTGGGCATCCACCAGATATCTGGGCTGCTCTACCGCCCCGATCGGATCCGCCGTCCGGCGCCCTGGGCGGAACCGATTGGCCCGGCGGACCTGTGGTCGGACGACAGCGGCGATATCGCCTATAACCACCACGTCCGCGCCCCTTATGAGCACAGTCACGAACCCCTGCGCCGGGGCGATCCGCTTTATGATCTGGTTTTGGTGATGGATTGGAACTGGCCCCATGCACAGCCGAGCAAGGGCTCGGCCATCTTCATCCACCAATGGCGCCGCCCCGGCTATCCAACCGAGGGCTGCATCGCTTTTTGCCGCTCCGATCTGCACTGGCTGGCCAGACGGGTTCGCCTCGGAACACGGGTTATTGTACCCGCCTTGGCCTAAGCGACAAACCACCCAAGGAAATTCGAATTTTCTTGCCAAAATTCTGCGCAGAATTTTACGCCCTGTCAGCCGCGGGTGCCAAAAATTGCCGAGCCGATTCGCACATGGGTGGCCCCCTGCGCGATGGCGGTCTCAAAATCGCTGCTCATCCCCATCGACAGGCCCTCCAGCCCATTGCGCGCCGCAATTTCTGCCAGCAGCGCAAAGTGCCGGGACGCCTCCTCACCCACCGGAGGAATGCACATCAGACCTTTGACCGGCAGGTCCAGCGCCTGACACTCCGTTATAAAACCATCCGCTGCGGCCGGCAGCACCCCGGCCTTTTGATCTTCCTCACCGGTGTTCACCTGCAGGAACAGGTCCGGGCAATGACCCAGATCCTGCGCCAACCGGGCCAGTGTTTTGGCCAGCTTGGGCCGGTCCACCGAATGAATGGCATGGCATAGCTCCATCGCCTGGCGTGCCTTATTGGTTTGCAAGGGGCCGATCAGATGCAGGTCAACACCTTCGAATCGCTGCATGAATTCGGGCCACTTGCCCGCCGCCTCTTGCACCCTGTTCTCGCCAAAACAGCGTTGTCCCTGCTCCAGCACCGCCGCGACACGCGCGTTCGGTTGCAGCTTGGAAACGGCGATCAGCGTCACCGCGCCCGGGTCACGTCCGGCAGCGACCTCGGCCTTGGCAATACGGGATTTGATTTGATCCAGTGACATCTCTGCCCTCATATCTGTTTGACCGCAGAGAAACACTGTTTTGCGACAAAAGAAAAGGGCGGCCCCGTAAAGGACCGCCCTAATAACTCTAAGTGTCGGGTTAGCTTAGAAGCTAAGTGCTACACCCAGGTCGGCAACAGTGTCGCCAACTGAGTTGGAGCCAATGCCACCTTTAAGGGTAACACCGCCACCCAGGCTGTGGTTAACACCGATACCATAGGAAGTATCGCTGTCAGCATCACCACCGTCAGAGAATACTGCGCGCAGGTCAGTAGCCGAAGACAGAGCGTAGTTGATCGAACCACCAAAGGTCAGGTCGTCTGCTTCGTCAGAGTCGGTAAGCAGCAGGTTGAACGCAACCTGACCAACATTACCGCCGAACGATGCTGCCCAGTAGTCGTTGGTAGTCCCATTATCGTCTTCTGAACCGTATGCTGCGCCAACGTTGTAGTCGCCGAAGCTATAACCAGCACCAATTTGGAAATTGGTGACGTCTTCCTGTGACCCTACTACGGACGTACCAGTAGTCGCAGTACCCGCGTCGAACACTTCGTTGGCCGAATAAGACGCAGCAACAGTGAAGTCACCAGCAGTGTAACGTGCTTTCAAAGTGGTGTAATCACGGCCACCGGAGCCAAAGCCATTGTTGGTGAGACCCACAGAGTTGGAGTTATCCTCGACGAGAGCTGTCAGGCCGATGCCGTAACCGTAAAGGCCAACAACGTCACCCGAGTCGAACACGTCGGAAACGTGACCAACGTCAACACGCAGACCTTCATAAGAAACAGCAAAACCTACTGCGCCGGGGCCTGTGCCTGAGATCGAGTTGTCGCCAGCTTCGTTGGCTTCCAGACGAATACGGGCTTCGAACTTAACACCGCCGTCGGTATTTGCGATACCAGTGATGTTGACGCGCATACGCTGCTCAACACGGGTGCTGTTGATCGGGACGTCGTTGCCGTTCGCGTCTTCCATGGTCGCGCCTTCATTATAGGCAAGACCAAAACGGGCGGAACCGCCAATAGTGATTTCAGCAGCGGCCATGCCAGCAGTGGCGATCAACGCAGTAGTAGCGAAGAGAATATTTTTCATGACTTTTTTCCCTCGGGTTTTAGAATTTTCTCAAATCAGCACGTTCCGGTACGAATTTGAGTACGATCCCCGTTTCGCTCTTTTGGGGGGTCTGGTGCAAGGGTCTGCTAAAGCGCCATTCTTTTCCCGCTAAAGTTGGTGCAAGGATGTCACAGTATATTAACCCCTGGGGCGAAACCGGCTCTATACGCACATAAGACTCCGGAAGAATTAGCTTGTTGCAGCGCGGCGGCTTGGCTAGGACTGGAGCGCAACCGAAGTTTGATACGGAATTTGACCCTATATGCAGTGGCTAACGAAACTCGGAATGATATCTCTCGTCGTCTTGGTGGCGGGCTGCGGTGCCTTTGATGGCAAGGATGGCGCAAAAAGCAGATCCTCCTCCAACAATTCGCCGCCGGTACGCCCCGAGCGTGATTTCCAAGATGCCATCACCTTTGATGACCCGGGAGAAACAATTTGGGATGCCTTTGGCAAATCCAACGGTGAGCAGACCGTGCAGGTGAACCGTTACCTGTGGGCCGCATCGCTGGATGTGCTGAATTTCCTGCCGGTGCAGTCGGTTGATCCCTTTACCGGGTTGATCATCACCGGCTATGGCACCCCTCCTGGTGGCGGTCGCTCTTACCGCGCCACGGTGCATATCAAGGATCCGGCGCTGGATGCGCGGTCCCTGAACCTGTCGCTGCACTCCAAGGGCGGCACCGTCAGCGCCGCCACAACCCGCGCCGTGGAAGACGCCATATTTTCCCGCGCCCGGCAGTTGCGGATTGCCGACAAAAAGCTCTGATCCAGCTGACCTCTGGATCATCGCCGATAATCTCAGTATGACAGCGCCGGGTCTTGACCCGGCGTTTTTATTTAAAGGACCGCAAGATGTCGCGTTACGAAGCCTCCGAAATCGAAGCAAACTGGCAAGCGGCCTGGGAAAAGGCTGGAATCTTTCAGGCCAAGCGCACCGCAGACAAGCCAAAGTACTATGTGCTGGAGATGTTCCCCTATCCGTCGGGCCGCATCCACATGGGCCATGTGCGCAATTACACCATGGGCGACGTGGTGGCGCGCTATAAGATCGCCACCGGCCATAACGTGCTGCACCCGATGGGCTGGGATGCCTTTGGCCTGCCCGCAGAAAACGCCGCCATCGCCATTGGCGGTCATCCCAAAGAGTGGACCTATAACAACATCGCCGACATGCGCGGCCAGATGAAGCCACTGGGGCTGTCGATCGACTGGTCCCGCGAATTTGCCACCTGTGACCCGGAGTATTACGGCCAGCAGCAGGCGCTGTTCCTCGATTTCATGAAGGCAGGGCTAGTCTACCGCAAAAACGCCGTGGTGAACTGGGATCCGGTTGATATGACGGTGCTGGCCAACGAACAGGTCGAAGGCGGCCGGGGCTGGCGCTCGGGGGCCCTGGTAGAGCGGCGCGAGCTGACCCAGTGGTTCTTCAAGATCTCTGATTTCTCGGACGAATTGCTGAGCGCGCTGGACGGGTTGGACAACTGGCCCGCCAAGGTGCGGCTGATGCAGGAAAACTGGATCGGCAAGTCGCGCGGGCTGCAGTTCTCGTTTGAGCGCTGCGACGGCGGTGAGGCGATCGAGGTTTATACCACTCGTCCCGACACCCTGAATGGTGCGTCATTTGTGGGCATCTCGCCGGACCACCCGATTGCCAAACAGTTGGAAGCCGACAGGCCCGAACTGGCTGAATTCCTTGCGGAATGTCGCAAGGGCGGCACCACCGAAGAGGCCATCGAAACCGCGCCCAAGCTGGGCTATGACACCGGCATCCGGGTCAAGCACCCGCTGAGCGGCGCTGAACTGCCGGTCTGGATCGCCAACTTTATCCTGATGGACTATGGCACCGGCGCGATTTTCGCCTGCCCGGCGCATGACCAGCGCGACCTCGATTTCTGCCGCAAGTATAACCTGCCGGTGGTGGACACCTTCTATGCGCTCGACAATGACACTCCGGTGGCAAATACCGCCTTTGTGCCCGCCAAGTCTGAAAAGGTGCGCTGGGTCGATCACTTTGCCGGGCTGACCGAGGCCACGGGCGAAGACGCGGTCAACACCACCGTCGATTTTGCCGAAAAGGCGGGTTGGGGCACTGGCGTCACCAAATTCCGTCTGCGCGACTGGGGCCTGTCGCGGCAACGGTTCTGGGGCTGCCCGATTCCCGTGGTGCATTGCGATGCCTGCGGCGTGGTGCCGGAAAAGAAAGAGAACCTGCCGATTGAGCTGCCCGAGGATGTCACCTTTGACAAGCCCGGCAACCCGCTGAACTGGCACCCGACCTGGCGTGACTGCGCCTGCCCCTCTTGCGGCGAGCCCGCCAAGCGCGAAACCGACACCATGGACACATTCGTTGATTCGTCCTGGTACTTTGCCCGTTTCACCGCGCCCCATGCTGACACCCCGACCGATATGGAAGAGGCCGAGTACTGGCTGAACGTCGATCAGTATATCGGCGGTATCGAGCACGCGATTCTGCACCTGCTGTACTCGCGGTTCTTTGCCCGGGCGATGCAGATCACCGGTCATTTGCCGGACAAGGCGATTGAGCCGTTTAATGCGCTGTTCACCCAGGGCATGGTCACCCATGAGATTTATCAGACCCGCGACGCCAATGGCCGCGCGGTCTATCATCTGCCCGAGGACGTCAGCGGCGGCAAACTGGCGGACGGCGCGGAGGTCGAGATCATCCCCTCGGCCAAGATGTCGAAGTCGAAGAAAAACGTCGTCGATCCGGCCTCGATCATCTCGGCCTTTGGCGCCGACACGGCCCGCTGGTTCATGCTGTCAGACAGCCCCCCCGAGCGGGACGTCGAATGGACCGCCGCCGGGGCTGAGGCCACCTATAGGCATCTGGCGCGCGTTTACCGGATCGCCAATGAGATTGCCGGGGCGGATGTTGCTGCCAATGGCAATGACGACAGCCTGCTGCGTGAAATGCACAAGGCAATTGAGGACGTCACCAAGGGCATCGAGAGCTTTGGTTTCAACGCGGCCATTGCCAAGCTGTATGGCTTTACCGCGACGCTGGCCAAATCCAAGGCTGGCACTGCCGCCAAGTCACAGGCCGCCAAGACACTGGCACAGCTGATGTCGCCGATGACACCGCACCTGTCTGAACAAATCTGGCAGATGCTGGGCGGGACAGGACTGGTGACTGTCGCGCCATGGCCGGTGGCGGACCCGGCGATGTTGATTGACGAAACCGTCACCTTGCCGGTCCAGGTCAACGGCAAGCGGCGGGCGGAAATCAGCGTGCCCAAGGACATGGACAAGGCTGAGGTTGAAAAACTGGCGCTGGCAACGGATGCTGTGCAAAAGGCGCTGGATGGCAAGGCGCCGAAAAAGGTGATTGTGGTGCCAGGTCGTATCGTCAATGTCGTTGTTTAATCGCAGAACCCTGCTGGTCATGCTGGCGCCTCTGGCGCTGGCGGCCTGTGGCTTTACCCCGGTTCACGCCCCCGGCGGCACCGGCGATGCGCTGTATGGTCAGGTGACAGTGCAGGCACCCGAGGACGTCCCCTCCACCAGCGAGGTCGATTCTTACCTGGTGGTGCAGAATTTAGAACATCGGCTGGGGCGCGCAGGCGCAGCGGCCTATCAGCTGGACCTGACACTCAGCACCCGGGACGAGGGCCAGGCGATCACCGATGACAGTCAGACCACCCGCTATTCGCTGCTTGGCGAGGCCAGCTATACGCTGACCCGAACATCGGACGGCAAGGTGGTTGCCAGCGGCGAAGAACAGGCCTTCACCGGCTATTCCGCCACCGGATCCACGGTGGAAACTCTGGCCAGTGAACGCGACGCCCACCAGCGCTTGATGGTTATACTAGCCGATCAGATCAACACCCGAATTTTGACAACTGCGGATCTATCGACCGACCCGGCCCCCGTTGCGGCCCCCGTTGCGGCGCCAGATCTGATCCCGCCGGCATGAAACTCAGCCCCCGCGACGCCGAAGGGTATTTTGCCCGCCCAGACCCGGATAAAACCGGAATTCTGATCTACGGCGGCGACGCAATGCGGGTGGCGCTGAAACGCCAGCAGTTGCTGGCCGCGCTCTTGGGTCCGGCTGCTGAAGAAGAGATGCGCCTGACCCGGATGTCTGCCGGCGGCTTGCGCAAGGACCCGGCGCAATTGCTGGACGCGGTCAAGGCGGTGGGATTCTTTCCCGGCATCCGCGCGGTGTTTGTCGAAGAGGCCAATGACCAGGCCGCCCCTGCCATTCTGACCGCACTGGAGGAATGGCAGCCCGGCGATGCGCAGATCCTGGTCACCGGCGGCCAGCTGAAAGCCACCTCAAAACTGCGCAAGGGATTTGAGAGCCACCGCAACGCCTATGCGGTCGGCATCTACGACGACCCGCCGTCACGCGCCGAGATCGAGCGCATTCTGGCTGCGGCCTCGATTCGCGATATTCCCGGCGACAGCATGTCTTCGCTGACCGATATCGCCAATGACATCGGCCCCGGTGATTTCTCGCGGATGATTGAAAAGCTGGCGCTATATAAATACGGCGATGCCAGCCCGCTGTCGCTGGACGACATCGAGGCGGTGGCGCCGCAATCCACCGAGGCGGCACTGGATGACGTGCTGAACGTGGTGGCCGAGGGTCGCAGTGGCGAAATTGGCCCGCTGATCCGCCGGTTGCAGTCGCAGGGCACCAACGCGGTGACACTGTGCATTGGCGCCACCCGCCATTTTCGCACCCTCTATGCCTGTGCCTCACATCCCGGTGGTGCGGCGCAGGGCATTGGCCGGATGCGGCCGCCGCTGTATGGCAAACGCCGGGACCGGGTGCTGCGCCAGGCACAGGGCTGGGGCGTTGACCGGTTAGAGACGGCGCTGACACTGCTGACCGACACCGATCTGCAACTGCGCTCCGCCGGGCAAACCGCGCCGGCACTGGCGCTGATGGAGCGCGCCCTGATCCGGCTGGCAATGTTAAGCCGCCTGCGCTGATTACCCCTTGACCTCGGGGCATTATTTCCCATTTTGAACTCAAATCAAAAGACAGGGATCAACATGTATAAACTTTACGGAAGCGTCAAAAGCCGGGCTTTTCGCGTCATATGGATGCTGGAAGAGATCGGCGAGCCCTACCAGCTGATCGAAGCCGCACCGCATCACCCGGATGTGCTGGCGCTGAATGCATCGGGCAAGATCCCGGTGCTGCTGGACGGCGATGCGGTGATCACCGATTCCACCGCCATCATCACCTATCTGGCGGATAAACATGGGAAACTGACCCATCCCGCAGGCACGATCGAGCGCGCGCATCAGGATTCTCTGACCCAGATGGTGCTGGACGAATTCGACTCAGTTTTATGGACCGCCGCCCGCCACAGCTTTATTCTGCCAGAAGACAAGCGGGTTCCGCAGGTGAAGGACAGCCTGAAATGGGAGTTTGAGCGCAATCTGGAACGCCTGGGCAAAGGCTTCGACGGTCCATTCCTGCAGGGCGACAGCTTTACCATCGCTGACATCACCGCCACCCATTGCCTGAACTGGGCCCTGGTTGCCGGTTTCCCGGTCAGCGACCCAACCATGCGCGCCTATGCCAAGGACATGCGCGAGCGGGAGGGCTTCAAGCGCGCCCTTGCCCATCTGGAAGACTAACCAAACGAGGGTCGCGCCCAGCCGCTGGCCGGGCGCGGCCCGACCTAGCGGCTGGGCAAAACAATCGTCACACTGCCGACCCGGGTTTGCCCAGGTATTGCGCCGCCGCTCGGCCGGCCCAACGCCCGGTGGCCAGACAGCCGGTCAGCAGATAGCCACCGGTGGGCGCTTCCCAGTCCAGCATTTCGCCGGCACAGAACACCCCGGGCCTCTGTTTCAGCATCAATCCTTCGTCCAGCGCGTCACGGGTGACACCGCCAGCGGTTGAGATCGCCTCGTCAATGGGCCGCAGGCCTGCGTGTTTCACCGGCAAAGCCTTGATCAACCGGGCCAGATCTGCGGGTTGCGGTGGCAGTGGACGGCCAAATTCCTGCAACATCGCAATACGCGCTGGATCCAGTTTCAACACCTTGCGCAGATGGTTGGACAGGCTGGCCTTGCCACGAGGGCGCGACAACCGGCGGGTAACCTCATCCCCAGACAGATCCGGCAGCAGATCCAGCGTCAGCGACGCACCGTCGCGCACCGCCGCGCAGATCGCGTAGATTCCGCCGCCCTCAAGCCCACGTTTGGAGATCACCGCCTCGCCGCGTGAAAACAGATCACCGGCCCGCAGCGCGATACCCTTGAGCGGCGCGCCAAACTGGGGGACCATATGATCGGACCAGTCCACCAGCAGCCCGACATTGGCCGGCTTGAACGGGGCCAGCGCGACCCCTTGATCCGCCAGCACCGGCGCCCACATCCCGTCCGAGCCCAGCCGCGCCCAACTGGCACCGCCCAGCGCCAGCACGGTGACCGCCGCAGGCAGCACCTGGGCCCCCTCTCCAGTGTCAAACAGCAGATCGGCCCCGTCCCAGCCCCGCCAGGACCACCCGGTGCGGCGCTGTACGCCTAATTCGCCCAGCGCAGCCAACCAGGCCCGCAGCAGCGGCGAGGCCTTCATGGCTTTGGGAAACACCCGGCCGGTCGATCCGGTGAACAGCTCACTGCCCAGACCACGCGCCCAGTCCTGCACTGCCTGCGCATCAAACTGCCTGACCATCGGCGCCAGCCAATCCGCGGCTTTGCCATAGTTGGTGATCAACTGGTCGAACGGTTCATCCCTGGTCAGGTTCAAGCCGGATTTGCCCGCCATCAGCAGCTTGCGCCCCACCGAGGGCCTGGCCTCGGTCAGCAGAACCCGATGCCCGGCCCGTGCCAGCTGATCCGCCGCCATCAGCCCCGCCGGACCGGCTCCGATCACCACTGCATCATAATCCATTGCCATGTCTCCCCGTTGTCAGCGCCACAGTCCGGCGCAACCTATGCGATGCGATAACCCGCAAGGCGCCGCCATGTGCGAGCCGACCCTATGTGATCAGTTCTACCCGCTGCGCCACCATCCGAGTGCCGGTACTGTGCCGCAAAGCCTGCTCCATGTGATCGCAAAACGGCAGGCTGGCAAGGGCAGGTTGGTGGATCTGTTGCACGACACTTACCCCGGTTCACCGCTGGCGCCCGCAGCAAATGACGTCACCGATCAGATCCGCCCCGCATTGCTCCCGCGCCCGCAGGGTGTCTGGCTCCGCCAAACACCCTTGGCAGCCTTGGGCGTAGCGCCGCGCTTTGCGCGGCGCTACGCCCAACGGAAGGCAGGCATCGAAGATGACAACGACGGGCGGGAGACCCTGGATCAGCTGTCCTGACACATCGCCAATATACGCCGGGCCAGCTCCGGCTTGGCCGCCAGACTATCCGCCATCAGGTCACGCGCGACCTGCATCAAATCGGCAGGCTCCACCAGTTGATCGAGCAGGCCAAAATCATAGGCCTGCTGCGCCGATATCTTTTGGCCGGCCGCCAGGATCAGCTTACACCGGGCCGGCCCCACCAGCGCCACCATCCGTTTGACGTCCGAAGGCTGGGGCAGATAGCCCAGCTTCATCACCGGATAGAACACCCTGGCACTGGGTACCGCAATGCGCAGATCACAGGCCAGCGCCATGCCATTGGCGCCGCCCGCCAGGGTGCCGTTCAGCGCCGCGACACTCAGGCAGGGCAGCGCCGCGATCACCGCGGACAGCTGCTCCCACAGCGGCGAGGTGGCCAGACCCGCCGCCGCCTCGCCCAGATCGGCGCCGGCGCTGAACACCTTGCCGGTGCCAGTCAGGATCAGCCCACGCGCCTCAACCGCGCGATTGGCAATATCCACCAGCTGTTCCAGCATCGCTGAGGTCAGCGCATTGGCCTTGTCCGGACGGTTGAGGGTCACGATCCACAGCCCGGACTCCTCAACCGTCAGCTCGATCATGTCAGGCCGGCCCGCTTGCGGATCTCCTCATCGCGCTGGGAGATTTCACTGCCGATAAATTCATCCGCATCCGAGCTGCACATCCACAACAGGATCTTGGCCGGCCACTCAGCAGGCACGTGGTCCTCCCAGCTCATCTCGCTCACCGGATTGATACCGCTGGCCTTGATGATACGCTGCATCTCGGTGGCCACGGTTCCGGGCGACAAGCCAATGGCGCGGATACCATTGCTGCGTTCCTCTAGATCCAGTGACCGTGTCAGCATCGCCGCGCCGGCCTTGGAGGCACAATAGGCCCCCCAACCCTCAAGCGGATTATGGGCGGCGCCGGAACTGACGGTCAGAATGGAGCCGCCGCCTGCGGCCTTCATCACCGGCAAGGCGGCCCGCATGCCATTGAAAACGCCCTTGATGTTGATATCAATCACCTGGCCCCACGCCTCCGGGTCCGCCTCGGCCAAGGGGCCAATGGGTTTCAGCACCCCGGCGTTGTTGATCAGCACATCCAAGCCACCAAAGTGTTCGACAGTTTTCTGCACTGCCGCGTCAACCGCCGCATAGTCCGACACATCGCAGGTCAGCGCCAGCGCAGTGTCGCCGATCTCTGCCGCCAAGGCCGCCAAACTGTCGGCGCTCCTTGCCAGCAAGGCCACATTGGCACCCGCCGCCGCAAAGACCCGTGCGGCCTCAGCCCCAATTCCCCGACTGGCCCCGGTAATAATGACCGTTTTACCCTTGAATTCCATATATTTTATCTCCAATTCACGATTCCAAACCATGGTACTATGTTAATGGGGAATGGTCGACAATCAGGCCCCTTGACGGGCAATACCCTACTGTTGACCATGGACCCACAGATTTTGATAGAAAGGTTGTCATATGTCAGTTTTCCTCGCACGCGGTTATGGTGCAGCGTTAGTTTTGGTGCTTTCCGGTCAGGCTGCTTTGGCCGATCTGAGCGCCCAGGAGGTCTGGGACGACTGGAAATCCTATCTCTCTGGCACCGGCTATGAGGTCAATGGAACTGAAACACTGTCTGGCGGCACCCTCACGGTATCCGACCTGTCGATGAAGATGCTGATCCCCGACCAAGACACCATAGTCGGCTTGACCCTTCCTGAAATTCTGTTTTCCGAGAATGGCGATGGCACCGTTGATGTGCTGTTCCCCAAACAATTCCCGATCACATTCAACTTTTCCGACGGCGATGACAACGCCTCGGGCGAGATGATCTATTCGCATGATGGCAGCGCCATGCTGGTGTCTGGCGATGCCCAGACCATGACCTATGATTACGCCTCCTCCCTGGTGGAGCTGGCCCTGGGCAAGGTGATGGCCGATGGCGAAGAAATGCCCGCAGGCACGGTCAAGGCAACCATCTCGCTGGTGGATGTGGTCACCAAGACCAGCATGACCATTGGCGACCTGCGCAGCTATGACCAGGACATGACAGCCAGTGCGCTGACCTACAGCTTTGGCGCCAAAGAGCCCGGCGGAAGTGATGCCGGATCGGCAACCGGCAGCCTGCAGGGGCTAAGCTTTAGCGGTACAAGCGTCATTCCGATGGGGCTGGATTTCAACGATATGACGGCGATGCTGGCCTCGGGCTTCGCCTTTGACGGCACCTTTGCCCATAGCGGCGGCCATGCCTCGATGTCGGCGGTTGATGGCAATGAAACCTTTGGGCTGGAGACCTCGTCCCAGGGTGGTAATATTGCCATTGCGATGGGCAATGGGCAACTGTCCTATGACCTGAAACAGCTGCAGACCGAGGTCAATGTCAGCAGCAGCGACCTGCCGTTCCCGGTCTCTCTCAGTATTGCCGAATATGGCGCCAAACTGGCGATGCCAATTGCCAAGTCCGACAGCGAGCAGGATTTTGAACTTGGTCTGACCCTGCGCGATTTTGCGGTGCCGGACATGCTGTGGGGTATGGTGGATCCGACCGGTCTGCTGTCCCACGAGCCCGCCACTGTTGTGCTGGACCTGTTCGGCAAGGGCAAACTGCTGTTCGATCTGTTCGACCCTGCAGCGATTGACGCCGTCGATATGGGGGATCAGGAACCGGGTGAGCTGACCGCGCTGACCATCCGGCAGCTGCAGGTCTCTGCGGCGGGCGCCAAACTGACCGGCACCGGCGATTTCACTTTCAACAACGATGATCTGGCCAGTTTTGATGGCATGCCTGCCCCAACCGGCAGCGCTGTCCTGAAACTGGTGGGGGCCAATGCGCTGATCGACACGCTGATCCAGATGGGTCTGATGTCGGACGGCGACGCCATGGGCGCGCGGATGATGATGGGCCTGCTGACGGTTCAGGGTGACGGCGACGACACCCTGAACTCAAACCTGGAAATCACCGAAGACGGTCATATTCTAGCCAATGGTCAGCGTCTCAAATAAGCGTTTATTAATTCAAAATGTCAGGCCGCTGCTCCATGGGTGGCGGCCTTTTTTGCGCCCCGTGGTTGAAATTTCATCCCCGAGCAGCTTAGGTGCCTCAAACACATTCGGACCAAGCAATTTGAAAGGCTTTTCATGAGGCTCAAGAACTCCACCGCCCTGCTCACTGTTGGCTTTACCGTCCTGACTTCGGGCCTGACTGTCGGTCTGACTGCCGGTCTGACTGCGGGCCCTGCGCAGGCTGATGTTTCCGCTGGCGACCTTTGGAGCAGCTATCAAACGGTTGCGCGGACGGTTGGAGGTGAGCTGACCGCGACAGCCACGCTCGATGGCAACAAGGTTCTGTATACCGATGCCAAACTGCACTTTTCCATCCCCGACGGCAAAGGTTCGCTCGACATCCTGTACCCCACATTGTCCTACACCAACCATGCGGATGGGACTGTCTCAATGGATATGGACGGGACCCACAGCTACAAGTTTGTCATAACAGGGCCCGACAAGAAATCAGATCAGATTTCAGCCGACATTATTGTCACCTATGACAATGCCGAGGTGATCGCCTCGGGCACCCCGGAGGACATCACATTTTCCTACGCCGTGGATGGCTTTGCCTATGCATTGCAGAATCTGGATTTGGGTGCCAGCGGCGACAAGGTTGAGCTGTCTCTGACCGGCACCGGTTCAGCCGTACAGGGCAGCACCCGTTGGACACTGGGTGACCTTATCACTCTTGCTGGCCAATCCGTGATCTCGGGTTTGGATTATTCCATGCACAGCAAAGACGAGGATGGGGCGGTCTCCACCACCTCAGCCAGCTATGGAGAGATGGCCAGCACATCAACAATCACACTGCCAACCGGTGGCATGTCGATCATGGATCTGGCTGCGGCCCTGCATGACGGGCTGTCAATCAAAGTCACCGGAACCTACGGCAGCAGCACGACGCAAGAATCCGTGATGATGGATGGCGAGCAGGTTTCGTCCCAGACCATGACCTCAGGGGCATCGACAAGCACCTTTGCCGCCAATGCAGAGGCCATACAGCTCACCGCTGAAGGATCTGACATCAGCATGGATGTGCTGATCAATGCTGGCCTGTCGATGGTGCTCAAGGCTGATATTGACCAGATGACCGGCAATTTCCGCATGCCGGTTTCCGCCTCGGGAGCGCCACAGAATTTCACCCTTGCGCTTGGCCTGAAGGGTCTGGAACTCGGCGATAAAATCTGGTCGATGTTTGATCCAGCCGCAGTGCTGCCACGTGACCCGGCAACCCTGGCGATAGATCTGACCGGTCAGGCAACCCTGCTGCAGGACTTGCTGAACTTCACCAAAATGATGGAACTGCCCGAGGGTGACATCCCGTTCGAGCTGAACGCGCTGGCCATCAAAGACTTGCTGATCTCGGCCGCTGGCGCCAGCCTTTCTGCCACCGGTAATTTCGCCTTCAACAACGATGATCTCACCCGCTATGACGGTATGCCCGCGCCATCCGGCAGTGCTGATCTGCAAATCACTGGGGCCAATGGGTTGATCGACAGGCTGATCGAAATGGGTCTGGTCGAAGACTCCGACGCCATGGGTTTGCGGATGATGATGGGAATGTTCACCGTTGCAGGAGAGGGTGAAGACACGTTGAACTCGAAACTGGAAATCACCGAGGACGGCCAGATCAGCGCCAACGGCCAGCGCCTCAAATAGGCGCAGCGTTCACCGGAGCAGAGAGGGGCTGGCCACAGCGGCCCCTTTTGCCATTGTCACCTTTGCACGACCCCGGCGCGCTGGTAGGGTCGCTTGCAGACCCCCGCAGCCAGATCATCTCAGTAGGTACCCATGACCCAATCCCCAGAATCGCTCTGCCATGCCCTGATTGATGCAGCCATTGCAGCCGGCGCGGATGGCGCCGATGCGATGGCCGCCGAAGGCCAGTCGGTCTCGATCGAAGTGCGCGAAGGCGCATTGGAACATGCCGAACGCTCGGAAGGCACCGATCTCGGGTTGCGGGTGTTTGTCGGCCGCCAACAGGCGCTGGTGTCGTCCTCCGATATGCGCCCCGAAACGCTGATTGCCATGGCCGAACGGGCGGTGGCGATGGCGCGTGAGGCCCCCGAGGACCCCTATGCCGGCCTCGCCGAGCCGTCGCAACTGATCAAAAGCTGGGACATGGCTGCGTTTGAGCTGGAGGATAGTTCCTCCGAGCCTGCCCCCGAGACCCTGAAACAAGATGCGCTGGCGGCAGAAGCGGCCTGTCAGGCGATTGAGGGTATCTCTCAGGTGCAATCGGCCGGCGCCGCTTATGGCACCCATTCGGTTCATCTGGCGGCGTCAAACGGATTTTCCGGCGGCTACCGCCGCACCAGCCGGTCGCTGTCCTGTGTTGGCATTGCCGGCACCGACAGCGGCATGGAACGCGACCACGACGGCGATTCGCGGACCTTCCACAGCGACATGCGATCTGCGGACGAAATCGGCCGCACCGCCGGCCAGCGCGCCGTTGAACGGCTGCAGGCGCGCAAGCCCGACACCGGCAGCTATCCGGTGCTGTTCGACGAGCGCATCTCGTCCTCACTGATCGGCCACCTGCTGTCTGCGGCCAACGGGGCGATGGTTGCGCGCGGATCCTCCTGGCTCAAGGACAATATGGGCGCCCAGGTGCTGCCCGCCAACCTGTCGCTGATCGAAGACCCGTTTCGCCCCCGTATCGCCGGATCCCGCCCCTTTGACGGTGAAGGTCTGGCCACCCGCCGCCGCGCCATTGTCGAGGACGGCAGGTTGACCGGCTGGACCCTGGATCTGGCCTCGGCCCGCAAGCTGGGGCTGGAAAGCAGCGGCAATGCTGTGCGCGGTATCGGCTCGGTGCCGTCGCCGTCAAACTGGAACATTGAACTGACACCGGGCGACCAATCGCGCGAGGAGCTGATCCGCTCGATGGGCACCGGCTTGCTGGTCACCTCGATGATCGGCTCCACTATCAACCCCAACAACGGCGATTATTCGCGCGGCGCATCGGGGTTCTGGGTTGAGAACGGCGAGATCTGCTATCCGGTCAATGAATGCACCATCGCCGGCAATCTGCGCGACATGCTGATGCGCATCATCCCGGCCAATGACGCGCGCGGCTACCTGTCGCGGGTGGTGCCGTCGCTGTTGATCGAAGGGATGACCCTTGCCGGCAAATGACCTGGACCTGCTGATCGACGCAGCACAGCGGGCGGGCAAGATCGCAACACAATTCAGTGGCCCCGAGGCCAAGCGCTGGGACAAACCCGACGGGGCTGGCCCGGTGACCGAGGCCGACCTGGCGGTCAATGCCATGCTGGAGGACATGCTGCCGAAGGCGCGTCCCGATTATGGCTGGTTGTCCGAAGAGACCGAGGACAGTGCAGACCGGTTGTCCAGAGACCGGGTGTTTATCATCGACCCGATCGACGGCACCCGCAGTTTTGCCGCCGGGTCACGCACCTGGGCGCATGCCCTGGCGGTGGCGGAAAAAGGCGTGGTGACGGCGGCGGTGATCTACCTGCCGCAGCGCGATTTGCTCTACACGGCCGCCCGCGGCCAGGGCGCCCGATGCAATGGCGCGCTGATCCGCACCTCCACCCTGACCGAGCTCAGCTCGGCCGAGGTTCTGGCGGCCCGGCCAATACTGGAGCCGCAGCATTGGCAAGACGGGGTAGTGCCCGAGTTTAACCGCAGCCACCGGCCCTCGCTGGCCTACCGCATGGCCAGAGTGGCCGATGGTGGATTTGACGCCATGCTGACCCTGCGGCCCAGCTGGGAATGGGATATTGCGGCCGGCGATCTGATCCTGCGCGAGGCAGGCGGCCATATCTCGGACCGCGCCGGCCTGCCGCTGAGGTTCAACAACCCGCAGCCACAGTTGAACGGTGTGGTTGCCGCCAATGTGGACTTGCACCGCGCCCTGATTGCCGCACTTGCCACCCCCACCCCATAGCTCGGGCGGCGCTTGACCTGCCTTACCAAAGGCGTAGGTTGGCGCTGATCCGCAACATCTAGGCAAATTTATATGGGTCTCCCCTCACCCTCCACACGGGCCAAACCATGGCGCAAGTCAGCTGCCGCCGACGCCCGGCCGCCGCGGCCAAAGGGCGAGCTTATCTGGGCCCATGCCACCACCACCGAGCGTTTTTTTGCGCTTGGCGACCTGGGGCAGCGGTTGAAAATGATGCGGCCTGATCTGTCGCTGATACTGACCTGTGAGCCCAGTCTGGCCGGCTTGCCGATCCCCGACGGCTATGATCGGGCGATCGGAGAGCTGCCCGCCGACCAGCCCGCCGATGTGCGCAGCTTTCTCAATCACTGGCGCCCGGACATCTGTCTCTGGACCGGCGGCAATCTGCGGCCGGTGTTGATGCGGGCCTGTGGCGAGCGCGGTATCAATGCGCTGCTCATCGACATCGAGGCGGACGAGCTGCCGGCCCGAGGGCGGCGCTGGCTGCCTGACAAAAGCCGCAAACTGCTGGACAAGTTCTCGGTTATTTTGACCCCCTCCCCGGCCGCCTTTGCACAGCTGCGCCGCTCAAGCCTTGCCGCCGACAAGATCGCGCTGACCTCGCGCCTGCGCCTTTCATCCATCTTGCCGACCTATCACGAGGACGAACTTAGCCGCATGCGGGACAATTTGGGCAGCCGTCAGATCTGGCTGTCAGCCCATACGCGCCTGGGTGAAATTGACACCATAATCGACGCCCACCGCAATGCCCTGCGCTTGTTGCACCGGCTGCTGCTGGTGCTGTCAATTGAGCAGTACTCCGATCTGGACGCGGCCCGTGATGCGTTGAAGGACACCGGGCTTCGCTGGGCCGACTGGGAGGCGGGCGAAAATCTGGACGACAATACACAGGTCTTGCTGACCTGCGACGAAGACCTGGGGCTGTGGTACCGTGTCGCCCCTCTCAGCCTGTTGGCCGGAACACTGGAGGTGGGCGCAAGCGGTCACAACCCGATGGATGCCGCAGCGCTGGGGTCGGCCATCCTGCATGGCCCGCATCTGGGCCTGCACGCGCCGCTGTATGAGCGGCTGGCCAAGGCAGGTGCGGCGCAACAGGTGCAGGATAAAGACCAATTGGCAGTGCAGATCATCCAGCTCTCCGCCCCGGACAAGGCGGCTGAAATGGCGGTGGCCGGCTGGCAGGTTGTCACCGAAAGCGCCGAGTTGACGGACCTGTTGCTGGACCAGATCCAGGACATGCTGGACCTGCGCGAGGCTCGCCATGCGACCCCCTGAGTTCTGGAACAAGGCCCCCCAGACCTTTGACCTGCGCGCCGCCCTGTTGGCGCCTTTGGGTTGGATCTATGGGCGTGCCACGGCGCGCCGGATAGCCAAGGGGGTGCCGATTGATGCCGGCGTTCCGGTGATCTGCGTCGGCAACCTGAATGCCGGTGGCACCGGCAAAACGCCGACAGTGATCTGGCTGCTGGAAGCGCTGCGCGATATGGGCCATCAGCCCCATGTGGTCAGTCGCGGCTACGGCGGCTCTCTGCGGGGGCCGGTGATGGTCGATCCCAGACAACACAGCGCCGAACACACTGGCGACGAACCGCTGCTGCTGGCCGCCTTTTGCAGGGTCTGGGTGGCCCGCGACCGCGCCGCCGGAGCGCGCGCCGCTGCGGCCAGTGGCGCCACGGTGATTGTGCTGGATGACGGCTTTCAGAACCCCGCGGTGGCCAAGGATCTGTCGATCATCGTGGTTGATGCCCAGCGTGGCTTTGGCAACGGCCGCTGCCTGCCCGCCGGACCCCTGCGCGAACCCGTGGATCTGGGCCTGAAACGCGCCGATCTGGTGCTCTCGCTTGGCGCCGAAAAGGCCCAGGCCAGCTTTACCGCGTTATGGCAGCACAGGTTGGAGGCGCTGCCGCATTTCACCGGCGCGGTGCAGCCACTGGAAACCGGTATGCCGTGGCACGGCTGCAAGGTTCTGGCCTTTGCCGGCATCGGCCATCCGCAGAAATTCTTTGAGACGCTAAAGGCGCTTGGCGCCGACATCCGCCGCGCCGAGGCGCTGGAGGACCATCAGCCATTGTCGGTGGCCTTGATGACCCGACTAGAAGCAGAAGCCAGACTTCTGGGGGCGCAGCTGGTGACCACCGAAAAAGACGCGGTGCGGCTGCCCGACAGTTTCCGCAGCAAGGTGATCACCCTGCCGGTCCGGTTGCAGATCGCACAAGACAATGAGCTGCGCCAGATCCTGCTCAGATTCGCCCCAACGCCGGCAAAAGCATAGGCCCGGCGCGCGAACGCCGGACCAGATGTATTCAGCCTTCCAGCTCGGCGTCGATCAACGCCTTAAAGGATTCGTAGCCCTGGTTGGCGACAGCGGTGCCATTCAGGATGAACGACGGAGTGGATTGAATATCATCCGCCTCGGCGTTCTGCTGATACCAGCTGACCAGAGTCTGCGCCTTGGTGCCATCCGCCAGACAGGCCTCAAGCTGTTCGTTTTCAATCCCGGCCAGACGACCGATTTTGCGCAGCTCATCGACGATCTCCGAGGCGCCACCGGCCCGTGACCAAGTGGACTGGCCAGAATAGATCAGGTCAGAAATACCAAAGAACTTCTCGGGGCCTGCACAGCGGGCAATCAGCGAGGCCCACAGCCCATAGCGATCAAAATAGACCTCGCGGTAGATGAATTTGACCTTACCGGTGTCAATATAATCCGCCTTCAGCTGCTGATAGGCGCCGGAGTGGAAATTGGCGCAATGCGGGCAGGTATAAGACGCATATTCGATCAGCGTAACCGGCGCATCTTCGGCCCCCATGACCATCTCGGTGATGGATGAGGTATCAACCTCAGCTGCCTCCTGCGCCGAGGCGGCTCCGACAAACGGCAGCGCGGGCACGGTACCGGGCGTATCAGGCCCCATGAGGGCATAGCCCCCCGCAACCACGGCAACCGCAGCCAGAACACCAGTCATCAAACGGGCCATTAAGTCCCCTTTCCTTGGGTTTTATTATTGCTCAATACATTTTGCCCCAGCCGCTCAAGCGCTTGGCGCAATTCATCACTTTCAACTCCGGTCGCCGCCTTGGCCGCCTCGGCCACCGCCAGCGGGTCCGGTTTGGCTCTGTCCCGCTCAACGGGCGCATATTGAAACTGCACCTGACCATCGGCAAATCCGGTTGGTGCGGTCTGGGTGATCCGCACCTTGGAAATGGCATTGTAGCCATAAACCGCGTTCACCTTCTCGCGCAGGCGTTCCTTTTGCATCTCCAGCATCGGTGCCTGCGCCCCGGTGGTCAGCACCGTCAGCGTGGCGCCCAAGCCACCGCGCCCATAGCCCACATTGACCGGCCGGGCGATGGCGGCGATATCCGCGCCCGCGATCTCGGCCCAATGGGTCAACAGACGCGACACCGCAAAGCCCCGGCTTTCGCCGGTTTTACGGATCTGCTCGTTGAGCAGGGAAACGGTGCGTTTAAAACCGCGCGTTGAGGAACGTCGATATGCCATGACCATGGTTTTGCGTGACTGTTGCCCCTATTGTAAAGACCGCAGAAGCGGGAACCAGCAAAACCACCGCACAAGGGGTAAAGAATGCGTGACCTGAACGACGATGCCCGGAACGACGGTGCAGTGGGGCTGAGCGATCAGATCCTGGCCTGGTATGACCTGCATGCGCGGCCGCTGCCCTGGCGCATCAGCCCGGCGCACCGGGCGGCTGGCGTGACCCCCGACCCCTACCGCATCTGGCTGTCCGAGGTCATGTTGCAGCAAACCACGGTGGCGGCGGTAAAAGACTATTTTCACCGTTTTACCGCCCGCTGGCCGACCGTTCAGGATCTGGCCGCCGCCGAGGATGGCGCGGTGATGGGAGAATGGGCCGGACTGGGCTATTACGCCCGCGCCCGCAACCTGCTGAAATGCGCCCGGGTGATTGCCCATGAACAGGCCGGTGAACAGGCCGGGGTGTTTCCATCGACCTATGACGGGTTGCTGAAGCTGCCGGGCATCGGCCCCTATACTGCCGCCGCCATTTCATCAATCGCCTATGACCTGCCGGAAACCGTGCTGGATGGAAACGTCGAACGGGTGATGGCGCGGCTGTATAATATTGATGCGCCATTGCCGGGGTCCAAGCCTCAGCTCAAGATGTTGGCCGCGGCACTGACCCCGGACCGCCGCCCCGGTGACTATGCGCAGGCGGTGATGGATCTTGGCGCCACCATATGTTCTCCCAAATCTCCGGCCTGTGGCATCTGCCCCTGGCGCGCGCCCTGTCTGGCCCGCAGCGCCGGCACTGCGCAGGCACTGCCCAAGAAAACCCCGAAGAAGCCAAAACCAACCCGGCGTGGTTTTGTCTATCTGGCCCGCAGCGCCAATGGTGACTGGCTGCTAGAGCGCCGCCCGGACAAGGGGCTACTGGGCGGCATGCTGGGCTGGCCGGGCTCTGAATGGTGCGAGACCGCCGCGCCAGAGCCTCCGTTTGTGGCGGATTGGCGGGACCTTGGGGCTGAGGTGCGCCATACATTCACCCATTTCCACCTGATCTTGCAGGTGATGGTGACCGACCTGCCAAGGCAGCACAGCCCTGCGGCCGGGCAGCTTCGCGTTTCTGTCGATGACTTTCGCCCCTCTGATCTGCCCACGGTGATGCGCAAGGCCTTTGATCTGTGGCAAGGACAGTAACCGCTTGGGTTGTTAAAGAATTCGACGTAAGATTTGCATTATTCATGCTGACAGAGCCGGAGTTTCCCGATGATATCCTCGCATACCCTTGCCCGCTGGCAAAGCGCACTGCCGTTCTGGATGTCGTTTCTGTTGCCGCCGCTGGTCTTGATCGGAGCCACCAATGGCGGCTGGACCTTGCTGCTGGCACCGCTGGTAACCTGGTATCTGTTCACAATTCTCGACGGTATCTTTGGGCTGAACCGGGAAAACGCCGACCCGCAGACCCCGGACGAAGATCTGAGCTGGTACCGGGCCCTGACCTCGGCCTGGCCGCCGCTGCAATTTGTGATGATCTTTGGGCTGATCTGGTACGTGACCCGCGCCGAGCATCTGTCAGGGCTGGGCAAATTCGGGGTGTTCTTTGGCGTTGGGGTGCTGTCGGGCACCATCGGCATCACCTACAGCCATGAATTGATGCACCAGAAAAACCGGGTTGAGCGCGGGCTGGGGGATATCCTGCTGGCGATGGTGCTGTATTCGCATTTCCGCTCTGAGCATCTGCTGGTGCATCATCGCTATGTGGGCACCCCGCGTGACCCGGTGACCGCCCGCTATAACGAAGGATTTTTTCGGTTTTACCCGCGGGTGCTGAAACAAAGCCTGCATTCGTCGTTCAACGCGGAAAAGGCGATGCTGGCGCGCAAGCAGCTGCCGTGGACCGACCTGTCCAACCCGTTTTTCCGCTATTGGGGATTGCAGATCGCCATGCTGCTGCTGGCGTTCCTGCTTGGCGGCTGGACTGGGGTGGGGCTGTTTCTGGTGCAGGCAGGGGTGGCGATCTGGCAGCTGGAACTGGTGAATTATGTCGAGCATTACGGGCTGACCCGCAAACATCTGGGCGATGGCAAATACGAACATGTGCAACCGCGCCATTCCTGGAATGCGGCGCATAAGGCGTCGAACTGGCTGCTGATCAACCTGCAGCGCCACTCGGACCACCACTACAAACCCGATCGCCGGTTTCCGCTGCTGCAAAACCACACCACCCGCGATGCGCCGCAGCTGCCCTATGGCTATCCGGTGATGACGGTGGCCGCGATGATCCCGCCACTGTGGCGCCGCATCATGAACCCCCGCGTGCGGCACTGGCGGCGGATGTATTACCCCGAGATCACCAACTGGAAACCCTACAACAAATCCACCAATCCAATGCCACGATAGCCCGCTGCAGTTGGCCGCGACTTAGGGTTGCGGCTGCAGGCGCGCCTCTAAGCCTTTGTATACATTCGAGATACCGGCAGTCAGCGGAAATAGGGTTGCCTGAAGTGAGTGGTAGATGTCGGGCTTTCCCAAGAACTGAACCTCGGTTGGCCTGCCCTGCGCGTCGATCTCGGGAAACCAGCCGCCCCGGGCATGGTCAATGAAATGCTGATCGGCAAACCGCCACAGCTTGCGGTACCAGTCTTCGTCGCTGGGCTGTGGGTCACATTTCAGCAGCGCCGCCAGAACGCCGATTGCCTCAGTCACTGGCCACCAATAGCGATCGGTAATCGCCGGGCTGCCATCAAAATTCAGCGTGTAAACCAAGCCGCCGTTTTGCCCATCCCAGGCATCCTCTAGCGCCCGATAGGTCAATTTGCGCGCCGTTTGCAACGCGCCATCGTCAGGCCGCCCCCGTAAATCCCAATATTGCAGCAACAGCCGGGCCAGCTCAAACGAGTGGCCGGGCGTGGTGCCGGCAGGGCGGAACATCGGATTGCCGCTATAGCTGCGGTCAATCGCCCAGTTTTTGGTGTAATGTTCGGGCAGCCGCCAGTTTTCACTGGGTGCAATTTTGCCCAGAAAGAAGTCCAGAATACGCTCGGCCCGGTCCAGATACTTCTCCCGCCCGGTGGCCTCATAGGCCGCCAGCAGCGCCTCGGTCCCATGCATGTTGGCGTTCATGCCGCGATACTGCGAGAACGGCGTCCAGTCCCGGTTCCACTCGTCGCAAAACAGCCCCGGCTCTTGCTCCCAGAAATGACGATCCAGGACCGCGTCCGCCTCGTCGATCAGCTTGGCCCCATCGGGATGCCCCGCAGCCAGCGCGCTGGACCCCGCAAGCAGGGCAAACACATGGCCATAGGCAAGTTTGCGATCATCGTGGATGCCATTATCATCCAGCGCCCAGACAAATCCGCCATGATCGCGGTCGCGGTGATGGCTGAACAAATACCGCATGCCCTGATCAATCATCGCGTCGCAGTTTTCGACCCCGGCGATTTTGCCTAGGGCAAAAGAATGGATCATACGGGTTGTGCTGTGCAGTTCCTGCACCGTGCTGGGCAGCGCCTCGCCGCCCTGCGCCAGCACATGAAACCCTGGCTTTTGCTGCAGGCTTGGCCGGAAAAAGTCGAACTGTTTCAGGGCATTATTCGCCAGATAATCCTGGTGGAGCGGCGACCTTATCCAACAGGCGGTGGCCGCGTCAGGGCCAAGAGACGGGGTGCTCATCAGGGGGGGCTTTCTTCAAGTGTATCACGTTTAATCATGGGACAGGTTTGCGCCTTGCCTCACTCGGTCAGCAAAGCCTGCTGCACCGCATCATCCCAGCCCAGATAATAGGTATCGCCATCCTGGATCACCGGACGCGCCATCAGTTTCGGCTTGGCGGCCAACTGATCTTCGGCTTCTGAGTGTTTCAGCCAATCGCTCAACCCGCGCCAGTCATTGGTGGTGCGATCCACCAGCCGGTCGCCAAATTCAGCAATCAACACACCCAGTTCCGACTCGCTCAGCGGATCAGCCCGCACATCGCGAAATGTGACATCCTTGCCCAGAGCCTCCAGCGCCTTGCGGGCCTTCTGGCAGTCGCCGCAGGTATTCAACCCATAGATTATCATGGCGCAGTCTCCCAAATTATTGATGCCGCAATCTCTAACATCAGCTAGCAGAGCGCAAGATGCGCATTCCGGACGAAGGCTGGACATACTTATTCTCAGATAGAGAACTGGTGACCCCGATTGGATTCGAACCAATAACCTGCCCCTTAGGAGGGGGCTGCTCTATCCAGTTGAGCCACGGGGCCACGGGCAGTGATTGCCTGCACCCCTCCCCTAGCAAATAGAATTTGCGAGCTCAATCCCGTGCTTTGGTCCGCGCCGATATTTTACTTCAGCTAAATGGGGGGATTACCCGGGTATTCCATATCTCCGGCCCCATTCTCCTTGGTACAGTTGACGGGCCGGTTGAAAATGGCCCCATTGTGCTGCGAGGCCTGATTGCCTAACCTCATGCGAACAACAACAAGAGGCTGACACAGTGACATCGGACAACAAACGCCCCCTGACGCTCCGCGATGTATCCGAAGCCACCGGGGTTTCCGAAATGACCGTCAGCCGGGTGCTGCGCAATCGGGGCGACGTGTCGGACAAGACCCGCGTCAAGGTGCTCGCCGCCGCCAAAGAGCTGGGCTATGTGCCCAACAAAATCGCCGGGGCGCTGGCGTCGAACCGGGTCAACCTGGTGGCGGTGATCATCCCATCGCTGTCCAACATGGTGTTCCCCGAGGTGCTGACCGGCATCAACCAGGTGCTAGAGACAACCAAGCTGCAACCGGTTGTCGGGGTCACTGATTACCGGCCTGAAAAAGAAGAAAAAGTGCTGTACGAAATGCTGTCCTGGCGGCCCTCAGGGGTCATCATTGCCGGCCTGGAACACACCGAGGCGGCGCGGTCGATGCTGAACGCTGCCGGCATCCCGATTGTTGAGATCATGGACACCGATGGCAAACCCGTTGACGCGATGGTGGGTATTTCACACCGTCGGGCCGGCAGCGAAATGGCCAAAGCCATCCTGAAAGCCGGCTATCGCCGTATCGGCTTCATGGGCACCAAGATGCCGCTGGACCACCGCGCCCGCAAACGGTTCGAGGGCTTTACCGAGGCGCTGGCCAAAGAAGGTGTCGAGATCGAAGACCGCGATTTTTATTCCGGCGGATCGGCGCTGGCCAAGGGTCGCGAGATGACGCAGGAGATGCTGGCGCGCTCACCTGACCTGGATTTCCTGTATTATTCCAACGACATGATCGGGGCCGGCGGATTGCTGTATCTGCTGGATCAGGGCGTCGACGTGCCGGGTCAGATTGGTCTGGCCGGGTTCAACGGGGTTGAACTGCTACAGGGGCTGCCGCGGCAGTTGGCGACGATGGACGCCTGCCGTCTGCAGGTTGGGCGCAAGGCGGCTGAAATCATTGCCTCTCAGCTGGACAACCCCGAGGAAGAGATCGAAACCCGCATCACTCTGACCCCGACCATCAGTTATGGCGACACGCTAAAGCGACGCTGATGGCGCTGCAACAGCTCGACAATCGGACCGCGCGACGGCTGTTCATGGACCGGCACGCGCTGATCGAGACCCCGGCCGGGGCGGCCACAGGGGCGGCCTTGCTAAAGCTGATCACCCGGCTTGGCTTTGTGCAGCTGGACAGTATCAACACCGTGGCGCGGGCCCATGATATGATCCTGTATTCCCGGCGCCCGTCTTACCGCCCGGCAAATCTGAAACAGCTGTACGAGGGCGACCGCGCGCTGTTTGAACACTGGACCCATGATGCCGCCGTCATCCCGATGCAGTTCTATCCACACTGGCATCTGCGGTTTTTGCGCGACGCCGCCCTGCTCAAGAAACGCTATCGCAACTGGCACCGGGATGGCTTTGAAGCGCAGTTCAAAATCGTCCTTCAGCAGATCCGTGAGCACGGCGCTGTGGGATCGTCGGATGTTGGCAAGGGTGAGAAAAAGGCATCAGACGGCTGGTGGGACTGGCATCCCTCAAAAACCGCGCTGGAATATCTGTGGCGATCCGGGGCGCTGACGGTGGTGGGGCGCAACGGCTTTCAGAAACGCTATGACCTGACCGAACGGGTGATCGAGGAGCATCTGCGCCCCGGCGCCCTCTCCTGTGATGCAGGTGAAACGCTCGATACCCTGTGCAATGGCGCGCTGGACCGTCTCGGCTTTGCCACCTCGGGCGAGATTGCTGCGTTTTGGGATACGGTATCCTCAACTGAGGCGCGCGCGTGGTGCAAGGCACAGCTGGATCAGGGACGGCTTGAGCCTATCGAGGTGGCCCATACCGATGGCAGGTTGCGCCAGGTCCTTGCCCGCCCGGGAACTGTTGAGGCGGCGCAGGACATTGGCCCGGCACCAGCCCGAATGCGGGTGCTCAGCCCGTTTGACCCGGTGCTGCGTGACCGCAAACGGGCCGAACGGCTGTTTGGGTTTCACTACCGGATCGAGGTCTTTGTCCCTGCGCCAAAACGCATCTACGGCTATTATGTTTTCCCGCTGTTCGAGTGTGAGCGCATGGTCGGCCGGATCGACATGAAGGCAAAGCGCGATGCTGATCTGTTGCAGGTCACGGCGGTCTGGCCCGAACGGGGTGTCAAATGGCCCGCCGCGCGCATCCGCAAACTGGAAAGTGAGTTACAGCGGGTGGCGCGTTTTGCTGGGCTTTCGCAGGTAGTGTTTGCGGATAATTGGCTGCGAGAGACGATCTGAAGATGGATCCGGAAAATTCGAATTTTCCGACCCGGAATTTTCAAAAATTCCGGTGATCATTGGCCAGCCTAAGTTATCCCAGAAAGTCCCGATCGCGGATCAGATTGACCAGATCTGCCAGCGTGTCCTCAACCCCCAGCCCCGAGGTGTCCAACTGCGCCAGTGCCTTGCCATAGAGCGCCTCGCGGCTGGTCAGGATCGACCGCAACTGCTCCATCGCCTCGGGATTGCCGGCCATCGGCCGCTCATCCCCCTGGGCGCGGACCCGCGCCATGTGGTCTTCGGCGCTGGCCTTGATCCAGATGGTATGAAAGCCGGCCAGCAGGCTGTTGTAGGTTTCAGGTTCGGCAACCACACCACCGGCGGCGGCCAGGATCAGGCTGTCATGGGTGGCGGTAATCCTTGAGATCGCCTGTGCCTCCAGCTTGCGATAGCCCTCTTGGCCATACAGCGCCATGACCTCGTCCACCGGCATGCCGCTTTGCGATTCGATTTCCGAGTTCAGCTCGACAAACGGCAGATCCAGCGCCTGCCCGGCCAGGGCACCAAGGGTTGATTTGCCGGCGCCGCGCAGACCGACAAGACAAATCCGCCCGGCGCGCAGGTTGGCCTCCGGTTCGGGGGACAGCAGCTCCTGCACCAGCCGCTGGGTTTCGGCGTTGGACCTGCGGTACAGATCCCCCACCCGCAGCGCCTCAGAGCTCCAGGGGTCCTCTTCGCCGGTCAGCCATTCGATACGGTGATCCAGCGCGATGGCCACCCGTTGCAGCAATCCGATTGAGATATTGCCGGCGCCGCTTTCGAGCTGGGCCAGATAGCGTGGGGACACCCCCGATTGTTCTGACAGGATACGCCGCGATATGCCCTTGCGTTCCCGCGCACGCCTGACCCGCTCACCCACACGGGTGATCAGCCTCGCCACCGAGGCGTCGGCTTCATCGCGGTCCGAGACCCCTTTGGCCTCGCCGCGGAAATTGGTGATCTCACTCATAGGGGCGCCAAATATGAATCATACTGCATAAATCTAGAGCGACTGGGCGGCACCTTCAAACAGAAACCGGCAATTTCACAGTCAGGCTGCACTATTTTGCGAAAAACCGCGCTATTCGGGGCGGAGCAGCGGGGTGACGATGTCGCGGATATCATGTGGTGCCGGTTTCGAAGTGAAAGTGTCAGGACTGATAAAGACACAGATGAATTTACCCTCGAAACACAGTTTGTCATCCTGACGCGCATTGACCCGAAAACCGATCGAGCTGGTGCCCAGTTTGCAGGGCCAAACCTCGCAGATCAGCCGATGGCGCGGGGTGACCGGTGCGCGGAAATCAATGCTCATATGCACAAAAGGCGTGCCGGTGCCGCGATCCAGCTCCATCTGGAACCAACCGTCACCGCCCAGATTATGCTCCCACCAGGCGTCGATGGCTTCCAGTGCAAACCAGGGCAACCGCCCGGTATAGGCAATGCGTGCCGGGTCGCAATCGCCCCAGCCAACCCGAATTTGATGGGTGAAATTGGCCAGAGCCGCCGTCGGTTCCTGTATCGTCATTCAGTAGGTTTCCACGTGATATCGTCCGTCGAGGCGCATCTTATCCCTCAGCTCGGGCCAGTTCAAATCAATGCCACGGGCGATGTCGCGCAGGGCCTCTTCGACCCCCTGTTCCATCGCCTTTAAGCCGCAGATGTAGATATATCCATTGGGGTTTTGCAGCAGGTCAGCCACCCGGGTGGATTCTTCACGCAGCCGGTCCTGCACATATTGCTTGGGCGCACCGTTCTGACGGGAAAAGGCAAAGTGCTTGGCCATAAAGCCGTCCGGAATTTTGTTGAGCGGGCCGAAATAGGGCAGCTCTTC
Source organism: Paracoccaceae bacterium (assembly GCA_013214575.1). Lineage (GTDB taxonomy): Bacteria > Pseudomonadota > Alphaproteobacteria > Rhodobacterales > Rhodobacteraceae > Parasedimentitalea. The sequence goes on along the minus strand of JABSSD010000158.1, from coordinate 69,779 downwards.
CGGTCTGCGGGCACCAAACACCAGCGTCATGCGATCCCTGTCGCCGGGCGAGACCCGTTGGCGATGCATAGTGAAGCCGCGAAAGGGCGCCGAGCCGGTGCCGGTGCAGATCATCAGCATATCCGCCTGCGGATCATTGGGCATCAGGAAGGTCGAGCCAAACGGACCCGTCAACTGCACCTCGTCATCCTTGGCCAGATCACAGACATAATTTGAACAGACCCCCTTCGGCTCACGCTTGACCGTCAGCGAGATGTTCAGAAAGCCGGGCCGCTCGCCGTCGCGCGGGCTGGAGACCGAATAGAGCCGCGGCAGATGGGGCTGCCCCTTGGCATCACGGCCCGGCGCAATGATGCCAATGCTTTGACCTTCGAGCACCGGAAACGGCAGGCCACCAAGATCAAGGATGATATGGCGCACATCGGCGTCGCTGGCGGGATCGGTCAGCCGGTAATTGCCCTGTACCCGCGCCACTGCGGGCTTGCCGAGCGTATACATGTTGATGGTTGGCTTGGTGGCGCTGAGTGGGGCCTTGGCCTTGCCGCCGGCCCCCGAATGCGCCTGAGCCAGCAGGGCGGCCATCGCGTCATCCAGCGCCTCTAGCCCGTCTTCGGCCTCGCCAGCCTCGGCTATATCGGCCTGTTCGGGCATCTCTTCCCAGCCAAATTGCTGGTCCACGGAATAGGGCGTGGTGACCACCCGCCATTCGTCGATGGAGCCGGTCGGGCAAACCGAAATGCAATCCATACAAAAGTTGCACTTGCTGGCATCCACCACCACGTTGACATCGTCATGGACGATGGCCTCTTCGGGGCAGGCATTTTCGCAGGTGTAGCAGCGAATGCAAATTTCGGGGTCGATCAGGTGCTGTTTCATCGCCTGGGTCATTGGGACTCTATCGCCTTGTTCAGAATGATATCCGGCACCGTCAGCGCCTCAATCAGTGCCAGACACAGACCGGTGCAATTCTGGCAGCCAATGCAGGGGCCTTGCAGGCTGCTGACTTGCTGCGCCAGATGCTCGATTCGGGGAGTTGCCGCCCGGTAACGTCTGATTTTCATCGCATATGCTCCTCTCAAGACTAAACCCGGCTCACAGATGGAGCCGGGTCTGGGGGCGTCACGCCATGTGCAGCTGCACATACTCAAAATCGCCCGGTTTATTGTCGATACCGACCTTTGGCGGCGCAATCCAGCTGGCAAATTTGCCCGGGTCCATACAGGGTTTCATCAGCGATTGGATGAAATCGCCGTCTGCCTTGGTCGGCAGCCAGTCCTTGGCCTTGGCATCCCACTGTTCCTTGGGGATGATATCGCCCTCGGGGGTGATGTTGACAGCGGAAAAGACCCCGATTTTGCGGTGGAACCCTTCGTGCGGGATGACCATCTCAAAATCAACGCCCAGCTTGGCAATCAGCTTGTTCCAGCGACCAACCCCACCGGCGGCGTCTTTGACGTAATCATCCCGCAGGCGCATGTTGATGGCGGTCAGAGCCGGCACTTCTTCGGCAACAATCCGGCCCTCTTTGATCGAGCGCACCACATAGCTGTCGTTGGTCAGCTGGTGGTCATCCTTGATCCGCTGCTCCATGAACCGGCCCTTGATGCCCGAGTTGAAGGCATTGGCGGCGTTGGTCGAGACCTCCTGGCCAAACAGGTCCAGTGACAGGGTGTAATGCAGGTTCATCTTTTTCTGGATCGTCGGCAGATCGATGACGCCCAGATCGCGGATTTTGCCGATGTCATAGGGGTCGGTGATACCGGCCCGCTTCATCGCATCACAGGTTGCCTGAATGGTGCGGCCAACCCCGGTTTCCCCCACAAACATGTGGTGCGCCTCTTCGGTCAGCATGAAACGGCAGGTGCGGCTGAGCGGGTCAAAGCCGGACTGGGCCAGGCTTTCCAGCTGCATCTTGCCATCGCGATCGGTGAAATAGGTGAACATGAAGAACGACAGCCAATCCGGCGTTTCCTCGTTGAAGGCCCCCAGCATCCGCGGCGCCTCTTCGGAACCAGAGGAGCGCACCAGCATGTCGTTGGCCTCCTCGCGACCATCACGGCCAAAATATTTCTGCAACAGATAGACCATCGCCCAGAGGTGGCGACCCTCTTCCACATTGACCTGAAACAGGTTGCGCAGGTCATAGAGCGAGGGCGCGGTCAGGCCCAGGAACCGCTGCTGCTCTACCGATCCCGGCTCAGTGTCGCCCTGAATGACGATCATCCGCTTCAGCATGTTGCGGTATTCACCGGGGACCTCTTGCCAGACCGGCTCACCATAGTGTTCACCGCAGGGAATGGTGCGGCCTTCGACCTGCGGCGCCAGCAAAATACCCCAGCGGTATTCCGGCATCTTCACGTAATCGAACTTGGCCCAGCCTTTGGGATCGACCGAAACGGCCGTGCGCAGGTAGATCATGCTCTGCTGGAACTGCTGCGGGATCAGGTCGTTCCACCAGTCAATATAACCGGGGTGCCATTTCTCCAGCGCCTTCAGCACCTTCTTGTCACTGCTAAGGCCTACGTTATTGGGGATTTGAGTGTCATAGCTGACGTTAATCAGATCGAGCATTTTGTCTCTCCTACCGGGAGGTGCGTGCAGGCACACACCCTACGGGTTATGTGTAGGGTGTGTGCTTGCACGCACCGTTATTATCTAGACGCGTTCCATATTGTATTCACCACGTTTACCGGTGCCATAGCGCTGCAAGGCACCCTCGGGGCCAACCGCATTGGGGCGTTGGAAAATCCAATTCTGCCAGGCGGTCAGGCGGCCAAAAATGCGGGTTTCCATGGTTTCGGGACCGGCAAAGCGCAGGTTTGCCTCCATTCCGGTCATCGCATCCGGCGAGAAGCTGGCGCGCTCTTCCATGAACAGCCGCACTTCATCTTCCCAGTCGATGTCGTCAAAGGCATAGGTGATCAGACCCAGATCGTCGCAGCCCTCGGCAACCAGGGCTTCGCCCATCCGTTCCTTCAGCGCCTCGACATCATCCGGGTCGCCGAGAAAGCGGGTCTGCAGCCGGGTCAGATCATTGCCCATTGGGTAGCTGCCAAAATTGCCCTCGCTCAGAGAGACCGCCGCCATGCTCCGATTGTCACCCTCAAACTCCTCGAGCATCATATAGCTGCGGTCCACCGACCACAGCAGTTCCGCCAGCATTCCGGCAAAACAGGAGCCGTGCTCGACCAGAGCCACCAGCGAGCGCGAGGTCATATCAACCCGTTTCAGTACCCGCTTCCAGTACTTCAGGATCTCATTGGCCAGCCAGTGATCCTTATTGGCCAGCAGCAGCTCCTCGTGGGCCAGCAAGATCTCCGCATCGCCCTGGGTGCGGAACACCATCAGACCGACCTCACGTTCGTTCAGCCGCAGGTGTAACAGGGCATCGTCAAATTCACGTGCCAGTCGCAGAATATAGGCCTCGGCCCCCTGCGCCTGCAACGCGGCCATATCCGCCGGCGCCGCTTCATCCGGGCCTTTCAGGGTGATGTTTGCACGGCCGTTTTTGCGATCGATCACAACCTCGACAGTGGAATAGCTCACCGAGCCATCGTCGCCAAAGCTGCGGTCCAGCGGTGTCAGTTCAATGCCCGACAAGCCCGATGGTTTGGCGCTGGCGGCGGCAAACTCGGCGGCGCGGTCCAGCACTGTTGCGTCAAATTTGGAGTTGGCGACCACTTCATCGACCAGCTTCCAGTCCACCGCGCGCTGGCCTTTGACACCTTCCTCGACCGAGCAGAACACATCCGCCAGGTCGCGCCGCACTTTGCGCTTATCGGTCACCCGGGTCAGCCCGCCAGTGCCCGGCAACACCGCCAGCAATGGCACTTCGGGCAGCGATACCGAGGAGGCGCTGTCGTTGGTCAGCATGATATAATTGCAGGCCAGCGCCAGCTCATAGCCACCACCGGCGCAGGCGCCTTTGATTGCGGCCATATACTTCTGCCCGGAATCCACCTCTGCAGCCTCAAATGTATTGCGGGTCTCATTGGTGAATTTGCAGAAATTCACCTTATGGGCATGGCTGGCACCGCCCAGCATGCGGATATTGGCGCCGGCACAGAACACCTTGTCCTTGGCCGACTGCATCACCACCACTTTGACCTCCGGGTGTTCAAACCGCATCCGCTGCACCACGTCTGCCAGCTCGATGTCGACACCCAGATCATAGGAGTTGAGCTTGAGCTGATAACCCGGAAACAAGCCGCCATCCTCGTCCACATCCATGAACAGATTGGCGATCTCACCATCATATTCCACCCGCCAGTGGCGGTATTTCGAGGGGTCGGTCTGAAAATCAATCACCTGGGTCATCGCGCGCACTCCTGAGTCTGCCTTGTGATGCAGCATAGCGCAGCAAACCGCTCCGGGTAAAGCATGTTATGCACAATAATGCCGATAAATGCCTGATCTTCCAGTTTCAAGCGGGGCTTTTGTGCATTATAATGCATATTACATTTCTTGACGCAGTTTGAACCGTTGAATCTTGCCGGTTGCAGTCTTTGGCAGGTCTTCGGCAAATTCGATCCAGCGCGGATATTTCCATTTGCCAATCTTGTCTTTGACAAAGGCCTTCAACTCGGCTGCCAGCTCCGGGCTGCCGCTGCCTTCTTTCAGCACGATATAGGCTTTGGGTTTTTCCAGACCTGCATCGTCGCGGGCCGAAACCACCGCCACTTCCAGCACCGCCGGATGGGAGACCAGCGCCTGCTCGACTTCAAACGGCGACAACCAGATGCCCGAAACCTTGAACATGTCATCGGTGCGGCCACAGTAGATATAGCGTCCCTGCGGGTCGCGTTGGTATTTGTCGCCGGTGCGCGTCCATTTGCCCTCAAAGGTCGCCCGGTTCTTGTGGCGCTGGTTCCAATAGCCATCTGCCGCCGAATCTCCGCAGACCAGAAGTTCGCCGATCTCGCCCTGCGCCACCTCATCCCCGGCTTCGTCCACCAGCCGCAGCTGATAGCCGGGCACCGCAACACCCGAGGTTCCGTAAACCACATCGTCAGCGCCGTTGGAGAGAAAGATATGCAGCATTTCGGTGGAGCCGACGCCGTCCAGGATATCAACGCCCCAGATAGCTTTCCATTTGCGGCCAATATCCTCGGGCAGCGCCTCGCCGGCGGAAATGCAGCAGCGCAGCGGCACCTCGGGTTTTTTCGCGCTCTCTAACCGGGCCAGTGTCGCCGCATAAAGCGTTGGCACGCCGCAGAATATCGTTGGCTTTTCTGCTTCGAGAATCTCCACCACCACATCAGGTGTCGGGCGACCGCTGAACAGAACCGCCGTCGCGCCGACTGCCATCGGCAGGCTCATCGCGTTGCCCATGCCATAGGCAAAGAACAGTTTCGCCACCGAATAGACCACGTCCTGTTCGGTGATCTTCAGCACCTGAGCGCCATAGGTTTCGGCGGTGGCGCGCAGCGCACCATGCACGTGGCGCACGCCTTTCGGCAGGCCGGTTGAGCCCGAGGAGTAGAGCCAGAACGCCTCCTCATCCGCCGAGCAGGCCACCGCATGTTGCGGCTTGGCCCCAGCGAGGAAATCATTGAGCCCGATGGTGCCCTCGGGGGTTTCATCGCCGATCACCACGATCTGCTGCAAGTCCGGCGCCGCCAGAGCCGCCTGTTTGACCACCGGCCAGACTTCGGCACTGACAAACAGGGCGGTGGCACGGCTGTCGCGCAGGATGGTTTCATAGACCGAAGTGCTGAGCAGGGTGTTCAGCGGCACCGGGATAACGCCGGCCTTAAGTGCGCCCCAAAAGATCTGGGGAAATTCGATCTGATCCAGCACCAGCATTGCAATGCGGCTTTCGCGGGCAATCCCGGCGCGGACCAGTGCCCCGGCAACCTGACTGCTGTCGCTGGCCAACTGGCCATAGCTGAGACTGCGCTTTTTCCCTGCCGCCTCCCGAAAGGCGATTTTATCCGGCCGTTCGGTGCTGTGACGATCAACAAAGTAGCTGGCTGCATTGGCGCTGGCGGTCATTCTGGTTCTCCTCGCATGGGGGCCAGATCAAGCGGTCCACACCCCCAGGCCCTCCGCGATGTTGAGCCTTGGTAGACTGTCATAATGCACCAGAATTTTGACTATGCAACATATTGCGCATTTGTTGTGCATAATAATGCAACAATTGCGATTTCAGCAGGCAGCCCACGGGTGACAACAGCCCGGTGAAATCTGTCTGGTGCATGCAAATTCCCCCCATAGCAGGGTTGCTACGGGGGGAGAATACAGAGCCAGGATGCGCCTCACCAAGCCGCCACAGGACGCGTGGTGAGGGTTGAGAAAATGATCAGTACAGCAGCATCAGCGGCAACAGGGTTATGGTCGGGAACAGCACCAGAAGGATCACCCGGACAAGATCCGAAGCGACAAAGAACATCACCGCCTTGTAGGTGTCGATCATCTTGGTTTTGCGGTCCATCGCATTGATGATGAATAGGTTCATCCCCACCGGTGGAGTGATCAGGCCAACCTCGACCACGATCAGCACCAGGATACCAAACCAGATGGCGACATATTCTGCCTCAACCCGGTCGGCCATGCCCTGGGTGGCGCGAATGCCCAGCTCTTTCATCTGCTCGCGGGTCAGTTCCATACCGCTGGCAATGGCCTCTTGTATCGAGGCAAGCATCCCGGCCCCCATACCATCCGGCACCCCGATATTGAGCACCTCCATCGCGGCGCTGGCCTGCATTGCGGGCAGCGAGACCAGGCCGAAATCCATCGCCGAAATCACTGGGAAGAAGATCGGAATGGTCAGCAGAATCATGCTGAGACTGTCCATCAGGCAGCCAAACAGCAGGTAGAACACCAGAATCAGCGTCAGCACCATCCACGGGCTAAACCCCTGGCTGACGACAAAATCAGCCAGTTCCTGCGGCACTTTGGTCAGCGCCAGAAAGCCATTGTAGAAGCCGGCCCCAAGCACGATGAAAAAGATCATCGCGGTGGAGCGTGCTGTCACCATGAAGCTGTCGGTCAGGCTGGCCCGGTCCAACCCCCCATTCAGCCAGGCGATCATCCCGGTGCCAAAGGCGCCGACGGCAGCACCTTCGGTTGGGGTGAACCAACCCAGATAAATACCACCAACCACCACGCCAAACACCATCAGCACTGGCCAGACCCGGAACAGCGCGGCAAAGCGCTCGGCCCAGGGTATGGCCGGACGGGTGCCGGCCGATTCAGGATACAGCCGCACATAGATCGAAATGACAACCACATAGCCGAGCGCCGCCAAGATGCCCGGGATAAAGGCCGCGAGGAACAGCTTGGCGATATTCTGTTCGGTCAGGATGGCATAGATCACCAGCACCACCGAGGGCGGGATCAGGATGCCAAGGGTGCCGCCAGCCGCCAGTGTGGCCGCCGAGAACCCGCCGGCATAACCGTATTGTTTCAGCTCGGGCAGGGCGACCCGACCCATGGTGGCCGCGGTGGCCAGTGAGCTGCCGCAGATCGCGCCAAAGCCGGCACAGGCACCAATCGCCGCCATGGCAACACCGCCCTTGCGATGGCCAAGAAAGCCTTCGGCGGCTTTGAACAACGCGCTGGACATGCCGCCCAGCGTGGCAAAATGGCCCATCAGCAGGAACATCGGCACGATGGTCAGCGAATAGGAGGAAAAGGTCGAATAGGTTTCGTTTTTCAGCCGTCCAAAGGCCACCAGGGTGCCGTCGGTGACGATCATCAGTCCGCCCAGGCCAACCAGGAACATCGACAGGCCAATAGGCACCCGCAGAAAGATCAGCACCATCAGGAGCGGGAAAGAGGCAATTCCGATTTCAAGAGCAGTCACTGTTCAGTCTCCACGCCGTCCCAGACCAGGATCCGACCGGTAAGAAATTCGATGGTGCGCACGGCACCCATGTAAACGCCGACGATGGCAGCCACCACGGCAGCAACCAGACTGGCGGCATAGGCCCACCAAATCGGAAATTGCAGCAGAAACGAGGTTTCCCCATTGTACAGCTTGCTGACCATTCCCGCCGCCAGCCGCCAGGCGATCAGAACCAGCACCGCTGCAAACACTATCTCGGTCACCATGCGCAAAAAGCTGTTCACTCGCCTCGGGAACGTATCGACAAGAATATCAACCGAGGCATGCCCAGAGGTGATCTGGCACAGCGGCAGAAAAGAAAAGATGGCAAAGGCCACCCCGGCCTCGACCAGTTCGAAATCGCCGTTGATGGGTCCGACGCCAATGGCGATCATCCATTCCGCAAAGTCCGGCGCAACGCTGCCCATCAGGTCGCCGTGAAAGAAGCCATTCAGCAGGCGGCCGGAAATCGACAGGCAGGTAAGCAAGATCAGCAGGGTCAGGACAAGCCCACCAGCGGCAGCCATAAATCTGGCCAGTTTTAACATGTGCTTGTGCATAGGTACGCACCCATCCCTTTCGCGTCACAAATAGGGCCGCAGCAAAGTGTTCGCTGCGGCCCCTTAGTCTATACCAGACTTACTTCGAGTATTTCTCGATCAGCATGGTGGCTTCGTCGAGCAGTGCCTGACCGTCGATGCCTTTTTCGCTCATGTCCGCCAGCCAATTGTCATAGATCGGCTGGGCGCGCTCACGCCATACGGCAGTTTGCTCGGCGTCCAGAGTGATGACATTGTTGCCCATATCCAGCGCCATTTCGCGCGATGGACCATCGGCATCTTCCTGAGTACCACCAGCAAACACCGAGAACTCCAGACCGGAATTATCGTCGATGATCTGCTGCAGGTCAGCCGGCAGGCTGTCGAACTTGGGTTTGTTCATCGCCAGAACGAAGGTCAGCGTATACAGCGCCTTGCCGGTGAACTCGGTGTGGTTGGTGACCAGCTCTGGAACTTTCAGCGCTGCGGTGACTTCCCACGGGATGGTGGTGCCGTCGATCACGCCTTTGGACAGGCCTTCGGGCACAGCCGGAACTGGCATACCAACCGGGGTTGCACCCAGTTCGGTCAGCAGCGAGTTGACCGAGCGTGAGCCGCCACGGATCTTCATGCCGCGCAGGTCATCAGGTGTTTCCACCGGCTCGGACGTGTGGATCATGCCGGGGCCGTGAACCCAAGTGCCGAGGATTTTCAGATCCTTGAACTCGGTGTCCTTCATATGGGTTTCGAACATTTCCCAATAGGCGCGCGATACCGCACGGGCATTGGTCATCATGAAGGGCAGCTCAAACACTTCGGTCGAAGGATAGCGGCCCGGCGTATAGCCGACCACAGTCCAGACGATGTCTGCAACGCCATCAATGGCCTGGTCCATCAGCTCTGGTGGCTTGCCACCCAGCTGCATCGACGGATAACGGTCGATCTTGATGCGGCCCTCAGAGGCCTCTTCGATCTTGTCCGCCCAGACATCCAGGATCAGTTTTGGCACATTTGCCTGTGCTGGCAGAAACTGGTGTAGCTTCAGGGTAACTTCCTGCGCCATTACCGATGTCGCGCTAAGCGCTGCGATAGCTGCGACACCAAAGGCGCCGAGTAGCTTTCTCCGAGTGGTCATGTGATTCCTCCCTTAGGACCATAGTTTCGCACTATAATGCCTTCATTTTTGAAGTTTGCAATATAGTGCATCAATCTTCTTGTGTCTTCCTCAGTTTTTCAGCGGCCCCCTTTTTCCTCATTGGGGGCTGCCAGTCTCAATACGATATTCAAACCGGTTGGGCGTTTGCTATTAGGTGAGTTTGTAACCATCAACAGTGGATGTGCATATTTGACTCATCAATGGGCTGCGCCCTGCGGCTGGAATTGCGGGTATTTCAAGTGTCACCGTCGCCCTTAACTGCCATAAAAATGGGCAAAAGCCCATCAATGCCGCCTTCGATCACATCGCCGGCCACAACAGGGCCAACCCCCGCAGGTGTGCCGGTCAGGATCACGTCACCGGGCCGCAGGTGATAGAATTGCGACAGGTGGCACAGGATTTCCTCTAGCGACCAAATCAGCTCGGCCAATGTGGCATCCTGACGCGTCTCGCCGTTCACAGTGAGATGAATGCGCCGCTCGGCAGTGGCGGTCCAGTCTGAGGCACGGGTCAAAGGTGCCAGAACGGTGCCATTTTCCACGTCCTTGCCCAGGCTCCAGGGGCGCTGCTTGTTGCGCTCGCGGATCTGCAGGTCGCGCCGGGTCATGTCCAGCGCGCAGCCAAAGCCATAGATCGCCGCGCGGGCCTGCTCAGCCGAGGCCTGAAACAGCGGCGCCCCAATCGCCATTGCCAGTTCCATCTCGTAGTGAAAATTGTCAGTGCCCGGCGGATAGGGCACCTGCGCCCCGCTCAGCACCATATTTGCAGGCGATTTGGTGAAATAGAATGGCGCCTCGCGGTCCACTTCGACACCCATTTCGGCGGCATGGGCAGCATAGTTTCGCCCCACACAGAAGATACGCCCAACAGGATATCCCGCGGCCTCGTTGAGGACGGGAACCACCGGGATGGCAGGCAATTGGAACAGAGTATCAGTCACGCACAGGCCCTTTTTGGGTCATTAATACAAAGCTGACTTGGGATTGCAACGTTCCCAATGGAGCCGCCAGAGAGGCGCAGGGGCACCGTGAAGATGCCGCAGGCGGAGCGGTCTGGATGTGGGATACATAACATGGCAATCACTTTCGGATCTATCTGTTTAGGAATTTTTACCCGCGGCGTCGGGCCGCAGGTCAGGCAAGGCATCGCTCAGCCCTCCAGGATCAGCTCAAGCGGATCATGCTCGGCGACATAGTGATCTGGCGCAAACTGGATCAGTTTCGGCAGGTAATTGGTTTCTCCGGCAGCCAGTCGACTGGGCAGGAATCGCAGCGCCGCGCGGGGGTCCAGCGGCGAAGCCAGCTCTCCCGGCAGCTTGATCCGGCACCTGCTTCGCTCAATGTCAGGATCAGGAACCGGCACCGCAGAGATAAGCGATTGCGTGTAAGGGTGTTGCGGATGGGCGCAAATGGTCTCGCCGTCGGCCAGCTCAACCACCCGGCCCAGATAGAGCACCATGATCCGGTTTGAGATCGCCCGCACCACCGACAGGTCGTGGCTGATGAAGATCAGCGCCAAGCCGAATTCGGCCTGCAGTTGCCGCAGCAGCCCGATGATCTGCGCCTGAATGGAGACATCCAGCGCCGAGACCGCCTCGTCACAGATGATCAGCTTGGGCCGGTTGATCATCGCCCGGGCAATGCCAACCCTTTGGTTCTGGCCGCCGGACAGCTCGTGCGGGTAGCGGTTGAACAGGGTCCGGTCCAGCCCCACCCGCTCCATCATATCAGCCACCGTCATCTTGCGCTCGCGGCGGGTCAGATCCGGACGATAGGTCAGCAAGGGTTCGGCGATCGAGGCCGAAATGGTCATGCGCGGGTCGAGGCTGGCCAGAGGGTCCTGAAACACAATTTGCAGGTCTTTGCGGTATTTATTCAGCTCCGCCCGTTTCAGCCCCACAATGGGCTGCCCCAGCCAGCTGACGCCGCCACCGGTGGGTTCGATCAGTTGCAGAACCGCGCGGGCCAGGGTGGATTTGCCACAGCCGCTTTCGCCCACCACCCCCAGTGTTTCGCCTTGCCGGACTTCAAAACTGACACCATCCACCGCCTTGAGCGGCACCCAGTGGCCAAACAACCCGCCGGACATTTTCATCTGGAAATGCACTTTTACGTCATCAACCCGCAGGATCGGCCGGGCCTGGGTTTCGAACAGCTGCGGTGCATCTGCCGCATCGATGCGCGGCATCGCCTTGAGCAGGGCCTGCGTATAGGCGTGTTTTGGGCTGTGAAAGATCTCGGTTGCGGTGCCGTTTTCAACAAAGCCGCCCTGACGCATCACCTGTATGCGGTCACACATGCGGGCGACCACGCCCATGTCATGGGTGATCAGCGCAATGGCGGTGCCCTGCTCTTTTTGCAACTCGGCCATCAGGTCAAGGATCTCTGCCTGCACCGTGACATCCAGCGCCGTTGTTGGCTCATCGGCAATCAACAGCCGGGGATTGCACAGCATCGACATGGCGATCATCACCCGCTGGCGCATGCCGCCTGACAGCTCATGGGGGAACTGCTCCAGCCTGCGCGCCGCCACCGGCATCTGCACCCGATCAAGCCAGTCCAGACAGAGGCGGCGGGCCTGCCTGCCCACCACCCCCTTGTGGACCTGCAACACTTCGCGCATCTGCTCACCGATCCGCAGATGCGGGGTGAGCGCGGTCAGCGGGTCCTGAAAAATCATCCCGACATCGCTGCCGCGGATCTTATTCAGCTCGGGCGTCGCCAGATTAAGGATCTCACTGCCGTTCAGCCGGACCGAGCCCGAGGCGCGCCCATTGGCGGGCAGTAGCCCCATTGCCGCCATAAAGGTCTGGCTTTTGCCAGAGCCGCTTTCACCGACAATGCCCAGACATTCGCCCGGCTGGATGTCAAAGTTGATGCCAGTGACGGCCTTGACCGGGCCGTCCGCAGTGGTGAAATCGACGCTGAGATCTTGCACCGTAAGCAGGCTCATGGTCAGCGGTCCTTGGGGTCAAGCGCGTCGCGCAGCCCATCACCGATGAAGAACATGGTGATGATGATGGCAACATAGAAAAACAGTGGGATAGCCAGCTGCCAGAGGGTGCCATAGGCCATGGTACCGGCGCCTTCCGAGATCAGGCTGCCCAGCGAGGTATAGGGCTCCGACACCCCCAACCCGAGAAAGGAAATGAAGCTTTCAGCCAGGATCATTTCCGGCACCATCAGCGAGGCATAGACAACAACCACCCCCAGCAGGTTAGGCAGGATATGGCGGTGCATGATGGTGATCTCACTGACCCCGGCCGCGCGCGCCGCCTCGATGAACTCGCGGTGTTTCAGGGCCAGGGTCTGGCCGCGCACAATCCGCGACATGCTCAGCCAACTGACCGCGCCAAGGGCGATGAACAGCTTGAAGAAGGACCGGCCGGCGACCACCAGCAGCAGGATGATCACCAGAGTCGCGGGGATCGCCATCAGGATATCGACGATGCGCATCATGATGCTGTCGGTGCGGCCGCCGACAAAGCCGGAAATAATCCCGTATATGGTGCCGACAAACAGCGCCATCGAGGCGCCGATCAACCCCACCAGCAACGAGGTGGTGGTGGCCTGAATGACCCGGCTATACAGATCACGGCCCAGATCATCGACGCCAAAATAGTGACCTGTGGCCAGCGACGGCATGCCCTGCGCCGCCACATTGCCGATGATGTCCCAGTCGATCTCTTCGTTGTTCCACTGCGCGAACAGCGGGCCGAATATGGTGAAGGCAACGATCAGCGCCAGCACCAGCACACAGGCGCGGGCGGCGCGGTTCTGCACAAACCGCGCCCGTGCGTCCTGCCACAGAGAGCGGCCCTGAACAGCGGTGAAATCGGTGACCTCCTCGGCGATCTGGGCGGCTTTTGATGATTTTGCAAACATGGCGCGCCCCTAAAACCGGATCTTGGGATCAAACCAGGCATAGGCCAGATCGGTCAGCAGGTTCACCGCAACGGTCAGGATGCCATAGAGGATCGTCACCCCCAGCAGCACCGCATAGTCGCGCGACAGCGCCGAGCCGCCATAGGCCTGCCCCAGACCGCCGGTGGAGAAATACATATCGACAAAGACCGAGCCGGTCAGCACGTAGACAAACACCGGCCCAAGGTAAGACACCACCGGCAGCAGCGTGGGTTTCAGCGCGTGCCGCCAGATCACCGTCCGGGTGGGCAGCCCCTTGGCATGGGCGGTGCGGATGAAGTTGGAATTCAGCACCTCAAGCATGGAACTGCGGGTGATACGGGCAATGGAGCCCATATAAGAGGTCGACAGGGCGATCACCGGCATGATCAGATATTGCCACTGCCCCCCATGCCAGCCGCCACCGGGCAACAGGCCCAGCCACAGGGTGAAGGTCAGGATCAGAATCGGCCCCATGATGAAATTCGGCAGCGCCTGCGCGGCGATGCCAAGACCGACGGCGAAATAGTCGACCCAAGTGTTGTGGCGGATGGCAGCGGCGATGCCGAGTGAGACCCCAACCACTGTCGCCACCAGAAAGGAGAGCGCGCCATAGGTGAACGAGATCGGAAAGCCCTGGGCGATGATATCGTTGACGTCACGGTCTTTGAATTTGAACGAGGGGCCAAAGTCGAAATGAAAGATGATGTTGAACAGGTAATCATACAGCTGCTTCCACAGCGGCTGATCCAGCCCATAACGGGCCTCGATATTGGCGAGCACCTGGGGCGGCAGCGGGCGCTCCGAGGTAAACGGCCCGCCGGGCGCAAAACGCATCAGGAAAAAGGAGGCCACGATCAGCACCAGGATGGTCGGAATGGCGGCAAGCAGTCGCCGGATAATATAGGCAATCATTCGAAACCTCAGCCTGAACAGTTGCCCCGCCCCCAGATTAGGGACCGGGCGGTGTTATAAGGGCATGCGATCACTCGGCGATTTTATAGAGGTTCTTAGAGTACCAGTTCTGTTCGACGTTATCGACTGGCCAATTGCCGACATCGCTGTCCATCATATAGACCCCCGCATAGTGATAGATCGGGATAATGGGCGATTCCTGCGCCAGGATCTGTTCAACCTCGGTATACAGCTTGGTGGTATTGTCCGAGATCTTGGCCGCCGCCAGCAGCGCGTCGACGCGGTCATTCTGGTACTTCCCGTCATTGTAGCCCGAATTGGATTGCAGCAAATCGAGGAAGGTCGAGGCCTCGTTGTAGTCGCCACACCAAGCACCGCGCGCCAGATCAAAGTCCTGATTGCCACGGGTTTCCAGGAACACCTTCCATTCCAGATTACCCAGATCGGTTTGCACCCCCAGTTTCTGCTTCCACATCTGCCCCAGCGCCACCGCGATCTTCTTGTGCGATTCGGAGGTGTTGTAGATCATGTTGAAGCTCAGTGGATTATCCGGCCCATAGCCTGCCTCGGCCAGCAGTTCCTTGGCCAGCGAGTCCCGCTCAGACTGGGTCATGGCAGACATTTCGACCTCCGGCACGGTGAAACCTGCGGTGGCCTCGGGGGCAAAAGTATAGGCTTCGGGCTGACCGCCAGCGAGGATTTTTTCGGTTATGATCTTGCGATCAACCGCCAGCGAAAGCGCCTGGCGCACCCGCGGATCCTTGAATGCCTCGGGGCCATCTTCAGATAGGTTGAAGGTGTAGTAATAGCTGCACAGGCGCGGGAAGCTGATCGCCTCGGCGGGATGTTCCTTTTGCAGCCGCGGAAACTGGCCTGCAGGCACCTCGGTGCGGTCCAGCTCACCGGCCATATAGCGGGTCAGGGCGACGTTTTCATCGTTGATCACCAGCGCCACCACTTTTTCAACGATGGTGTTTTCATTGTCCCAGTACAGGGGGTTGCGCTCCCGCACCGAGCGTTCCTGCGGCAGGTGCTCGGTCAGTATATAGGCCCCATTGGAGACGATATTTTCGGGCTTGGTCCAGGCATTGCCATGGGTCTCAATCACCTTTTGCGGTGCAGGAAAGGTTGTGGAATGGGTGGTCATCTGCGGGAAATAGGGCAGCGCCGCAGACAGGCGCACCTGCAGCGTGTGATCATCAATGGCGCTCACCCCCAGGTCATCCAGCGGCTTTTCACCGGCAATGATGGCGGCAGCGTTTTCAATCGACATCAGCTCCATGAACCAGGCATAGGGCGACGACAGCTCAGGATCGACGGCGCGCTTCCAGGCATAGACAAAATCACTGGCCAGCACCGGATCACCGTTGGACCATTTGGCGCTGTCCCTCAGGGTGAAGGTATAGACATCCTTGGCGTCATTGGTGGTGAACCCGGTGGCCACTCCGGGCACCAGATTGCCGTCGCGGTCCTGATTCATCAGGCCCTCAAACAGGTCGCGGACAATTTCAGCGCCCGAAACATCTTCGACCACCTGCGGATCAACCGAGCTGTGCTCGTCCAGAATACGGTAGGTAAAGGTTTGATCATCCGCCAAGGCTTCGCCGGTTTGGAGATGGGTCCCAGCCGCCAAAGCAGCCCCTGCGAAGACTGTACTGGAGAGAAAGCCGGCAATTAAGAGGCCTGTGTGCTTATGCATTGTAGTACTCCCTGTTTTACCAAGAGCTATGCGACCCGCCCCAAAGGAATGGTCGCATAACGCACAAATATGCAAAAGCTTAGACTTTTATTACAACAAATATCCAGAACAATCATAGGGTGTAGAGCCTCAGACCCTGCCGGGACTATGCATCCCGCGCCTTGCGCACCCGTTCGGCGACGTTCTCCAGCGCCTGGGTCAGGGCCTTTGTGCCGCCCGAGTCGGCAAACACCTCAAACATCTGCTGGTTCAGACCGCCCGGGGTGGAATGGTTGCCGCGCAGACTGGCAAAGCCGGTCTCCGGCGCATTGTCGGCCGTCCGAGACAGCTCCAGAAAAATCTTGGTCAGGTAGCTCTGCGCGTTCTGTGGCGATGTCCCTTGCGCGCAGAGCCAGTCCGATGCGGTCTCCATGACGCCAAAATACAGCCCCATCAGCGCACTTGTAGCGGCATAGGCATCAAATTCATCAAGCGATTGTGCAACCACCACCGTACCCAGGGCGTCATAGAATGATTCGAGCAGCTCGTCCGCCGGATAGATCGCAGTCACACCGCGGCAGCTGGCCACCGCTGGCAGCGGGATTGAGCGGCTGAGTCTGACCGGCGCGCCAATCCAGTCCAACAGTGAGTCGAATGTGACGGTCGCAATCAGGCTGGCGACCTTTTGACCGTCGCGAAATTTGAGCACCCTCAGCACCTCTTCGGCGACCTGAGGCCGCACCGCCAGAAAAAGCAGATCGGCCTGATCCACAATCTGCTGATTGTCCGGGGTCACGCGGATCCGGCTATCTGCCGCCGCAAGCCGCGCCGATTTGGCCTGACTGCGCTCTGACAGGATGATCTCGCTGACCGGAAAATCCGTCGAAATCAGACCGGTAACAATTGCCTCGGTGATGTCACCGGTGCCAATAAACCCGATTTTCATAGCTATGTTCTCCCTCATATCAGATTGAGCGGCGGCGCTGGCGCGCGCCAGTCGTCTCCAGATCATGCATCTGCATAACAGAGGTCGGGAGCCAGCCGACAACCCAAAATGTTGGGTGACAGCACGGCTGCCGACATCGGCAACGCCAGTGGTGATTTTCAACAAAGGCGGAAAAAGTGGTGAGCCGTTCCGGGTTCGAACCGGAGACCTACTGATTAAAAGTCAGTTGCTCTACCAACTGAGCTAACGGCCCACTTTTTCGAAGCGATCGGATCGCTTCTGTGTCGCTCTTTAAGCCAATTGATCTAAGAAGATCAAGAGCTTAATTCGCTCCCAAGTCAGTTTAAATATCTCATTCAAACCGTCCTGATAGGCGCTTCTCTAGGGCCAGCTAGGCAAGCGGTCAAGCGCTTTCTTCAACTTTTTCGGGCCAAGGGTGGATTCATATCGGGGGCAAGGCTATATGCCCGACATGAGCACCAATTCCATCACCGAACTGCCGTTTATGAAGATGCACGGATTGGGCAATGACTTTGTCGTTGTCGACGCCCGTGCGAATCCCGTGGCGATCACCCCTGCGCTGGCGCGGGCCATTGGCCACCGCCGGTTTGGGGTTGGCTTTGATCAGCTTGCGGTGATCGAACGCGGCGCCGGTGACGCCCATCTGACCTTTTACAACTCAGACGGCTCGACCTCGGCGGCCTGCGGCAACGCCACCCGCTGCATCGCCCGGTGGCTGATGGACGAGAGCGGCACCGCCGCGCTACACCTGACCACCGACCGCGGCGATCTGTTCGCGCGCGATGCGGGCAACGGGCTGACCTCGGTCAACATGGGACAGCCGCAATTGCTGTGGCACGAGGTGCCGCTGGCCGAGGAGATGGACACGCTGGAACTGCCAATCGAGGGCGCTCCGACGGCAACCGGCATGGGCAATCCCCATTGCACCTTTTTCGTCGAGGATGCCGAGCAGGTCCGGCTGGAAGAATTTGGCAGCCGCTGCGAGCATCACCCGCTATACCCCGAGCGCACCAATGTGCAGGTGGCGCATCTAGTGGCCCCCGATCACCTGCGCATGCGGGTGTGGGAGCGCGGTGTGGGCATCACCCTGGCCTCAGGCTCGTCCTCCTGCGCCACGGCAGTGGCGGCAGCCCGTCGTGGGCTGACAGGGCGCAAGGTGCAGATTGATCTGGACGGCGGCAGCCTGTGGATTGACTGGCGCGACGACGGCGTCTGGATGACAGGCGCCACCAAACATGTGCTGAGCGGCGTTCTGACCCGTGACTTCCTGGAAGGCCTGACATGAATACTCCCAAATTTGCGACCCTCGGCTGCCGGCTGAACGCCTATGAAACCGAAGCCATGAAAGAATTGTCGCAACAGGCCGGGCTAAAGAACGCCGTGGTGGTCAATACCTGTGCGGTCACCGCCGAGGCGGTGCGCAAGGCGCGCCAGGAGATCCGCAAGCTGCGCCGGGAAAACCCGGACGCCCGGCTGATCGTCACCGGCTGCGCGGCGCAGACAGAGCCCGAAACCTTTGCCGCCATGGCCGAAGTCGACGTCGTCATCGGCAATACCGAAAAGATGCGCCCCGAGACCTGGACCGGTATGGCAGCCGATTTTATCGGCGAAAGCGAAGCGCTGCAGGTGGATGACATCATGTCTGTCACCGAGACCGCCGGCCATCTGATTGATGGATTCGGCAGCCGCAGCCGCGCCTATGTGCAGGTACAGAACGGCTGCGACCACCGCTGCACCTTTTGCATCATCCCCTATGGCCGCGGCAACTCGCGCTCAGTTCCGGCCGGGGTGGTGGTGGACCAGATCAAACGCTTGGTCGATAAGGGCTATAACGAGGTGGTGCTGACCGGAGTTGACCTGACCTCCTGGGGCGCGGATCTGCCTGCGGCGCCCAAATTTGGTGATCTGGTGATGCGGATCCTGCGGCTGGTGCCGGACCTGCCCCGGCTGCGGATCTCATCGATCGATTCAATCGAGGTGGACGACAACCTGATGCGGGCCATCGCCACTGAACCGCGGCTGATGCCACACCTGCACCTCAGCCTGCAGCATGGCGATGACCTGATTCTGAAACGCATGAAACGCCGCCATCTGCGTGATGACGCCATCCGCTTTACGGAGGAGGCCAAAAAGCTGCGCCCGGACATGACCTTTGGCGCCGATATCATCGCCGGCTTCCCCACAGAGACCGAAGCGCATTTTGACAACTCGCTGAAACTGGTGAGGGACTGCCAACTGACCTGGCTGCATGTTTTCCCCTATTCCAAACGAGAGGGCACCCCCGCCGCCAAAATCCCGGATCAGGTGAATGGCAAGGTGATCAAGGCCCGCGCCGCCCGCCTGCGCGCCGCAGGCGCGGACCAGGTGCAGCAACATCTGCAGGCGCAAATTGGCCAGACACATCACATCCTGATGGAAAACACCCATATGGGCCGCACCGAACAGTTCACCGAAGTGCAATTTGCCGCGCCACAAAGCGAAGGCGCGATTGTCACTGCCGTAATCACCGGCTCCGCCAACACCCAGCTGACCGCCTGAACACCACACTCGATCCCATTGAGCGCCTAGCGGCGCACCGGTTTGCCTCAACACCGGTCGTGACCGGTGCCTCAGGATGCCTCCGGCGGGAGTAGTTTGAGCAAAAAGAAACCCGGCGCCGCCCCAGCTGCTTCTTTTTGCTCAAACTACTCCGGGGGAAGCGTGCAGGCCTGCACGCTGGGGGCTGGCCCCCAAACACCGCTTTCCACCAAAGAAAAACCCCCGCGCCAGGGCACGGGGGTTTTCATTTTTCAATCACACCAACGTTTAGCTGTTTTTGCGACCCTTGATCGGCGCCCAGATGCGTTTGTTGGTCAGGTACAACAGAACCGACAGGATCGTCAGCATCAGCACACCGACAAATCCAACCTGTTTGCGTGCCATCATTTTGGGCTCGGCGCTCCACATCAGATAGGCTGCAACGTCCTGTGACATGCTGTGCAGGCTCGTGTCGTGACCGTCGGCAAACTCCAGGTAGTCATCTTCCAGTGGCGGCGCCATTGAGATCCAACCGCCGGGGAAGGCAGTGTTTTCATAGTAGGTACTGCCGGCCTCTTCTTTTTCCTCACCGGTATAGCCGTTCAGCAGCGAAGCGATGTAATCGGGACCGCCTTTGCGTGCTTTGGCCATCAAGCTTAGATCAGGCGCGCCTGCGTCAGTATTGGCGGGGAAGTGATCAACCGGTTTGGCGGCCACGTCCTCGTCCAGCTCTGCGTCATAGACGGTAAAGTTTTCAGCCGCATATGCGACCACCTGCTCAGGCGACAGGCCAGGGCCTCCCGCGTCAGACAGGGTGCGCAGGGGCACAAACTTCAGCCCATGACAGGACGAGCAGACCTCGGTGTAGATCTGCAGCCCGCGTTGCAGCTGGTTCTGATCATAGGTGCCAAAGGCACCGTTGAACGAGAAGTCGTATGTTTCGATGTGCTGCTCGGCTCCCGCCGCCAGTGCGGCGACGGGAGTCAAGGCAAGAGCGGCACCGATTACAAGTTTCTTCAACATGGTTTTTCGGTCCCTTTTCTTATTCGGCCGCTTTGGCATCAGTCGAAGCATCGTCCGATTTGCCATAGTGCGCGTTGAAGTCATCTTCGATGGTGTCAGGCGTGGCCAGTGGTTTTTCGATCACACCCAGAAGCGGCAGGATCACCAGGAAGTAGCCAAACCAGTAAGCCGAGGCGATCAGTGCGAAGGAGGCATAGGGCTCCTCGGCGGGTTTGGCGCCCAGCCAGGTCAGGACAAAGAAGTCGATGACCAGCAGCAGGAACCACCACTTGAACATCGGCCGGTACAGACCCGAGCGGACCCGGCTGGTGTCCAGCCAAGGCGCCAGCGCCATCACCGCAATCGCCCCAAACATCGCCATCACACCAAAGAACTTGGCGTCGATGATGCCACCAGTGATGAAGGAGGTGAACTGAACCACCCAGACTTCGGCGGTAAAGGCCCGCAGGATGGCGTAGAACGGCAGGAAGTACCATTCGGGAACGATATGCGCCGGGGTGACCAGCGGGTTCGCCTCGATGTAGTTATCCGGTTCGCCCAGCATGTTTGGCAAGAAGCCAACAATCGCCCAGAAGATCACCAGCACAATTGCCAGACCGAGGAAATCCTTGATCACGAAGTAGGGCCAGAACGGCAGGGTGTCTTTCTTGACCTCTTCTTTCGAGCCCTTGCGCACATCAACACCGGTTGGGTTGTTATTGCCCGTGGTGTGGAAGGCCCAGATGTGCACGATGACCAGCGCCGCAATGATGAACGGCAGCAGATAGTGCAGCGAGAAGAAGCGGTTCAGCGTGGCGTTGCCAACCGAAGGTCCGCCCAGCAGCCAAGTTTGCAGCGCTTCACCGATAAAGGGAATCGCGCCAAACAGGCCGGTGATCACGGTGGCCCCCCAGAAGGACATCTGACCCCAGGGCAGAACATAGCCCATGAAACCGGCGCCCATCATCATCAGGAAGATCAGCATGCCGATAATCCAGGTGATTTCGCGCGGCGCCTTGTAAGAGCCGTAGAACAAGCCGCGGAAGATGTGGATATAGACGGCGACAAAGAACAGCGAGGCGCCGTTGGCGTGCAGGTACCGCAGCATATAGCCGCCGTTGACGTCGCGCATGATGTGTTCAACGCTGGCAAAGGCCAGGTCCACATGCGGCG
Source organism: Paracoccaceae bacterium (assembly GCA_013214575.1). GTDB lineage: Bacteria > Pseudomonadota > Alphaproteobacteria > Rhodobacterales > Rhodobacteraceae > Parasedimentitalea. Next base: position 48,102 of record JABSSD010000158.1, on the reverse strand, counting down.
TGTAATGCATCGCCAGGATAATACCGGTGACAATTTGCAGCACCAGGCAGAATGCCAGTACGATGCCCCAGATCCACCACCAGTTGAGGTTCTTGGGGGTGGGAATCATGATTGTGTCATACAGCAACCCAACAATTGGCAGGCGGCTATGCAGCCACTTTGCGCCATTGGTTTTGGGTTCGTAATGATCGTGCGGAATTCCGGACATACGTCGTTTCCCTATCCCAGTTTGATCGTTGTTGCGTCGAGGAACACGGCCAGAGGAACCGGCAGGTTCTCAGGCGCGGGACCTTTGCGAATACGGCCGGACGTGTCGTAGTGCGAGCCGTGGCAGGGGCAGAACCAACCTTCGAAATCGCCGGCACCATCACCCAGTGGCACACAGCCAAGGTGGGTACAGACACCCATCATCACCAGCCACTCGCCAGCCTCATCCATGGTCCGGTTTTCATCCGAAGCATCCAGGCCAGGCTTATTGGCGTTGCGGACCAGCTGATCTGGCAGATCTTCCAGTACAACGGCGCGCGCCTTGTCGATCTCTTCCTGGCTACGGCGGCGAATGAACACCGGCTTGCCCAGGAACATGACCCGCAACTGCGTGCCAACTTCGACGCCGCTGATGTCGACGGTAATCGACGACAGCGCCTTTACATCCGCCGAGGGATTCATCTGATTGACCAGCGGCCAGACTGCGGCCCCTGTAACGACGACACCGGCACCGCCGGTGGCGTAGTAGAGGAAGTCTCTCCGGGTGCCTTCGTTGTCTTCTGCGTGGGACACGAGGTTTTCTCCAATTCCAGCGCCCGTTTCGGGCAAACATGCGCATGCTACCGCGAAAATTCGTGGCGGCTCAGGCGGGTATCTACCGAGGAGAAAGGCTTACGTCCAGCGGTCAAAGGCGCGCATAAGGCCGCATGGCGCATTTTTCTGGCAGGCGGCACTGGCAAAGCAAGTCACATATGGGCCGTGCCGCCGTTTTTTCAAGGTTTTGTTTATCCTTCAGGAGGCTGGGTGGCCCGCATGCTGGGCCGCGATTCGAAATCTGCGTACCAATCTGCAAGCGCCTGATTGCCGTGACGCCAGTTGCTGTCTGGCTGACGGAAATCAACATAACCCAAGGCACAGCCGACGGCGATATGGCCGATATCCAGCGGCCCCTTCAGGTGGCTGATCCAGCGCGCGTTCAGCGCCGCACAGGCACTCAGAACCTTGGCCATCTGTGCCGCTTCCCAATCGTCCCACTGCTTGTCCACCGGGCGCATCCGGCGCTCATAGACGGCGGACACGGCGGCATCCATGATGCCATCGGCGGTGGCCTCCAGCAGCTTGCTGTCCCAGCCGCCAGCGTAGAACCCGCTGCCCGCGCGATCATCCAAATAGGCGCAGATCACCCGGCTGTCATATAGCGTTGGGCCATCATCACGGAGCAGCGCCGGGATCTTACCCAGCGGATTCGCCAATTTCACCTCATCGGCGGATGACAGCGGAGTGGTGGCCACCGGCTGGAACTCAACGTCGTCCAGTTGCCCGGTTTCGTGCAACAGCACCATAACCTTGCGCACAAAGGGCGAGGTCGGGGCGTACATAAGCTTCATGATATTCTCCTCTTTGTTGCACCTTAGGTATCGGGCTCACAAAGAAAAGGCGGAAATGACCGCGCCCTGTCGGCTTTGCGCAGGAAACGGGTCGTGCCCATGGGGCTGAAGCGGCTATGGGTCACTATCTCAGCAGGATGCCCCCATGACCCAGATCAGCCTCGCCCTCATCGTGTTTCTATTTCCCCTCGCCTACAGCCCCGGCCCCGGCAATATGTTCTTTGCCGCCAATGGCGCCCGTTTTGGGCTGATGGCGACCTTGCGGGCGAATTTAGGCTATCATCTGGCAACATGGCTGGTGACGGCGGCCATTGGGATGGGCTTTGTGACGGCACTGGACCGCTACCCCAATGGTTTTTTAATCCTGAAGGCGGCCGGGTCGCTTTATGTTCTGTGGCTAGCGTGGAAACTGTTCCGATCGGGCATCCTGCAGGACAGTGAAACCGCCCGCCCTGCCAGCTTTTGGGATGGCGTTACCTTGCTGGTGCTAAACCCCAAGGCCTATGTGATCATTGCGTTGATGTTCACCCAGTTTCTGCCCGAGAGTGACACCACCAAGATGTTTGCGGTGTTGCTGATCACCACTGTGTTTACCCTGAATAATTTCATCGCCTTTCTGGTCTGGACGCTGATTGGCGACCAGATCGCCAGCCGATTCAGATCGCCAGACAGCGCCAGGCGGCTGAACACTCTGTTTGGCGCAATGCTGGCGCTGGTGGCCCTATGGATGCTGGTGAATTGAGCCCCTTGCAAAGCGCAGCTAGTTTTGCCAATGTCCGCGCGTTCTCAGGGCGGGGCGAGATTCCCCACCGGCGGTAAGCAGGTCTATCCTGTAAGCCCGCGAGCGGCCCCGGTGTTTGGCTAGATTGTGGAACCAAGCACGGGGGTGTCAGCAGATCTGGTGAGACTCCAGAGCCGACGGTCATAGTCCGGATGGAAGAGAACGTGCGAATTTGGGCCTGGGGGAAACCCTTGCGCCGGGACTCGTTCGTTATCGCCTTGGGTGACGTGTCAGTAACCAAGGAGAGACCCATGACACCCACCCGCTATGCCTTTATCAAGGCGCAATGGCATGCCGATATCGTCGACCGCGCGCTCGACGGTTTTCTACAGCTTATCCCAGCAGATCAGGTTGACGTCTATGACGTACCCGGTGCCTTTGAGATGCCGCTGCTGGCCCGCGATCTGGCGGCAACCGGACGCTATGGCGCCGTCACCTGCGCCGCCTTTGTCGTTGATGGCGGCATTTACCGGCATGATTTTGTCGCTCAGGCGGTGGTTGACGGATTGATGCGCGCCGGACTGGACACCGGGGTGCCGGTGCTGTCGGTGTCGCTGACGCCGCATCACTATCAGGAAACCGATCACCACAACGCCATCTACCGCGAGCATTTTGTCGACAAGGGCCGCGAGGCGGCGCAGGCGGCGCTGATGATCAGCAAGACACGATCCGAGGTACGCCAGGCGGCCTAATGATCTGGGCTGCATCTGCCTGTATAGGTGCAGCCCGACGCAGGCCCGCTAGCCCAAATAGGCCTTCAGTGCCGGCGGTGGATTGTCCAGCAGCGATGCTGTGTCCATTGGCGGATGCGCCTGCCCCTCGGCCACCAGCACCACCTGATCAGCAATTCGGCGGGCATCATTGGGGTCGTGGCTGACCATCAGCAGGGTGGCGCCACTCTCGGCCACCAGTTCACCCACCAGATCCAGCATCTCGGCCTTCAGCGCGGGCCCAAGTGCGGCAAAGGGTTCGTCCAGCAGCAGCAGATCCCGCCCCTGTACCAGCACCCGCGCCAACGCCACCCGGCTTTGCTGGCCACCCGACAGCGCGGCGGGCCTGCGGTCGGCCATGTCCTGCAAGCCAACCCGGACCAAAGCCGCCTGCACCTGTGCACGCTTCGCCACGTCCAGGTGCAGATTGGCGCGAATGCCCAGGCCGACGTTCTGCGCCACCGTCAGATGGGGAAACAGATTGCCATCCTGAAACAGCATCGCCACCGGCCGCTTGCCCGGCTCGATCTGCGCCAGCGCCGTTTCATTCCAGAACATCGCCCCACGGCGCAGCGGGCGAAACCCGGCCACAGCCTCTATCAGGGTGGACTTCCCCGCCCCGGAGGGGCCGATCACCGCAACCCGGCTGCCACGGGCGATCGTCAGATCAGCGCGCAATTGGAAGCCACCGTTCTCGATCAGACAATTTTCAAGCCTCAGCATGCCAGCGGCCTCCACGATCTAAAATCCAAAATGCCGCCATCGACAGCGCCAGCAGCAGCAGCGCCGCCGCCGCCGCCGTCTCCATCCGGTAGGCCCCCATCAAGCGGTAAACCTGCAACGGCAGGGTGGCAAACTCGGGGTCGGCAAACAGGGCAATCACGCCGAGGTCCCCCATCGACAGCGCCGCCGCCAGCCCAGCGGCAAAGCCAATCTGCGGCCGCATCCGTGGCAGCAGCACCCGCCAGACAAAGGCGCCGCCCCGCATATCGAGCGACAGCGCCAGCCGCCCATAGCGCCCCACCACCGCCCGTGCCCGTGGCACCAGAATGCGGAGTGCAAAGGGCAGCGCCATCACCGCATTGACCAGCGCCGTCACCGGCAGCGCCAGCGAAAACGGATCGGCAATGGGGTAGATCACGATGAACAACCCGGTCCCGATCACCAGTGGCGAGGCCGCGAGACCCAGGATGCCCGCCAGCTCGATCACGCCGCCCCGGCCCAGCGCCACCGCTGTGGCCATCGGCAGCGCCAGCAGCAACAGCAGCACCGTGCTCAGCGCCGCCACCAGAATTGAATTCAGCGCCGCCCACCAGACCGCGGCGGTCAGGGTCAGCATCCCCGGCAGCCCCGCCAGCACAATGGCCGACAAGGGGAGCAGCAAGAATCCGGCAGCCAGCACAATCCACAGCCCGTCCACAATACGCGCGCCAGCCGTGCTGCCATCCCAGCGTTGCAATGGGCGGTCCAGCCCGGTGCCAAAGCCCTCACCCGCCGAGACCCTGACCGCCACCAGCGCCGCCGCGCCGGTCAGAACCAGTTGCAGCCCCGACAGCAGCGCAGCGCGGCCAAGGTCGAAATCAAACCGAAACGCCTGATAGATTGCCAGTTCGATAGTGGTGGCCCGGGGCCCACCACCCAGGGTCAGCGCCACCGCAAAGCTGGACAGGCAAATGGCAAACACCACCGCCAAAGCGCCGGGCACAATGCGCTTCAGCATCGGAAATTCCAACAGTTGCCGCATCGCCCGCGCATCAGCCCCCAGTTGCGCCGCCAGCCGGAACCGTTCGGCGGGAATTTCCTGCCAGCCCTGCAACACCAGCCGGGTTGCCAGTGGCAGATTGAAAAACACATGCGCCAGAACCACACCGTGCAACCCGTAGATCTGCACCGGCTCCAGCCCCAGCAGCGCCAGCCCGCTGCTAAACCAGCCGGCCCGGCCAAACACGGTCAACAGACCGAGGATCGCAACAATAACCGGCAGGATGAACGGCGCGCCGAGCAGCGAAATCAGCAGCCGGCGGCCCACAAAGCGGCGCCGCGCCAGGGCGCGCGCAACCGGGATCGCCAGCGCCACACTCAGCCCTGCCGACAGGCAAGCCTGGATCAGGGTGAAGCGCAACGCCGCCCAATCGCTACTGCCCAAGCCGCGACCGGGTTCGGCGCGCAGGGCGACAGCCGCCAGAGTCCCAAGGATCAGCGCCGCCACCACAATGGCGGCGCCAATCCCCAGTCTCGGGCTTACTGGCTGAGCGCAGTCAGCCATTCGTCCAATGCAACATCCCGAAGGGAGGCCGCCTCGTCTTCACTCAGCAGCAGTGATATGCCCGGCTGCACCAGGGTTTCAAAACCAGCGGGCAGGCCCGCCGCCGGAGTCACCGCCGGATACATCCAGTTGGTGGTTGGGATGATCGACTGGAACGCCTCAGAGACCATGAAGTCCAGGAACTGATCGGCCAGCTCGGGCTGATCACTGGCGGCCAGCTTACCGGCCACCTCAATCTGCAGGTAATGCCCTTCGTCAAACAGCGCCGCCGCCTTGGAGGCGTCTTCCTCGGCGATCAGGTGATAGGCCGGCGAGGTGGTATAAGACAGCACCATGTCAGCCTCGCCCTCCAGGAACAGCCCATAGGCCTCGGACCAGCCTTTGGTGACGGTGACAATATTGTCCGACAGATCGGCCCAGATCGCCGGCGCCTCGTCGCCGTAAGCCGCCTTGACCCAGAGCAGCAGGCCCAGACCTGGGGTCGATGAGCGCGGATCCTGAATGATGATTTTCACGTCACTGGCTGCCAGCGCCTTGAAATTGGCCGGAGCCGGTGCATCGGCATTATGCACAAACGAGAAATAGCCCCAGTCATAAGGCACAAAGGTTTTGTCGGTCCAGGTCAGCGGAAGACTATAATCCGCCTCGACGGTATGATCGGCAAACAGACCACTTGCCTTGGCGGCGGCGGTCAGACTGGTATCCAGCCCCAGCACCACATCAGCGTCAGACCGCGCCCCTTCCAGCCTGATCCGCGCCAGCAGGGCGGCGCCATCACCGGCCCCGACCAGTTTCAGGTCACAGCCACAGATCTTCTCAAAGGCCGCCTCAACCGCCGGGCCGGGGCCCCAATCGGAAACAAAGCTGTCATAGGTATAAACGGTCAGTTCGGGCACGTCGGCATTTGCCGCTGTGGTGCTCAACAGTCCCGCTGCAAGTACAAGATACTTCATGGCATCCTCCATTGCGGCGACGGGCAAGGGGGATGTGTTCCCAGACCTTCCCTCCGCCGGTGTTAGCCGGTTCAGGTTCAACGGGTTTGATCTCAGCAGGTCTGACCTGCACCCCGAGGTGGGGCGCAATTTAGGCGGCATGGGGCACAAAGGCAAGCGGGATCACACGACAGACCACAAGACTTTGCCACCGGGTCGGACGGGGCCGTGGCCAGGCCGTCACCGGGCAAAACCGCTTGGGTTTCGGCGATTGGGCGCAAGGATCAGCCTCCGGATCGCCAACACGGCGGATCTCAAATCCGGGAGCAAAAATTTGATTGTAGGGGATTCAATGCCTTGCCAATGATATCCATACATCCTAGTTGCCGTGGAGTAAAATATTAGGAAAACCCAATGATTAACAAGACCTTACTGGCCGCTGCCATTATCGGTTCCTCCAGTACCCTTAGCGCTGCTGAATTCAATGGCGCCGAGTTTACATTTGGTTACAGCCGCCTGTCCGAGAGCGGCTTTTCTCTCAACACCAATGATCTCGGCGCAACTGGCAGCCTGTCATTTGGCGAAAACTTCGTGTTGGATGGCGGTATTGTCTATTCCAGCGTGGGGTCTGGTTCGGATGATTTAGACCTGACAATTCTGTCGCTGTCTGGCGATTACACTGGCTTTGAAAACGGAACCGCCGGTGCGTTCTTGGATGTCTCCCGCCTGGCTGGTTCTGGAGGTTCCCTTGGGATCTATCACTACGGTGTGCAGGGAAGCTACAACGTTCAAAATGTTGACTTCAGCGGATACTTGGGCCGCGGCGATTCAAGCGATTTGGGTCTGAAAAGCACAGTCGGTGGCGTGAATGCCAACTACGCTTTTGCCAACGGGCTCGACATAGGCGCATATTTTGACCGGGAATACATTGATGACGGTTTCGGCATCAACGACTATGGTGTTTCCTTTGGCTATGACCTGTCGGCAAATACCCCAGTCTCAGCATACCTGAATGCCAGCTTTGGACGTTATAAAATTTGGGACGAATCCATCACCCAAATGCGCCTGTCGCTGACTGTTCCGCTGGGCCGCGAAGCCAGCAAGGGCCGCAAGCCCCTACACGGCCACTCGACCTTTTCGACGGTTCTTGGCTCTTTGTTCTAAGCCCACTACGTCCTGAAAATCATTTCCCCTCGGTTTTCGGATGGCCGCTTCTGTTCTTTCAGGAGCGGCCATTTTTTTGTGCAGGGTCCAGACAGAACCGGAGGGTCAGCCAATACCCCTTGAGACAGCAGCCCTGCCCGGCTAAGCACGTCGGACAAAGGAGCCTGCCCCATGTCGATGAATAGCTTTGGCCATCTCTTCCGTTTCACCACCTGGGGCGAAAGCCACGGCCCGGCGCTGGGGGCCACGGTTGACGGATGCCCGCCCAATGTGCCGCTGGAGCCGGAAATGCTGCAGGCATGGCTGGACAAGCGCCGCCCGGGTCAGAACAAGAATATGACCCAGCGCAACGAGCCCGACGCGGTGAAGATCCTGTCGGGGGTGTTTGAGGGCAAGACAACCGGCACCCCGATCCAGCTGATGATCGAAAACACCGACCAGCGCTCCAAGGATTACGGCGATATCGCCAATACCTTCCGGCCCGGCCACGCCGACATCACCTATTACCAGAAATACGGCAATCGCGACTATCGCGGCGGCGGCCGCAGCTCGGCCCGGGAAACAGCCGCCCGCGTTGCGGCTGGCGGTGTTGCCCGCGAGGCGATCAAAGCCCTGGTCCCCGGTCTGGAGATCAAGGGCTATATGGTGGCGATGGGAGAGATGGAGATCGACCGCTCGCGGTTCGACTGGGACGCCATCGACACCAATGATTTCTGGATCCCCGATGCGGCTGCGGTGCAGGGCTGGGAGGACTATCTGCAAGATCTGCGCAAGGACCATGATTCTGTTGGTGCCATTGTCGAGATTGTAGCCCGCGGCGTGCCTGCCGGCATTGGCGCGCCGATCTATGGCAAGCTGGACACTGAACTGGCGGCGGCGATGATGTCGATCAACGCGGTCAAAGGCGTCGAGATTGGCGAAGGCATGAATGCGGCGCGGCTGAAGGGCTCAGAAAACGCCGACGAGATCTTTCGGGGCAACGATGGCGCGCCGGTCTATTCCTCGAACCATGCGGGCGGCATCCTGGGCGGGATCTCCAGCGGTCAGGACATTGTGGTGCGGTTTGCTGTCAAACCAACCTCGTCTATCCTGACCCCGCGCCAGTCGATCCGCAAAGATGGCTCCTCGGCCGAGGTGATCACCAAGGGTCGCCACGACCCCTGCGTCGGCATCCGCGCGGTGCCGGTGGGAGAGGCGATGATGGCCTGTGTCATTCTCGACCATCTGTTGCTGCACCGGGGACAGATTGGTGAAAACCAAGGGGTGATCGGCTAGTCATGGCAACCATTCTGGAGATTACGTTCCCGATCTACGCCACCATCGGATTGGGTTACTTTATTGTCTTCAAGGGCTGGTTCAGCGCCGCTGAAATGCGCAGTTTCGGGCAATATGTGATGAATATTGCCCTGCCGGCGCTGCTGTTCAATGCGGTATCGTCGCGCGACATAAGCGACATATTTCAACCGGATTACATGCTGGTCTATGGCCTGGGCGGGCTGGCGACCATTGGGCTTTCTTATGCGCTGTTCAGCCTGGGAAACCTCGACCCAAAGCGGCGGGCGCTTGGGGTCATGGGATCGACCTGCCCAAACAGTGCCTTCATCGGATTTCCAATCATGCTGTTGCTGTTTCCCGATCTGGCCAGCAGTGTCCTGACCCTTAACTTTCTGGTCGAAACCCTGCTGTTGGTGCCAATCTGCCTGGTGCTGATGGAATTGGCCGACAGCGACAACAGCCGGCCGGTGTACCAACAGTTTGGCACCGCCCTGCTGAAATTGCTCCGCATGCCGCTGATGATCGGTCTTTTGCTTGGCCTGGCGGCGTCGCTGATTGATCTGTCACTGCCCGCCCCGATTGGCCGGTTTATCCAAATGCTGGCCGCCTCAGCCGGAGCGCTGTCACTGGTGGTCATCGGAGGGTCACTGGTTGGGCTGCCGCTATATGGCAACCGAAGCCTGGCGGCGCAGATCACCGGCATCAAACTTATTCTGCATCCGGCTCTGGTGGGGCTTGCGGTGATCGTGCTGACATTCTTTGGGCTGATCCAGCTTAGCCCCGAGATGCGCAGCGCGGTGATCATATCGGCCGCAATGCCAATGTTTGGCTCTTATACGGTGTTTGCCCAGAAGCTGAAACTGCAAGGCGCGGCCAGCCTTGCAGTGCTAGGCGCCACCACAGGCGCCTTTGTCACGCTCAGCCTCTGTCTGCTCTGGCTGACCTGATCCACGCCGCAGCCTAGTCATGGGCGCCAGTGCATTGGCTGTGATCGCCCAGCGCCGTCAGCACCCGACACTGGCCACCGTTGCCACCGTCACACAGATGGCTGATCCGCGCCAGTTCAGCCGCCAATTGTTGCAGCCTGGCAATTCGGGCCTGAACATTGAGCAGCTGACTGGCCGCAATGCGGTCGGCCTCGACACAATCTGTGCCCAGATCACCATTCAGCTGCATCAGAGCCCGGATATCATCCAGTGCAAAGCCCAGATCGCGGGCGTGTTTGATGAACCCCAAGGCCTGCATGCCGTGCGGATCATAGCGCCGTTGATTGCCCGCATTGCGCCCCGGAGCGCGCAGCAACCCGATGTCTTCGTAATACCGGATGGTCGGCACCTTAACCCCGGTGGCCTTGGACATTGCGCCAATGGAATACATTATAAAACCTCTTGAACCTCTAGGGACTAGAGCAATTACATTGACCTCGAATCAGACAAAAGGACAAGTGAAATGGCAGGATGCTGCGGCCATAACGCCCAATTTGATGGGGTTTCGGCGGATTACAAACGAAGGCTATGGCTGGTGATCGCCATCAATGCGGCCATGTTCGGGGTCGAGATGAGTGCCGGTCAGATGTCCGGCAGTCAGGCGCTCAAGGCGGATGCCTTGGATTTTCTCGGCGACGCGCTGACCTATGGTATTTCGCTGGCGGTGATCGGAGCCAGCCTACGCACCCGGTCACTCGCCGCGATGGGCAAGGGTATCAGCCTGCTGCTGATGGGACTGTGGGTGTTTGGATCCACCGTCTATTCGGTGTTCTACATCGGGGTGCCACAGGCGCAGATCATGGGCTCGATTGGCTTTATGGCACTGGCTGCCAACCTTGCCTCAGTGGCGATTCTGGTGCGCTACAAAGACGGCGACGCCAATGTGCGGTCGGTCTGGCTGTGCTCACGCAATGACGCCATCGGCAATGTCGCCGTAATGATCGCGGCGCTGGCGGTCTGGGGCACTGCCAGTGGCTGGCCGGACCTGATTGTCGCGGGCATCATGGCTGGACTGTTCATCAGCTCCGCCTTTCAAATTCTGCTGCAAGCGCTGCGGGAACAAAGGAGCGAGGCCGCTCACGCCCATTAATGAGGCTCTAATAGGGCCAGATGGTATATCAGAAGAGATCAATGGTATGAGCGAGGCCCGGCTTATCGGGGTGAATTCAGGCCATTGATCTTTGCCGCCGCGGGGCGCAGGGTCGCGACATGGTAAAATCGTTAACATCGCATCGACCGCTGCTGGCCGTTGGCCTTAAGGTCACCGCCATCGGGCTGTTCACCACCATGGCAGCGATCATCAAAGCCACCGCCGAACATGTCCCCGCCGGTGAGGCGGTTTTCTTTCGGTCGCTGTTTGCAATTCCGGTCATCGTGATCTGGCTGATGATGCGCGGCGAACTGCGCCACGGGCTGATCGCAAAAAACCCCATGGGCCATGTTTGGCGCGGAGTGCTGGGGACAACGGCGATGGGCCTGACCTTTACCGGGTTGGGGATGCTGCCACTGCCCGAGGTCACCGCCATCGGATTTGCTACGCCCATTTTCACCCTGATCCTGGCGGCTGTGTTTCTCGGCGAGACCATTCGCCTGATCCGCATCAGTGCCGTCGTCGTTGGTCTGGCCGGGGTGCTGGTGATGGTCTGGCCACGGCTAAGCGGCGGCGTTGATACCGGCGATACCGCCACGCTGGGCGCTATTTTGATCCTGATTGCCACCATTGCGCGGTCCATGGTGCAGATCCACATCCGGCAATTGGTGCAGACCGAACACACCGCCGCCATCGTGTTCTATTTCTCGATCACCGCCACCGGGCTGTCGTTGCTGACCCTGCCGTTTGGCTGGCAGGTGCCAAGCTGGACTGTGCTTTCGATGCTGGTTGCCAGCGGGTTTATCGGTGGCGTGGCGCAGATCCTGGTGACTTCGTCTTACCGCTTTGCCCCGGCATCAATGCTGGCGCCCTATGATTATGCCTCGATGCTGTTTGCCATCATCATCGGCTATGTCTGGTTCGCCGAGCTGCCAACGCTGGTGATGCTGTCCGGGGCCACATTGGTCATTGCGGGCAATGGTCTGGTGATCTGGCGCGAAAGCCGTCTGGGGGTGGTGCGTGGCAAAGCCCGGCCAATGATCGACCCCAAGGGGGGATAATCGGCTCTAATAAGGCCTAAAGCAAAAACGGACGCCAGATTGGGCGCCCGTTTTCCATCTCTTATTCGACCAAAGATCAGGCCCGGACCAAAGCCTCGTACGCCTTGGCTATCTCGCGGGTCAGGCTGCCAACCTCAAACGTATAGTCACCGATCTGCCCCACTGGGGTAACCTCGGCGGCGGTGCCGGTCAGCCAGCACTGCTCAAACCCGGCCATTTCTTCGGGCATGATGTGGCGCTCGTGCACGGTGATGCCGCGCTCCTTGAGCATGACAATCACCGTCTGGCGGGTGATACCGTTGAGAAAGCTATCCGGCAGCGGCGTATGCACCTCACCGTCCTTGACGAAGAAGATATTGGCGCCGGTCGCTTCGGCCACATAGCCACGGTAATCCATGAACAACGCATCCGAGCAGCCCTTGGCCTCGGCCTTGTGCTTGGAGATGGTGCAGATCATGTAGAGACCCGCCGCCTTGGCGTGGACCGGGATGGTGGCGGGGCTGGGCCGTTGATATTCTGCGATGTCCAGCTTGGCGCCCTGCATTTTGGCGTCGCCGTAATAGGCACCCCACTCCCAGACCGCGACAGCCATGCGCACCGGATTCCGGGCCGAAGCAACCCCCATGTCCTCGCCCGAGCCACGCCACACCAGGGCGCGCACATAGGCATCCTGCAGCCCGCTGGCCTTCAGCGCCTCGTCCTTGGCCGCCTCGATCTGATCAACACTGTAGGGCATCGGCATATCCAGCGCCTCGGCCGATTTGACCAGCCGTTCCGAATGCAGCCGACTTTTGAAGATCTTGCCGTTATAGGCCCGCTCGCCCTCAAAAACCGAGGAGGCATAATGCATGGCATGAGACAGCACATGCACCTGTGCGTCGCGCCACGGAACCATTTCGCCATCCAACCAGATCACGCCATCGCGGTCATCATATCCCGACATGCTGTATCCTCCTAAGCACCATCATCTTTTCATTTATTGCGTCAACAATGACCGTATCGGACAGATTATTGCGCCAAAACTCAAATTCGATACCTCTTCACCCTTGGAATGTCAACAACGCTGACTTAAACTGGCGTAGCTGAGTTAAGGAGGTATATCATGTCGGACGGACGTTCAGGTCAGAGTTTTAGCGGCGAAAGCCTGCTTTTTCTAACTGACGAGCAGCTGCGGCAAGGGATTGAGGCGATGTTTTTTGCCTATCGCGGATTTACCGCCGACCCGGATCGCATTCTGTCAGAAATGGCCTATGGTCGCGCCCATCACCGCGCTGTCCATTTCATCAACCGCGCACCGGGCACCACGGTCAACAATCTGCTGACCATTCTGGGCGTCACCAAACAATCGCTGAACCGTGTCCTGCGGACATTGATCGGCGACGGGCTGGTCGAAAGCCGGGTGGGGACAGTTGATAAACGCGAGCGGCATCTGTTCCTCACCGAACACGGGCATGCGCTTGAGGCCACCCTGTCGGACGCCCAGCGGGCGCGGATGCGGTCGGCCTATAAGGACGCAGGCCCAGAGGCGGTGCAGGGGTTCAAGCGGGTGCTGGAGGCGATGATGGATGCCGATATGCGCCGCGCCTATGGCAAAATGAGGGAAACCGGATCATGAGCCAATTTGATGCCCATCTGTTGATTGTGGACGACGACGAACGCATTCGCGATCTGCTGAAGAAGTTTCTGATGCGGGCCGGGTTTCTGGTCACCGCCGCCCGGGACGCCGCCCATGCGCGCCGGGTGCTTGCCGGATTGGATTTTGACCTGATTGTGATGGATGTCATGATGCCCGGCGAAGACGGGGTGTCGCTGACAAAACACCTGCGCGAAACCCGCAACACGCCGATCATGTTGCTGACCGCGCGGGGCGACATCGAACATCGCATTGCCGGGCTGGAGGCGGGGGCCGACGATTACCTGCCCAAACCGTTTGAACCCAAAGAGCTACTGCTCAGGATCAACGCCATCCTGCGCCGGATGCCAGAAACTCCGGCCCGCGAGGCGGCACCCAAAGTTCTGCATCTGGGGCCCATTCGTTATGATATGGACCGGGGCGAGATGTGGCGAGGCGACGAGCTGATCCGTTTGACCGGCACTGAAAGCCAGCTGATGAAGATCTTCTCGGCCTGCCCCGGTGAACCGGTCAGCCGCTCTAAGCTGGTCGAAGATCTGGGCCGCGACCGGGGGCAAGCGCAGGAGCGTGCGGTGGATGTGCAGATCACCCGTTTGCGCCGCAAGATCGAGCCGAACCCAAAACAACCGCAATATCTGCAAACGGTGCGCGGTGCGGGATATATGCTGGCTCCGGACTAGGATCAGCCTACAACAGCTTTGATGCAACAGACGGCGAGGCCAAACGCCAACTTGCCGCCTGACCGTCCGGCATCCTAAGCTCATGGCCAAACACCCTTTGAGTTATTCATCATGACCACAGCCCTGATCACCCATGCCGATTGCCTGAGCCATCTGACCCCCGAAGGCCACCCCGAGCGGGTGGCCCGGCTGGAACACGTCCTGCACGCATTGGAACCGCTGGATCTGTTGCGGGTCGGGGCACCGATGGCCGCCGAGGATGACATCCTGCGCATCCACCCGGCATCTTATGTGGCAAAATTGCGCAGGGTCCGACCTAATGAGGGGTTTGGCCAGTTAGACGGAGACACGTTTTTGTCGCCCGGTTCGCTGGACGCGGCATTCAGAGGCGCCGGCGCGGTGCTGCGCGGCGTCGATATGGTGCTGACCGGCGAGGCCCAGAATGCTTTTGCCGCCATCCGCCCGCCGGGGCATCACGCCGAAAGGGACACCGCCATGGGGTTCTGCCTGTTTGGCAACGCGGCGCTGGCGGCAAAACATGCGCTGGGTCACCACGGGCTAAACCGGGTGGCGGTGGTTGATTTTGATGTTCATCACGGCAATGGCACCCAGGATCTGCTGTGGGATGAGAAACGCGCGCTGCTGATCTCCTCGCAACAAATGCCACTGTGGCCCGGATCTGGCCGCGTGGACGAAGATGGCGCCTATGGAAATATCCTCAATATGCCGCTGCCCCCTGAAAGTGGCGGCGTTGAAATGCGGGCGGCCTATCAGACACTGGCCTTCCCGCGGCTGCGCGCCTTCAAACCCGAATTGATCATCCTCTCCGCTGGCTTTGATGCCCACGCCGACGATCCTCTGGCCAACCTGAACTGGTCAACCGCAGATTTCGCCTGGCTGACCGCCGAACTCTGTGCCCTTGCGCAGGATTTATGCGGCGGCCGTATCGTCTCGACTTTGGAAGGCGGGTATGATCTGAACGCGCTGAGCACAGCCTGCAAGGCACACGTTGACGAATTGATAAAGGCATCGGCATGACCCAGACACCCGTTGAAGACATGAGCTTTGAGCTGGCGATGAAAGAGCTGGAAACCGTGGTGGGTCAATTGGAGCGCGGTGACGTGGCACTGGATGCCTCGATCTCGCTGTACGAACGGGGCGCGCTGCTGAAGAAACGCTGCGAGGACGAGCTGAAGCGGGCCGAGGAAAAGGTCGCGGCGATCACCCTGGACGCAGGCGGCAGTGCCACCGGCACCACGCCGCTGGACGCGGGTTAAGACATTGGCCACCACAACTGCCGTCAAACCCCGGCCCTTTGCCGCGGCACTGGCCCACAGTCAGCATCTGATCTCCAGCCGCATGGACAGGGTTCTAGCGGGGGAGGACTCCCTGTCGGATGCCATGCGCTATGCCCTGACCGGCGGCAAAATGCTGCGTGGGTTTCTGGTTTTGGAGAGCGCCCGGCTGCACGCGGTCGAGGAACAGGTGGCGCTGGATGCCGCATTGGCCATCGAATGCCTGCACGCCTATTCGCTGGTGCATGACGACCTGCCCTGCATGGATAATGACGACCTGCGCCGTGGTATGCCGACCCTGCACCGCCAATGGGACGAAGGCCTGGCCGTTCTGGCTGGCGATGCCCTGCAGACGCTGGCGTTTGAGCTGCTGGCGGACACCAAATTTGGGCCGCATGCGCTGGACTTGGTCCGGGCGCTGGCTCAGGCCGCCGGCAAAGAGGGTATGGTGTTGGGGCAGATGCTGGATATCGCCGCCGAATCCAGCCCCGAACCGCTGACCCTGGCGCAGATCATCCAGCTGCAGAGCCGCAAGACCGGCTGCCTGATCTCGTGGTCTGCCATGGCCGGCGCAGTGATCGCGGGCGCCGACACCACGCCGTTGCGGCATTATGCCGATGCCCTCGGCCTTGCCTTTCAGATCGCCGATGACATTTTGGATGTTGAGGGCGACGCCGAAACGGTGGGCAAGCGGGTGCGCAAGGATGCCGCGGCCGGTAAGGCCACGTTTGTTTCACTGTTAGGGATTGAGGCCGCCAAGGCCCGTGCCACTGAACTCTGCGATCAGGCCTGCGCCGCGCTGGATGTTTACGGGGATCAGGGCGACACCTTGCGCGAAGCCGCCCGGTTCGTTATTTCGCGCGACAGCTAATTGCCGCCAAGGGAGGCGCCGCATGCCCGACCAGACCACAAATAGACCAAACACTCCGCTGCTGGATCAGATCAACCGTCCGGCGGATCTGAAAACGCTAAGCGATGGCCAACTGGCCCAGCTGGCCACCGAATTGCGCTCAGAGACCATTTCGGCGGTCTCTGTCACCGGCGGCCATCTGGGCGCCGGGCTGGGCGTGGTCGAGCTGACAGTGGCGCTGCACGCGGTGTTTGACACCCCACGGGACAAGCTGATCTGGGACGTGTCGCACCAGTGTTATCCGCACAAGATCCTGACGGAACGCCGCGACCGCATCCGCACCCTGCGCACCAAAGGCGGCTTGTCCGGCTTCACCAAACGCTCGGAATCACCCTATGATCCCTTTGGCGCCGCGCATAGCTCGACCTCGATCAGCGCCGCCCTGGGATTTTCAGTCGCGCGCGATCTGGGCGGCGTGCTGCCCGAAGGTCAGGGCGACGCCATTGCGGTGATTGGCGATGGGGCGATGTCGGCAGGCATGGCGTTTGAGGCGATGAACAACGCCGGCCATCTGGGCAAGCGGCTGTTTGTCATCCTCAACGACAACGAGATGAGCATTGCGCCGCCAGTGGGCGCCCTGTCCTCCTATCTGTCGCGACTCTACACCGAAGAACCGTTTCAAGAGCTGAAAGCCGCTGCCAAAGGCGCCGTGTCGCTGCTGCCGGAACCGTTCCGCCAGGGTGCCAAGCGCGCCAAGGACCTGCTAAAAGGCATGGCGGTGGGCGGCACTCTGTTTGAATCCTTAGGTTTCTCTTATCTGGGGCCGATCGACGGTCACGATCTGGACCAGCTGCTGCCGATACTGCGCACGGTCAAGGCCCGCGCCACCGGCCCGGTGCTGATCCATGTGCTGACCAAAAAGGGCAAGGGATACGCCCCCGCCGAAGCCGCCCGCGACAAGGGCCACGCCACTGCCAAGTTTGATGTGGTCACCGGCGAGCAGAAAAAGACTCCGTCCAACGCGCCCAGCTACACTGGTGTGTTTGGCGACGAACTGGTGAAACATGCCGCCAAGGATGACAAGATCTGTGCGGTGACAGCCGCGATGCCCGATGGCACCGGGCTGAACCTGTTTGCCGAGCGTTATCCGTCGCGCTGTTTTGATGTGGGCATTGCCGAACAACATGGCGTCACCTTTGCCGCAGCACTGGCGGCGGGCGGCATGAAGCCATTTTGCGCGATGTATTCGACATTCCTGCAACGGGGCTACGACCAAGTGGTGCATGATGTTGCCATTCAGCGTCTGCCGGTACGTTTTGCGATTGACCGGGCTGGTCTGGTCGGCGCCGATGGGGCCACCCATGCGGGCAGCTTTGACATCGGCTTCATGGCCAACCTGCCGGGTATGGTGGTGATGGCCGCCTCGGACGAGGGCGAACTGGTGCATATGATTGCCACCGCCGCCGCCCATGATGATGGGCCGATTGCCTTCCGCTATCCCCGTGGCGAGGGCGAAGGCGTCGAGATGCCAGAGGTGCCGCAGGTGCTGGAGATCGGCAAGGGCCGCATCATCCAGACCGGCGCACGGGTGGCGCTGCTGTCCTTTGGCACCCGCTTGGGCGAGACCCGCAAGGCCGCCGAGGCATTGGCCGCCAGAGGCATCACCCCGACCATCGCCGACGCCCGCTTTGCCAAACCGCTGGACCGCGAGATGATTCTGGATCTGGCCGCCAATCACGAGGCGCTGATCACCATTGAAGAGGGTGCCGTGGGCGGCTTTGGTTCGCACGTCGCACAGCTACTGGCCGAAGAGGGCGTGTTTGACGCAGGCCTGAAGTACCGCTCCATGGTGCTGCCGGATATCTTTATCGATCAGGCCAGCCCCGAGGACATGTACCGGGTGGCCGGCATGGACGCGGCACAGATCGAAGCCAAGGTGCTAGAGGTTCTGGGCGTGGCAAGTATTGGTGAAAAGCGGGCTTAAACCCCTGTCATAGGGTCTATCCAGCGCGGGCAAACGGCTGCCGGACGGCTGGATAGACCGTCGATGGTCGTCACAACGCAGGCGGATCAGCCGGGGGGATAAACCTCTCCATGTCTTCGGCCTCGAACACTGCCTTTAGCCCGGTGCGATAGTCTGGGTATTGCAACTGCACCCCCAGCTCCTGCTTGATCAGGGTATTGCTGACCCGTTTGTTCTCGCTGTAAAAACTGCGCGCCATTGGTGTCATTGCGGCCTCTTCAAACGGCACTTCGGGCGGCATCACCAAGCCCAGCAATTCAGCGGCATAGCTGAGCACGTCTTGCGGCGGCACCGGGACATCGTCACAGACATTGTAGATCGCGCCGGGATTGGGCTGGGAGATCGAGGCCGCCAGCACCTGGGCGATGTCCTCCACATGAATGCGCGAGAACACCTGACCCGGTTTGATAATCAGCCGCGCCTTGCCCGTCATCAGCTTGGCAAACGGTCCCCGACCCGGCCCATAGATGCCCGCCAGCCGGAAGATATGCAGCGGCAAGCCGTCGATGGACTGCCAGTCGGCTTCTGCCTGCGCCCGCCATTTGCCGCGGTTGGCAGCTGGAGTAATCGGCATGGTCTCATCCACCCAGCCGCCGTCGTGATCGCCGTAGACCACGGTGGTGGACAGATAGCCGACCCATTGCAGATCCTTGGCGGCGGCGATCTTGTCACGCAGGCTGTCCAGCACCGGGTCACCATCAGCGTTAGGGGCGATGGAGGACAGGATATGGGTCACGCCGTCCAGCGACACATCGGTCCCCGGCCAGGTCAGCATCTCTATACCATCCTGGGCAGCACCCTCGCGAGAGGTTCCAATCACCCGCCAGCCATCAGCCGGCAGCAGCCGCGCCAGGGCGCGGGCCGAGTATCCATATCCAAGGCAGAGCAGTGTTTTCATCATGCCGCATAGATGCGACGACCGGGGGTCGGCTTCAAGAGGTGATTATAAGGTTGCCAGCGGCCGGATCGTCACAGCGGCCAGCCAAAATGGCGCAATCGGTTGCGCAGCTGTGTCTGATGATTCTCGGCCTCCAGATTGATCGCCTGATGCCAGTACCAAAACAGGTAACCCGCAAAGTCTGGCGGGGTGCCCTGCGCCGCATCAAAAGCTGTCGCAACACCCAGATCGGCAACATTTGTCACGATATGGTGGAAATCAATCTGCGCAAACAGCACCGAGGCCTTGCCAAAGAACCCGGCGTGAAAGGCGGCGCTTGAATTTTGCGTCACTACAAGATCACAGCCGGCCAAGGCCTTGGCCATCGGCATTTCGACAATTTGGAAACGGCTGTGTTGCTGCTGCAATGCGCTCAACGCGTCGATCTCGGCCTGCGAATAGGTCTCGTTTGGGTGCAGGGTGGCAAGGATTGGCAAATTTGACTGCTGCAGGGTTGCCTCGATCATCTCTACCGGCGAGCAACACTGAAACGAGCGACAGCTCAGCAGTTTGCCCTGCAATGGCATATAGATATAGCCCTGCTTGCTGGGTACCACCGCGATGTCGCCGTGAAGGCGGTGTCGCCAATGGGCAAAGAACGCATCGATCTCACCCCGGGGGGTATCATCCGGGGTGAAGACCTGCCGCGCAACCTGCCAGTTCCACCGCGCGCCGCTTTGATCAATCTGCCAGAAGGGCCCGCCATAACAGTTCCGAAAACTCAGCCCACGGGCACTCACCGGCGCCTCCATATGCACCAGAGAATACTGCTGCCCCCGGGCCGCGCTCTCTTTGGCCTGCGCAGTGTTGAGCAATAGCTCGACCCGCATCCCCGCCTGTTGGGCCACCGCAGCAACCGCGGTCACAATCTCATGGCCACCGTTTTCGGCCCGGGTCAGACTGCGCTTGGTCAGGTAGAACCGCAGCACATCCGGGGTGTTTTTCGCTTTGGTGCCAACATAGGCATTTCGGGCAATCGGGCGCAGCTGTTCCAGAAACCGCTGTTTGCCATGGCTCCGGTCGCGCCGATGCTTTGGCACCAGCTTCAGTTCCGACATCAGGCTGCTGAACAGAAGAAAGCCGAGGCTGGGATCATCCGGTCCGGTCAGCTTGTAGCCGTCAAAAAACGCCTCCACCGCGTCCGGTGGCACCACCTGCCCCGGCGGGATATCCTCAGCCGAGCGCATGAAGCGGGTGTAGTCCAGCAGGAATTTTGCAATGTCATGCCCCACCGGTGCGGCGCCTATTTTAGAGAAATCTATGCCGCCAATCGACTGCTCGGATACAATCAGGTTGCGCATGTGAAAGTCGCCGTGCTGCAGGCAAGAGACCGTTTGCCGACCTTCATACTGCGGTGCGATGGTCTCCATATGGGCGATGCCGCGCAGGATCAGCGGCTTGGCGGGCACCTCACGTTGGCCGGACTCAATTTCCGCCCGGAATTGACGCAGATGCCGCAGGGTGAATTTTGGCTGAAATATCCGCCGCTCGTCCAGATTGGCCCGGTGAAATTCATCCAGCCAGGCCCCGGCCCGTTTCAGCAGCTGCATCTGCGCCGGCAGGTCATCCACGGCGCGCAACATCGGCTCGGCCAGCGGTTCGCCGTCAAGATGGGACAGCAGGCAGGACTGGGTTTCAGCGTCCAGGTAAATCGGCTGCGGAACGCGGTGATCGTGCGATTTGGGGAACCGGTCAAAGACCAATTGATGGGCCTCGAATTGCCGCGTCACGGACCCGTTGTCTGTCGGCCTGAGCTGATGCTTGAAGATATAGCTGCCGCCATCAGACGATACCGCGCGATAGACAATCCGGGCACTGTGGCCATCGTCGCGCTTGGACAGCTGCTGTAATGTCCACCCCGCCGCTGGCAAACCGGCTTGATCCAGCAAAGACCCCCAGGCCTGGTCGGCCGAGCGCTCAAGTTCTGTCAAAAACATAGTCCGTTTGATGTCCCTGGTTCCAAGCTATTGCAAATCGACCGACGCCGACCGACGCGATAGCAAATGCATAACACTCAATGCGGGTGCGAAACAAACAGCGCCGAGCAGGGCTGGCCAGCGTCGCTGTCGCTGTCATCTTCTTGTCATCAAAGAGAGTGTATATGGAACTTCTAAACACGGCAGGGGCTTGCGCTCGGCTCGACAATCATAACAATTGGCACATGACAGACATTGCTTTCCCAAGTTGGCCCGACGTTGCCCCCGAACTTATCTCAGTTGCTGCAGGGCGCTCCTTTGCGGATATGGTTATCCGTCAGGGTAAATGGGTCAATGTGCACACCCGCGAGGTGCTGCCCGATCATGACATCGCTATTGTTGCCGGGCGGATCGCCTATGTGGGCCCCGATGCGTCTTATTGCACCGGCCCCGACACCCAGGTGATCGAGGCCAAGGGCCGTTACATGATCCCCGGCTTGTGCGACGCCCATATGCATATCGAGAGCGGCATGCTGACACCGGCGGAATTTGCCCGCGCGGTGATCCCGCATGGTACCACCAGCATGTTCACCGACCCGCATGAGATCGCCAATGTGCTGGGGTTAAGAGGCGTGAAATACATGCATGACGAGGCGCAGATGCAGCCGGTCAATATCTTCACCCAAATGCCATCCTGCGCGCCCTCTGCCCCCGGATTAGAGACAACGGGCTATGAAATTTCCCCCGAGGACGTGGCTGAGGCGATGAGCTGGCCCGGTATTGTGGGCCTCGGCGAGATGATGAATTTCCCCGGTGTCGCCAATGCCGACCCCCAGATGCTGGCCGAGATTGCCGCCACCCAGCGGGCTGGAAAGACCGTCGGCGGGCACTATGCCTCGCCCGATCTGGGGCGTAATTTCGCCGCCTATGTGGCCGGTGGCCCGGCGGATGACCATGAGGGCACCTGCGAGGCCGACGCCATCGCACGGGTGCGCCAGGGCATGCGCTCGATGATGCGGCTGGGATCAGCCTGGTACGACGTTGAAACCCAGATCACCGCGGTGACCGAAAAAGGGCTGGATCCGCGCAGTTTCATTCTCTGTACCGATGATTGCCATTCCGGCACGCTGGTCAACGACGGCCATATGAACCGGGTAGTGCGCCATGCCATCGCCTGTGGCTGTGATCCGGTGATTGCGCTGCAGATGGCCACCATCAACACCGCCACCCATTTTGGTCTGGAACGCGACATTGGCTCGATCACGCCGGGGCGCCGGGCTGATGTGATCCTGACCTCGGATCTGACGGAACTGCCGATTGAGCTGGTGATCGCACGCGGCAAGGTTGTCGCGGAATCAGGCTCTATCAAGGTCGAATGCCCGCATCTGGACTGGCCCGACAGTGCCCGTGGCACGGTGCATCTGGGGCATCAACTCCGCGCCAAGGACTTTGAGCTTGCGGCGCCCGAAGGCGCCAACGCCGTCACCGTCAATGTCATCGGCGTGGTTGAAAATCAGGCCCCGACAAAGGCGCTCAAGGCGGATCTTCCGGTGCGGGATGGCCTGGTCGAGGGCGCCGGCGACACCATCCAGATTGCGCTGGTCGAACGGCACCGGGGCACCGGCGGGGTGACCAATGCCTTTGTGTCTGGCTTTGGCTATCAGGGCAAAATGGCGATGGCCTCAACCGTGGCGCATGACAGCCACCACATGATTGTGGTGGGCACCGACCGGGATCAGATGGCGCTGGCCGCCAATCGTCTGGCCGAGGTCGGCGGCGGCGTCACCCTGTTCCGCGATGGCCAGGAACTGGCGCTGGTGGAACTGCCCATCGCCGGTCTGATGTCCGACCAGCCCGCCACCGAGGTCGCCGCCAAGGCAGAGGCGCTGGGTGAGGCCATGCAGGCCTGTGGCTGTTCGCTGAACAACGCCTATATGCAGCACTCGCTGCTGGCGCTAGTGGTGATCCCCGAGTTGCGGATTTCCGATCTTGGCCTGGTCGACGTGCGCACCTTCCAGAAAATTCCAGTTATCGAGGCCAGTACATGACAACTATTTTACTCCCTCAACACCCCGAATCCGAAGATTTCGACGATGCCACAGCGGCGGTCGAGCGGCTGCAATTGCTGTACCGGCAGGCCACCGACTTCCTCTGTGCGGGCTTTACCAAGGCGATGACAGAGGGCGTAACGGATGATCAGCGCATACGGGCCCATTATCCGGAAATCTGCATCACCACGACCAGCTTTGCGCGGGTCGATAGCCGTCTCAGCTTTGGCCATGTCGCCGCACCAGGGACCTATGCCACCACGGTGACGCGGCCGGATCTGTTTGAAAACTATCTGATCCAGCAAATTGGCCTGTTGATCCGCAACTATGGCCAGCCGATCACCATCAGAGTGTCTGACACCCCGATGCCGGTTCACTTTGCGATGACGGCGCAACCCGGCCTCACGATCCCGCAAGAAGGTGCTGCAGGCTTCACCCTGCGCGATGTCTTTGATGTGCCGGATCTGGCCACCACCAACGATGATATCGTCAACGGCACCCATAGCCCGGCCAACGGGGTCGGCCCGCTGGCGCTGTTCACCGCCCAGCGGGTGGATTATTCTCTGGCCCGGCTGTCGCATTACACCGCCACCGACCCGGAGCATTTCCAGAACCACGTGTTGTTCACCAACTACCAGTTCTACGTGGCCGAGTTTGAATCTTATGCCCGCAGCCAACTGGCAGATCCGGACTCGGGCTACACCAGCTTTGTCAGCACCGGAAATCACCAGATCACCTCGGCCGATGCCGAGATCCCCGAGACCGCCAAACAGCCGCAAATGCCCACCTATCACCTGAAGCGCGAAGACGGCAGCGGCATCACCCTGGTCAACATCGGCGTCGGGCCGTCAAATGCCAAGACCGCAACCGACCATATCGCGGTGTTGCGGCCGCATGCGTGGCTGATGGTCGGCCACTGTGCCGGGTTGCGCAACACCCAGGCCCTGGGTGATTTTGTGCTGGCGCATGCCTATCTGCGCGAGGATCACGTGCTGGACGACGACCTGCCGGTCTGGACCCCGATCCCGGCGCTGGCCGAGATCCAGATCGCGCTGGAACAGGCGGTGGCCGAGGTGACCAAACTGGAGGGCTATGACCTGAAGCGGATCATGCGCACCGGCACCGTTGCCACCATCGACAATCGCAACTGGGAGTTGCGCGATCAATCTGGCCCGGTGCAGCGCCTCAGCCAATCCCGGGCGGTTGCACTGGACATGGAGAGCGCCACAATTGCCGCCAATGGCTATCGGTTTCGGGTTCCATATGGCACCTTGCTATGCGTTTCCGACAAACCGCTGCACGGCGAACTGAAGTTGCCAGGCATGGCCTCTGACTTTTACCGGACCCAAGTGGCGCGTCACTTAATGATCGGTATACGCGCAATGGAACGCCTGAGGGGCATGCCATTGGAGCGGTTGCACAGCCGGAAACTACGCTCGTTCGACGAAACCGCCTTCCTGTAGCGGTGTTTTCTGCGGATTTCAGCCGAAAATCACTGGTTTTCCCATATTTCGTTACACCAATCGTTGTGTTGACCCACAACATAACGCTAAGATTACGCAATGAGGCCCCATAAGTCGGGCAGACGTAAGGAGACAAAGAATGTCCAAACCAATGACAAAAACCCAGCTCGTTGCCGCTCTGGCTGAAGACATGGGCAGTGATAAAAAAGCCGCAGGCGCCGCTCTGGAAGCCGTTTGCACACTGATCACCCGTGAAGTTTCCGGTGGCGGGGCTGTGACACTGCCCGGTGTTGGCAAAATCTATTGCCGCGAACGCCCCGAGCGCGAAGTGCGCAACCCGGCCACAGGCGAAAAGTTCATGAAAGAAGCCGACAAAGTGGTCAAAATGACCATCGCCAAAGCGCTGAAAGACAGCGTCAACGGCTAAGCTTGAAATCGCCTGAGAATTAGGAAAGGGTCGCCCAAAAGGCGGCCCTTTTTTGTGGTCGCGTGTTTAAGGAAAACAACGATGGACGCACGCGCAATTGCCATGGGGCTTACCTTTGCCCTGATGTGGTCTTCGGCCTTTACCTCGGCGCGGATCATCGTCGCCGATGCCTCGCCGCTGTTTTCACTGGCGCTGCGGTTTCTGGTCTCCGGGCTGATCGGCGTCGCGATTGCCCGCGCCATGGGGCAGACCTGGCGTCTGAACCGCCTGCAGTGGCGCGCCACCATCATTTTTGGGGTCTGTCAGAACGCGCTGTATTTGGGCTTCAACTTTGTCGCAATGCAGACCATCCAGGCCTCGCTTGCCGCCATTATCGCCGCCACCATGCCACTGCTGGTGGCGCTGGCCTCTTGGCTGCTGTTCAAGGAACGGCTGAAACCGCTGGGCATCGCCGGGCTGATGGCAGGCGTGCTGGGAGTGGGTCTGATCCTGGGAACCCGCATCAGCACCGGGGTGGACCTGTACGGTGTGATGTTATGCGGCTTTGGCGTGCTGGCTCTTGCAGCGGCCACACTGGCGCTGCGCGGCGCCACATCGGGCGGTAATTTCATGATGGTGGTGGGGCTGCAAATGCTGGTCGGCTCAGCCTTGCTGTTTGTTGCGGCGCTGCTGTTCGAGGACATCTTTATCAATCCAACCCTGTCGCTGGCGCTGGCCTTTGCCTATACCACGCTGGTGCCCGGCCTGATCGCCACCTTTATCTGGGTGCTGCTGCTGAACCGCATCGGGGCGCTGCGCGCGGCGACCTTCCACTTTCTCAACCCGGTGTTCGGGGTTGCGGTTGCCTCGGTGCTGTTGGGCGAACGCCTTGGAGTGATGGATGTGGTCGGCGTGCTGATTGTCACCATCGGCATCTTGGCCGTGCAGCTGTCACGCCAGCCTGCCGCAGCCACAAAACCTGCCGTTGCGGAATGACCCGGCGTCAAATGAGCGTGCAGATCATCGCTTCCCGCAGTAGCATCACCGCAAGAAAAGGAGAGCCGATATGCTTGATAAGTTGACCCGGGTGCTGCAGGCCATCGATCTGGCCAATACTGCAGATCCCAAGCGTGAGGACGGCCAGCCGGCCTCGCTGCTCTATGGCAGCCGCATGAGCGGTGAACTGGCCCGCCTGTTCCCGGATGCAAATGAGCCGTTACAGATCGCCGCCCGTGGTCAGCATGTTGAACGCTGGAAGCTAAAGCGCGACAGCTATCCCGCAGGCCGCACCGGCTATCTCAACTGGCGCAAAGACCAGGCCCGCCATCACGGCGATGTTGTCGCCGCGATGATGGCGGATGCAGGCTATGCGGCATCCGCCATCGAGATCACCGGCCAGATGCTGCGCAAGGAAGGTTTGAAACGCAACCCCGGCGTGCAGGCCCTGGAGGACGTGATCTGCCTGGTATTCCTGAAATGGTATTTCGCCCCCTTTGCCGCCAAACATTCGGCCGAGAAGATCCAAAGCATCGTGGAAAAAACCGCGCGCAAAATGTCCGCCGAGGGCCGCGCCCGAGTGCTGCAAGAGTTCGACCTGCCCGCAGATCTGGCCGCAGCCTTCGCCAGCTAACCCTCCCGCCCGTCGTCTGGATCGAGAGATCCCTTCTCCCGTTGGGCGTGGCCGCGCCTGCGGCGCGGCTGAACCGCCCAGTCCAGATGTTGCACAATAGCGCGAGTGGGCTGAAATATTGCTTTGCATAGGCCCCAAAACTTCCCATGTATTGGCTCAACGCGAACAACTGGAGATCCCGATGTCAAAATACAGCAAGAACCCGGACGTCATCGCCACTCTGTCGCCTGAGCAATACCACGTCACCCAGAATGCGGGCACCGAACGGCCCGGAACCGGCAAGCTGCTCGGCAACAAGGAGCCTGGGCTTTACGTGGATATCGTCTCGGGCGAGCCGCTGTTTGCCTCATCCGACAAATACGAATCCGGCTGCGGCTGGCCCAGCTTTACCAAACCCATAGAGCCAGCCTTTATGCAGGAAGTGCAGGATCAGACCCTGGGCATGGCCCGCACCGAAGTGCGATCCACCCATGGTGACAGCCACCTTGGCCATGTCTTCCCTGACGGACCCGCCGATCGCGGCGGCCTGCGCTACTGCATCAATTCGGCCTCGCTGCGCTTTGTCCACCGCGATGACATGGCGGGCGAAGGCTATGGCAACTACATTGACCAAGTGGAGGACATAACATGAGCACCACAGAACGCGCCGTTTTAGCCGGAGGTTGTTTCTGGGGCATGCAGGACCTGATTCGCAAACGCCCTGGCGTAATCAGCACCCGTGTTGGCTATACTGGCGGCGATGTCGAAAACGCCACCTATGGCAATCATGGCACCCATGCCGAGGCGATCGAGATCACCTTTGATCCCGCAGTGACATCTTTCCGCGAGATGCTGGTGTTTTTCTTTCAGATCCATGACCCCACCACCAGCAACCGCCAGGGCAACGACATGGGGATGAGCTATCGCTCGGCGATTTACA
Source organism: Paracoccaceae bacterium (assembly GCA_013214575.1). Classification (GTDB taxonomy): domain Bacteria; phylum Pseudomonadota; class Alphaproteobacteria; order Rhodobacterales; family Rhodobacteraceae; genus Parasedimentitalea. Next base: position 20,442 of record JABSSD010000158.1, on the reverse strand, counting down.
TCACCAGTGAGGAGCAGAAAACCGTCGCTGTGGACACCATTGCCGATGTCGATGCCTCGGGTCTGTGGCCGGGAAAAGTGGTCACCGAAGTCGCGCCGGTAAGTGATTTCTGGCTGGCCGAACCCGAACATCAGGATTATCTGCAAAACCGGCCTGACGGCTATACCTGTCATTTTGTCCGCCCGGGCTGGGTGCTGCCCAAACGCGCGATTGCCTCTTAAAGGCGCCGTTACTCCAACCGTTGTGCCGCCCAGCGCGCGGCATCCGCGACGGTTGCATCCGCATCATCGACCAAGGCCTGCGCCACCGGGCGCAGGCTGGCGTCCTTTGAGTTGCCAATTGCGTATAGGACATTGCGGACAAAACGATCCCGACCAATGCGCTTGATCGGCGAGCCTGAAAACTTTGCGCGAAACGCGGCGTCGTCCAGCACCGCCAGCTCCGCCAATTTCGGCGCCATCAGGTCCGCGCGCGCGGCATAGCGCAGGTCGCTGGCCGCCACCGCGAATTTATTCCAGGGGCAGGCCGCCAGACAGTCATCACAGCCATAGATGCGATTGCCCAGCTTGGCGCGCAGCTCTTCTTCAATCGGCCCCTTATACTCAATCGTCAGATAGGAAATGCAGCGCCGCGCATCAAGCTGGTAGGGCGCCACAAATGCATCGGTCGGGCAGGCATCCAGACAGGACCGGAAAGAGCCGCAGCGATCGGGCTCCGCCAAGTCCACCGGCAGCTCAAGCGTGGTGAAAACAGAGCCTATAAAGGCCCAATTCCCCCAATCCCGGCTCACCAGATTGCTGTGTTTGCCCTGCCACCCCAGCCCCGCAGCCTGGCCCAGAGCCTTTTCCGGCACCGGGGCGGTGTCGACGAACACCTTGACCTCAGCCTCAGAACCCTGCGCCTTGGCAGCCTCGATCAGCCATCGCGCCAACCGTTTCAGCCGTTTTTTGACCAGGTCATGATAGTCCTTGTTCTGCGCATAAACCGAGATCGCCCCCCGCTCGCGATGTCGCAAAATCTCGGTCGGATCATGCTTGGGGGCATAGCTTTCGGCCAACATGATCACCGAACGCGCCTCCGGCCAGAGCAGCGCCGGATCGCCGCGCCAATGGCTGCGCTCCGCCATCCAGCCCATCTGACCGTGATACTCGGCGTCGATATAGGCCGCCAACCGACCGGGCACCTCTGGCACATCCCACGGACGGCAGATCCGGCAGGACACAAAGCCCTCTTCCAGAGCGCGCTCCACCAGAGCCTCTTTCAACAATGATCCCATGTTCATCTGGCCCTAAATATCCTCTGGGGGGGAGCCGACAGGCGATGGGGGCAGACAGCCCCCGCCGCCCTATCCTATCAGAAATCCAGGTCGGCGTAATGGGGGGGGGGCCGGAAGCCTGGCACCTGATCGGCCAGGATAGACCGGAACGCAGGTCGCGATTTTATTTTGGCGTACCAGTCCTTGACCACAGCCGACCGGTTCCAGTCCACATCCGAGATATAATCAAGACAGGACAAATGTGCCGCCGCGGCAAAATCAGCCAGCGTCATCACATCCCCCGCCAGCCAGCGCCGCTGATCCAGCAACCAGGCCATATAATCCAGATGATACTTGATGGCCTTGGCCCCATCCTTGACGTTGCGGCTGTCCGGATAGCCCTGACCCATGATCTTCTTGTTCACCCGCTCATACAAAAGCTTCGAGGTCACTTCATGGTGAAACTTGTCGTCAAACCAGGACACCAACCGGCGCACCTCAAAGCGCGCCTCGGGGTCTTTTGGCATCAGCGGCGGCTCGGGGCGGGTTTCTTCCAGATATTCACAGATCGCCGCGCTTTCGGACATCGTCTTGCCGTCCAACCGAACCACCGGCACCTTGCCGGCCGGGTTGCGGCGCAGGAAATCGGCATCCGCCTCCCAATAGCGTTCTTCAACCAGTTCCACCTCGATCTTCTTCTCCGCCAATGACAGGCGGACTTTACGACAAAATGGAGAGAGCGGTACGTGGTGCAAGCGGGCCATAGGGGTCAGAGGCGTCCTGAAACAAGAGAAAGGTGCCGTCCAGCAATGCCCCGCGCCGACGGGAATTTCAATCCTCGAAACACGCCGCGCGACCATCTGCGCGGATGGTGGCCGCCCCATCTGCAATATGGCGCGCTCTCTTTGTCAGCTTCGGGCTGGGGGCCTTTGCAGATCGGCTTTTGGGCGCAGGCAATACAGCCGCCAGCAAAGACGCCTGTTTTGCATTGAGCTGATCCGGCGCCACATCAAAACTGCTCCGCGCCGCCGCCTTTACACCAAATACGCCCTCTCCCATTTCGGCAACATTCAAATAGACCTCCAGAATGCGCCGCTTGCTCCAGACCGCCTCAACCGCTGGCGTGATCAGGGTTTCCAGCGCCTTGCGCAGCCAGCTGCGGCCCTGCCACAGGAACACATTCTTCACCACCTGTTGTGAAATCGTAGAGCCGCCGCGTTGGCTGCCTTCGTCCAGCACCGCCCGCACCGCCCGCACATCAATGCCCCAATGCTGGCAAAACCGGGCATCCTCGGCGGCGACAACGGCGCGCGCCATCACCGGAGCGATATCCTCTATGGCCACCCAGTCCTGATCAATCCGGCCCAGCCGACTGCCCTCGGTCCACATGGTATGGGTGGTGGGCGGGTTCACAACCGAATACAAAAGGATGAAAAATCCTATCAGCGCCACAAATGTCAGCACCCCGCGCAACAGCCAGCGCCGCAGCCATTGCAGGGCGCCGATGTTCTTTTTGCTTTTGGATTTCTTCTTTTTTGCCATGCCCCTCTATAGGCCGGCATCACGCTGCGCACCAACAGCAAAAATCACCGCCGCCCGGACCAGGTCCAGCTACCGTTGCGAAACCGCGGGGTGCACATACTAAAAAAAAGTACAGCCCCGCAGGCGACCAGCCTGCGGGACCGCTTGTCACCGGTTTACTCGGCCGGAACGGCAGCCTTCTCGATCGACAGCGGCTGTGGCAGATGCACCAGCATCTCAATCGGGCAGACCTGCAGGAAGTTGCGCTTTTCACTGTCCCAGTGCTGCAGAATGTCAGCGGCCTTGCGGCTGCCGGTTTCCTCCAGATGGCGCTCGATCAGATCTTTCAGCTGTTTTTCCCAATGCGGCACAGTCACCGGGTTGGTGACCAGGGTTTCCATGTTCATCATCGGCGCCGCTTCGCCCTCGGGATCATAGAGATAAGCCATGCCGCCGGTCATTCCGGCGCCAAAATTGGCACCGATAGAGCCCAGAATAACCGCAAGCCCGCCGGTCATATATTCACAGCCACAGGCGCCACAGCCCTCGATCACCACTTTGGCACCCGAGTTGCGCACCGCAAACCGTTCGCCAGCGCGACCCGCTGCAAACAGATAGCCATCGGTGGCTCCGTATAGAACCGTATTGCCGATGATGGTGTTCTCCGATGCAATCAGCGGGCTGACCTGCGGCGGCCGCACCACGATGGTACCGCCGGACAGGCCCTTGCCAACATAGTCGTTGGCATCGCCCGACACCTCCAGCTTTAGCCCCGACACCGCAAAGGCGCCCAGCGACTGGCCCGCCGATCCCTGCAGTTTCACCGTCAGGTGATCCGACTGGAACGCATTGCGCATACCAAAGTTGCGCACAATATGGCTGGATGTCCGGGTGCCCACGGTACGGTCCGTATTCTGCACCGTGTAGGACAGCTGCATCTTTTCGCCATCTTCCAGGAACCGGGCGGCATCGCGAACAATCTCGGCGTCCAGCGTATCGGGCACCACATTGCGGTCCTTGTCCCGGTTGTAAACGATATCAGCCGAGCCATCGACGGTGATCAACAGCGGGTTCAGGTCCAGATCATCCAGATGCGCCGAGCCGCGGCTGACCTGCGCCAGCAGATCCGCACGGCCGATCACCTCAGCCATGCTGCGGGCCCCGATCGAGGCCAGCAGTTCGCGGACTTCCTGCGCATAGAAGGTGATCAGGTTCACAACCTTGTCCGCAGCATTGTCTACGAACTTGGCCCGCAGGGCTTCGTCCTGGGTACAAATGCCAACCGGGCAGGTGTTGGACTGGCACTGACGCACCATGATACAGCCCATCGAGATCAGGGCCGCAGTGCCGATGCCGTATTCCTCGGCCCCCAGCATTGCCGCCATCAGAACGTCACGACCGGTGCGCAAGCCGCCATCGGTCCGCAGGGTAACCCGCTCGCGCAGGTTGTTCATGCTCAGCACCTGATGGGCTTCGGTCAGACCCATTTCCCACGGCAAGCCGCAGTATTTGATCGAGGTCGCAGGCGACGCCCCAGTGCCGCCATTATGGCCCGAGATCAGTATAATGTCGGCCTTGGCCTTGGCCACGCCAGCGGCAATGGTACCCACACCCGACGAGGCCACCAGTTTCACCGTCACCTTGCAGCGTGGGTTGATCTGCTTGAGGTCATAGATCAGCTGCGCCAGATCTTCGATCGAATAGATATCGTGGTGCGGCGGCGGCGAGATCAGGGTCACCCCTTTGGTCGAGTGACGCAGACGCGCAATCAGTTCGGTGACCTTAATGCCCGGCAGCTGGCCGCCCTCACCGGGCTTGGCCCCCTGCGCCACCTTGATTTCCAGCTCTTCGCACTGGTTCAGGTATTCGGCGGTTACGCCAAAGCGGCCCGAGGCCACCTGTTTGATCTTGGCAGAGGGGTTGTCGCCGTTTGGTTCCGGCACAAAATGCGCCGGATCTTCACCGCCCTCGCCGGAATCCGACTTGGCGCCAATACGGTTCATTGCGACGTTCAGGGATTTATGCGCCTCGGGCGACAGTGCCCCCAGCGACATGCCCGGAGTGACAAAGCGTTTGCGGATCGAGGTGATGCTTTCGACCTCTTCAATCGGCACTGCCTCGCCCAATGGCTTGATGTCCAGCAGATCCCGCAGATGGATCGGCGGGTTGCTCTGCATCTTGGCCGAATACTGCTTCCACAGCTCAAACGATGCCTGCTTGCAGGCCATCTGCAGCAGCTTCATCGAGCTGGCTTCCCAGGCATGGGTCTCGCCCGATTTGCGCGCCTTGTAAAACCCGCCCACCGGCAACACGTCCAGACCGCTGATCCAGCCCTTGGCATGAATTTCTTCGGCCTTGGTCTGAATGCCGGTGACACCGATACCCGAGATCCGGCTGGTCATGCCGGGGAAGAACTCGGCACACATCGCGCGTGACAGGCCCACCGCCTCAAAGTTCAACCCACCACGATACGAGGAGATCACCGAGATACCCATCTTCGCCATGATCTTGAGCAGGCCCTGATCAATCGCATTGCGGTAGCGGCTGACGTTCTCGGTCAGGCTGCCGTCCAGCAGCCCGCGCTCGACCCGTTCGGCCAGCGAATCCTGCGCCAGATAGGCGTTCACCACGGTTGCACCACAACCGATCAGCACCGCAAAGTAATGCGGGTCAATGCATTCTGCCGACCGCACGTTCAGCGAGCAGAAGGTGCGCAGACCCTTGCGGGTCAGATGCGAATGCACCGCACTGGTGGCCAGAATCATCGGCATCGCCACCCGGTCAGCATCCGAGTACTGATCGGTCAGGACCAGATGGCCCGCGCCGGAGCGCACCGCCTCTTCTGTTTCGGCCCGAACACGCGCCAAGGCCGCGCTAAGCGCCCCTTCACCGGGGACAAAAGAACAGTCGATCTCGGCCAGCGGTGCGTTGAATTCCGTCGTCAGCTTGTCCCACTGGGCGTTGCCGACAAAGGGGCTCTCCAGCACGATGATCTCGGTCTGGCTGCTGCTTTCTTCCAACACGTTCTTGAGATTGCCAAAGCGGGTTTTCAGGCTCATCACCCGGAATTCGCGCAAGGAATCAATTGGCGGGTTGGTCACCTGAGAGAAGTTCTGGCGGAAGAAGTGGCTGAGTGGCCGGTACATCTTGGACAGAACCGCGCTGGGGGTGTCATCGCCCATCGAGGCCAGGGTCTCTTTGCCATCCTCAGCCATCGGATGCAGGATCTGCTCCAGCTCCTCCATTGTATAGCCTGCGGCGCTCTGGCGTTTGTGCAGCTCGTCACCGGCGAACAGGGCCTGCTCGCTGACACCAGACAGGCTGTCTTCCAGGTTGTTGATCTTGCCAACCCATTCGCCAAACGGCCGCGCGGCGGCCAGTTGGTCCTTGATCTCACCGTCGCGGAACAGCTTGCCCTCTTTCATATCGACGGCAATCATCTGACCCGGGCCCAAAGCGCCCTTCTCAACCACCGAGGCCTCGTCGATGGGCACCATGCCCGCCTCGGAGCCGGCAATCAGCAGCCCGTCACCGGTGATGACATAGCGCATCGGCCGCAGACCATTGCGGTCCAGGCCGGCGCAGACCCAACGGCCATCGGTCATCGCCAGCGCCGCCGGGCCATCCCAGGGCTCCATCACTGAGTTGCAATAGGAATACATGTCGACCCAGGGCTGTGGCAGGTCAACGGCCTGTTTTGACCAGCTTTCCGGCACCATCATGGTTTTGGCCATTGGCGCCGTCCGGCCCGCACGCACCATCACTTCGAACACGCAATCCAGCGCCGCCGAATCCGAGGCTCCAACCGGAACGATCGGCTTGATATCCTCGGCCAAATCGCCAAAGAACGCCGACGCCATGCGGATTTCATGGCTCTTCATCCAGTTCAGGTTGCCCTTCAGTGTGTTGATCTCGCCGTTATGCGCCAGCATCCGGAACGGCTGCGCCAGCCACCACTGCGGGAAGGTATTGGTGGAATAGCGCTGGTGATAGATCGCAAAGGCGCTGACAAACCGTTCGTCCATCAGGTCGGGATAGAAAACCGCAACCTGTTCAGCCAGCATCATACCCTTGTAGATGATCGACCGGCAGGACAGCGAGGCAATGTAGAGACCGGATATCTGCGCGGCGGCAGCGGCTTTTTCGATCCGACGGCGGATCACGTAAAGCTCGCGCTCAAATGTTTCTTCGTCGACACCCTTGGAGTTGCTGATCAGGATCTGCTCGATCTCGGGACGGGTGGCATTGGCCTTGTCGCCCAGACAGGTCACATCAACCGGCACGTGGCGCCAGCCGTAGATGTAATAGCCCATGCGCAGAACTTCGGATTCGACAATGGTCCGGCAGGTTTCCTGAGCGCCGAAATCGGTCCGCGGCAGAAAGACCTGCCCCACCGCCACCAGCTGATCTTCGCGCGGCTCGTGGCCGGTGCGTTTGATCTGGTCATAGAAAAACCGAACCGGGATTTCGACGTGAATACCCGCGCCATCCCCGGTCTTGCCATCGGCATCCACCGCGCCGCGGTGCCAGATCGCCTTGAGCGCATCAATGCCGGCCTCGACCACTTTGCGGCTTTTCTTGCCTTCGATGGAGACCACCAGACCGACCCCACAGGAGGAATGCTCTTCCGCCTCGGAATAGAGCCCATTTTCCGCCATAAACTGGCGTTTGGTTTCTTCGGCACGCACCCATTCGGCATCATACTTGGTCATTGGTCTTCTCCTTCTTCGGGTGCAAACAGGGCGATTGCTTTCGCCGCTGTGAGCCGTTTATGGTCTCCGGTCAGCGCGTAGCCTTCCGGTTTCAGGTCGCTGAAGAACTCCAGCGCCAGGGTGTTATTGGCGGCATTGCCGAACAGGGCGGCCGCCAGGTTTTTATGGTCGCCGTGCAGACCCCCCGTGTCAGGGGCTGCAACATGTTGTTTCGATATCTGCTCAGCTGGTCTATTTTGGCTTTAGCAGCACAATGATCTGGTAGAAGTCCTCGCTCGAGATATTGGTCCCGACGATGTCCCAGTCCTCGGCGATTTCCGCCAGTTTCTCCAACGACACGCTGGTGTCGCCGTAGGCGGGGATTTCGGTGGATGTGTTCAAAGCATGCGGTGCAAACGCCAGCCCCCTGGTCTGATGCGCAGCAATCATCGTCTCGGCCCGTTTGGCATATGTTGGATTGATGCTCCAATATTCCTCTGGCCGGATGGTGATGGCCAGCAGCCCATTCTGCTTGACCACAGGGCGCAGCGCCTTCAGCGCCGCATGCATCGCCTGACCAGAGGTGTGGGTGAAAACCGAAAAGGCAAACGCAAAATCGAATGTCTTGTCCGGATACGGCAGCGTTTCTGGTACGTAGTCCGACATTTCAATTGCATTGGGGATATCGCAGGACAGGCACTGGTCCAACGACGCCTCCATCGGATCGCAGCCATGCACCTTATCGGGGTCCGAATAATAGGTCATCAACCGCAGAAACCGGCCGTAGCCACAGCCAAAATCCAACATGGTTGCGCCAGCCAGAGAGCGGCCGGTCAGCCGGTTATAGTCATCGGCCACCGCGCGCACGAAACTGACGCTTTGCACCATCAGTGGCAGCCCGCTTTGGCCGGTCCATTTGGCCTGAACAGCCATGTCAGTCATTTTGGGCAGGCATTTTGACAGCTGCGGATAGGCCTCTAGCGGCAGGCTCCACATCAGCCGCGAAAAACCATCCAGCCCCAGCCGCCGCAGAACCGACAGCACCGCAGGGATACCACTCCCGGCCAGCGCCTCGGCCCTGTTCAGTATCTCCCGTTCAAACGAGAGAAAATTGATTTTTAGGCCCGCGTTCTGTGGGCGGTCGGACATAAAGTCCCGAGCGGTCACCGGAGGTTTTTGAGCCAGAGGTTTTGCTGGTTTCTCGCCGGAGAAAATACGTTTGATTGATGCCAATTCCATTAGTCACTCCTTGCGGCAGTGCCGAATATATTTTGGGTTTTTGAAGCACATTGTGTATCGCCAAAGGCGGTTGTGCCTGCGCAATTGCAGCTCCACAATTGCACAAATCCAGCGCCAACACCAATCCGCTTGCTGCTGCCTTCAAACACCCAATTCATTCAAACCACTCGCATCAGAGTTACTGCCTTAGGCAGACTGAACTTTCATTCAGCCGCCTGGATCATCGCTGCATCCATCTTTGCCAGAATCGCCTGCGCACAATCGCGGCCATCCTTGATCGCCCAGACAACCAGGCTGGCACCGCGCACGATGTCGCCCACCGCATAGACACCGTCCATATCGGTCGCACCTGAGGTGAATTCGGCCTTGATGGTGCCCCAGCGGGTCACCGGCAATTGCGGCTGATCCCAAAGCGTTGGCAGGTCTTCCGGCTCAAAGCCCAGCGCTTTGATCACCAAATCGGCCTCTTCAACATAATCGGAACCATCGATCACTTCCGGCGCCTGGCGACCCGAAGCATCAGGTTGCCCCAGACGCATCTTTTGCACCATCACGCCTGAGACTTTTCCGCTGTCGTCTGTGAAGCCCTTGGGGGCGGACAGCCACTCAAAGATCACGCCTTCTTCTTCGGCGTTCTGGGTCTCACGCTGAGAGCCCGGCATATTGGCCCGGTCCCGGCGATACAGACATTTAACCGAAATCGCACCCTGGCGAATCGAGGTGCGCACGCAGTCCATGGCGGTATCACCGCCGCCAATCACCACCACGCGCTTGCCCTTGGCGTTCATCTGGCCGCTGGTGAATTCGGCAACTTCGTCACCAAAGCTCTTCTTGTTCGACGCGGTCAGGAAATCGATGGCTTTTTCAATGCCAGCGGCGCCACTGCCCGGCATCGCCAGATCGCGTGAGGTATAGACACCGGTGGCAATGATCACCGCATCATGCCTGGCGCGCAGATCAGCAAAGGAGATATCTTCGCCAATGGCACAGTTCAGCTCAAACTTGACGCCGCCCTCAGCCAGCAGATCATTGCGGCGCTGAACCACGTCTTTTTCCAGTTTGAAGCCGGGAATACCATACATCATCAACCCACCGGCCCGATCCGAGCGATCATATACGGTGACCTGTACGCCAGCCTGACGCAGCATGTCAGCCGCCGCCAGACCGCCGGGGCCAGCCCCAATGATGCCAACGCTTTCAACCCGCTCAGTAGAGGGAGACGCCGGTTTGACCCAACCCCGATCCCAGGCGGTGTCGGTGATGTATTTCTCAACCGCGCCGATGGTCACGGTGCCGTGGCCAGACTGCTCAATGACACAATTGCCTTCACACAGCCGGTCCTGCGGGCAAATCCGGCCGCAGATCTCGGGGAAGGTATTGGTCGCCTGACTGATCTGATAGGCTTCCTCGAGCCGGCCCGTCGCAGTGAGCTGCAACCAGTCGGGGATGTTGTTTTGCAGCGGGCAGTGATCCTGACAATATGGCACCCCACATTGGCTGCATCGGCTGGACTGCTCCTGCGCCTTGGCGGCGGCATATTCGGTATAGATTTCGTCGAAATCTTCCCGGCGCGCATCGGCAGTGCGCTTGTCGGGCATATCGCGCTCGATTTGCACGAATTTGAGCATCGGTTGCTTGGCCACGGGTCAGACTCCCTGAATTGGCTGGCTGCGATCTAAGGATAGTCAGAGCACGGCGGAATAAACGTCAGTAAAGCTGACCTTATATGCCAGCACTTACTGTCTGATACCTGACGACGGGCGAATGTACAGGTATTTTAGGGCGCATACCGGACCTAAATCAAAGACTTTCATTTGAAACGTGACACTTATACAAAATGAATGAGCCTAGCGACTTCTCGCGGCCCAACAGGATACCCATTTAATGCCGCTTTTTCAGCTCATTCTGGTTGCACTCATCCAGGGTATAACCGAATTCCTACCGATCTCCTCCTCTGGCCACCTGATTCTACTGCCCGCCCTGACCGGCCTGCAGGACCAGGGGCAATTGATCGATGTGGCGGCCCATATCGGCACCCTAGCAGCCGTTGTTATGTTTTTCTGGAGCGACGTGCGGATTGGCTTGACCGGCGTGCCCCGACTGATGACCGGACGCGCCGACACCGCCGGATCACGCCTTGCACTGGGACTGCTGGTTGCCACAATTCCAACCATCATCCTCGGCGCCATCCTGCATTTCACCGGCCTCAGCAGCGCCCTGCGGTCGATGACAGTGATCGGCTGGACCATGCTGGGCTTTGGGCTTGTGCTCTATATCGCCGACCAAAAGGGCCGCACTGGCAAAACAGCCTGTGACTGGGGGATAAAAGATGCGCTGATCATGGGGCTGTGGCAGATGCTGGCGCTGATCCCCGGCACCTCGCGGTCCGGGATCACCATCACAGGAGCCCGACAGCTGGGCTACAACCGCACCGACAGCGCCCGCATCTCGATGCTGATGTCGATCCCCACGATCATTGCCTCGGGACTTCTTCTGGGCAGTGAAATGGCGGTCGACGCCAATGCCGCAGTGATCCGCGACGCGGCACTTGTGGCGCTGCTATCGATGCTCTCTGCACTGGTCGCGCTGAGCCTGATGATGCGGCTGCTGCGCCATGTCAGCTTTACACCATATGTCATCTACCGAGTCATTCTTGGCGTCGTGCTGCTCAGCATCGCCTACAGCAGCTGACCCGCAGCAGTGCGGTGGCGTAGGGTGCGTGCTGGCACGCACCGCTGCTGTTTCTATCAACCGTCGTGGCGCAGATTGCGGGCTGATTCGGTGATCGCATCATATTGACCGGACGGACGGAACTTCCAAAGATACTCTGGCAGCACCGAGCCCAGAGTCACCGGCTGCACATCCAGATCCGCAAAGCCCTTGGCATCCTCGGACACCACAGAATCACGGGCCAACCCGCGCAGCTGGTCCCGGGTCAGCACCCCATTCGAGATCAGCTGAAAACTGGCCGCCTGCATCATGTCAAAGCCAAAGGCCATCATCCAGGCCGCAAACCCGGGCAGCGAGACCACCAGACGACGACGATGGATCACCACCAGCATCTCATCCATCAGCGCCCGGAAGCTCTTGACCTGCGGTCCGCCCAATTCATAGACACCGCCCTCGACCTCCCCCAACAGCCCCTTGACCGCGGCCCTGGCCACATCGTCAACAAACACCGGCTGAAACAAAGTCTTGGCGCGGGCGATTGGCAGCACCGGACCCAGTCGGGTCATGCCGGCAAAGCGGTTAAAGAAATTATCTTCGGTGCCAAACACAACCGAAGGGCGCAGGATCATTGCCTTTGGCATATGCTTCAACACTGCCGCCTCGCCTGCCGCCTTGCTGCGGCCATAGGCACTGGGAGCCGCCGCATCCGCCCCGATCGCCGACAGATGCACCATAGTGGCAACGCCTTGATCTGCCGCAATGCGGGCAATCCGCTCAGCGCCTTCCACATGAACAGCCTGAAAGCTGTTTTTGCCCAGCTCGTTCAGCACACCGACGCAGTTCACCACCGCATCACATCCCTGCATCACTGCAGCCACCGAAGCATCGTCGCGGATATTGCAAAAGACCGGCTCAACCTGCCCCGGAACGCCATAGGGCTTTACGTGCATGGCCTCATTGGGACGACGCACGGCAACCCGCACCCGCCAACCGTCTTTGGCCATGCGGCGCGCAATGTAGCGGCCTACAAAACCAGACCCGCCATAGATCGTGACCAGTTTGGACATCATTTGGCTCCTAACTTTAGCTGTTGCTCCGATCTACCGCTCTACGGCCCTGCAAACAAGGCGCAAAACACCGCAGATTGTCTCCAGGCAGTCCCTTTTCAGCGCCCTCCCCACCAGAACCCGCAAACCTTCACCTCTGATTGATGGAAAAAACATCAAAAATCCGTTTGACGCCCTCAGCGCCCTGACCTATACGGCCTCCACTACCCCGTGCCCAGATGGCGGAATGGTAGACGCGCTGGCTTCAGGTGCCAGTGACCGCAAGGTCGTGGAGGTTCGAGTCCTCTTCTGGGCACCATATATTCCTGACATCAGCAGACCAATCGAGATCCGCGATCAACCCGCGAAGCCGCAACCCTAGCCCCTGCCACACAGGGCCATTGATATGCGGCCATGTTTCGCGCTTTCACCCATGATCGTTATTCTGGCCCCTTGCAGGCACCCCAAGACACTCAGCCGCTGCAGGTCTCATTGACAGCGCTGATCGACGGCGGCAGGCCGCCAACAAAACGGGATCGGGATCATTGGCGTCGGGCCAAACAGCGACACTCGTAAAGCTTAGTCGTGTCTCAATGTTACCTCTCGTTCTTTTCTAGTCATAGCCATCCAGAAGAAACGTTCCGTCCCTGAAGCACGCGCAAAAATACCTATGTTTCTGATTGGTTTTTTGGTGCTTGCCTGCCTTAACAGCCGCTCATGTACTCCCAACCAAATCGTCGATTTGTCAAATGATATAACACGCGGGGCTTTCATCGTGCTCAATTCCATCCCGTTCGACACCCAACCTTAAAGATTGCCCCTGGCCTTAAACCAACCCCTCTGCCTGCAATTGCCCCAACTTGGCCAGATTATAAGTGCTGTTTGGTCGTTGCGCCAAGCGTTCGGACAGTAACTTCTCGGTTAGAGATCTGTTGGATGACCGCAAACCGGCTTCTAGCAAAGTGCGCTCGATTACATCACGTTGGGCATGGCTGCCCCCAAAGCGGATCACCTGATCCCGGATTGGAACCAACATATCAACAACTTTTGCATACTCTTTTCTGCCATAACTTTGTAGCGCCCGACAGATAGGCAACCCAACATCACGCGTCACCCCATAGTTGGATTCCGCCTGATTGGATGGGTCAACAATATAAGCATTTAGCGTATCAATCATCGCATCAGCGGCTTTATCGTCTCCGCTTGCCACAAAGGCCATCATCGCATGGACATCATTGAATGAATAGACCGCCTGATCAGCCGATGGGTGCCAGTGATTGGCAAGTTCCAGCCAACGGTCGCCCACATCAACGTCTTCGAGGAACAATCTCCAAAGAGCCGAAGACCCATCTACCAACCTGCAACAATCCCGACACCAAAGTCCCCATCGCTCAACCCGATATAAACTTGTTGACCCAATCCATTGGTGCCAACCAATGCCGCAATCACCAACATCGCAATTGCATACATAATCGTCTGATTGAGACCGAGCAAAATAACCGGCATCGCCATTGGAATTTTTACCTGCCAAAGCATCTGCCAACGCGAAGCCCCAATGGACGTTGCGGCTTCGATGATTTCGGGTGACAAGTTTCGCATACCATATTCCGAATACCGGATGGCAGGGACTATTGCATAAACCATAATCGACAACAGTGCCAAAAACTCTCCGATTTTGAAAAGCATCACAAACGGGATCACTATCACAAATAGCGGCATTGTCTGTAATGTATCACTGATGGGGCGCAGTACCGCAGACACATAATCATTTTCTGCCGCCCAGATGCCCAAAGCCGAACCAATGACAAACGATAGTAAGGCGGCTAGGGACACAATATAGAGCGATAAAACAGCCTTGTCCCAGATACCTGTAAGCAACAAGAACGCAAGGCCACCCAAAACTCCAAGTGCAAGCCGTTTTCCTCCAACGCTGTATCCCATAACGGTAAACAGCACGACCAGACCAAGCCAAGGGATATTTGTAAGTCCGTAGTAGTAAATTATAGCAATAACAAATACTGCCGCCGCCGCTGACACACCAAACCTACGAAAGAACGCTGCCGCCAGTGCAAACACCATAAGACCATAAAGTGCCGTGTGTGTAGCGGTCAGTTGGAAACCCTAGCTATAGGGTGTGACGACGGTTTCCATTCCAGACTTAATTGGCAGCATGGCAAAAAAGAATATTGTATTCTTTACACTCCTAATTTGAGCATTGTATTCCGCAATGAAATCTCCCACCGCTTGATTGATGGCTGGGGCCACATCAAAAACATACCCTTCCGGCCAACCTGCAAGAAATGGGATTTCTTGAGCTAGAAGCGTGATCGCAATAGCTATAAATACCAACATCATTGACAGCTTGCGCGACTTTATCTTGTCTTCTTCGCCACTGAAAGAGCGGCCGCTTTTGAGCGCAAGCCCACTGGTAATACGATCCATAATCATTGCAATCATTGCAATCACTATACCCGCAAGAGTACTTTCACCAAACTGTGCCTTGCGCATGGTACGGATCACTTCCCACCCAATATCAGACGTCCCACCAATAATAGACGCCACAATGACCATACTAAGGGATGCCATAGTCGCCTGATTTACACCAAGCAGAATTTGCCGCAGGGCAGACGGTGTCCGAACTTGCCAAAACAATTGCCAGGCATTTGCACCTGACATTTGCCCCGATTCAACGATGGAATCCGGCACTGCGCGCAAACCGCATATTGTATTGCGCACCATAGGTGGGAAGGCAAAAATCACACTAGCCACCAGCCCGACCGTTGTGCCAAATCCAAACAACAATAAAATCGGGATGAGATAGGCAAAGGCAGGAACTGTTTGAAGAACGTCCAGTGCCGGCATAATAATACGTTCAGCTCTGTCAGAGTAAAAACCCAAAGTGCCGATTGAAAAGCCAATCACAACCTGAGGCACGATATGCAAGGACGCATGTGATAAAGAGCGTTACGGTCCAGGGAAGAAATTGCAAAAGAACCTGCGCACCCTTGATTGGCCAGTCTAAAAGCCATGTGACAGCTTTAAATATCCACCCAAACGAGGATGCGAACCATGCCATAGACGCATTTAAACTTTCGGTGACTGGGACTGTAAGTGCCTTGGGGTATTCATCGAGCCATGAAAAATTATCCCGCAGAAGGATTGTCAAAAACAGAATGCCAACGGTTACCGACCAAATCACCGCGGGTTTTTCGGACAGATTGTTCATTTTGTTGCCTCGCGCACGACGTGACGATCTTCCGCGCCTGTGGCTAAAGCTTCGATCACGCCTTGCGCGGTGACAACTCCAAGCACTTTTCCTGTCTCATCTTCCACAACAACACCATCCTCATGTGTTGAAAGATAAGACAACAGATCATTCACGGTCGTATCTTGTGATACAAGCCCCATGTTGGTGAGGCTACCTTTGGCCGGTCGCATGACATCAACCGCCGTTCAAATACTTTCCCACGGAACATCCATTGTGAATACCCGAACATATGCGTCTGCCGGTTTCATGATAAGTTCAAGCGGTGTGCCGACCTGTACGATCTGCCCGTCTTTCATAATCGCTATACGATCGGCAATGCGCAGTGCTTCTTGAAAATCATGGGTAATAAACACAATACTTTTGTTCAAAACCTCATGAATCCGTAGAAACTCGTCTTGCATTTGGCGGCGGATAAGCGGGTCAAGGGCCGAGAATGGCTCGTCAAGGAACCATACATCCGGCTCGACAGCCAATGACCGTGCAATGCCAACGCGCTGTTGTTGCCCGCCTGACAATTGATCAGGAAAGCTATACTCGCGCCCATCAAGACTTACCAACTCAATAACACGTTTTGCGCGAGCATTACGTTCAGATAGTTTTACTCCCTGAAGTTTTAGCGGGAATGCAATATTCTCCAACACATTCAAATGGGGCATCAGGCCAAATCCCTGGAACACCATACCCATTTTATGCCTGCGTATCTCAATCAGTTCCTTATTAGATAACTTCAGAAGATCACTACCTTCCAGAAGGATTTCACCTGCCGATGGTTCAACCAACCGTGAAAGACATCGCACAATCGTGGATTTCCCTGATCCTGACAGCCCCATAATGACAAAAATTTCGCCGGCATGAACGTCAAAACTTACACCCGCCACGGCAGCAATATTTCCTGCATCCTTTATGTTTTGAATAACTGCGGCACGATCAGAAACATTTCCATTGGTTCCGGAAAAGAACTGCTATCCATTCTTGCCGTAAACTTTCCAGATATTCTTGCAGGATAGAACGATCTCGGCATCGGTGGTGAATTTCATATTGGGGGCTTTCGAAAACAAGTGACGGCGCCGATATTGCGATCGGTACCGTCACAATTATGTGAGTGCAATTGAGTGAATGGAGGAATTACCCACTCAACCCTTCAACCCAAGGCTTCCAAACTTCTGGATTTGCCTCGACCCAGGCCTTTGCAACCTCTTCGGAAGATCTACCCTGTTGATCAACTTCCAGAATCAATTGGTTTTGAATTTTGTTTGTCAAATGGAATCGCTCAACAAATCCAAAAGCTTTTGGCCATTTCGCTTCAAAACCAGATCAGACAACCTTTACGATTTCCGCTTGCTCAAATCCACAAGCTGTCGTCTTTGCCTGATCACCTTCAACGCAACCACCTTCGGCTACATTCCATTCAACAAAATTGACATCCACTTCGGAAAACAACCAATGTGGTTGCCACATCATCATCAGCATGGGTTCTTTGGTTGCAATAGAACCTTTCAGCTCGGCAATCATTGCACCTTCGCTACCGCCTGCCACCGCCTCGAACGGTAAATCTATCTGCGTGACCAATTCTTTGGATCGGACTCCCCAATCTGCCGGATATGCAATCAACCGGCCCTTCGGGTAAGTATCGGCGCTGGTGAAAGCCTCAGCACATTCAAATAGAGCCCTATAGTCGGGAAGCCCTGGGCAACGTTCTTCCATATAGGGTGGGTAAATTCAGCCTTCTTTTGGAACCAGGCCAAGATCGCCGACCAAAAGCATTTGACCGGAATCAAGCGCCTTTTGATACACCGCACCTACGTTGTTGGTCCAGTTTTCCGGTTGAACATGCAGCTCGCCTTGCGCAATGGCCGTAAACTGCGGCACAGCGCCAGCCGTGACATACTCGACCTTGTAACCTGACTTAGTCAAAATTTCGCCCATATTATGCGCAGACAAATTTTGCCCAGTCCACTCATTCATTGGTATTTTGATGGTTTCGGTAGTTTCTTTCGCATGTGCGGCGAACCCACAGGTCAATGCTATTGACACGGCTGCAGCCAATATACTGTTGGGCTTGTATGCATTATTCATACTTGAACTCTCCCTTTGGTAGAATGCAAACTCACATTGCAAATTTAAAGCCGGAGGATCAGGTAAAGGTAGGTTGGGCACAAGGTTACTAGGGTAACGACTTTGTTGCACAGAACGGCCGGTGGCCGAGGAGCCCGTTGCCCCGGACGGATTTGCCCTACGGAGCGGTCCGATCTATGCCGAGATCCGTGTAGCCGTAAAGGGCGGCGGGGGCGGCGCGGATTTGAACTTCGGCGACCTGGCGGCACAAAGTCCTGTTCGGACCGCCCAGTCCAGGCCGATCAGTTTGAGCAAACTCGCCACCAACCCGGCCCTCTGTCGCCGCGCCATCCCGAACAGGACTTTCATCCCCTCTCGGTCATTGTTGCACATTGTTTTGTCGGGCAATGGTCTGACAGGTCTGGAGTGCGGTATCGCGGTCGCTTTGCTGCCGCCCGCTCTTGCCAGAAGCTCTGCTGCCCAACTCATCTCAGGGTCAAACCAGATTGTCAGCGAGCCACGGCGCTTCAATGACCCGTTTTAGCTACGCCAGTTCGTGGTCTTGGACGCCGTGGGGAAGGTTTGCTCATGACTCCCCCATCGGGCTTGCACAACAAAGCCTATGGCAACCACCATAGCCATAAAGAAATGACACCGTAGATATCTAACTAAAGATACTCATCAAGCAGTGAATTTATGAAAAGAGAGAAAAATTCGCGCTCGGAAGTGACATCCATTTTATGGTAAATGGATCCCTTATAATTTTTAACAACTTGGTGCGAAATTCTCAACTTATTTGCAATTGCAGCATTATGGTATCCCTGAAGAGATAGTCTTGCCACTGATTTTTCACGCGGCCTAAGCTCATCCCCGGCGAATGTCCCAAAGGCCTCTTCAAACGTACATGGGCCCGTCAGTTTCGTGTTGAGTTTCTTTTGCAAGAACCATCCGTATGGTGCAATCGCATTTCTTGTAGACATTCGGTCCAAAGTCCACGTTGCATTAGCGAAATTAAATGTGGGTTCGCCAAGAGGCGTTTTCTCAATAAACTTGAGCAATCCACCTAAATCATCATACTCCCAATTTCCGCCGTGACAAATTAATTGGCTACTATCAGATGCTACAACCCATGGCGTTGCAGAATTCTGTTTTAGCAATCCAAATCCCGGACGAGCAGTCAAAGCTTCAACACGCAAATTGTGTAGACTCATAAATATTTGGTGTAGTTGCCGGTACCACTTAAGGTCTTCATCTGTAATCAAGCACTCTTTGTCCAACCAGTCCCAAGCCAAAAGAATTGTAGTTCCCCCAACAACTGGAAACATGGCCGTTAGATTTTCGCAAATTCCTACGCCGGCGATGAATGAAAAATAACGCTGGAAGTCTCTACCTGCATCATCCATGTCCCGCAGACGATAAACCCCCGCTTCACTCTTTTTTGCACAGATCTGAAAAAATGGATCAATACGGTAAAGATCGCTCAGGTATAGATCCAGACAATTTCTATTTTTTCCATCATAATAAAGAAATTCAGGGGTTGAATATGAATTATAACGCAAAATATACTTGTCACATTCCGGCATTGCAGCACTAAATGCGTACAATAAGGCCTTATAAATGCCCAACGTGCCAATAGAGTCTATGGCGCTTGACATTAATCGTGGAATTTCCAGAGACCTGTCAAACAATGATGAGTCACCGCTCATTTTACACGCTTTCGGATATTGCACAGAGCACGCTGCAGTTTAAGCAAAATATAGGTTTCAAAGTTGATTGGTCCCTCATTTGGCGATACACTGCCCGCAGTGTGCGCACTAACGTTACAGTATAGGACAGGTCAGACATTGATAACTGATCTTTTACCCGCGCATACAATGCCGGCAGGTGATTAAATGGCACCATTGGGTACATGTGGTGCTCAATGTGATAGTTCATATTCCAACAAAGAAACCTCATGATCGGATTTGTATAAACCGTTCTGGAATTTCAATGCTGCTCTGCGATCACGGCGCTTTGCAACAAAGGGTTCCAGTCCCTCGCCTTGGTGATCAACCGCCCGCCATAAATAATGTGTCTCGCCGTTGATTTTCACAAAGACCTCACTCAAGAGCCATTGCCGCTAGGCGAATGATCTCTGGACTGGTTTTAAAACAGCGAAATGGGTTACGTTTTGTCATGGCCGAACCCTACCCTGCCCCCCACAACCATTTTTGCTCTGACAGGACCTGTCGCCGGGGTGCACCACTCTAATCACATGCGGCACAGCCATGGTCGAATTGGTACCGGCAAAGGTGGTCGCGGGAATTCGGACCAGTGGTTAAACTGCGTTTTGCGACGGGCTGGCCCACTACACGCGCAAAGATCTGAGCGAGCATGAGGTTCCATTTGCTACAGGATTGGAACTACAGAACGGCAAAATTACTGACTATCGCGTATATGGGGACAGCTCTGGACTATAAAGAGCACGCAATGACCTCCGATGTGCGGCTTGCTAGCCGATACCAATGAGAATTCTCGCTATCCCTGGCAACGGGGCGCATTGGATGGCAGCTTTGTCCGGCGGTTTCAACGGGTCGACGCAACACATGCATTGAAACGCTCGGCTGGTGTCTCATATCCTAGCGTTTTTCGAGGTCGTTCATTGAGCTGTCTTGCGACGGCACTCAGCTTTGCTTGACTATGTATCGACAAATCTGT
>JABSSD010000157.1 GCA_013214575.1 Paracoccaceae bacterium | reverse complement strand
GGCCAACATTTGGAATTCTCCAGGGCTAATGGCCCCGGCGCATTGCGCCAGGACGCAACGGGCAGTGTAGGTTTTTGGGAAGGCGCGAACGGCCATCAAGGACAACGGCATGTCACCAGCGCAGTCGAAACGACCGGCCTGGATGGCATGGCGCAGCGCGATGCGTTCCGGGGTTTCCGGAACCTCGCCCAGAGGCCGCAGCAGGATGTTGGCGTCGACGTCAAAATAGCGGCAGATCCGGTCAAGGACATCGGGGCGCGGAAAGCTCTCTCCGGTCAGGTAGCGATTGAACCGGGTCCGGTTGATATTGGCTTTCTGGTAGATCCTGGACACCACCAGATCTGCGGTCAGTATGCGCAGATTGGCAGACAATTGGTCGCGCAGCTCTTGAGGGCTTCGTTCAGGACTTTGCATTGCTAAACCTCCGGCTCGTGAAGATGAGTTTGAACTCAGTGTCCGGGGCAGGCGTTTCTGCCGCCTTGTTGGTCTGCGGGGGCATTTTCTGCAGAACCGGGTCATCAGAATGCGTTGCGGCCCGGCTGAGGTGCCTTTGCGGATCTCGTCGCGCCAATGCAGGCAGATTTCAGAACTGATTTCACCGATGGCAGGGCACTCAATATCGCCACTTATGTAGATCTCACGCACCCGCATGGCGACGTTGTCATAGCTGCCCAGATAGCTCTTTCGAATGACCTGGCTGACGGCGGCGGCGCTGATGCCAAGACGGGTTGCCACCTTGTTTTGCGAACTGCCGTCGCACTCCCTGACCAGGGTCATGATCCAGTCCGGCGAAGGTCATCAGCAGGTCTTCTATGGTGAACTTGCTGGCGCTGCGCATGGCGGTCCAGATGGCGTGGAACAGATACGGGGTCTTTGCTAAATACAGGTCGGCTGTTCAAGGCGCAGATAAAGGCTCTTCAAATAGTCCATAAACGCCCGGTTACAGGTCGCTTTGCTGGGCTTACGTTGGGCCAGTCGATTACGCGGCACCAAATAGGCGAGGCGGCCCTCTGGCGCGATGCCTTCGATCATCCCGATCCAGTTATAAATGCTGCGGGCGGAGGACCCACACTGGCGCGCGGCCTCGGCAACGGCGTGAACATGGGTGGACGAACACCGCGTTGAGCGCGACGATGCCCTGCGCAATTTCACCGGCATCGCGATGACGCTGCACGACTATGCTGATCGCTTTGATCCTTTCTTAGCTGAGGCGGGGATCAAACCAAAGCAAAGCTACACCAGGTTTCATCAGGATCCGCGCAACCGCATCGGACGCGCTTTGTACCGTGCGGACGTGGATATTTTTGCCAATGCCGGTCAGCCCACAGAAAACTTCGGATACTATCTCCATATCGAGCCAGGAAACTGTTACGCAGGCGCCGCGCTTTTTCAGCCCTCTAAGGCCGCGCTGGTACAGTTGCGCAAGCGTCTGGTCGACGATACGGAGGGCCTGAAAGCCATCTTGGCCGATCCTGAGTTCAAAATGACTTTCCCAGACGGAATGGTCACACGAAAGGAGTTGGACACTGTGCCGGACGGTTTTGTAAGTCGCGATCCCGCGGCAGCCTATTTGAAAATGGTCGGCCTGGGATGCCGAAAAGACTTGCCGGACGCGCTTTTGCTTGATGACGAGGTGATCGATCTACTGATCGAGATCTTTCGCGCCGCCAGCCCATTGGTGCGCTACTTCGACTGATTGCGCGCAAGAGAAATAGAACTAGGAAAACCTTCGCTGCACGATCACTGCAACCAATTCTGAAATCAGCACCAGAATAACAATCGCGAGGGTCACGGCTGCTGCTTTATCATATTGGAAGGAGCGTACGTAAGTTTGGACATACAAACCAATCCCCCCTGCACCAACGATCCCCAGGACCAGGCTTTCACGTAAATTTAGCTCAAAGCGGAAAATGGTATCGCGCAGGATAACCGGAGCCATTTGCGGCCAAATTCCCCAACGCAGCTGTTGCGCACGAGAGGCCCCAGCGCTTTCCAGGGCTGCGACGGGAGCTGAGGCGACATTGTCGATCGCTTCGGCATAGAATTTGGCCAGCATACCGGTCGCATGGAAAGTGATTGCCAAAATGCCTGGCAGTGGTCCCAAACCAACAGACCCCACCATCAACATCGCAACCACAATGAGAGGAATCGCCCGGATCATCGCAAGGAAAGCGCGCACAGGACGCCAGACCAGGTGGGGGAACAGTTTTTCCGAAGCCAGCACCGCAAGTCCCGCGGACAAGATCACCGAGAAGAATGTGCCAAGGATTGCAATGCGCAGGGTTTCAAGCAAGCCTTTCAGGATTTCGGGCCAGACGCTCCAGTCCGGGGGGAACATACGTGCCAGAAAATCCGCCAGACGTGGCGCGGCTGACGAGAGTTTGTCAGTGCTGATATCCGCGCTGAGTCCAGCCCAGATTACGGCCCCACCGATCAGTATCCAGATCAAGTTCCGTGTCATCAGTTGACCACACGCAGATCAGTTTCTGGGTGAAAACCATCATAGAGCTGGGTGACGTCTTTCTGGGTAAGCTGTGCTGCGGGGCTATCAAACATGATTTTACCATCGCGCAGCCCAATGACACGGTCTGCAAAACGCTGCGCAAGTTGAGGTTGATGAGAGCTGAAAATGACGGTCACCCCATCCTCGTGAGCGCGTGATGTAATTAGGTCTAGCAATTTTTCAGCCCGCGACGGGTCAAGATTGCTAACGGGTTCATCGGCCAAGATCAGGCGTGGTTCTTGTGCCAGACAGCGTGCAATTGCAACGCGCTGACGTTGCCCGCCAGAAAGCTGATCCGCACGCCTATCTGCAAAATCAGATAGGCCCACATCAGCTAAAGCACGCGCAACAATCAGATGATCCTGGGTCTCAAACCAACCCCAAAGAGAGGGCCAACGTCGGGTGTGCCCCATACGGCCATTCATGACATTTTGGTACACGCTCAAGCGGTCCAGCAGGGCGAATTCCTGAAAGACAAACCCAACTTCAGAGCGATCCTTACGGGTGATACGTTGGTCTTTTGAAAGGGATTTATTCAGAACCTGAGCCTCGCCAAAACCCAGTTTCAAGCGGCGATCTAGTAACCCCAGCAATGTGGACTTCCCGGCGCCCGATGGCCCAAGCAATGCAATGCATTCGCCTTGGGACACAGAAAGGTTGATGTCGCTTAGCGCGGTAACACCTTCAAATTCATGGGAAACACCACAAAGAGACAGGCATGCGGTCATTCGAGCAATCCGTATTTTCGTGCCATATCCCGTACGCCATCATAGGCCGCGACATCGGCGACGACATAGCCATCCGGGCCATAAAGATACGCCAAAAAGTGACGGTTCTCTGGGGCGTTTAGCGTCAGCATCATATCCGTGAACCTGACTTTCATCTCGGTAGCCAAGTCTGGGCGCGCAATGATCGCATGACTGGGGATTTGCACGGATTCACCAATCACCTTGATTTCGGTCTGTTGTTCTGGAGACAAGAGCATATCGGCATATTGACTGGCCCCTGCCGCATCGACAAGACCGTTTGCCATCGCCTGCATCGCTTGCTGATAACCACCAGCAAAGAAGCTGTTGCCAAAGAACTCCGCCGCCCCTTGGGTGCCTGTGAACAAGCCGTCCTCGACAAACAAATCAAGTGGATACAGATATCCAGACTCTGACACGGGATCGGCAAACGCAATGTCACGCCCTTGCAGGTCAGCAAGCGTTTCGATGCCGCTGTCCTTGCGCACAAAAATCCGACCCGCGTAGCTCGGATAGCCCCGGTAGACCTCTGACACCAGTGGCTCCGCCCCGATTTGGGCTTCGGCCAGCACAAATGGCAGTGCCCCCATGAACGAGATATCAGCGTCGCCATTGCGCAATGCTTCAACAGCGGCAGCGTGGTCAAAGGTCACAAAGCCCTGAACTGGCACCCCCAGTTGTTCGCCCATCCACGTGGTGATGACATCAATATCCCCCAATAGTTTTTCGGGGCTTTCTTGCGGGATGAATGCAATTTTCAGGGTGTCTTGGGCGAGCGCGCTTGATGTGGTGAGCGCGAGCGCGGCGATCGATGCAAGTAATGTGCGACGGTTCAGCATTAGTACATCCCTTCATTGATTTTAGATTGCAGGGCTTTGAACGCATCCCACGCGGTGGCGGCGTCGCCCCAGTTGCCAGCGGCACTGGCATCGCCCACGGCCCGCAGATGCGCAGACAATTGATAGACATCCGGTTTGGCCGCTTGATTGACCATGACCGAGGCGTCAGCCGCCAGATCAGGTGCAACGGTATCTACCAATAGCGAAATGTTTTCAGAATCCTGCATTGGGATAAGCGTATTTAGGGTCGAGGCAAAAGTGGTGAGCTCATCAAAGGCAAGACGGAAAGTGCTCTCGCGACCTTCAAACACCTGGTAGGGGTCCTGGCCATCGCCAACGGCCTCTAGGTACGCGGTCAGATCGGCCCGTTCTTCGGCATCAAGGTTGAGGGATTTGCTGTCATTGAACCACTCCACCACGCGACCAAGTGTCGGCAGGCTACCATCATGCATATAGGGAGCTGAGAAGTTGATGTTGCGCAGCGTCGGAGTTTCAAACTGAGTGACTGTGCCGCCCTCAAACGGTGCTTCAGAGGTTCCGATGTCATAGGTTTGGCCATCGCGAAAGTTGCGATCCGGCGTGTGGCATGCGGCGCAAGCACGACCGTTCAGGCCATCAAAAGGTGTGTTGAACAGCACTTCACCCCGCTTTGCAGCGTCAGAGGCTTGATCGGTCAATCTCCCTGCTCGATCAATCTGCGGGTTGGGTAGAAAATCAAACTGACGCATGTAAGCCAGCAAAGCATCCAGTTGAAAAGGTGTCGGTTCCTGGCCTGCAAATTCGGTAACGATCACATTGCGGGTGAAATCGCGCAGACTGGCTTCGCGCCCGTCGCGGCCATATGGGCCAGTAAAGCGGATGCCGCGCAATGAGGGCGTATCAAGGTGGTCATCGGTGCGGTCATTGAACATCGGGTTAAAGAACGACCCGTCCACATCCATCCCGCCAGCGCGGCTGCTGAGGCCGGGTATGAAGAAATCACGATTGACGTCAGATCGGTTGTGGCAGGTGGAACAGGAGATGCCCAAGTCGCGCGCAGGTCCGCCGAAAATCTGCGGGCTGTCAAACAGCATATCGCCATAGGCAACCAGCGGCATGTCAGCCTCATCAAGGCCAGCTTCTTCGAATTGCAGTACCAGACGGGGGAACTCGCGCTGATCGGCGATGTCAGATCCAGGAGGGAGCGAAACCGGGACATCAATCTGTGCCCCTGATTGGACAATGGTCTCGGGCACAGACGTTAGCTTGGCGCGCGGCGCGATATTGGCAGCTGTAAAGTTGTCGCGCAGATATGTCTCAATCACCTCACGTGCCTCAGCAAAGGCTTCACGGTCGGGATCAGGTGCCCCGGATTGCGATAGACCGGCACTTCCCACGGCTGAATTCAGGGTTAGCCAAGCCCGCCCAAGAGTGCGAAAGCCAGCGCGATCGCCTGCCATAATGCCATCGGCGAATGCACGGTACAGGGCCTCGGCGCGGGCGACGTCTTGGGCCGCGTCTGCCGTGCCAAGCGCGTCATTCGCTGCTGCGAGGAATTGCAAAATCCCGTTTTCCACCACATCAGTCGCGGCCATGAACAGCGCGTGGCGGTCCTGATTTTCAAGTGCCGATGTGATCGCGGAGGCCTCGGCGTCAGACATCTTGGACATTGCAGATACATTGGCTGCGCTGCCGGTGACAGGAGCGGTCCAGCTGTTTTCCAGCTTGCCCCATGGCAACGGATCAAGATTGCCCAAAAACAATGTCAGGCGATATGCGGCGGCACGAGGGACCCAATCAGCGTCTTCAAGCGCGGTGGCCTGTGCCGTCACGGGCAGCAGGCACAAAACAGTTGTGGTCAAAAATCGTTTCATTGCGTATCCAAAAGTTACCCTTGGCTAACTTAATTAGCCATGGCTAACTTATTGTCAAGCGCCTGTTTTGCGTGCATAGCTGGGCCACGCCAATCAGAGTACAATTTTCCAATGATGAAGCCTCATTCAAATCCCGCTACGCGCGCCGTTGAAGACCAAGTCCGCCAGTTTGAATCTGTGCGTACGGCCCATCAAAGTGAGATAGTGGAGGATTATGTCGAACTGATTGCAGATCTCATTCATCAGTATGGCTCTGCACGCCCAAAGGACATCGCTGAACGTCTGGGCGTTGCACAACCGACTGTGACAAAGAACCTTGCGCGTCTTAAACGCGAGAAATTAATCCTGCACGAACCTTATCGCTCAATTCAGTTGACCGACGAAGGTCGGCAGCTCGCGGCGTCTTGCCGTAAACGTCATCGCACTGTTGTTGAGTTCCTGATTGCTTTGGGCGTGTCTTCCGAGGTTGCAGAACATGATGCTGAGGGTATCGAGCATCACGTCAGTGAAGAAACGCTGCAGGTCTTCGAGGCATATGCAAGCAGGAGAGAGACATAGTGAGGCCCAGGGTTGCCAGGTCGAGCGGTGCAGTTCGAACTTGAGTTCCCCATTGCGCCCACGCATCAATGTCAGCAATGGGCATGCCGCATCGCGACATTGAACATCACTACCAGAGACGCGTTAGGGTCGGTCTCTACATGCTGCGCTAGCGAAGGGTTGTGTCTGGGCCAACGGCTGATGAGGGCTCAAAGCAACCGGCATGCCTTGTCTTCCGAATGTCGGCTTTGAAGCTGTGCCCAGAGTTTGCAAATGTCGCTTCTCTAATTGGGTGTTTGGGTCAAGCTCGTTTTCCTTGTTTTCTGGGTCATTGTCACTCATCCGGGTCACACTTCTCTTCGCAGTCTGGTTGATGCTCTGATGGCACCGCTGCACGCATGTGTTGGATCGGCTGTGGAGAGCCCCACTATCTGGCGCGCTTCAATCTGCGCAGCGAACTTTTTCGGCTTCTTCTGTCACCTGACAGGGCATGTTTCCATGCCCGAGAGGGCACAAACCTCGTCCGGTGAGGACGACCCTGTCAGGGTTGGGTGGTCGGCGATTTAAGTCATGCCGTGCCCCCCAACTGTTCCTGACGGAATTCGGTGCCGTCGACCCACATGCGATGGAGCAGAACGGCTAACTTTCGCGCTACGGCAACGACGGCTCT
>JABSSD010000156.1 GCA_013214575.1 Paracoccaceae bacterium | reverse complement strand
TTTCAGCCAAGCCAAACTCAGCGCTGTCGCACGCCAACTCAACGAGCGGCCTAGAAAGACCTTGCAATATCAGACACCAGCAGAGAAATTTGAGGCCTTTGTTGCGTCCACCAGTTGAAACCACAGCTGGAAGCTGCCGTTCAGGCGACCCCGCAACTGGGTTTCGCTTAACACCGCCGCATGACCGCAAAGAGCCCTTTCTACCGTTGTTGGTCATCGTGAGCCGTATAGCAAGAATTCAGAGGCCCAACGGCCAATGAGGCCGGGAGGATCAACAGGAGGATGCAAAACTCGTTGTGTTTTCGGGCTAGCAAAATAATGTAGCGGTGACTTCAATCGTGACAGGACGTTCTGAATTGCCGACTCTCAACCTATCAAGCCTTGATCAGATGCATGTGGATGTTGCCATTATTGGCGCTGGGATAAACGGTGCCAGTGCCGCGCAACATCTCAGCGCAGCCGGATATCGTGTGCTGGTGGTGGATCAGGGTGACTTTGCCAACGGAGCAACCAGTCGATCTAGTCGCTTGCTCCATTGTGGATTGCGGCACTTGGCAACGGGAACCAATTTTTGGCGCTCTCTGCTACGTCCTGATCGTCTGGCCAAGTCGATAAAGACCGTACGTGACGATATGTTGGCGAGAGACGAAATTGTACGGACAATTCCTGACCGGGTAAAACCGATCAATTTCTGCGTGCCGATCTATAACGACGATCAATATACGCCGTGGCAAATGGATGCGGCGTTTGCAGCCTTGCGAATGACGAGCCCAAGAGGCGTGCCGCTGGACTATCGGAGGTACAGCCCGAAAAACCAAAACGAAGTTCCGATTAGCCCCTGGCTGCGCGATCCAGACAAACTGCGCAGTGTCGCGGTCTTTCGAGAATATGTCTTTGATTGGCCAGAGCGCATTGCGCTGGACGCAGTTTTCGATGCGCGCCGGATGGGCGCGATAGTTCGAAACTACACGCGGGTCGTGGACCTGAGGCAGCGGGGCCAAGGAGCAGCCGGCTGGCATCTGACTCTGCAATCGACCCACGGGGACACCCAAGGTGACTCCGGCTCCGCCAGTGTGACTGCCGATCTCGTCCTCAACCTCGCCGGAGCCTGGGTCGATGATCTCATCCACAAAACCGGTTCCAATGCGGCCCCAAAATGCACCGGAATGAAAGGCATTCACATTGCATTGCGCTTGCCAGATGAATTCAACGACTGGGGTGTGTTCACCTATAACAGCCTAGGCGAGCCGCTCTACTGCCTGCCCTTTCGCGGCGTTCACTACATTGGATTGACGCGCACACCGTTCACGGGCGATATCGCCGGAGTTTCCGCCTCTGATCAGGAAATCGATTGGATGATTGCTGAAACCAACCGCTGCTTGCCTAAACTGGCAGTATCTCGAGATGATATTTTGTATTCTTGGGCGGGCGTCAATCCATTGACCAGCGATCCGGAAGAGCCGCTGGGAAGTCGCGAAATCAAGCTTCATGATCTTGCGTCTGATGGATTGGCCGGTCTTCTGACGCTAACCGGCGGACCAATAATGACCCACAGGCGTGTTGCCCGACGACTGGTCAAAGAAATCACAGGCAGACTGTCACCCACTGCCGCGCCGCAACGTCCAGACTATCAAGGCGCTCAGATGATATCGGATCAAGGGGATACAGCAAACATACCTGCGGTTGAGATCGAGCGTTGCGTACGTGATGAGATGCCCATCAGTCTGGCCGATCTTCTTATGCGACGGTTGGGTTTGGGGTGGGAGCCTGATCAGGGGGTCTGTCAAGCGCGTTCAATTGCCGAGGTCGCAGCGCCACTTCTGGGCTGGTCAGAAGCTCGGATTGAAGAGGAACTGCGTGCATATCAGCTTCACTTGGCCAAAGCGCGCCGCAAGCCAAATTCCGTGTAAAACACTTGTCAGCGTGCAACGGCAGTGCGTTTATTCTGGCAGCGCATGTATTTTGAGAATGGTACTTGAAAATGTGAACGCCGCCAAATCCCATGTTTCCGAACGACAACTTTTTCCGCTCTGCAGCCATCCGGTATGTGAAAATGCTTCGTGATGCACGAACGGCTGGTCTGGTGAAACTGCGCTGCAGCGTTGACCCATGTCGCCAAAGGCCGGAATGGGCCGTGAGTGACACCAGACCAAGCGAGCGTGATGTCTCGATACTGCAGAACAGGAGATGACGGCTAGGAGACCAGTATGGGCCTTTTATCTAGGCGCAGTGCAAAGTCTAATTCAACTCAGCATCCTTCCAATACTTCGTACCGACCGCCGATGCTGATACTTTCCAACCTTTCTTGGTCAGAATGAATATAGACCGCCCATCAACAAACCGAACCTCTTGACTGTCTTTCTCGTCACCAAACATAGAGCCCGCCTGAGCAGTCGCGTCATAGCCGTAGTCGATGAACTGGTGGAAGAGCGTATCATCTTCGAAGAGGATCACTATCTTACGATCAAAGCCGCCAATTCCGAGCGATAGTCCTACACCACCCGTTCCCATTTTCATGTAGGTTCGCGCGCCGGTTTCTTTTGCAATTGCAACGCCTCGGCCATAACCGGCGGTGGCCCCGACGACCGTGAGTTGACGCGCATTGAACACTGCATAACCAAAGCTCAGATCATACAGGGCTTTTGCTTCCGCGTTCATAGAAAACAGCAAGTTAAGGGTTTCAGTGGCAACGCCACCAATTCTCTGCCGTGTCAGCTCCGGGGTATCTTCATTGCTGACCATCTCAGTTGTCGAATGGATGGAATCACCTACGGCGTTTCCGACATCGGTTGCGGTATTCCCAATAGCTTCGCCAGCATTCGATGCCCCCTTCTTTACCTTACTCCAAAGCCCTTCTGAATAAGCTGTACAGGGCAGGGCGACACAAATGGCGGCGGCGAGGATCAAACGCATCGGGAGGCCTCCTTAATGGGGAACTTTTTGCGCAATTGGCGATCCATACCTTGCAAAATGAAACCAATACTCGTCAATAGTTAACCAGCATTCAGTCCACTAGATGGTGCCTTTGTCCCGAGTGGCTGTCATCTAGGCTATGAACTTTCTGCACTGTGTTCGAATGGCAGAAAAGCGAAAGCCGCGCCGCAGCATTCTGTACAGCCACGAGCGGCCGATTTGGGCCGTTCGCTACATGCTGCGCTAGCGAAGGGTTGTGTCTGGGATAATGGCCGGTGAAGGCTCAAAGCAACCGGCATGCCGTGTCTTCCGAAAGTCGGCTTTGAAGTTGTGCCCAGAGTTTGCAAATGTCGCTAACTGCGCATAGCTGCCGTTGGTGCTGACCGCAGCGAAGGTCCGTAACCCGCCCTTAGTGACGAAATGTGCAGGGTGCAGAAATCAGGCCACTTCCCTCTCCCCTCAAGGTCACTAACGGCCCTAACCGGACCTTGGCGCACAATGCGTCTAACGGCTGCTTCCAGCCCTTCTACGACATTCGTGCTGGGTGCAGCATGACGGGGTATATCGAGCACAAAGGGCGGAATGCGGCCATTCGCTGCGGTATGCTCCAATGGCAGCAATGCATGGCGGTTTCAACGGGTCGACGCAACACTTTAGTCTTTATGGAAAGATGGAGTGTAAATCATGGCCTATCGCAGCAGACATTTTTTTACAGATAAACAGAAGTCAGAGATCTGGGATCGTTGGCAACGCGGAGAGTCGAT
>JABSSD010000155.1 GCA_013214575.1 Paracoccaceae bacterium | reverse complement strand
TTCCAGATCTGCAACCTGACCCCGTCGCCATCTTGCCCGACATCACCCAAACCCAAAAACCGGAGCTCATACATTGACCAATCAACCCTCAAGCCAGTTCGAGCCCACGCCAATCCCCGACGGTCGCGTCATCGCAAACGGCAACACCTACATGACCGATGCCAAGGGCGGCCTCATTCCGGTTGACCTGGTCAAAGCCCAGGACCAGCTCCAGGACGAGACCGTGCGCAAGATTGCGGGCTATGCGCTGGCACTCAGTACCCAGACCGCCCGTTTCAAAGAGCATGTCTTTGACGACATCGGTGCCTTTGAGGCCATCCTGGAACAGGAATACGGGTCGAGCATCGGCGGCGCGCGAGGCAACAAGACGCTGATGAGCTTTGACGGCTTGTTCAAGATCCAGGTGGCGGTTGCCGACCGCTTTGATTTTGGCCCGGAACTGCAAGTCGCCAAGGGCATTCTGGATGAGTGCATGAATGAGTGGTCCGCCGATGCTCCGGCTGAGCTGCGCGCCATCATCACCAATGCCTTCAACACCGACAAAGAAGGTCAGATCAATCGCGCTGAGATCTTCAAACTGCTGCGCCTGGAGATCCTGGATGAACGCTGGCAGCGCGCCATGCGGGCCATTCGAGACGCCATGCGTGTGGTGGGTAAATCCACTTATGTGCGCTGCTACCAACGCCCCGCACCGGATGCCAAGTGGCAGCACATCACCATCGACCTGGCCAAGGCCTGAAGGGGAGCTCAAAATGCCGATGACAAACGAAGAATTCCGTGCGCGCCTGCATTCCAGTTTTAGCGCCTCCACCACCGCCCAGGCCCGCGCCATGATGACCTTGTCCGGGCGGCTTACCCTGCTCATCAGTGACGCCAAGAGTGCTGGTATCACCGCTGCCGACATGAATCTGATCATCCAGGAGGAAATGGCGACTGCTGACCGTCGTCTGGCCGGGTTTGAGGATCGGTTTCCTCAGGATGCCAATCTGGACATGGAGGCCTGATATGACCCGCGCCCTGCAACAAAAAATCCACGTCGGCTGCCGCCAGCTTGGCATGGACGCCGACGCCCGCCGCGCTCTGCAGCTCGCTGTAACCGGCAAGCATTCCATGAAGGACATGGACCACGCCGAACTCTTGATGCTGATCAAACGGCTTAAAAGCGATGGCTTTAAACCCTCTTCAAAGGGCACCAAAAAACACAAAGCCGCCTCACGCCCAGATTTGCGCCTGATCCATGTGCTGTGGACCAAGCTTGGCGAGACAGGCGCGTTGCGCGATCCCAGCCGCGCCGGGCTGAACAAGTTCATTCGCGCGCGGTTTGGCAACACCTGGGGCTCGGTCCCGGCTGACGTCGACATGTTGCGCCAATGGCCCCAGATCGATGCCGTGATCCAGGCGCTCAAATGCTGGGGTGACCGCGCGGGCATCGACTTTGACTGGTCGGAGCACCGCTCATGAAAAAGCCCCGCCACCGTGTCTCCGACCATGCTGTCCTGCGCTATCTGCAACGGGTCCAGGGCGTTGATATTGAGGCCCTGCGGCGCAGGATCGGTCATATCGTCGACCGGCACAGGGAACACGATGGCACCAGCGGCGTGGTATCCGGCGGTTTTGTCTACAAGCTCCAGGGCGGTGTCGTCGCCACCATCATTCCAGCTTCCCGCCGAAACCGCCGATCCGGTCACAAAGGTGGAAACGGGTCGCGTAATGATCACTCCTGAACTGCCTTACCCAAGACCAACCGCTCAGGTCGAACCCTATTTTGAGGTCCTGGGCCTGAACGACACCCTGCGCTTTATTGAGGCCTTTGGTGGCACTGAAATCTATATTGCAAAGAACCCCAGAACCCGGTCCAGCGTCGCCGCACTGGTGGGCTATGACAAAGCCAATGCGCTGACCAGCATATCCCACCGTTTGCAATCTCGGGTCCCATTGGCCAAAAAGTGGCGGGCCCGCGCCTATAAATCCCAGGGCTGGGCGACGGTAGAGATCGCCCGCAAACTTGGCGCTACCGATGTGGCTGTGCGAAACTGGCTGAGGGCTGGTGAGGTTCATGAGCCCGCCAAGCGAGAGAGCATCACTTTGCCGCCATTACCTCTCTTTCCTGACCTTTAGGTTTAAGGGAACTAAAAACCTTCCCCCTGCCCGTCGATCAACCGCCCGAAGGCCCATGCGCTGAAGCCCTGGACAGACACCCCAGTCATTTGGATGGCAGGGTGGCCCGGAAGTGGACCTGGTCGAGGTGCGCGACACCAGGCCTCGTCGCCCCTAAGGCTGGCGCCCATTTTGGGGTCAATCTGCCCTACCTCTGCCAAATCCGCTAATTGCACGTAGCATCGGCAACCAGAACCCCTCTGAGACTTCAGTTAAATACCACTTAAAGGGTCTCTATGGAAAATTACAGGGGGATGCCGCTCTCCGAGATTAAAGGCGCTCAGCGGGCCGCGTTGGCGATATCGAGCCCGCGACACTTCTGGCGATTAATTAGGGCAAGTCGCAACCCCCACCATGAATGACATGGTTTCGACAAATGAGGCCGCGATAGCAGTCCTCAGATCACTGGAAAAATTCCGAAATCACCTGCCGGACGATTTTCCTGATTTGCCTTCCGGGGATCTGGTCAAAAATCATCAGCGAGGCCATTACGGCCTCCTTGGCCAGTAGTCATGCCCAATTGAGCAATGAAAAACTCCCGTTTACCGATCCATCGCGGTGGCGGCTCTAATGAACCTCGCCTGTAGTAAGTTCGGCAATCGCGCGCTTTCCACGTTCAGCATCCGCTGGAACGACCCAAAGCTGCCCTTCGTGCCAAAACCGTCTAACGGCAGTTACCAGCCCTTTTACGACATTCGTGCCGGGTGCAGCATGAGGGGGCATCTAGAGAACGAAGGGCGGATTCCGGGCTTTCTCTGCAAGCGCGAACCAACCATGCCGTGACATTGGAAGCCGACATTCAGGCGACCCTGAAACTGGTTTCTCTCTGCACCGCCGCGTGACCGCTAAGAGCCCTTTGCAACCAATGCCGCACTAAGTGTACTTCGGAGCGAGGTGCAGACAGCAGCCACTGAGCATCTGCTAGCTATGAAAAACCAGGCAGAGCATTGTCAGGAATATCGTTGCGGTGCCGATGACGTTTTCTGTAAAATCAATCGGTGATCAACTGCCTCAAGTACCGGCGCGCAAATTCCTGCTCCCGGCAACAGCAGGTAACAAAAGGTGGGAGGCAGAGTGTAACGCCTCGGGTATTCTCCGGCACATTCAGAACTCCAAATTAAAGCCTAGCGTCATACCATAACTTTCATAGCCGTTGGCACCGATCCCATCGTAGAAAGTTTCCACGACAAACCGACCACTGTTGGACATGTCATAGTTCAGGCCCAGATCAATCCGGGCGCGACCACCCTCATAATTGGGCACCACCGAACTGGGATTGCCGGAGCTGTTGGTGAACGACCCGACGCCCTTGATGCCGCCGGTCAGCATCATAGCACCACGGCCATCATAAAACGGAGCCGGGGTTTCAAAGGCCATACCCAGTTCGATCTGACCCAGCTCGATCCCTTGTTTGGGGATAAAATTACCCAAACTGTCGGTATAGGCCTTTTGGTCGTCCGAAGTGTAGGAGGCCGCCAGACTGGGGAACAGTCTTGTCACGCCATGTTCCAAAACACCGGTGACCTTGAGTTGTGCCAACAGACGTTCGCTGTCAAAACTGTCGGTATAGGTCCCAAAAGGGCTGATATCGTTAGAACTTTCACCGTAAAGAAACCGGCCTTCAAAATACAGCTCCTGGTCGGGGACTCGCGCGACGAAATAGGGGCCGGCCAGCCAGCCGTGGCCTTTTACGCTCGAACTGCCTTCGTCCTGGTTCAGATAATCAAATTCAATCAACCCGCCAATCAGCAAGTTCGGATTGACCGTAATATGGCTGCCAAAGGCACCAAAAACATAATCAGTTTCACGCGAGCCTTCGCTAGCGAGAGAACCGCTCATACGGAACCACAGCGGATAGTTCGGATTGCTGACAACGTCGAATGAACCGGACCCCCGAGTAACCTGCCCACTGAACCCTCCGCTTCCGGTGCCAAGCAGAAAGCCGGTAAGATCTGGCTGGCTTGACAGCAGTTGGTTGGCGCGGGCGAATAAAAACTGTGCGATGACCTTCTGGGTTTCGGCCACGGAATTGCTTGCAATGATCAACGTGTTTGAGGTTTCACTGCCATTGCCTGCTGCATCTGTGGCCGCAGCCGCCGGGATCGAAAGCTCCACATCGCCACCGCCGGTTGCATTGATTGCCACGACATACGCAGCCCCGGCTCCGGTGACAGAGGCAACTGCGCCGTTGGTGACGGCAATGTCTGAGGCATCAAATCCGGTGACTGTTTCCGAGAAGGAGACACTCACCTCAAACGAACTGGGCCCAGTTATACTTGTGGTAGCACTGGCGAGAACAACCGTGGGCGCAGTGCCGTCGTAGTCCGCCGTCACCTCGTTGGACGCAGCCGTGTTGGTGTTGCTCGCCGCATCGCTGAAGGTGCCAACGGCAACCGACAGGGCAATCGGACCATCGGCAACCGGGGTCAGCTCAGCGCTATAGCTGGTGCCGGACCCTGACAGAGTGGCGGTGACATTGGTCAGGCTCAGGTCCGCCAGTTCAAAGTCGGTGCTGGCCTCTGACAGGGTGATCACAGCGGTGTATTTGCCCGCCACCGGGCCGGTCAGAGCCGCGATGCTGACCGTGGGCGCAGTGCCGTCGTAATCCGCTGTCACCTCGTTGGACGCCGCCGTGTTGGTGTTGCTCGCCGCATCGCTGAACGTGCCAACGGCAACCGACAGGGCAATCGCACCATCGGCAACCGGGGTCAGCTCAGCGCTGTAGCTGGTGCCGGAACCAGTTAGCGTGGCGGTGGCATTGGTGAGCGTGAGATCTGTCAGTTCAAAGTCGGTGCTGTCTTCTGAAAGCGTTATGGCAGCGGTGTAGACACCTGCCACGGGGCCGGAAAGCGCGGCGATGGCGACTGTTGGTGGCGTCTCATCGACGAGTTCTTTTGTGTCTATCGACACTGTTGATGTGACGCCGGAAACTGCGAGTTGGTATTCGTATAGTGGGCCGCCCGCCGTTTCCCGGGCGCGCCATATAATACCAATGTAAGCTTCTGTTAGCGGTGAAGTTGCAGTAACCCCCTCTTGTGAAACAATGGTTACGTCAAAGAACCCACACCCAGTTAATGTCGCCACAGTTATTTGCGCCCCAGAACCTATCCCTATTACTGGAAGGCCACCACTGTCGCTCGTCCCCCAGCGCGTCCCCCCCGCGTATGCTGCCCCCACATTAACAGCCGCACCGGCAACCCCGTCCTGACCCCAATAAATTTGCCCACTACACGAGCCTGCAGAAATGCTTACCCCTCCAAAACCAGAGAAAGCAGCCGCTGGG
>JABSSD010000154.1 GCA_013214575.1 Paracoccaceae bacterium | reverse complement strand
ACTCACTCGGGCAGGCGGCGGGCCCAGAGCATGGGCTGATCAGAGGCATACATCACAAGCTGGTTGTCGGCGTCGATTTCCAAACGGTTGACCAGCCCAATCCGCTGCAGAAACTTGCGTTCGGTGATCATTGTTTGCTCGTCACAGAGCCCGCCACCAATTTGCAATGGGGCAAACATCAGGTTCTGAACATCCGGTCCAAAGCTCGTCTTAAAGCTTCTGCAGGGCCCCGATCCATAAAGCGTGCCCGCGTCAAAATCAAACCGCAGCGCGTCAAACCCTGTCAGATCAACGCCCGTCACTTTCTCAACAATCCAGGCCCCGTCAAAGGTGCCTACCGTGGGTAATGTCATTGGACTATCTCCGATCGGTCCGTTGCCTTTATCCGATGCAAATGAGCCGCTGATAAACCCACTGCCGCCAAATCCCAAAAGCACGACAATTACCGCCACCCAAACTCGATGCCAGTTTTTCATCTTCCATATCCGGGTTCCAGAGAAATCAAAACAGCCTCACATCAATACCCCCATAAATTGCGGATTCAACCCACGGCGGGTCAGCGGAAAAAATTCTTGCTGAAACCCCGGCCCCATGCGACGCTCGAAGGCGCAGCGACGCTTGTGTTTAAATTTTTACATTTTTTTAATTGTCGGGATAGCCCTAATGTCTCTTGATGGATCTGCCGCAAAAGAAATCAAACAACAGATCGCACTGGCACGAAAGCGAGAGCTTGCCTTTGGTCTGTGCTTTGGTAAGAAAATCGAGAATTCGGTTTTCATTCTGCACAAAACAAAAGCCTCTAAGATACTGGGAAAGCAGGCCAAAGCAGATGGCGAGACGCCGCTTTTCACCTTTGGACGGCTGACGCTCAAAGGAAAAGACCTCTCGGTCTCCATTGATGGCAAAATTCTGCCCGGATTTGCCCGCAAGGCGCGAAAACTATTCATGGTTGTTGGCCTCAAGTTCAACATCATCGTGCTCGATCCCAGCGGCCAGGTGATTGAATCGGACGTCGATGAAGACGAAGCCACTGCCGAGGCTGACACGGGTCAATCGGCGACAGCGCCGACCGCCGCCCCCAGCCCCAAGACCCCGCAAAAAGGCGACACAACAGTGCTGCCGGATGCAGCGGAATCCGCCCCGGGCCAGCCCGATCCACTGGCTGAAAAATGGGCATCTGCGGCGACAAAAGTTGAATCAAATCTGGCCAAACTGGGGGCAATTGCCGGCATTGACCTGTCTCAAGTGACCCCGCTTTGGTCCGCTATTCAGCGCAAGGCTGAAACCGGAGCCTACCAGACCGCGCTTGATTTCATTGGTAAATTATCCGATGCGATGAAGACCGCAGCCAGGGACGCCGCCGCTTTGGCCAAGCGCCAGGCAATGCTGGCCGCAAAATGGCAGCAGGCATCGACAAAATTGACGCCACTGGTGACCGAGGCCTTGGCGCTGGGGACACCGCAGGCCAAGAAAATCCAAGCTGTCTGGGCGCTGATAAACGCCAAAGTAACGGCCACACCGCCGGATTTTGAAACCGCGCTCAAGGCCATCGGACCATTGGCCAAGTCCATTTCCGAGGCCCGGCAAGCCGCCACCGGATCCGCTCCGCAACAGCCCGCAGCGGACAGCCCGCAGGCGCCGGAGCAAGACGGCGAGACACTGACTGCTCCCAAGCCGACGACATCGCAAAAGGCGCCCTCGGGCCAGGAACCGCCGCCGCCGGAGGTTGCAGGCGAGCGCACAGAACTCGATCTGTCCGAGCAGATCCAGCGGATCGAGGCGGCGATCAAATCCCTGACCGACGGCCCGATCGCCAGCTACAACAGCCTGATAGCCGAGGCCATTAGCCAAACCCCCGAAGCCTGGAACACGGCGCTTCAGAAAATCGCCAAATTGGTATCAGACGCCAAGGCGGCACCGTCACCAGACAGTGCGGCAAAACTGGATATCGGTGAGAAAGCGCTGATTGGAATAAAGCGGGCAATTGCCACCGAAACGCAGGCCAAGACAGGGTTTCAAAAGGCTTTGACAATTTTTGACCTGCGGCTGGTGCCGCTGACCAGTCACACTAGATCCGGCTCGCCAGAAATTGCGCCGGAAATATCAAAGATCGCGGATATTCGCGCCTCTGCAATTGAAAAATCCAAGGCCCACGCATTGAAAGCCGCAACCGATGAATTGACTGCCGCAGAGGTAATTATTGCCGCTACTGAAATCATGGCCGATGATTTTGCCCATTTTGCCGCAATTGACGGCGACCGCAAGATCAAGGCGGATACCGACCGTGGCACTGTCACCGGCGCCGCAGCGGTTGATGACCCGGCCCGGGAAATGGAAGGTCTGTACGATGCGGCTCAGCTGGACCGCGCCGCCAAAAAATTCAAGGACGGCATCAAGAAGCTCGACAAGATTGCCGAGATATTCACCTCGACCACGAAGGTAAAGGAGCTCAAGGCGTCTTATGAAAAAGACCGGCCCATTGCGAAGGACTGGATTGATCACTGGGCAGGTTTGGCAGTCGACATAAAACAGCTGATCGCCGCTAAACTGGCAGAGCTAGACAGCTGCTATGCCGGGTCCGACATCGCGGCAACGTCAGACTATTCCGTTTCTCGTCAAAAACTTAGCCCAATATGGGCGGTAATTGTGCATCTCAAATCTGAAATCCCAACGGTGCAGCAATATCCGCCAAAGCTGCTGGCATTCGAAACCAGGCTGCGCGATTTCAAAGCCCATGATGGTGCCTCGGGCATTCAGGTGATGATCCTGAAAATGGAGGCCGATCTGGTGGCCGCCAAGGCCGAGGCGGCGCTGCATAAATTCTCCACTGCCGCCGCCGTTCTGGCAGGGACCGAAGGTCAATGGCCTGCCAGTTTGGCGCAGGCAAACAGCTGTAAATCATACAAAGAAAAACGAACCTCCGTTCAGGGCAAAATTGAAGCGCTGAAGAATGTGCCGCAGGCGGCATCGCTGATCGATGCCGCCAAGGTCTTGATGACAGAGGCGGCGCTACTGGCGTTGAGATGTGATTTCGCAGTTGCAAATACCACCCTGGCTGACGCCGAAAAACGGGTGGACAACGCCAAGGCGGCGGCGGAGGCCGATCTTGATATTGAGGCGTTGCATGACGAAGCCGCGCTGGACAAGTCGAAAAAGAAATGGGCCCCTGCGTTCAAGGTCTTTACCGACATTCGCGACAAGGTGCTGGCGGCCGACGCTGGGAATGACCTGTCAGCCTTTATCGCCAAGGCACAAGTGCCGGCAATGGAGGCCGAAAAATCCCACAAGGCAAAGAAACACGATGAGGCCCGGGCGCATTTGGACAGCGCCATTGGCAATCTGAAACTGGCCATGGTTCTGGTCCACCAGCATCGGGCCTATGCGGATATCAAACTCTCGCTGGCCGCTCAGGTGGCGGCATTGGCCGCGCTGAATGTGGACAATTGCCTGCAGCCTCATATCGACAGAATCAACGTGATGATCGGCGAGGCGGATGACCTGATCAAGCCCGAAGCCTATAATTACAAAGCGGCGGAAGCCAAGCTTGCCACGGCGCGAAAACACCTGGATCAGGCCCGCGCCGATGGCGAAGTTCACAAGGAGATCGTGAAACTCCGCACCAGCGCCACCGCGATCATTACCTCGATCACCACCGAGGGCGGCGCAGTTGCCGCCCAGCTTGGCCACCGGATAACAGAGATCCAAACGCTGTTGGACGCTGGCGCCGCACAGCAGGTCGGCGGCGACTTCAAGGCCGCCGCAGCCAAGGCCAAAGCGGCCACCGACTGGGAGGCCTCCACTGCAGAAGACATGACAACACTCAAAACCGTGCTTGGATGGGAAGACCCGTTTTTCAAGGTCCCTAGGGCGGCTCTTATCGGGCCCGGAAAAGAAGCCGGCGCGCATCAGGTTGCCCGGGCAGATGTCGATTATGCCAAATATGAGACGTTGAAAACCGAGCATATTTATTCGGCAGCCCTGCGGGTGTTTGCGAACGCCTATCAAAAGATAACGGCCTGCAAAGCGCTGGTGGCGATGGCCGATCTTTACCGCCCGGCTCTGACCGATACGCAGGCCGCTGCAGGGCTGCTGGACGGCGAAAGAAACGCCGCCACCACAGAGCTGATCAAGGACATCGAAGACCGGCTAACAGCGACCACAGTCGACGAGACCAAAACCGATCTGAGTGAAAACAGTTACTCTCAGGCAACCAAGGCCTTGTTGCAGATCACCACGCTGGCCAAGGCTCTGCTGGTCAAAATCAAAGGGTCGTCCGACTATGAAGCGGCCCGGAAGGCGGCCAGGGACAAGCTGGACGAGGCGCAGGGTCACAAACATGCGGATGCCATTGCCGCCCAGTTGATCCGGCTGACAACCAAATATGGCAATCTGGTCAAACTGGCCCCGGGCGATTATGCAACCGCAAAAACCATGGCGGATGAGGTGGCGGCCTCGGCGGAAGAGGCGATCAAGACGGCCAGCAATCACGCCCTTCTAGAGGCGGTGAACGCGGCCATTGGCGGGGACGAAGACAGCGCCCCCTGGTGGCCGCAAGTGGCACTGGCAAAACTGTCGATCAAATTCATCGCCAGCAAAGATAACGCTGATATTGCGAAGAAATATCTGGATCTGGCAAACGCGGAAATCGACAGTTGCCAACAGGACGGGCTGGCAGCAAAAGAGGCCAAGGCGCATCTTTTGGCGGCCTTGGAGGCCGGCAACGCGGCGGATGAGATCATGTCGCAATATGGCTTCTTTGTGCAGGAAATCGCCCGCGCACAGACTGCATTGAGCGCCGTCAAGACACATGGCGAAACCGCCTATGTGACGACGGATATATCCGAGATCGAAAAACTTCTGTCCCAGGCGGAGACAACCGCCAAAACCGGGCAGAATTTCGAGAGGGTCAGCGCCGATATCGAAGCCGCCATCGCGATGATCAAGCATGCGCTGGCGCTGGCGGATCAGCACAAGGCCTACACAGATCTGCGGGCCAAACCAGAAGTGGAACCGCGTCTGGCCGAGCTGGAAAGCCATGAACACAGATATGCGATCAAACCCAGCATCGACGCCATTCGCCAGAAACTGGTCGATGCGGCGGCGCAAATGGAGGCTCGCAAACCAGCTGAGGCGATCAAGCTGCTGGAAGAGGTGCGCAGCATTGGCACCAGCGCCTTTGTGATGGCGCAAATGCGGGCAAACATCCCTCCCGAACCCAAGGACATCGAGGAAATCCTGTCACGCCCGAACGGCACCGCTGAACTTGACGCTATGATTGATAATCTGGAACCCGAGGCACAGCGCGCAGTTGTCAAAGTCGCATTCAAGGCCCGGTTTGGCTGCGACATCAAGAACTTCAGCCAGGAAAACTTGGCCCCCGGCAGCAAAATCGCCGATAACGCTCTGCAGGGGCCAAATATTGTCGCCTTTTACAAGGCAATGCAGGACCTGCCGCTGGACCACACTCTCGACAATGACTCGATGAGCAAATTTGCGGTCAATGAACATAAGGATGGCGGCTCGGAGTATGACGGCAGCGAAAAGCGCATTGTGATGCATGAGGGCGATGCGGCGAGTTCTTCGGCCCGGCCGCTGGGTGGAGAAGACGCGGTGGGCAGTCTGGAGGACGCCGCGACGCCAGAAGAACGCGCCGAGCTGGAAAAATGCAAACCGGCCAATGAGGACCCTGTCACCTTCTTCAACTGGAACACAATGCATGAGGTCGGACATGCGGTGGACGACAAGACCGGGTTTATGACCCGCAATGGCAGCGGCAAGGACTATGGCGGCTGGACCGAATACGGCGCCGATACATCTCTCATTGCGGAAAAAATCGCCAACAAGTTCCAATACGACAAATCTTATGTCACCAATTATCTGGCCCATAAAGAAAACCCATATACCCCCGCCAAACCCGGCGACGAGGCCTGCTCGGACGAAGAATGGGAGAGCCGCCGCATTCGGGTGCGGGCCCATATCGAAGCCGCCTCTGAATCGGCAAATCCCTGGGCCAGCATGAGTGGCGCCAAAAAAATCTCGATTGACGGTATTGTCTATCAGGAGAGCTACGCGAACACCTGGACCTCTTACCGGCTGGACGCACGGCCAAAAGGCATCACCGGCTATCAGTTCCGCGCACCGGGAGAGTGGTTCTCGGAATTATACGCCGCCTATTATTCCGGAAAGCTAAAGCCAGAACACCCGGCTGTCAGCTGGTTAGCCAAACTTTAGTCCTTTGAAAGGTCATTGATAAATGTCTCTTTTCCAGCCCGTAAACCTAGTGTGCCCGAAATGCGAGGCCCCTGTCATCATGATGGCCGTGGGCAGCGTCAATGCCGACCGCCGCCCCGATCTGCGCGAG
Organism: Paracoccaceae bacterium; assembly: GCA_013214575.1. Lineage (GTDB taxonomy): Bacteria > Pseudomonadota > Alphaproteobacteria > Rhodobacterales > Rhodobacteraceae > Parasedimentitalea. The sequence goes on along the minus strand of JABSSD010000154.1, from coordinate 1,419 downwards.
GATATTCTGAAAGATCGTTTTCAGGACATTGAATGCGGCGCCTGTCAGGACCGCTTTCGCCTGCAACCACAGTTCAACTATCTGGATGTCGGGCGCGGCCAGTGGATTGCCGCCATGCCGGCAGACCGGATGCGCGATCACCTGCAAGTCGAGGACGACGCGGCGCTGCTGTTTGCCGAGAGTTATGGGGACAAGGCGCCACAGGCCGCCCAGCAGGTCGGTCAGGACCTTACCATGCGCGTCACCTTTGGCTGGCCCGCCGTCCGCGAGAAATTGCTGATCCGCGAACATGATCTGGACGATGTCATCATCGAGTTGATGAAACTGCACATCCTGCGCAGCGTTCCATCGGTGCCTCTGGCCGAGGGTGTCGAGCTGCGGTTGGTTGGTACCGACGGTGACACTGACGCCTATGTGTTCTGCTGGCTGCAAACCGCCTCTGAAAAACCAATCGAAGACCTGAACGTGCCGGTGGCTCTCTATGGGGCGATATTGGCCAATCCCACCGCCTGGCAGGCCATGCGCGCGCGGCTGGAAAACGGTGCCTTTGTCGATATGCAGAAGCTCTATATGGGCGAAGGTCGCAAATCAGCCTGACCGCATAGAAACAGACCACCGGCCGACGCCGTGCAGCGCTGCGGCGCGGCAATTTTGCGGTTGAATCCGCCGCGGCGGTTTTGGATACTGCGGCCATGGCGGAACATCACAAAGAAGGTCAGCGCAACAGACAGGCCAAGCTTGCGGGCCATCCGGAATGGATGAAATACCCCCGCACCCGCCCCCGAGCCCTGAAGGCTGGCACCGATTTTTTCTTCTCGGGCCGCATGTGCAAGAACCGGCATTATAATCTACGCAGCGTTCTGGGCTCGCGCTGCGTTGCCTGCGAAGACAAGGCACAAGACGTCAGCCCAAGCCTCGCAGCGTTCATGCGCGACTGGCTGTTTGATCTATAGCGCCCGCCGCCGTGGACTGTGCCAGGACGGGCCAGATTCGCGTCAGCCGGGGATCTCGATCCCGATCTTGCCCACATGGGACTTTTCGAGAAACGCTTCCTGCGCTGCGCGCAGATCGCGCAGCGGGTAGGTTTTTGCGAGGACAGGCCTGATTTCTCCCGCCTCGATATAGCCCACGAGGTCGGTGAAAACGCGCGGGTCTTGCCGCGTGCTGCCCACAAGCGTCAGGTCTTTTAGGTAGAGCGTCCGCAAGTCGAGCTCGACGATCGGCCCAGCGATGGCACCAGACGTCACGTAGCGGCCACGGACCGACAGCGCGTCGAGCAGCGCGGGCCAGCGCGCGCCGCCCACCAGATTCGAGCACGACGTCGAAGCTGTCCTGCGGCAGGGCTTCGTCGCGGCCCAGCGTGGCGTCGGCACCGAGCGCCTCCAGCGCGCGGGCCTTTGACGGGCTGGTTACCGCTGT
>JABSSD010000153.1 GCA_013214575.1 Paracoccaceae bacterium | reverse complement strand
TTCAAGCTTTTGATGTAGTCAGCTCGATCGGCCTCGGTAAACTGGTCACCATCCCACGCCGCCATGCCGCGATCGGCAGCGGCCAGGACATCACACATGTTGCATTCATCGGCCATAGTCGCCGTCTCCTTTTTTGGACTGATCAATAACCGCTTCAAGTGCAGAAGCACATTGAACTGATGTTGACTACCCTTATAAGTGCAGGATGTTTCACAATACACTCTTTCGTCTCCAGCGCGGCCAAAAGCGGCTGTTGTTCTGGCTAGGTATATCGTTTCTCATCCTTTCATGTGTGTGGCTCATTGCAGAAATAGTTGAGTGGTGGTTTCCAATGGAACCAATCGCTGTCCTCTTCGGAGGTACTGCAACGCTACTTGCCTCATATTGGCCGTGGAAACCTGGATACGCTAACAGGCGGATAAAGGGTCGAAATACCTGCGACTACATGAGCAACAATCACCAGTTCGCGATTGGACGGGCTGACCTTGAGTTCACGTTACAATTCTCGAAAGCGAGTGACCGAAGTATCCATGTTTACAGAGACCCACCGGACATTAAGAAAATCGCGATAGCACAGGGCGCGGGGCAGATTTCCGAATTGAAGGACGTGACAGCCCTAAACTACTCAAATCGATCGGTGATTCCGGAAGAGGGTCAGGTTTTTTGCCTTGAGAACCAACATGGAAACTTCGCCTGTGTGCAAATCCACGACGTAAAGGATGCTTCCCGCGACGATGACCGAGACGAAGTGACATTCTCATATGCTATTAATCCCGGCGGCGGCACGGACTTCTCCTGACTTCGCAGACTTCACTTGCCCTCATATCAAGCAGTTGACCGGCCGTTGTCCCGGCCTCCTTAGTTGGACTTTCTCCAGCCCGCATGCCACATGACTAAATACGTGATCCACACACCTACAAGGATCAACGGCGCTACCATTCCCAGGGGATTAGGATACTTATGCCAAGCCCAGGCAATCATGGCTGGTATCCAAAGGTAGTCATACCAACTGGGACCTGCGTTCACGTCGGCACCTTGGAAAATTCTTCGGTTCATGTTTGTGAGCGCGTTGCTCACCGCCTCATGCAGCATTTCCCTGCTCCTTTTTGGACGCATGTCCTGATTGTACTAGTCTATATAAAATCTACCAGAGCAACAGGTGGAAATTGCGGCCTGCGCACTTACCCCCATCAAGTGTCCGCAGGCCGCTCCTTAGTTGGACTCTCGGTCACCCTCTGCGAGTGCCATCCTAACGATCTCAATCAGTGCACCGCTCAAATCCTCTGCGCACTTCGCATCCCTAACCACCTCGTCAACTGCCGCCTTTAGGTTTTCAATGTCTTCGGCGTGGGCATGAGGGTCCAATTGCCAGCCGCCAACACTGATATCCTCAGTTGCATCTTCAGGGGCGGAAAATCGGCGCTCGATCAGTTGTTCAATTAAGCTCGGATCGGTTCGCCAACGATAAAGCCTAAACCCATTATCTTCAGTCATGCTGAGACTTCCCTCCTTTGTTGGGCTTCAAAAATATACTATCCAGTGATCGCCCGATCAAAATTTGAGATTTCCTCCTCGGTAATGTTCAAAACATCACTAGCCATAGCTTGCGCTGACTTGAATTTTTGAGGATAATTCAGACGTTCTCCCACGAACCACCATGGAGACAACTTTTCACCCATCTTTCGGAATGACACAAAATACACATCCCAAACACTCTGTTTTCTGATGTGTCCTGCACGGGTCATAATCGCAACAAAATTCAAAAACTCCACACAGTTGCGAACGGCAATTTGGTCGTCCTTAGGTACCTCACTCAAAAAATCGTCATAGCTTGTGCAAGACAACCCTGAAATTATGTTCATTCCAACTGTGTGATCGTATTCCTTAGACATCTCACGAAAACTAATAAGTGTCTGAAGTTCACTAGAGGATCTGTTGGTCATTGATGTCTGCAAGAAAGCGGCGATCAAGGTGATTGCAGCAACACAAAGCGATCCGCCAGCAATAATCAATGTGTACAAGTCGATAGAATTCATAATTGATATCCATGAAATTTCGTAAATGTTCTACGTGTGCAGTTTAATCAAACTCTCCTTTGTTGGACTGCCGGGGGAAGGGTTCTGCACCACTGCTCTACTCCAGTACAAACCCCGCCAATCCATGCGTGGCAGGGCATTACTCTATTCAGAGTGCCATCCATTCAAAGGAACGGAATGTCTGATTTTTCCACCAAGACATTAGAGGTTCCGGCTTCACCCCTTAGCGCTACCCGCACAAAGTTATCAACGGCGGCCTTATTTCCTTTAGGGCCTACTAGCACTTTCCGGATACCACACATGTAATTGAGTGATACTTTATTCGTTGTAAGCTTGAGCTTTAGCCTTTGCTCGCCTTCAACTTCAACAAATTCCGTCCCCAGGTTCTTATATGGATAGAGGTCTGCGATCCGCCATTCGGCTTCCTCAACGAATGCTTCATGCTTCACCAATGCTGGTACCATTTTCAAATTCAAATAACCTTCCCAACCACTTAAAGGCGTGAGATCGAAATCTGTCACCACTGATACAATCTTCAGAAAACTATTGTGGTCATAGGCAACAGCAGTAGGTCCTATAAAGTTTGACTCGTAGGTAATTGCCCTAAGATCAGCCCGATCGAATCCAATGGCGACCCCTTCACTCCCATGTACGGCATCGGCATATCCCCGCCACATCGATAACTTATCGCGAGCTGCTGAAAAGGAAATTACAAAGGGACACGCTTCTTCTTCAAAATCCTCTAGACGGTCACAGAAATAGTCAGCCCCATCAGGCCCATAATCAAAGTCCTTCTGGTGACGGACCCAGTCGGCAATCCATTTTGCCCCTTGTTTAACCTCTGTGCTATCGTTCAACAGACGGTAATCCCTCCCAAGGAGAGACTGGGTTTCGACAATCTTTCTCAAAGTTGAAAATGTCGTATAGTGCCATAAGACATCAGGCTGATCAGAAGTTTCGATACTCGATCCCACTCCTACTGCTCCCTACTTAGGTTTCTTGCTTCGATAGTCGCGCATCTGCGCGGCCTTCAATTCCTTGCCGTGCAGGTCAAAGAACCCAGCCAGGTCGTCGCCCTTGCGATACAGCGCTTCGAGCGTATGAACATAGATCATATGATCCTTGTCCCACACTGCCTCGATTACGTCCCGCGCATGTTTCTCGGAAAACCCAACGCATAGCGGGCTATAGAAAAACACCTGATCATCCGGCCCTAGCCCCAGAGCAAGTTCCCGAAACATTACAGCGCGCATCGGCAGTTTCGCCGGCCAATTTGTAGTGCGGCCCAGCTTTCGAACATCATCAACGTAAAGTGGCGAAATATCACCAACACCCGGAAAGCGGTCAACCGGAACACCCCAGGCCCTTGCAGCCTCCACCTGGCCCTCTTTTGACGGCAGGTATCGGTGCGCCGTTACGGACGCCCTCTTTCTGGATTCTACGGCTTCTTTTACTACACGTTTCAAAGGAAGTTCCTTTTACTACATCACCTACTTTGGGTTGATTGTCAGGATCTTGCCCGCAAGTCCCGCATGAATCAATAGGCGTGCCGCTTCTGAGAAGGAAACCATCTTTCCTGTCTCGGGGTCACGGTTCGCAATGCGCCACTCTTCAATGCGCGCACGCATTTCATTGCTCATTCCCAGCCGGATGTAGTGATCTGACAAGCTTCGATTCCCCATTCCTACCGATAGCGCGATTTTTACGACTTGCACAAGTTATATAAGTTATGCAAAGGATATAACTTATATCGATTTGAAATACGTCCAACTAACCCCCAAAAAATGCATGGGTTAGCGCCATGATCTGTCTGTCCAAAACTTGGTTCACTTCCTGATATGGGCACGAGAAAGAAATGATGGAGCCAAACGAAGGGATCTGAACTGCCCCGCCATTAGCAAATGGATTTTTTTCAGGTTGAAAAAAAATGGCGCCCGACGCGTGACATTTCCTTCTGGCGCTTTACTTTGGAATTATTAGGTACTGGGACCGCTCCAAAGGCGACTACAAATCGCAGAAACTTCCAGAAGCACCCTCCCCCTAAATCAATGTAATTAAACCATATTTTTTGCACAAAGAGCGACCCGTTTCCAAACGGGACGTTAAGGATGCAGGCATAGATTTTCGAGCCGAAGAGGGTCCGAGGGTAGTCCGTCGTTTTATTGCATTGAGAAATAGCAATGAAAGTCACTATTGTTGCGTACGAGTCTGTGCGTCGCGTCCTGTTCGTGGCAGTCATCTTGGCTGCTGGGGTGGGACTGGTACCGCACAGTAACTCAGAATCCGGTCAAGTTTTCATCGTCTCGAATTATCGAGGTGGATTGGTGCGCCACCGCGCCAACGAAATCGCCTGGCTGCGAAATTCACGACAACATGTGGAGATCAGACTCAGCAGATGCATGTCATCCTGCACCATGTATCTGGGGGCTGGAGATGTCTGCATCAATCCGTCCACCACTTTTGGCTTTCATGGCCCTACCTATTATGGGCAGGCGCTGTCACCGGATCGATTTGAATATTGGAGCCGACTGATTGCCAGTCATTACCCAGAGCCACTGGCCCGCTGGTTCATGGAGACAGGCAGGTACAAGACCACTGGCTATTACCGGATTAAGGGTAACAAGATCATCCAGATGGGGGGCTACCCTACTTGTAAGTAAGCCGAGCTGGTTCAGTTGGTACCGCTCGTGCTGTGGGCGATCTAGCCCCCCCGGTGGCCGGTATCGGTTTTGTTGTAGCATGCCGACAGTATGTGCTCCGACACCCAATCGGCTTAATTGTCCAGAAAAGGCCCGTCAGGTAGGGTCGTTTATTGGACTGGTCAGGCTAGAGGAATAGACCTCAAAATCATCTACTGCAGGCATGGGTTAGCTCCAGTTGTAAGTGTAGGAAAAGGGGCGATCAGGCCGATCAGCGCGGCCCGCTCGGGTTCAGAATTTCGGCAATGGTTTCGATGCGGCCATTGGCGCAGTACCGCCCGCGCATCTCAGCCCAGGCGGCATCAGCCCATTGCCCTTCATTGCGCGGCACCGGCCCGGTCCAACCAGCACAGCCCCGCAACAGATCTGCCGGTACTTGGAGTGGCGGCGCCATGACAACAAGTGGATCAGGGCCACAGGCGCTCAGCAGTAGCACGCAGCAAAGGAGATAAAGGCGCATTGCGGCCCTCCATTTCTTGCAATTCGTTGCGGATAATGTCGAACTGGCGGGCCTGATCAGCGGCCCGGGCCAGATGGGCGCGGTGGACGCGGGCGGCCTCTAGGGCCTGATCTTGCGCCACCCGGGCGGTGGCCACCTCGATCTTGACAGCGGCCAGCTCGCCCTGCAGTTGGGTGCGGTCCTGCACCAGGTTGACCAGCCATGCCACCGCCACCAACAGCACTAGGGCTAGCCCCAGCGCAGGCAGATTGCGCAGCACCAGGGCCTGCATTAGCCCAGACCAATCATGCAAAGCTGGTATTCACCTGACCGACGCCGCACCAGACCACGCACCACCCGCCCCCCGGCCTTGTTCCACCAGGTCAGCGCCTGACAGCCACCAGCGATGTCGCCCGCGTTCAGGCGGCGTGTGGCAGTGCTGCGCCCTGTCCCGCGCACCCCGACATTGTAGGCGAGGCTGACATAGGCGGCATCCCGCTCTGGCGGCAGGCGGTGCAACTTGGTGGCGGCGCTGAAATATCCGTGCAACCCCTCGCGAAATTCCAGCACCTCAGAGCGCAACAGATCCGCGCATTGGGTATCACTCAGATAGTCGCCAAGCTGGACGCCCTTGGTGTGGCCAAAGCAGATCGTCGGCACCCCAACCATATCGAGATAGGCATGGTTGCGCTGGCCCTCCCAGGCGCCGATCAACGGCAGCGCGACCGCCAGAAAGGCGGCGACACCCGAGCTGCGCAGCTTGGTTTGATCAATGCCCTGGTCTCTCAACCTGCCAATGATCCCGTAGATGATCAGCACGACAGCCAGGCGCCACCAGATTGCCGCCAGTGGCATAGCGCCCCAGAATAAACGACTGAGGATTGGTGCCCCCGGTGCTGGTTTCTGTTTTGATCCCAGTAGCGGCGCTAGCCTTCGGCTTGCCCTTAAGCGCCACCGCCAGCGCCGATAGCGCCATGGATATGCCAATGCGCACAACAAAGGCACCGATCGTGCCCGTGCCTGCGAACAGCGCAACTGCCTTGATTGCCACGCCAATGAATGCAGCCTGCGCAGCGTCCGGCAGCAGGAAAAGCACCAGAGCCCAACCGGCCATTTCGATCTTTTTCATACGCGAAACGCCCTTTCGATCTGCAAGCGATTGACCAGAGCCATGCCCGAAGGCTGCAACACATAGACCGATGCCCCTTGAACAACGCCCAAGGCTGGGCGGCCATCAGACCCCGGCAGCGCAGCCAGATCCCCGACGGCGGCCTGGGAGGGATGCACCTCGGACAAATACGCCGCCACCAGCGCCACATGATCGCTATAACCCGCCCGCTGCAGCAACGACTGGCCATCCTCCAGACTGCGATAGGTGCCGCGCCACTGGGCAGCCGCATCCGTACCTGTCATGGCCTCGACAGCGCCTGCAGCAAACAAGGCACAGTCATGGAACCCGGGCCGAAACGCCCGGGCTCCGTTTTCGGCCAGATACGCCGAAAGGCGCGGTCGCCAGTCTGGCAGCCGCGCGGTAATTGTCAGTTCTTGTTTCATCACCTTACCTATCGTCGCCAGTTCGCGGCTCAACATGACCGCCTGATGGTGCAAACACCGTTGGCTTGCGGGTCACTCCAGCTTTTTCTCGCCCCAGAACACCTGCACAGTTCCAGACGCGACTGCATTGCGGCGAAATCGGTCGCCACCCCGCGCCTTGTGGCTTTCGTCAGATTTCTTGCTGGCCAGAGAGCGGGTCAGAATTCGGGTTTCCGAGGCCACCGAAATCACACAGGCCGGCGAACCACCGGGCGCCTCACGCGGGAATGTGATCTGGTCAATCATGCCTTTGAAAATACGGTGCGGTTCCGCCACCAACTGGCGGGTTTGCGGATGGAACAGCGCCCGGTGCATTTCCACTGGCGCAAACCGGGTGTCATACCCCTTCACCAGGTCTTCGACCTTGGGCAAAACCGCCGACAATCTCAGCTGGTGAATACGCACATCAAGGCCCGGCTGCGACGTGATTGGTTCCGGGTCCAGCAATGCGCCTGCACCGACGTAATCACGCGACTGCCCGGCAGTGGTGATCACCCAATCAATCGGTTGGGCGCGGGCTATCATGCTTTCAACAATGGTGTCGGCCAGTTCGCGATCCGTCCAGCGGTGCATTTCGTCGCGCGCCAAAAAGCTCGGGTTGATCCCATCCGATGAATCACCGTCGCGGCTCAAGCAAGCGATCAAACCATCAGATTCAGGCGTCTCGATCGACGTTCGCGAAACGTCCATGAATTCTTTCAAAATCGGCGACCGCTTGATCATGCGCTTCATTTCTTTGAACAGCAGCCCGGCCTGATTTTTGGTGGTCGCTGCACAATAGCCCTGCGGCGCGGCCTCGCCGTCGAACAACTGCGTGAACAGCATTGGCACTGCCGTGTCGGTGGTCTTGCCGTTCTTCTTGCCCACTTGGTGATAGGTAGACTGAAACCGGCGCAGCCCCGTTTCCGATCGCTTCCAACCAAACACAGACCCATGGCGAAACTCTTGCCAGGGCTCCAATTTTAGCGGCATACCTGCCATTGGCCCGGTGGTGTGCTGCAGCATCCTGGCCCAACGGATAATCCGGCTGGCGGCTTGGCAATCAAAATACAATCCGCGATCCGCACCAGTTTCCAGATCCATCAAATGGCGTTCGCAGGCCATCCGCACCAGATCACCGGCAACGATATCCCCCTCTACAACTCCGATCGCATAGCGGGATACCGGATGGTCAATCGGTTCCATTCAGCTGGTCCAAGACATTTTTGAGAAAGTCACCTTGCACACCGGTATCAAGCCGAGAGGCATCAACTGGAGACAGCCCAAACAGTGCTGAATCTCGGCGCATGATGGACGTTGAGTTTTCTTGCAGTGTCAGCGCTGGATGCCTGCGCCGCTGATTGCCGTTGCGCCCCTTGCCCGTCTCATAAAACAGACCTTCCATCGCCAGCGTGTCGGTCGATGAAATGAAATTTGCAACTGCGGCGCAGTATGACCCGAACTGATATTTGTAGAGCAATTCAAGCCTGCCCCGTTTCGCCAACTCAGGTGCCAGCTCGTCCCAGACATCCCGACCAATATCACAAAGAAAATCCGGCGCTGCTGGAATCTCTTTCTGAATATCCCCCTTCATAGGAACGACATTCTGGAGGTTTGGCTTTCGTCCCTTCATCCTAAGCCCTCCTTTCCAAGTGGGTCTTTTACCCCAATTACGCGCTCGCGTTTTAAAAGGTTATCCAGCCGGTTTGCTGTCTGGAGCCTCTATTTTGAGATACCCCCCCCCTTGCGGTGGAACACCTCATGGGCTGTTTTGCGGCTGTGACACCGATGGCAGAGCGCCTGCCAGTTGCTTCGGGTCCAGAAGCGTTTCCGATCGCCCTTGTGAGGCTCGATATGGTCCACGTCCGTTGCCGCCTCAACCACGTTCAACTCCAGGCAATCGACACACAGCGGGTTGTCCCGCAGGAATGCCTTGCTGGCGCGCACCCACTTTGGATCTGCATAGAGACGCCGGGCCATGACAGCTGCCGGTAAGGTCTGCGCCTTGGCCCGCTGCTGTTTCAGTCGATCCTTGCGGCGCTGCTCATGTTCATCGCAGTGAGGCAGACCAGGCACCGATATCTCTTCGCAGCCAGCAGCTGCACAAACCTTAAGCTGCGCCATAGTCCCACCAACAGTTTTTGAAAGCCCCAACGCAAAAACGCCCGCCGGTTTCCCGTGGGCGCATTTGGTGATGATATGCAATTACTGGCATGCTGATGGACTAGCAGTCAACCAGAAAAAGAAATAGACAACCGTAAGGCAGTTAATGATCAGGCAACCCAATGATAGATAACACGAAAAAAAACACCGGCACTAAAGGCACAGGCGACCGGCTTGCGGACGGAATGACAGTCTTTTTTAGGGCGGCTGGCCTTCTAGGTATCTCCGTAATGATTGCCACATTGTACGCTGCAGACTTCACTCACATATGGTATCGCTCAATCGCTAACTCTGACGCTGGATTCGGTAGCGGTGTTTTTGGCGATGCTTTCGGTTTTACGACCTCCATATTTACAGGGGCGGCTTTTCTTGGGCTGATGGTCACCATGCGATTGCAACGCATTGAACTAAATGAGATTAGACAAGAGCGACAATTGGCCCAAAAGACTTTTGATCATCAACTGGAACAGTCAAAACTCGTCGAAAGGGAACTATTAAATCGCACCCTCGAAGAGCGAGCTCTCCGCCTCATTGAAATCGTAAGAACTAATGGCTTAACGGGAGGTGATATACACTATTCTGATAGTTTAAATGTTGCAGAATTACTTAGAACTCATTTAGACAGCTGGGATGATGATAGCACTCTAGAAGGAGATATTGAGCTATTGCAGAAATACTGCTTTCCAGATCCGAATTATTTAGCTCTCAAAAGACGAACCTCCTTCGAAGAATCGCATGCAGCTCTCAAAGCGATGAACCGGGCCGAACTGGCGAACGATTTTTTACCTCTTTTGCAAAAAGCAATTCCTGACAACCACCTCCTTGTTTATATGATAGCAACCCTTCAGTCAGAATTGGAGCACTCCGGCTCAGTCGAGGAATTTATTCCTCTTTTTAAAAATCATGAGAAATTTCAGAGTTTTCAAATCACTTTCGAGTCAATAAAAACCCGCTCATCTGATTGAACTTCGAGAGCTTTCACCCATACGACAAAGTGCTTCGCCTAAAGCAATACTCAGCGCTTTTACCAAATCACCTTTGATTGACCACCCATGCGACCGCAACACGTCGCTCAAAGTTTTGCCTTCTAGACAAACCATATCAACCAACCGTCGATCCGTGATCGAAACACGGGAACCACGCCTTGACGGGCGGATGCGGCGCACCACCATAGCGGAACCCGTTCCGATGCGGCGGCGCAACCGGTCAATCTCTTCCCGATCCCGCAGTACAGCGTCGATGAACCCGCCGCCCTGACCTCCACCCGATCCCAGACTTTCGAGCGAGGAACACTTGATGCCGACGCTTTCATAGCGCTCTATCAAATCGCGATAATGCCGCCCCATCTGCACTTGCCCAGGTGAGAACGGAGACGGCTTGCGGTGCCGCGCGGCCTTGGCTGCCATTACGTCAAAGGCATCGGCGCGCTGAATCGCAGACCAGCCACGATAGCCCGCCGGTTTGCTGGAATAGCCCTCGGCGCCCTCTGGATACAGTTGGTGCGGCTGAAACACACGGAACGCACCGCGCGCCGGGGCCTCGGGGATCTCGGAACCACATTCGGGCGGCACATGTCCCGCAGCTTTGACCGCATCAATTCTGACGCGCTCAGCCTCCAACCGCGCCGAACCGTCGGGCGAGACGATCACAACCACTGCATTCATACCTGCACCCCACTCTGAGCCATGACGGCAATATCCTGGCAGTGCTGGATTGCGGCGCGTCGGCGGTCACGCCATTGCAGATCCTCCTGGTTCAGCTGATCACCGCGCGACAAACGCATTTCAACATCCCGCAACCGCCGTACCGCATCATCGGCTTGTGCCTTAATCTGCGAAACCGACCACCGACCCGGCCATTTTCGTTCCGCCTTTATCAGTGCCAGCAACTCAGGCGCCCACAGCCCTTCCAGCGCTGCACGCCCAACCGGCGCCGCAAAAACCGCCCGCTGCAACGGCGAGGCATCTTCCTCGGGCGTTTGGATCTGGCGGGCCCACTCAAGGATCTTGTTGGCAATCGGGAACCGGTCAGCACCCTTGCCGCCGGGATTGGCGGCCACCACTTCGGCCAGCGCCTGCAGGTTGATGCCCGACATATATCTGCCAGCTCGATATCGTCCTGCGGCAAGGTGCCCGCCGGGTCTTCGTTCATCGACCCGGCCCACAGGATTAACGCAGTACCAATGTCGGCCCTCACGTTTGTCATGACCGCCTTTCGCAGGAACCGGGAATGCAAGAACCGGTGCCCATAGAAGGGGAACCAATCATGCGAGGACAGGGTTTCGCCTCGCCGCAGTGGCCAGACGTCCGGTGCCGCCCCGCCACATTTCTCAATTACGTCAGGCATTCGCTGCGCTCCTGTTGATTGAATCTGGGGCTGCCGTCCCGCGCACACTGAAAAACCGGCCATAGATCGTATCCGGCAAAGAGCTGTTATCTGGACAGGGCCCGGTCATTGCACGACCACCATCCCCTTGGCCTTGACCTCTAGAGCCGCCTTGTAAACCAGAGCGGCCCGGACAAGTTTTTCGACTTCTATGGCTGAGGCCACAGCCTCGGCTGGGGTGAAATCACTTGGGTTGTCCGAAGCATCCGAGTGAGCGTTTGCATGAAGCGCCACCACGTCGGCGAAATCCTTCATCAAGGCGCTGAGATCAGACGTCAAAGAGCCGCTGGCTGGGACAGGTTGAAACACCCCGCCTGCCAATCCTGCAAAGTGGACTGCTATAGGTTCGGCCGATGCAGGCAGAATGCGCCCCAGCCGGTGCAGATGGTTCACCCCCAACCCGCCCGGCCTGTCTTCATCATTGGAAGATGCACGGGAGAGGTTGGCTGTGGACATCCCAAGATCATTGCCCGCAGATTCAAGGCCGCCAGCAGCCTTGATGGACGATTGGACCGCAGCCTGTATCGAACCCGGCTTTACGTTTCTCATGGTAATATTCTCCGATTGTTTTTCCGTGCAATCATGATCGCCTCGGCTAACTTTGATTGCAGATAGGAACGGGCGACATCCGCCCTAGGTGAAGGGCATGAGATCAAAACCGGATATGATTGATCAGCGCGCATCAGGCAGAGCTGCTTGGCTGGGGCGCACTAGGATGCCCTCGGAAAAGATACTCAGGCGTTTCGATCCCTTTGCTTTTGCAAAAATCCCGAACCTTCCAAAGCCACTGCGTCGGGAATACGCCGTCCCCCTTCGCCCGCGTCACCAGTTGAACGCTGTAGCCCGTACAATCCTGAAAGGTTTTCCTGCCTACAAGGTCCAGAAATTTGCCGACTGTAAGTGGTTTTTCAATGTGTTCCATGAAAGCGATAATACTCATTTTGAGTATGATGTAAGTACGCATTTTGTTCAGTGTGAGGAGTAATCAGTTAATGTACTATTGTCTTATGTTGCAGGACCAAGAAGACAATATTGATGCCGTCGCAAAACGACTGCTTAGGGTGCGTGAAGTACTACACCTCAGCAAAAAGGAATTTGCTGAGCGTGCTGATATGTCTGAGCAAGCCTATGGGGCATTTGAAAACGCTAGACGCGAGCTATCCCTTATTGCCGCCAAGAAGCTGCGGAAGACCTACAGCTTGTCACTTGAGTTTCTGTACTTTGGGAAGATCGATGATCTCCCTACCAGGATCTCCAAGGAACTCTGATCTAGACCTTCAGTAAGGTCAGCCCAAAAATCCATACTCATCCCGGACTTCCTTCTTGCTTCCTTCAAGAGCGCAAGAGCTTTCAACTGCGCGGCATCCTCGGTTGTCTTTTCATCGCCTTGAATAATCAACGCTACCCACCCAAATGATTGTTACCCATTTACAGTCTCATGTTGAGACTCATCGCACTTATCACGAGAACAAATAGAGAACGCTCATCCGAAAAGCTACCCGCAAGATGTTGTGGGTCGCGATTTGGGGTCATGTAGGTTGAGCGCCACGGCACAAGATATGGTGATTCCATGTGATTTCCAAACGCACATCCTAGATGTTGATTTAAGAAATACACGTACAACCGTTCCACGCCACCCACGTGCAATTCCGCCGCCTCTGTGGTATACTGAGGCGACCTCATTTTAGAGGCGTGCCGGAAGAGGGGATCGGCTCCCCTTTCCCCTCGCTATCAAAACGGCGACTTGCACCCCGCTTCGGCGGGGTTTTTTTACGCCTGCACCCTGCCCTGCCGCGTTAGCCAGAATGGCTGGCAGCGCCTTTTTGGGTGATTGGTTCCGGCGGTTTGTGATTTGAAATTTCACCACACCACCCGCCCATACCAAAACCGCGCTCCAGAAAGAAATACTCGTTTTGCGTATTATCTGGATTGACCTACTCAATTTGAGTATACATCTTCATCCCAAGAAAACGGGAGAAGTAGACATGATAGCCGATCAAACCGCCCAACCTACACCGCTCCAGATCGCCTCTGCGCGTGAGATCCTGACCAACCCAGATCAGTTCTGCGACATCCCGTCGCTGTATCAGACATCTTGGGAGATCCTAAAGGCAGAGCGCGGCCAGACGGTTGACCTCGACCGCATCTGCCCCCCCGCACACCAGTCAGTGCCAGCCAGCGGCATCATTTCCAGAATACGCAGCTACGCCCACAGCAAGGGTTACGCGCTGCGCCCCGAGCATTCCCTGCGGGCCTCAGCCAAAGGCTAGGCCCCACTTGGCCGGGGGGCACTTTACCCCCGGCCCTTTTCCCACACCAGCGGCGCGAGCGCCGCACAGGGGGCGCGAAAGCCACTCACGGACTTTGCAAACCGCGCCCCCGCCAATTCATCCAACAAAGGAACCTAAGAGGACGCCATGCAGAATCCCTTTCCAGTAAACCTGATGACACCGGCAGAAAGTCGGTCACTTGGATGGGCAGCAGAAAGCCGCGATGCCGATCACCACCTTGTTACCCAACACGCATCGTTTGAAAACGACGCCGAGCTTACCAGCTACATCCGCGAAGAAACCCAGCGCGGCATGACGGTGACCGTCTGGCCACCAAAGGTCAAAAAGCAGGAAATGGACGATGCTCAGCCAAAGTGAGGGCGTCAGCTGTACACCTGCTGCCGGTGTACAGCTGCGCCGCGAAGTGGGCGAAGCCAGCACACCCAAGGAAGAGCCATTTGGCCTACACGCGCCATGGCTTCACTTCGTAAACAAAATGGAAATCCGGCGTCTGGCAAAACTTCATATGCGGATTAAACGGAAAAAAGCGGCTTTGTCCGAACTTATCGGACAGCGCCAGACCATCATGAACCGCTGCATCAAACGGATGCGCAGGGCTGGTGGAAGGAACTGATCTCTCTCCTTGGCCCACCACATGGGGCCAGCGACGGAAACCAGGAGGACGCAATGACCGCACCACTGATCATCGACAGCTTTGCCGGAGGCGGTGGCGCCAGCACTGGGATTGAAATGGCTCTGGGCCGCAGCCCTGACTACGCCATCAACCACAGCGCCGCAGCCCTGGCGCTGCACCAGGCCAACCACCCGGACACCATCCATCTGGATAGCAATATCTGGGAGGTGGAACCGACCGAGCTGGTGCAGGGCCGCCCTGTCGGCCTGTTGTGGGCCAGCCCGGATTGCAAGCATTTCAGCAAGGCCAAGGGCGGCGCACCGCGCGATCGCAATATCCGTGATCTGGCCTGGGTCATTGTCGACTGGGCTGAGAAGGTGAAGCCCGATGTGATCCTGATGGAGAACGTCGAAGAGTTCAAAACATGGGGCCCGGTGGACAATGACGGCCAGCCGATCAAGGAATTCGCAGGCATCACCTTTGAGCTATGGATGAAACGCCTGAAAAAAGCTGGGTACAAATTGAAATGGGGCGAGTTGCGCGCCTGCGATTTTGGCGACCCGACCATCCGCAAACGGTTCTTCATGGTGGCGCGTCGCGACGGCCGGCCAATTACTTGGCCCAAGCCGAGCCACGGCGACCCCAAAAGCGCAGCCGTCAAAAAGGGCAAGCTGCTGCCCTGGCGCAGCGCGGCGGAATGCATTGACTGGTCGCTGCCCTGCCCCTCAATCTTCGATACCGCAAAGCAGATCAAGGCAAAGCATGGGTTGCGCGCCAAGCGCCCGCTGGCCGTCAACACCATGGCCCGTGTGGCGCGCGGTATGCAGCGTTATGTGCTGGAGGCTGACAACCCCTATGTGGTCGAGCTGCCGGGCGGTCAGACCACCGCGCCCTCAGTCCAGCGGTTCAATACCGGTGCCACCGGTCAGGATCTACGCGACCCGCTGGCGACGATCACCGCAAACAGCTGGATCAAGAAGCCGGGCGGCGCCGCACCGCTAGGAATCATCAGTCCTTGCCTTGCAACCTTCTATGGCCACGGCGGGAATCGAGGGAAACGCGCTGCGGACCTTCAAACCCCATTGCGGACGGTCACAGTAGAGAACCGCCATGCCCTGATCGCCCCGGTTCTGACCTATGCCCAGCAGGGCGGCCGGTCGCGCGACATTACAGGGCCCCACCACACGATCACCGCCAGCAGGAAGGACCAGAATGCGGTTATCGCGCCTCTGCTGGTGCAAACCGGCTATGGCGAACGTCCAGGTCAGGCGCCACGCGCCTTGGACCTCCATGCCCCATTGGGCACAGTGGTTGCAGGTGGCGTCAAACACGCCGCTGTGACGCCGTTTCTTGCACAGCACAACAAAGCCCGCGCCGGTCACAATCCGGGCCGCGCTGTCAACGCGCCAATCTCCACCCTCACCGCCACCGGATCGCAGCAAGGCGTGATAATGCCATCGATCGTTCGCCACTTTGGCCAGAGCACCGGCCACCCCGTCGAGGAACCCCTTGGCACAGTGACAGCGGGTGGTGGCGGCAAGTCCGGGCTGATCGCCCCATGGTTTGCCAAATACTACGGCACCGGTGATGGGGCCCGCAGCGACGGACCACTGCACACAATCACCGTCAAGGATCGCATGGGTCACATGCAGGCCGAGCTGGCCGCGCCCGAGTTCTCGACCGAGCACCATCAGCGGGCCCGCGAGGTAGCCGAGTTTCTGCGCAGTCAAGGCGTTTGGGACGGCGGCGAATTTGTCACCGTCACCATCAAGGGCACCGAATACGTGGTGGTCGATATCGGTATGCGGATGCTGACCCCGCGCGAATTGTTCAACGCCCAGGGCTTCCCGCGCGATTACGTGATCGAAGGTGTCTGGCACCAGGACGGCGAAGACTGGACCTTCAAACCCTTCACCAAGCACCAGCAGGTCAGCTGCTGCGGCAACAGCGTCTGCCCGGGCCTCGCCCGCGCGCTGGCCGCCGCCAACTGCGCCCACCTGGTCGCCGACACCCACCCCGAACAGAAAGAGGCATAGATGGTAATGCTCCGGCCCTTCACAGCTGAAACCCTTGCCCACCGGTGGGGTGTCAGTGCTACCACTATCCGCACACAGTGCAATGAGGGGAAGCTGCAGCACTTCCGCCTTGGCCGCCTATACCGAATTCCAGCTGCAATCGTTGAGGAAGTTGAACAATGCCAGACATCAGCATCGGACGTTTTAGAGGCGGATACTGCGTTTTCTGGCGGGAAGGCGGGACGCGAAGACGTCATCAGCTTAAGGCACGTTCCCGAGCGGAAGCCGAGCCAGAGGCAATAGACGTCTACCGAAGCAAGACCCTCAACCAGCGCCGTGAAAAATCAACGGTTGCTGACATTTGGGAAGCTTACCGGCTAGATCTCGGCGACAAGCCCACGGCCAAAACCATGAGATACACCGGCAAGGCTGTGCTGGCCCACTTCGGAAAATATCGCCCCGATCAGATCACAACCGCGCTTTGCCACCGCTATGCTGAGAAACGCATGTCCCAAGATAAATCGCAGGGCACTGTTCATACGGAATTGGGTCACCTGCGCAGCACCATGACATTCGCAGTCAAAGAAAGAATCATCGATCGCGCGCCCGAGATTGAACGGCCGGCCAAACCAACGCCGAAAGAGCGATATCTGGAAAAAGAAGACGTTGCCGCGCTTATCGATGCCGCCTTGGCACCACACATAGCGCTGGCCATCCACCTACTGTTCGCCACCGCAGGCCGCGTTGGCGCCATTCTTGATCTAACATGGGATCGGGTGGACTTTCAGCGCGGCGTAATCAACCTACGCCTGGACGATGCCAAAACCCGCAAGGGTCGCGCCATAGTGCCGATGAACTCGGGGGTCCGCGCCGCTCTGCAAACCGCCCACGACGCAGCCCTAACCGACTATGTGGTCGAGTATGCAGGCGGTCCGGTGAAAAACATCCGCAAAGGGTTTGTGGCAGCATGCCGCCGAGCAGAGCTGGATAATGTCACCTTGCACACAATCCGCCACTCCAGCGCAGTCGCCATGGTATCCAACGGCGTCCCGCTGGAAAAGGTGGCACAGTACCTGGGCCACTCAAACGTCGCGATCACCTACCAAACCTATGCCAGGTTCGCCCCCGAGCACCTGAAAGATGCCGCCGAAATCTTGGACTTCGTCCAGATCAGGAATGCCCGCTAAAGTGCGCTTAGGTTCAATGAACCGAGGAACACTTTGTAATTACCAGCTAAGTCATTGAATAGATGGTGGGTGATAAGGGATTTGAACCCCTGACATCTTCGATGTGAACGAAGCGCTCTACCACTGAGCTAATCACCCGTAAGGCCGGGTCTTACCGTCAGCCTTCGTCCGCTGCAAGGGGCTCTGTGCCAGTATTATCCTCTTCGGACGAATTTTCACCCATGGCTGTGCTCTGCCGCAGCTTGCACACAATAATCCGGCCGTTGCTCCGTTCCACGCTCCGGTTGATGCGCAGTTTCCCCAAGGGTTGCAGGTTCAATTCGCGCCCGCTTCCGATCGCTTCACCCAGCACTGCGAGCATCGCTTCAACGACGGGCTTGGCGTCTTTTTTCTTGATGCCGGAGCGTTCAACAACCAGGTCAATAAGCTCTTTCTTTCGCATCGGCAAACCAGCCCCATCCGCATCTGCCTCAACAAAAACCGGGTCCGGTGTCTCAACGGCTTTGATGGGCTCAACCATGGCAGCCGGGACCGCTTTGGTCACCGTCTTGGTCACCGTATTGAGGCCCGTATTGAGGCCCGCCTTGGGTTTGGCCGGGGATGCTGCCTTGGCAGTGCTGGTTCTTGACGTGGCGGCTCTGGAAGTGGCGGTTCTGGAAGCAGCGGTTTTGCCTGTACTGCTGGGTTTTGTGGTGCTCGTTGCCATGGTTTACCCCGTGGTTTGCGTGTCTTTTCTAAACCTACGCCGGATGGCACCCGGTTTCCAGTTCCGCGCCTATATCAGACCATAATCGACCCTGGGAGGACTTATTAACGCGGCATTGTTGCCAAAATACGTACATCCGCGGCGCCCACCGGCGATTGCAGTTGATCCGCCGCCCCCCCAAAACATCGCCAGCGTTGGCTTCCGACGCCCCTAAAGGCAACCTGTTACGCCGGATCATTGTGCGCAGGGTGTTGGCGACAGCCCGACCCGTTCCGACAGGTCTGCAATTTATTGCCCGGCATTAAACTGCAGTTCGGTGACGATCTTTTTGTCGATGGGATTCAATAGAAATTCCCGAGTTGACGGTCAAAATTTGGCAAAAACCTCCAAAATTGACAAAATCTTCAGCTGAATTTGGCGAAATCCCGCGGGCAGCCTAGTTTATCAAGTGGCCATGCAGGAGCAGATAGAATGATCATCACACCGCTGCCAGCCAGCAGCCACGAGGAAATTTACCATGTCGAGGACGCCGCCACCGGTCTGCTTGGATATATCGCCGTGCACTCCACCCAGCTTGGCCCGGCGGCCGGCGGTCTGCGGATGCGGCCCTATCAGACCCCACAAGAGGCGCTGACCGATGTTAAGCGGCTAAGCCAGGGCATGACCTACAAAAACGCCGCGGCGGGGCTGCCGCTGGGCGGTGGCAAGGCGGTGATCATTGGCGATCCTGAGCGCGATAAAACACCCGAGCTGCTGCAGGCTTTTGGCCACGCCATAAACACCCTGCAGGGGCGCTATTGCACCGCCGAGGACATGGGGATGACCCCGGCTGACATGGGCCATCTGGCAGCGGTGACGCCCTTTGTTGCGGGATTATCCAGCGGTGAATTTGCCAGTGGCGATCCCTCGCCCATCACCGCACGCGGTATCTTTAATGCCATATGCACGGCGCAAAAACACCTCTGTGGCAGCGCCGATCTGGGCGGCGTCACCGTCGCGGTTCAGGGCCTGGGCCACGTCGGCTGGCACCTGTGCAAGCGGCTCTCTGCAGCGGGAGCAAATCTGGTGGTTGCCGATACCGACGACAGCCGAATATCCAAGGCAAGGACGGTTTTTGGGGCTGCGGCTGTTGCACCGGATCAAATCTATTCGGTGCGGGCGGATATCTTTGCCCCCTGCGCCATTGGCGGCATTCTGAACGCCGACACGATACCACAGCTCAAAGTCTCGATTGTGGCCGGCGGGGCCAACAATCAGCTGGCCTCTGCTCAAGATGGCCGCGCGCTGCACGCCCGCGGCATTCTTTATGCACCCGATTTTGTCGCCAATGGCGGTGGCATCATCAATGTCGCCACTGAAATTCTGAAAATTTCAAACCGGGCGGAATTTGTCGCCGAAAAATTGATGGCTCTGGATCTGACCATGCAGGCGATCCTGACCCAGGCCCAGGCTGAAAACACCTGCCCCGACGCGGTGGCGGTGGCCACCGTGAAGGCCAAAATGGCGCGCGGCATCGCATAGACTATAATCAAAATAGGCGGTCCAATTGGGCCGCCTATTTGGTCTCTCATCGCAAAGTCAGGATCAGTGTGCTGTCGCCCCTGACCCACCATCAGGATGTCTCAGCGCCGCCCTGGCCGCAGCGGCTTCTTCTTCCGCTTCTTCATCCCATTCGATCGCTTCCGGCGCCCTGATCAGAGCATATTTCAGCACTTCAGACACATGTGAAACCGGGATGATTTCCAGCCCCTCTTTCACATTGTCAGGGATTTCCGGCAGATCTTTTTCGTTATCTTTCGGGATCAGCACCGTCTTGATACCACCGCGCAGTGCCGCCAGAAGCTTTTCCTTGAGACCGCCAATGGGCAGCGCGTTGCCGCGCAGAGTGACTTCGCCGGTCATCGCAATATCCTTGCGCACCGGAATTTGGGTCAGCACCGAAACAATCGAGGTGACCATCGCCAAACCAGCACTGGGCCCGTCCTTGGGAGTGGCCGCTTCAGGCACGTGCACGTGGATGTCGAGCCGGTCAAATCGCGGTGGTTTGACGCCAATCTTCGGCGAGATTGAACGCACATAAGACGCCGCCGCCTCGATCGATTCCTTCATCACGTCGCCCAGCTTGCCGGTGGTCTTCATCCGGCCCCGGCCCGGCAGGCGCAGCGCCTCGATCGACAGCAATTCACCCCCCACCGAAGTATAGGCCAGCCCGGTGACCACCCCGATCTGGTCTTCCTGTTCGGCGAGACCATAGCTGAATTTTTCCACACCAAGGAAATCGTTCAGATTATCCGCCGTCACGGTGACGCTTTCAGCCTCTTTCTTGATAATCCTGGTCAGAGATTTGCGCGCCACCTTGGCGATCTCACGCTCCAGGTTCCGCACCCCGGCCTCGCGGGTATAGACGCGGATGATTTTGGTCAGCGCATCGTCCGTCAGTTCAAACTCCTTGGCTTTCAAACCGTGGTTTTTGACCTGCTTTGACACCAGATGCTGCTTGGCGATCTCGTGCTTTTCGTCCTCGGTGTAGCCGGACAGCGGAATGATCTCCATCCGGTCCAACAGCGGACCCGGCATGTTGTAGGTGTTCGCGGTGGTCAGGAACATCACGTTCGACAGGTCGTATTCGACCTCCATATAGTGATCAACAAAACTCGAGTTCTGCTCCGGATCCAACACCTCCAGCATCGCGCTGGCGGGATCGCCGCGGAAATCCTGGCCCATCTTGTCAATCTCATCCAGCAGGATCAGCGGATTGGTGGTCTTGGCCTTTTTCAGCGCCTGAATGATCTTGCCCGGCATGGAGCCGATATAGGTCCGGCGGTGACCGCGAATCTCACTCTCGTCCCGCACGCCGCCCAGCGAAATACGGATGAACTCACGCCCGGTTGCCCGCGCCACCGATTTGCCCAGGCTGGTCTTACCAACCCCGGGAGGACCAACAAGACACAGGATTGGCCCCTTCATCTTGGTCGAGCGCTGTTGCACCGCAAGGTATTCGATGATGCGTTCTTTGACCTTCACCAGACCAAAGTGATCATCATCAAGAATTTCCTGCGCCTTGGCCAGATCCTTCTTCACCCGGGACTTGGTGCCCCAGGGAATGGACAGCATCCAGTCAAGATAATTGCGCACAACGGTCGCCTCGGCCGACATCGGTGACATGTTCTTCAGCTTCTTCAGCTCGCCTTCGACCTTTTCAAGGGCCTCTTTGCTCAGCTTGGTCGCGGCGATCTTGGCTTCCAGCTCGGCCAGTTCGCCCTCGCCTTCTTCGCCATCGCCCAGTTCCTTCTGAATGGCCTTCATCTGCTCATTCAGGTAATATTCGCGCTGGGTCTTCTCCATCTGGGTCTTGACCCGCGTCTTGATCTTTTTCTCGACCTGCAGCACCGACATTTCGCCCTGCATCAGGCCATAGACCTTCTCCAGACGTTCAGAGACCGACAGGGTTTCCAGCAGATCCTGCTTTTGCTCGACCTCAATGCCCAGATGACCGGCAACCAGATCGGCCAGTTTGGCTGGCTCAGCCGAGTCACCCACCGCCGACAGCGCTTCTTCGGGGATGTTCTTGCGCACTTTTGCATAGCGCTCGAATTCATCGCCAACGGTGCGCAACAGCGCCGCCGTGGTGGTCACATCGCCCGGAATTTCAGTCAGATATTCCGCCCGCGCCTCAAAGAAATTGTCGTTTTCCAGATACTCGGTGATGCGGACACGGGCGTGGCCTTCGACCAGCACTTTGACGGTGCCATCCGGCAGCTTCAGCAATTGCAATACATTGGCCAGAACGCCAACCGGATAGATACCATCGGCTTCGGGATCATCCTCAGCCGGGTCGACCTGACTGCTCAACAAGATTTGCTTGTCGTCGGCCATCACCTCTTCCAGGGCGCGCACCGACTTTTCCCGACCCACAAAAAGCGGCACGATCATATGGGGAAAGACCACAATGTCGCGCAACGGCAATACAGGATAGGAAGAATTAAGAGGCTCTTGCATACTCGGTCCTTACTTTTGGCAAGACGATCCGGTCCCTAAATTCGGCAACCTTGGTTCGTCTCCTCGTTGGATCTGTTAATTTGGGGCAGCCGATACCGGGTTTCAACCCACCAGCTGTCCAGTTGCCCCGCAGTCTGCCTGCAGCGGCGCATGACCACAAGGCACCAAATGCAGTCACGGTGATCAAAACCCTAATCCAAAACCCGGACCAAAAGGCCACCGACCTGTATTTCTTCTTTGTAAAATACTCCCGCCGGAGGCGCCCCGACCGGCGCCCGGCAATGACCTCAACGGATCACAGAACTTCGATATCGCCCTGCGCCCGGCCGGCATGGAAATCACTCTGCCACTGCGCAAACTGCCCCGCCGCAATCGCCTCCCGCATTCCGGCCATAATATCCTGAAAATACTGCAGATTATGCCAGGTTAGCAGCATACCACTGATCATTTCATTGCTGCGGAACACATGGCTTAGATAGGCCCGCGAATAGTTGCGGCAGGCCGGACAGGAACAATTTCCATCCAGCGGGCGCGGGTCATCAATGTGGCGTGCATTCTTGATATTGACCACGCCGTGGCGGGTGTAGACCTGACCGGTGCGTCCCGAGCGCGACGGCAAAACGCAGTCCATCATATCAATGCCCCGCGCCACCGCCCCGACAATGTCGTCAGGCTTGCCAACCCCCATCAGATATCGCGGTTTGTCTTTTGGCAGCATGTCCGGTGCATAGTCCAGCACGCCAAACATTGCCTCCTGACCTTCGCCAACCGCCAATCCACCCAGGGCATAGCCGTCAAACTCGATCTCACGCAGTTTCTCGGCACTCTCAGCCCGCAGCTCTTGCGTCACCCCGCCTTGCTGAATGCCAAACAGCGCGTGGCCAGGCCGATCGCCAAAGGCATCCC
Source organism: Paracoccaceae bacterium (assembly GCA_013214575.1). Lineage (GTDB taxonomy): Bacteria > Pseudomonadota > Alphaproteobacteria > Rhodobacterales > Rhodobacteraceae > Parasedimentitalea. The sequence continues at coordinate 20,539 of JABSSD010000153.1, read as the reverse complement.
GCGACCGCGCCGCCCATCGCATCGACATCCGCATGCTTTCGGCCACTTCGGCATCGGTCGCAGGCAGCGCCGGGCATTCGTCAAAACACATGACGATATCACTGCCCAACAGCCGCTGAATCTCCATCGACCGCTCCGGGGTCAGCTCGTGCTTGGAGCCATCCACATGGCTTTTGAAGGTCACCCCCTGCTCGGTCAGTTTGCGCAGACCGGCCAGCGACATTACCTGGAACCCACCCGAATCCGTCAGAATAGGTCGATCCCAGTTCATAAACTTGTGCAAGCCACCAAGACGGTCGATCCGTTCCGCGGTCGGGCGCAGCATCAGATGATAGGTATTGCCCAGCAGAATATCAGCCCCGGTCGAGCGCACACTTTCGGGCATCATCGCCTTGACCGTTGCCGCGGTTCCCACCGGCATAAACGCCGGGGTGCGGATCTCGCCGCGCGGTGTGGAAATCACCCCAGTACGGGCTTTGCCATCAATGGCGTGTAGATCAAATGTAACTTTCGGCGACATCGGAATATCCTCATCCTATCGGCTCGGGCGGGCGCAACCCGGCGCGTTTGCCCTATCCAGATAGATTTGACAAGCCTTGTGGCCGCTTGCCACAACGCCCCCCAAGCCCCATACATAGGTTGAAATCAGGGGATTCACCCCCACATGTATACCATAGTACACACACATTGAGGCACAGCATGAACGAAGAACAGATTATTGGATTAATTTCCCAAAACGTCATTTACCTGCTGGGGGCGATCTTCCTGATCATTGTGATCCTGAAAGGTGTCCGCATCGTACCACAGTCCGAAAAATTCGTTGTCGAACGCTTTGGCCGGCTGCACGCGGTGCTTGGCCCTGGCATCAACTTTGTCATTCCCTTTCTCGATGTGGTTGCCCACAAGATTTCAATCCTTGAGCGGCAGCTGCCCTCGGCCAACCAGGACGCAATCACCAAGGACAACGTGCTGGTGCAGGTGGAGACCTCGGTGTTTTACCGCATTATTGAGCCAGAAAAGACGGTCTACCGTATCCGCGACATTGACGGTGCCATCGCCACCACCGTGGCCGGCATCGTGCGCGCCGAAATCGGCAAGATGGATCTGGACGAGGTGCAATCCAACCGCGACCAGCTGATCGGCACCATCAAGTTGGCGGTTGAAGATTCGGTTGACGACTGGGGCGTCGAAGTGACCCGCACCGAGATCCTCGATGTGAACCTGGATCAGGCCACCCGCGACGCCATGATGCAGCAACTGAACGCCGAACGCGCCCGTCGCGCCCAGGTGACCGAGGCCGAAGGCACCCGCCGCTCGGTTGAGTTGGCCGCCGACGCCGAGCTCTATGCCGCCCAACAAACCGCCAAGGCCCGTCGCATTCAGGCCGATGCCGAGGCCTATGCCACCGAAGTGGTGGCCAAGGCGATCAAGGAAAACGGCATTGAGGCAGCGCAGTACCAAGTGGCCCTGAAACAGGTCGAGGCGCTGGCAATCCTTGGCAAAGGCGAAGGCAAGCAGACCATCCTCCTGCCCGCCGACGCGATTAGTGCTTTTGGCAACGCCTTCAAGATGCTGACCGGAGGAAAATAATGAGTGACCCGATTTGGTCAATTTGGTGGCTTTGGGCAGCAGCAGCATTGCTGCTGGCCATTGTCGAAGTGCTGGCACCTGGCTTTGTTTTTCTGGGCTTCGCCATTGGCGCTGCAGCGGTGTCGCTGATCCTTCTCAACACCGGCCTGTCTTTAGGCCTTCCCATTTTGCTGCTGATCTTTGCCGCCCTGTCGCTGCTCGCCTGGCTCATTCTGCGGCGGATCTTTGCCCTCCCAAAGGGCCAGGTGAAAACCTTCGACCACGATATCAACGACTGACAGACTGGCTGTCAGCGCGCAAACCTCCGGCGTCATCTTTTCCGAACGACTGCCGCCGGAGGCCTGCGCCGCTGGGGCGCAGCGCCCCCCAGGATCAGCTGCGCTCCAGCGCGGCAATGATCGGCGCGAAATCGGCAGCCTTCAGGCTGGCGCCGCCAACCAGGGCGCCGTCCACATCCGCCACAGCAAAAATCTCGGCGGCATTGCCGGGCTTCACCGAGCCGCCATAAAGCAGCCGCACCGCAGTGCCGATCTCATCGCCAAACCGAGCCACCAGCTCTGCGCGCAAAAACCCATGCACTTCGCCAATCTGCGCCAGTGTCGGCACCTTGCCGGTGCCAATGGCCCAGATCGGTTCATAGGCAATAACCAGGCGATCTCCGGTCGATCCATCCGGCACTGATGCTTCCAACTGGGCGCCAATAACACTTAATGTCTCACCCGCTTCGCGCTGCTGCAGGCTTTCCCCCAGACAGACAATGGCGGTCAGACCCGCCGCCATCGCAGCCGCCGCCTTGGCACGCACCGCCGCGTCCCGCTCACTGTGGTCTGTGCGGCGCTCGGAATGACCCAGAATGACCGAGCTGGCGCCGGCATCCTTTAACATTTCTGCGCTGGTATCACCGGTGTGAGCGCCAGACCCCGCAGCGTGGCAATCCTGCCCCCCCACAGCGACCGCGCTGCCAGCGACAACCGCAGCAGCACGGTGCAGCAGGGTGGCAGGCGGGCAGATCAACACCTCAACACCCGCAGTGCCATAGGCCTCGGCCAAGGCCTTCAACTCCAGCAATGTCGCGCTGGTGCCGTTCATCTTCCAGTTTCCTGCCGCCAATTTCTGCCGCATCTGCCGCCTCCTGCTATAGTTTTGCAATTTGGTAGCATTGTCGGCCCGGCGAAACAATTACCGTCAACACAATATCAGCAGAGCCGGCAGCCAGACAGCAAAAAGGCGGGAAACCCCGCCTCATGTCTCACGCCAACTTCTGCGCCCTCAATCGAGGGGCATATCCTTGAAACTGATCGACTCGCCACAGCCGCAGGCATCCGAGACATTGGGATTGTTAAACTTGAACCCCGCCTCGAGCAAAGACACCTCATAGTCGATTTCGGTGCCAAACAGGAACATCTGCGCCATTGGCGCGATCATCACCTTGGCACCATCCTGCACCACCACTTCGTCATTGGGGTCAGGTTGCTGGACGTATTCCATGGTGTATTCCATGCCCGCACAGCCGCCTTTTTTGACACCGATCCGCAGACCAGCGTGCCCCGCCGAGAGCATCAACTTAGAAATCTGAGTTGCGGCCTTGGGGGTGATTGTGACGGCTTGCTTACCGGGAATACCAAACATCAATGTCTCCTTGTGGCCCTTAATCTAAGGGTGCGGCCGGGGTGTCTCAACCCCGGTTCAGGATTATGCAGGAAAAACACTCATCTAAGATGCACATTTTAGTGAACCCAGCACCCCGTTGGTGAACTCAGGACCCCGCCAGTGTGGCCCCAGGCCAAAGGCCAATAGGGTTACATAAAGCCCAATTCAAGCCGGGCCTCGTCCGACATCATTTCCATGCCCCAGGGCGGCTCGAATGTCAGCTCGATATCAACGGATTTCACCCCGTCAATTGGCGAGATAGCATCCTCAATCCAGCCCGGCATTTCACCGGCGACCGGACAGCCCGGAGCGGTCAGGGTCATGACGATCTTGATGTCGCTCTCGTCATTGATATCGATGGTGTAGATCAGCCCGAGCTCATAAATATCAACCGGGATTTCCGGGTCATAAACCGAACGGCAGGCTTCGACCACCGATTCGTACAAGGGATGGCTGACAGTGGAAGGTGCAATCAGTGGTGCACCTTCAAGGGGTTGGGACGCATTGGTCATCAGGACAGGGCCTCAAGTGTTTACTTGACTGATTATATAGGGATTTTGGAATGGGCCGTCCAGAGGCGGCGACAGCAAAGATCGGTTTTGCTTGGATGCGGCGAAAATGCCGCGGCGGACTGGGCCTCCAACAGAGTGCGATGCAACGCCCTAAGCGCGCACCATGTCAGCCCTTTTTTTTTGCTGTTCGGGCCACCGCCAGCCATAGTCTGGCAAAAATAGTTTGTTGTTTTCTGGCCCATCCCTCAATGGCGACTACATATAGTATAGCGCAAAAGCCGTCATAGTTGAGCAAATCAAAGGCATGCCAGCCGCCTCAGAGGCCACCTGAAGCTGCAAAATAATTACCCCCAGGGCCATTATGGTCGTCGTGCTAATATGGAGGTTGATATCATTCGGACATCTGCAAAGCCCCCGCCCCGCTCGGTTCTGGCTCTGGCCATCTGTGGGATGTTATATCCCCAGTCACTGGTGGCACAGGAGGATTGGGCCTTTGTCATTACCCCTTACCTATTGGCCCCGTCCATTGACGGAACCACTGCCATAGGCCGGGTTGGCGGCGATATCTCCATCGATCCTGGGGATATCTGGGATAATTTTGAGACCGGCGGAATGCTCCGTTTTGAGGGGCGCCACCAGTCAGGGTTTGGTTTTGCGCTGGATTATTCGGTGATGAATCTTGGCAACGGCGCAACCAGTCCGATTGGGGAAGTCCGGGCCGACTATGAACAATCTGTGCTAGAGGCCGTAGCGACATATCGTATGGAGGGCACTGAAAACCAGATCGACCTCTACGCCGGTCTGCGATATTGGGATATCGACACCCAGGTGAATGTGCTGACCGGCCCGGCGACAGGCCAAATTAACAGCGGCGCCAGCTGGACGGATCCAATTGTCGGGTTGCGGTGGCAGCGACGGCTCTCTCCCAAATGGCGCGTGCTGATGCAGGGTGATGTTGGCGGCGGCGGCTCAGATTTCACCTGGAACGCCATGGGCGGTTTTGCCTATGACCGCTGGCAGAACACCTCTGTGTTCATGATGTACCGCGCCTTGGGTGTGGACTACGAAGAAGGCACCCGCGGCACCGCCTCTTTCTTTGAATATGACACAGTGACTCAGGGCCTGCTGGCGGGTGTTGGTTTCCGGTTCTAACCCCGCAACCAGTGATCCTGATACAAAAAGGGCGCCCGCAGATTGGGGCGCCCTTTTTGTTTATCAGTCGTCATCCGCTATTTGGTGATAATCTCTGGTCCCATCACCGCGTTTGGCAACACCGTCGATATCCACGGAATATAGGTGATCATGATCAGGAACACGAACAGCACCGCCAGGAACGGCAAGGATGCCCGCACCACCGCCATCATCGACATTCCAGCCACGCCCGAGGTGACAAACAGGTTCAACCCCACCGGCGGCGTGATCATACCGATTTCCATGTTCACCACCATGATGATACCCAGATGGATCGGATCAATGCCCAGCTCCATCGCAATCGGGAACACCAAAGGTGCCACGATGACCAGCAATCCCGATGGCTCCATGAACTGGCCGCCGATCAGCAGGATCACGTTGACCATAACCAGGAACATCACCGGACCAAACCCGTAGGCCAGCATCGAATTGGCAATGCTCTGCGGGATCTGCTCATCGGTCAGCACGTGTTTCAGGATCAACGCGTTGGCAATCACAAACAACAATGTGACGGTCAGCTTGCCCGCGTCAAACAGCGTCTGCCGGGTGTCGCGGTGGAAAAACGCGGTGATCAGCGCTTGCGGTTTTTTCAGCAAGCTGGTCTTGGCCTGACCTTCGCCATTAAACAGCGGCCCCATGTCTTTGTAGATAAAGCAGGCAATCAGGAAGGAATAGATCGCGGCGACCGCTGCCGCCTCGGTCGGGGTAAAGATACCGCCATAGATACCGCCCAGAATGATCACGATCAGGAACAATCCCCAGCCAGCCTCGCGGCCTGCGGTGAAAATCTCGCCCCAACCCTGCCATTCGCCCTGCGGCAGGTTCTTGACCTTGGCCATCACATAGATGGTGATCATCAGCATGGTGCCGGCCAGCAATCCCGGGATCACGCCGGCCAGGAACATCCGCCCCACCGAGACCTCAACCGCGGCGGCATAGACCACCATCACGATGGAGGGCGGGATCAGGATACCCAGCGTACCGGCGTTACAGATAACCCCGGCAGCAAACTCCTTGGTATAACCAACTTCACGCATGCCAGCGATAACAATCGAGCCAATCGCCACCACCGTCGCAGGCGACGAACCAGACAGCGCCGCAAACATCATGCAGGCAAACACCCCGGCAATCGCCATACCGCCCGGCAGGTGGCCGACACAGGCAATCGAGAACCGGATGATCCGCCGCGCCACTCCGCCTGTGGTCATAAACGACGAGGCCAGAATGAAGAACGGGATCGCCAGCAGGGTGAAATGCCCCTCAAAGGCCTCAAACAGCGTGCCCGCAACCGAGGCCAGCGAACTGTCGGAATAAACCAGCAGGAACAGGGTTGAACTCAGGCCAAGGGAGACCGCAATCGGCACCCCGATCAGCATCATGCCAATCACCAGGGAAAATAACAGGACAACGTCCATCAGTCGCGCTCCTCATCGTGCTGAGCGCGCATGGCTTCCAGCTCATCTTCTACTTCATGACTGGCCACCAGCCGGTCCAACTCGCCGCGCCAAATCTGCACCGCCGTCTGCACGAAGCGAAACAACAGCAGCAGCATCGACACTGGCAACACCACATAGGGCACCACTTTCGGCAGCTTCTCATAAGTCTCGCCCTCATTGATCAGCCCTTCCAGCCAGCTCAGCCAGGACACCATCGGCACATCCTGCACCTCATAGAAACTCTGGCTGCGCGCGGTCAGATCAAAGCCGGTGGGAAACCAGCGCCCCGAGGTCGGCGGCAGGTCAGCAAACACCGCCCAATAGTCATAGGTGCCTTTCAGCAGCAACAGCGAGAACGCCAGACAGCAGCCAACCGAAACCAGCGCCATGATGCGGCGCGGGCCCGGCGCCAGCAGATTCAGGATTGCGTCCACTCCCAGGTGGGCATGGGTTTTCACCGCATAAGACGCCCCCAGCAGCACCAACCAGGCAAACAGGAATACCGTCAGTTCCAACGCCCACAGAATGTTAGAGTTAAAGACAAAGCGTGCGATCACATTGGCAAATGTGATCAGCGTCATCAGGCCCAACAGCCCGGCGATCACGCTTTCCTCGATTGAATTGATAATTCCGGCCGGACCGGACCTTGCCCCCGACATATCGCTGTCTCCATCAGTTGGAAGTCGTTCGCTGCGACACCGCGATCCGGGTGCCGTAAGTGTAAGGTGCGTGCTAGCACGCACCCTACGATGACCTGAGTTACAGGCCTGCGTTGATGGCCTGAGCGGCGTCAATCTTGTCTTGACCCACATCACCCGAGAACATGTCCCAAACCGGCATCATGGTCTCGACCCACTGCTGGCGCTGGGTTGCGTCCAGCTGACGAATGGTGCCGCCTGCCGCAATGATTGACTCTTTGGCCGCTTCGTTGACTGCAAAGGCTTCTTTGTTACGTGCCTCGGTGACCTCGCCCAGGATGGTCAGGAACTGCTCACGCACCGGCGCATCCAGGCTTTCCAGCCAGTCCACATTGGTCACCACCAGATAATCGATGATACCGTGGTTGGTCTCGGTGACGCCGTCCTGAACCTCAAAGAACTTCTTGCCATAGATGTTGGACCAGGTGTTTTCCTGACCGTCGACAACACCCTGCTGCAGCGCGCCGTATACTTCCGAGAACGCCATTTTCTGTGGCGAGCCACCGATGGCTTCCATCTGCGCAACCAGAACATCCGACGACTGAACGCGGAATTTCAGGCCATTGGCATCCGAGGGCGAGAGCAGTGGCTTATTGGCCGACATCTGCTTCATGCCATTGTGCCAGAACGCCAACCCCTGCAGGCCACGGCGCTGCATGCTGTCCAGCATCGCCTGACCATCATCCGAGGCCTGGAACGCATCCACGGCGGCGATGCTCTTGAACATGAATGGCAGATCAAACAGGCGGAACTGTTTGGTGAACTTTTCAAACTTCGACAGCGAAGGGGCCGCCAGCTGCACGTCGCCCTGCAGCATCGCCTCCAGCACTTTATTGTCGTTGTACAGGGTCGAGTTTGGATAGACTTCCAGGCACATGGTGCCGTTCATCTCATCGTTGATACGCTGCTCCAGCAGCGAGGCCGCGATACCCTTGGGGTGTTTGTCGGTGTTTGTCACATGGGCAAATTTCACCACGATCTCACCGGCGTCACAGGCCGCACTTGCAACGCCAGCGGTTGCGGTCAGGGCCATTGCCGTCGCTGCGGCAGTCATCAAAATCTTCATAGTATCCTCCCGGGATTTCCATCTCCGGCTCTCTCCAACAGAGAGCTCCGAGCATGAGCATCACGGTTCGCTGGCAAACGCTCAAGAAGTGTTTCAAGACCCCGGGACAAATAAATAATTTACATGTTTGTCATGCAGTTAAACCTGCTCCCCCCCCGGGCTGCTTCAAAGCTCAGGCGCCTATGTGCGGATTTCCGCACAGCCAAAGGAGGCAATTGTGCGAAAATCCGCACAAATTGCATACCGGCTACCCATTTGAGAATCACCAGCGTTTTTCAGTCTCTAATGCGATTCCCATGTCGGGTGGAATCACATGACATCCGGATCGCCCTACCGCCGGTAATCCTCGGGCCGGATGCCATAGCGTGTCAGTTTATCGTAAAACGTCTTACGCGGCAGCTTCAGTGCCTGCGCCGCGGCGGCAGCCCGACCGTTCTGCCGTCCCAGCGCAGCAATCAGTAACGAGCGTTCCACCTGCGCCAACTGCTCTGCCAGCCCCAATTCAGCCGCCTCCGCCGTCTCTTCCGGCATTCCTAAAACAAACCGCATCGCCGCCGACATCAGCGACCGCGTATTGCCCGGCCAATCCTGCGCCATCAGCGCCGCCAAATGCTCGGGGCTGATGTCCGGCGGCGCGATTCCCGCCTGCTCTGCCGCCTGCGCCACATAGTGACGATACAGCACCGGAATATCCTCGGGCCGTTCGCTGAGTGACGGGATTCGCACCCGCATCACGTCCAGCCGGTAAAACAGCCCCGCGTTAAAGGAGCCCGCCTCGACCAGTGCCGCCAGATTGGCCGTTGAGCCCGCAATCACCCGGGTCCCGGCGCCGCGTTCCAGCCGGTCCAGCACCGCATATTGTGTTGTTTCCGGCAGGGCCGAGACTTCGTCAATAAACACCGATCCGCCGGCCCCGGCACTGCATAGCTCATCGAAGCCCTCTGCACTCAGCCCAGCGCTCGGGCGTTTGACAAAGGGCCCCTGCGCCAGAGGGGACATCAGATGCACCACCTCTGCAATCTTCGAGACCCCGCTCCCCGGTGCCCCGGTCACCAGCACCTCGGCACCGGTCGCCGCCACGCTACGCACCTTGGCGCGCAGGTCATCGGATTGCGGCGAGGTGCCAAACAACATCCGCGCCGCCGGATCACCGCTTTCCAGCTGCACTTTCAGGCGCCGGTTTTCCAACACCAGAGCCCGGGTTTTTATCGCCCGTTTCAGCACCGCCAACAGATCCGCCGCCGCGCAGGGTTTCTCCAGGAACCCAAAGGCCCCAAAGGCCATCGCCCGCACCGCCATCGGGATATCGCCCTCGCCGGTCAGCAGGATCACCGGCAGTTCTTCGTCCACCCCATGGGCATATTCGAGCAGGTGAAACCCATCGCGCCCCGGCATCCGGATGTCGGAGACGATCACCCCGTCGAACTGCCGGGTGATATGGTCTTTGGCCACCACAAAGGAGGCCGCCGTGACTGCCTCCAGGTCATTCAGCTCCAGCGTCTGGGCCAGCGCATCACGCACCGCAGCATCATCATCGACAAGCAGGACTTTGCGGGTCATACGGCCTCTTCCTCTGTCCAATAGTCCAGTTCCACCGTGAACATGGCGCCGCGCTCGACGTTGACACCACGAATATTGCCGCCAAAGCTTTGCACCAATCCATAAGAGATAGACAGGCCCAGCCCCATACCGTCAGAGCTGCCAACCGTCTTGGTGGAATAAAACGGTTCAAACACCTTTTCGGGCTCCTTGATCCCCGGTCCCACATCACTGACCGTGACGGCCAGCCGGTCGCCGGTGTTGATCGCAATATGCACCTGACGATCGTCTTGATCCAGCATTGCATCCGCTGCGTTGTTGATCAGATTGACAAAGACCTGCGCCAGCCGAACCTCACCGCCCCAAGCATAGACCGGCGCGTCGTATTGATCCGTGTTCCAGTCCACACTCACCTGATCCGCCTGCAACCGGGCCTCGGTCAGCTCCACCGCCGCAGTGATCACTTTGACCAGATCCACCCGGCTGACGGGCTCGCTTTCATTGCGGGCAAAGGCGCGCAGGTTCTTGATGATCCGGGCCATCCGGGTGGCCATATCGGAAATCCGTCCCAGATTTTCTCCGGCCCGGTCCGCCTTGCCCTGCTGCAAAAAGGCACTGCCATTGTCCGCATATTGCTGGATCGCCATCAGCGGCTGGTGCAGCTCATGACTGATCCCCGCCGACATCTGCCCCAGCGCCGACAATTTACCCGCCTGCACCAGTTCCTGCTGCGCCTGTGTCAGTGCTGCCTCTGCCTCCTGGCGTTCCTTGACCTCGCGCCGCAATTGCATGTTCGACGCCGACAGCGCCCGCGTGCGCTTGGTGACCCGGCTTTCCAGCACCACATTGGCCAGCGCCAGGGTGCGTCGCCGCTCGGTCGCCAGGAACAAAAGCGCCCCAAAGGCCAGGCAGATCCCAGCCAGGGCCGCCGCCTGCAGGGTGGCAATGCGCCGGGCCGGAGCGGTATCAAGCAGAATTTCCCCAACCATGCCAATCACCGGCAGCTCCACCGCGCGGTGCAAGGCCCGCTGCGGCAGATAGGGCCCCCAGCCCAGCTGCCAGATCTCATGACCACTCACCCAGTGCGCGGAAAAGACAACCTGCCGCCCATCCTGTGGCTGCAACCCTGCCTCACCCGGCTGGCGCTGCCACAGCAACAGTTCCGATCGGTTGGAAATGAACACCTCGCCGTTGCGGTCGGTAAAAAACACAGCCGGCAGCGAGCCCCGCCATGTCTGTTCGACATCCACCACATCCGCAACCGTCACCAATGCCCCGCGCACCGTGCCATCGTCGCCAAAAGTCGGTGCCGCATAGAAAAATGCCCGGCGGTTCAGCGGCTGCAGCACCCCATGACCGGTGCCCAGCGCGCCGTGCATGGCGCGGCTGAAATAATCGGTTCCCGAGACATCAGGCCCGGTAATTCCCTGTGCCGCCACCAGCACCCGCCCCGACGCATCGGCATAAAAAACATCCAGCGCCGCGGTGCTATCGGCCACCTCCCGCAATAGCCGGACAGCGGCGCGGCGATTCTCATCGTCACTCAACTGTTCAAATGCGGGATGACGCGCCATCAGCACAGCCAGCTCCTGATAGACCTGCAACTGAGTGCTGACCCGGTCCGAGGCCAGCTCCAGATCCGCCTCGCCCTGCCGCGCCAGGACGTCCAGCGCCTGACGATAGCCATAGGACCACACGGCACCCGTCACTGCCACCAGCGCCAGAGCAAAGCCCAGCACGATCCACCGCCGATGTTGGTCAAGATTTCTCATTCCAACACAATAGCAAAGCTGGCCTTGCATTGACCAGCCGGGTTCGCGATTGTGCCGCCATGATACCAATTATCCAATCCCCCACCGACCCGAGTTTTGTGCAAAACCCCTATCCGTTTTACGCAGAAAACCGCGCCAAGGCCCCGCTGCAGGTCTGGAGCGATTACAACATGCCCGCCGCCTTTAGCCATGCCGCAGTTTCGGCCCTGCTGCGTGATCGCCGCTTTGGCCGCGAGATCCCGGCGGAACTGGCCAGTCCAGGCCCGGCCCATCTGGCGCCGTTCCTGCTGACCGAGGCACATTCGCTGCTCGACGCCGAACCGCCGCGCCACACCCGGTTGCGCAAACTGATTCTGCGGGCCTTTACATCCCGGGCGATAAACGCGCTCAGCGACGACATGGAAACACTGTGTCACCAGCTTATCGACGATTTTCCCGACGCGCCGTTTGACCTGCTAGACGCCTATTGCACCCAGGTACCGCTGATCACCATCTGCCGCCTTCTGGGGGTCCCCGTCGACATGGCCCCCAAGCTGTTGCGCTGGTCGCATGACATTGTTGCGATGTATCAAGCCAGCCGCACAACCGACACCGAACACCGCGCCGCCGCCGCTGCAGCCGAGTTCACCAGCTTTCTGCGCAGCTATATTGATCAGCGCCGCTCGGAGCCGCGCGATGACCTGATCACCCGCCTGATCACCGCCGAAGAGGACGGCGAGAGCCTCAGCACCGACGAGCTGATCGGCACCTGCATCCTGCTGCTCAATGCCGGTCACGAGGCCACCGTGCACAGTCTGGGAAATGGGCTGAAAACAATGCTGCAACAGGGCTGGGATGCCAGCTGGCTGGAGGCCGACGGCATCGACCGTTTGGTCGAAGAGATGCTGCGCTATGACCCGCCGCTGCATATGTTTACCCGCTATGCCTATGAAACGGTCGAGCTGTTCGGTCACACCTTCCAACGCGGTGACCAGGTGGCGCTGCTGCTGGGTGCGGCCAACCGCGACCCCGAGGCCTTTGCCGATCCGGACCGGTTCGACCCAACCCGCGAGATCAAAACCAACACCGCCTTTGGCGGCGGTCTGCATTTTTGCGTTGGCGCACCGCTGGCCCGACTGGAAATGAAGATCGCCCTGCCAATCCTGTTTGATCGTTGCCCCAACCTGAAACTGGCGGCGGATCCGGACTACAGCAACAGCTACCATTTCCACGGGCTGACCCGCCTGATGGTCACCACCTAATTCCTGCCTAACCTATGTCTTGCCTGGGTCAAGGATGGCCGCAGGCCACCGCGAGACCACTGTGTCTGGGCGCGGGCGCAGCTCCTTTACGCGGGCAAGACACAGCAGACTTAACACAGGCGCATTCAGGGCAAACCTGCCCCTGAATGCGCGTCTCAGCAAATCCACCCAGCTTTCAGCACAGCAATACCCCCAAGACAAAAACGTCACCTCCCCACCTGCTGAATAAGAGCGCGCGGAAGCGCTCCTTATGGGTCACCCGCGCAGCTCGGTCACTCATCCAATGGCAACATCGTCGTCGATTTGATCTCCTCCATCGACAGCAGCGCCGTCACGTTATGCACCCGCACCTCGGAAATCAGCGCCTGATAAAACGTGTCATAGGCCCGCGCGTTTTTAACCCGCACCTTCAGGATATAGTCGATATCCCCCGCCAAACGATGCGCCTCCTGCACTTCGGGGCGGTCTCGCAGCGCCTGCAAGAACCTTGCCTGCCAGTCCGCCTCATGCTCCGAGGTGCGGATCAAGACAAAGAAACAAGCCTCAAACCCCAGCGCCTCGGCGTCCAGCACCACGGTCTGCTGACCAATCACCCCGGATTCGCGCAATTTGCGGATACGATTCCACACCGGCGTCTTGGAACTGCCCACATTTCGGGCAATTTCATCCAGTGATTGACTGGCATCGCGCTGCAGCTCCGCCAGAATTTTCCGATCAGTCGCGTCGATCCGTATCGTCATTCTCGAATTCTCCATGCAACAGAACCATTCCCTCAATTGACCGCCAATATCGGAACAAAGATCCTTATTCCCGCCGACATATAGCAATGATACGGGAATATTTCCTATATCTAACATCAAGTCAAACGCAACAAAGCGAGGCCGCCATGCGCCACCAGATGCCCCAGCCCACCGCCGCGCCGAGCCTCGCTGCACGGATGTGCATGCTGCCCGGTCAGGTGGTCTTTGCCGGATCAGGCCCCGGCGACCCCGATCTGCTCACCCTGAAAGCCCTGGCAGCCCTGCAGCAGGCAGAGGTTATTCTGTTCGATCGTCTGGTCAGCCCCGAGATCCTGGAGCTGGCCGGCCCGCAGGCCATTCTGGAGAATGTCGGCAAAGAAGGCTTTGGCCCTCAGGTCAGCCAGCAGCACATCTGCAACCAGCTGACTGCGCAAGCTCAGGCGGGCAAACGGGTGCTGCGCCTGAAATCCGGTGATGCCACCCTGTTTGGCCGCCTCGACGAAGAGCTTTCGGCCTGTGATGCCGCGGGCGTCGGCTACCAAATTGTCCCCGGCATCACCGCCGCCTCGGCAGCGGTGGCCGGCATCGGTCAGAGCCTGACCCAGCGCGGCCGCAATTCTTCGGTTCGCTATCTGACCGGCCATGACACCCAGGGTTTTGCCGACCACGACTGGCAGACGCTGGCCCGCCCCGGCGAGGTCGCCGCCATTTACATGGGCAAGAAATCCGCACGCTATGTGCAGGGGCGGCTGCTGATGCACGGTGCCAACCCCGCAACCGCCGTCACCGTGGTCGAGAACGCCTCCCGTGCCAACCAACGTGTTCTGGAAACCACTCTGGGCCAATTGCCCGCCGATTTGGCCGAGGCCCGCTTTGACGGCCCGGCCCTGACCTTCCTGGGACTGGCCCCACGCGCCAGCCTCACCGCCCTGCCCGCCTTGCCCGATCTGCCCGATCTGCCGGCGCTAACAGACCTGAAAATGGAGCTCGCATAATGGCCCGTATCTTTACCCCCAAAGTGGTCACCGCCAACGCCCTGATTGAGGGCGACGTGATCTACCTGACCGCCGATGACCACTGGAGCCGCGATCTGGCCCAGGCCGAACTGATCACCGACGAGGCCCACGCGCAGCTGCGCCTGCTCAAAGCGCAATCCCAGGTCGCAACCATTGTTGGCGCATATCTGGCTGACGTCAAACCGGGCGACAACGGCCCCGAACCCACCCATTTCCGCGAGGACTTCCGGCGCACCGGCCCCTCAAACTATGCCCACGGCAAACAGGAGGCTGAGGCCAATGTATAAGTACAACGACTTTGACACCGCCTTTGTGACTGAGCGCAACGCCCAGTTCCGTGCCCAGGTCGCGCGCCGCATCGACGGCTCGCTCACCGAGGACGAGTTCAAGCCGCTGCGCCTGATGAACGGGTTGTACCTGCAACTGCACGCCTACATGCTGCGGGTTGCGGTGCCTTACGGCTCGCTGAACTCTGCCCAGATGACCCAATTGGCGCTGCTGGCCGAAAAGTGGGACAAGGGCTACGGCCATTTCACCACCCGCCAGAACATCCAGTTCAACTGGCCCAAACTCAGCGACGTGCCGGATATGCTGGACGCGCTGGCCGAGGTCGGCATGCATGCGATCCAGACCTCGGGCAACACCATCCGAAACGTGACCTCGGATCATTTCGCCGGCGCCGCCGCGGATGAGATCGAAGACCCACGTCCAGTGGCCGAACTGATCCGCCAATGGTCCACCGATCACCCTGAATTCCAATTCATGGGCCGCAAGTTCAAAATCGCCGTTGGCGCCGCCGCCGAGGATCGCGCGGTGCTGAAAGCCCATGATCTGGCGGTGCGTATCGTCCAGAACGCCACAGGCGAGACCGGCTATCAGATCCTGGTCGGCGGCGGCTTAGGCCGCACTCCGATGATCGGCCAGGTGATCAACGATTTCCTGCCCCGCGCCGACCTGCTGCCCTATATCGAATCCGTGGTCTCGGTCTGGAACCAGATTGGCCGCCGCGACAACAAGTATAAGGCCCGCATCAAGATCACCGTGCACGAGCACGGCATCGACGATATCCGCGCCCGCGTTGCGGCCCGCTTTGCGCTGATCCGCCCCAGCTTTACCGGTGCCGACCAAGAACTGCTGTCCGAGATAAAAACCCATTTCGCCGCCCCGAACTTCCGCTCTGGCAGCACCGAGACCTACGGTGCCGCCTATAAGGCCGATCCGGTGTTCCGTGCCTGGGCCGACACCAACCTGGCCGAGCACCGCAACGAGACCCACGCCATTGTCACCATCTCGATCAAGAAACACGGCGCCACCCCGGGCGATGCCAGTGCGGATCAAATGCGCGCCATGGCCGAGCTGGCCGCCAAATATGGCTATGATGAGCTGCGCATCAGCCACCAGCAGAACGTGATCCTGCCGCATGTCCATAAATCAGACCTGCCCGCGCTCCATGCTAGGCTTAAGCAACATGATCTGGCGACCGCCAACATCGGCCTGATCTCGGATATCATCGCCTGCCCAGGCATGGATTACTGCGCCCTGGCCACCGCCCGCGCCATTCCGGTTGCCCAGCAGATCGCCACCCGCTTTGACGCGTTGAAGCTGGAACATGACATCGGCCATTTGCAGATCAAGATCTCGGGCTGCATCAATGCCTGCGGCCACCACCACGTTGCCCATATCGGCATCCTGGGACTGGATCGCGCCGGGGTGGAAAACTACCAGATCACCCTTGGCGGCGATGCCACCTGGACCGCCAACATTGGCGAACGGGCCGGCCCCGGCTTTGCCTATGACGAGATCGTGCCTGCCGTTGAGCGTATCGTGACGGCCTACCTCGATCTGCGCACCGATGCCGAGGAAACCTTCCTGGAAACCTTCCGCCGGGTTGGCATGGCCCCTTTCAAGGCCGCGCTTTACCCCGAAGCCGTCAAAAAGGTCGCCTGATCCCATGCTTCATCTGGCTAAAAATATCCCGGGGGTCCGGGGGCTGGCCCCCGGCGACCAGGAACTGGCCGAAAAGGTCACGGCGCTGAATGCCCGCTACCGCCACCATTCGGCGACTGCAGTGATGCAGGGCGCGCTGCAGGAGGCGGGCCATATCGCCCTGGTCTCCAGCTTTGGCGCCGAATCCGTGGTGCTGCTGCATATGGCTGCGGTGATCGACCCGATGACCCCGGTTATCTTCGTCGACACCCAATTGTTGTTCACCGAAACCCTGGTCTACCAGACCGAGGTGTCTGAGCGGCTGGGCCTGCGCAATCTCCACATCATCCGCGCCGATGACATCGCCGAGAAAGACCCCCACGGCGCCCTGCGCTTCAACAGCACCGACGCCTGCTGCGCGCTGCGCAAAACCGCGCCGCTGCAAAAAGCGCTCAGCGGCTACGATGGCTGGATCACCGGTCGCAAACGGTTCCAGGCGGGCAGCCGCGCGGCGATGGACTTCTTTGAAATCGAAGAAACCGCCGACGGCGCCACGGGTCGCATCAAGATCAATCCGCTGGCCCATTGGGCGCCAGACGATGTGCGCACCTACATGGACGAAAACCGCTTACCACGCCATCCGCTGGTGGCCAAAGGCTACCCTTCGATCGGCTGTGCCCCCTGCACCTCGCCGGTGAAAGAAGGCGAAGATCCCCGCGCCGGACGCTGGCGTGACCAAACCAAGGAAGAATGCGGCATCCACGTGGTGGATGGGCAATTTATTCGCACAGGAGCAAATACATGACTGTGATCGTGACCGATACGGGCTTTGGCCCCGACACCTGGACCGCCGGCTACCAGGATGATACCGCACTCGACCTGACCTCGGATACCGACCCCGTGTTGCTGGTCGATCGGCTGGCCGCCCAGGTGCAGATGATCCGCATCGATTTTCCCAGCTTTGCGGATGGCCGCGGCTTCACCATTGCCCGCCAGTTGCGGCTGTCTGGTTACAAAGGTCATATCCGGGCCGGTGGCCATGTGATCGCCGACCAATATGCCATGGCCCGCCGGGCCGGCTTTGACGACGTTGAAATCAGCGACCAACTGGCGGCGCGTCAGCCCGAAGAGCAATGGCTGGCCCGCGCCAACTGGCAGCAACATGACTATCAGGCCCGGATGCGCGGCGCCGCCCCCGCATCCGCCTGAGTTTTCATTTGCATACTAACAATTGTGTTCTTGGCACATCACACCCTGCGCGTGTTGGAAACATGCAAAACAAATCCTTTCCCTGACCCATATCAACGACTAATCAGAGGTGTCGGCCATGGTGTCGGCAGTGCAACCGATGAACGAGATTCTCAAAGTGACCGATGCCACCACCAATGCCGAGCCAGTAAAGGCCGTTCCCACCCTTCCCGATGCCCAGACCGTCACCGCGGTCAAGCACTGGACAGACAAGCTGTTTTCCTTCCGCGTCAGCCGCCCCTCGACGATGCGGTTCCGCTCGGGTGAATTTGTGATGATCGGCCTGATGGGCGAGGTGAACCCCAAGACCGGCAAGCAAAAACCGCTGCTGCGCGCCTATTCCATCGCCTCTCCCAGCTGGGATGACGAGCTGGAGTTCTATTCGATCAAGGTGCAGGACGGCCCACTGACCTCGCGCCTGCAGCACATCCAGGTCGGCGACGAAATCATCCTGCGCCCCAAACCGGTCGGCACCCTGGTGCATGACGCGCTGATCCCCGGCAAGCGCATCTGGTTCTTTGCCACCGGCACCGGCTTTGCCCCCTTTGCCTCGCTGCTGCGCGACCCGCAAACCTATGAGGACTACGACGAGATCATCATCACCCATACCTGCCGCACCGCCGGTGAGCTGACCTATGGCGCCGAGCTGATTGCGAACCTCAAAAAAGATGAGATGATGATCGAGCTGCTGGGGCAAGAGAATCTCAACAAGATCCGCTACTACCCCACCACCACCCGTGAAGAGAGCCCCAAGATGGGCCGCATCACCGATCTGATGCGCTCGGGCGAAGTATTCAGCGATCTTGGAGTCGAGCCGATCAACCCCGACAGTGACCGCGCCATGGTCTGCGGCAATCTGGCCTTCAATCTCGAAATCAAGGATTTGCTCGAAGGTTACGGCCTGAAAGAAGGCGCAAATTCCAAGCCGGCTCAATACGTTGTGGAAAAAGCATTCCTCGACTAAACGCCCCTGTCGCTGGGCCGAGCGCCTTTGAATCCCGGCCCAGCGACGGCATCATCCTGCAACATAAATCGCCTTTACCGGCGGCTTATTTAACGGTCCGTTCACGCAAGACACGCCATTCAAGGATTTCCTTGCAAGATCGCATTTGCGCCTTGAAACACACGCGGGTCGGGTCTACGTTGCAGCCTCAAATTCTAGTAATTACGCAAGGACTGAACCGATAGCCCGCAGACCCCATAATGCGCCGCCGCAACGTGACACCGGCCCGCGCGTCAACGAAAAAATCCGTGACTCCGAAATCCGCCTGATTGGCGCCGATGGCGAGAACGCTGGTGTGGTTCACCCGGCCAAAGCCATGCTTATGGCGCAAGAGGCCGGATTGGATCTGGTTGAAATTTCGCCGAATGCCAAACCGCCCGTGTGTAAGATCATGGATTTTGGCAAGTTCAAATATGAACAGCAAAAGCGGGAAAGCGAAGCGCGTAAAAAGCAAAAGATCATCGAGATCAAAGAGGTCAAATTCCGGCCCAACACTGATGTCCATGATTACAGCGTTAAAATGCGCAACGTGTACAAATTCCTCGAAAACGGCGACAAGGTCAAAGTGACCCTGCGGTTCCGTGGCCGCGAAATGGCTCACCAGAACCTGGGCCGTGAGTTGCTGGAACGGGTTGCCGCAGACATCAAAGAACACGGCAAAGTCGAAAACATGCCCAAGATGGAAGGCCGCCAGATGATTATGCTGATCGGCCCTCTGCCCAGATAAGCAGCCGCTGGAGATCTGCTCCAGCCGCTTCAGGCAAATAAATAAAAAGGAGCGGCCCGGTGCCGCTCCTTTTGCGTTTCAGGCCTCTGCCCTTACGGCCCCGATCCGCTATGCCAGATCCAAAGATGGCAACTTCCGTCCATCAGGTCCGTAAGTCAAAAAAGGCCCCGCCAGCCTGGCGAAGCCTCAGGATGTCATTGCTCAGGGTTCAGGCTGCCGCCGCCACCGCCCGTTTGGTCATCACAGCAACCAGATGGGCCCGGTACTCCTTGCTCCCATGCAGATCTGCGATCATGTTTACCGGATCAACCGTCAAGCCAGCCAGGGCATCTGCACTGAACGAAGCGTTCAACGCCGCCTCAGCCGCCCCCCAGCGGAACACCCCCGACTCAGAGGCGCCTGTCACCGCCACCCGCACCCCATCGGCGTATTTGGCCACAAAGACCCCCACCAGCGCAAACCGCGAGGCGGGCTGCACGAACTTTTGATACTGCGCCACTTCGGGAATCAGAAACCTCACACCGGTGATGATCTCGCCCTCGTCCAGGGCGGTCTCAAACAGACCCTGAAAGAAATCATCCGCAGCAATCTCACGCGCATTGGTGGTAATCACCGCAGCCGAGGCCAGGGCCGCCGCCGGGTAATCCGCAGAAGGGTCATTATTGGCCAGAGACCCACCAATGGTGCCGCGGTTGCGCACCGCCGGATCACCAATATGACTGGCAAGCTCTGCCAGCGCCGGATAGGCCCCGGCCTCTGCAGCAACTGTGGCATGTGTCGTTGCCGCCCCAACCGACACTGCCCCATCCACCACCTTAACACCCTGTATCTCGGCAATACCGCCAAGGCTGACCAATCTGGATGGCATCGCCAACCGCAGTTTCATTGTTGGGATCAGCGTCTGTCCGCCCGCCAATGCCTGCGCGTCCGCCGCCGCCAATGCCGCTACGGCGTCAGCAACGGTCGAAGGCGCCTCATACTCGAAATTATTCATTTCGTCCTTCCTTCCCAAAGATCAAAGGGGCAACTCCCCTGTTCATCTGGCTAAAAATATCCCGCAGCGCGCCGGGGGGCTGGCCCCCCGGCGCTCTCCAGATCAGCCATTCATCGCCGCCCAAACCCGACCCGGGCTCAGTGGCATATCGATATGAGTGACATCCTTGCCCGCCGATTGCAGCGCATCC
>JABSSD010000152.1 GCA_013214575.1 Paracoccaceae bacterium | reverse complement strand
TCGTGGGGGATAGCTGATCATCCGGCGGCTACCGTGCGTTTCGCTGGGATGCGGTCAATGGTATGGTCAGCCTTGGCACTTTGGCCGGCGGCAGCTCTTCAAATGCCTCCGCCGCCAATGCCGATGGTTCTGTGATCGTGGGTGAAAGCAGTTCTGACGACGGCTGGCTTGCATTTCGCTGGGAGTCGGGCACCGGCATGGTCAGCCTCGGCACTTTGACGGGCGGCAGTTATTCGGAGGCCAAGGGCGTCAGCGCCGATGGCTCTGTGATCGTGGGCCGCGCCAATGCCACCGAGGGCATCCGTGCGTTTCGCTGGCAGGCGGGCACTGGCATGGTCAGTCTCGGCACTTTGACGGGCGGCACCTCCTCAAGGGCATTCGGCGTCAGTGCCGACGGGTCTGTGACCGTCGGCTACAGCGATTCAACCAACGGCACCCGTGCCTTCATCTACCACAGCACAATGCTGGATCTTGTCAACACTCAGATGGCGATTGGTCAAAGCGCAGCAGATCAGGCGGCAGCGGTTGGCATGCGCAACGCGGTGATGAATTTCACCCTCAACCGCGAACTGACAGTGAACCGCCCGGCCGCGACCAAGGCGGATGGACCCGCAACCCTGCCAATGGCGCTGCGGCTTGAGGCTGGATTGGCGGATAGTTCCGGCACCGGTCAGCAGCATTTCGGCGGCATCACCGCTGCTCTGGGGCTCAGCGACAGCCTCACCCTTAACGGCTTTGTTTCCGGCCTGGGAGAGCTGCGCGGGATCGACGGGCTTGACCTGAGCGGCGACCAAACCGCCATCGGTTTCAGCCTGCGCTCAAACAGCGCCGGCAACACCGGCCTGACCTGGCGTCTGGCCGTGGCGCGCTCTGGCGGCGATGCCGACATCAGCCGCTCCAGCGCCTTGGCCGACACCGAGTCCGGCAGCGGCAACGCCAGCCTCACCACCCTCGCAGCGCGCGGCGAAATCGGCTATGGCTTTGATCGGGGCTTTGCGCTGCTCACCCCCTACCTGCGGATCGAGAACGCCAGAACCACCCGCGGCGCCTATACCGAGAGTGGCAGCGTCAGTTCCCCGGCCAGCTTTGACGCCTATACATCAGAGGTGACCACCGCCACTTTGGGGTTGAACGGAGAGCTGCGGGCGTCAGCCAACACCAGCCTGCGCTTTGGCATCGGTGCCGCACACGACCTGAACCGCAGTGGAGATCCGGTGACCGGCACGAGCTTGATTCCCGGCCTGGCCAGCTTCAGCGTCGCCGCACCAACCGTGCTGAACCAAACCCGGGCCTTTGCCTCGGCCGGGGTCAGCTATTTCCTGACCAATGGCGCCGAAATTGCCCTGGACGCCGAGCTGGCCCAGTCCGCCTACCGGAAAGCCCCCACCGGCATCGCCAGCATCAGCTACGCGATACGCTTCTAAACTGCCCCCGCGACGCGCCTTTGGTTTCCAGAGGGGCGTCGCGGGTGGTTGTCCTGACATCGGCAGTACTCACCGACAGTCCCTGCAGAGACTTTGTTGCACAAATAGTGCGCTGACAAGGATTCACGGCGAGAATCCAGCATGATAGCTTGGGAGGATGAATAGGCCGATCCTCCCAAGAGACTGCACGAAGGACTGGCCTGAGTACAATAAAGCGCTGAAGCAGCGTGGGTCTTTGACCATCCGTCGACCGGCACCACATGCCTGCATGTGTGAGAGGTTGGTTTGATCCACAGATGTCTTGGGACGCTGTACACAGGGAAGCGGGGCCGACAACCTGTGTACAGCGATGCAGCCATCCAAGCCTGCCTGACGTCGAAAGTGCTATTTGGGCTGCCTTTAAGGCAAGCAATGGGCTTTGTAGAAAGCCTGTTAAGGCAGATCGATTTGGACCGGGAGGTGCCAGACTTCAGCCTGTTGTGTCGCCGTCAGAAGACCCTCAATGTGAAGATCCCGTATCGCGGCTCGAAGGGGCCACTAAATCTACTGATCGACAGTACCGGCATCAAAGCCCCCTCTCGGGATCATGCTTCGCATATCCTTGCCGGGCAGTGAATGAAATGTGTGAAAATACTCGGTCAGCGCCTGTCCGCGCGGAACTTCGATAGACAGGTCGCCGAGGTCCAATTTAGGGCAGCAATCCTCAATGGTTTTTCGGCTCTTGGTATTCCGCGCACCGTTACCGTAGGCTAAATCCAGCTGGGGTAAGGGGATGTCCGGCATCAAATCGTTTTGTGCAACAAAGCCGACGTTCATGGCCGAACAGCCCCCGCCGTGGTGGTTCAGAATCTAAAGGCTGGACGGCTGCGCATTGGTGAAGGTTGCCGACCTCGAGGGCATCATCCAAGGCGCAGCTGCCTAGCTAGCGGTATACTGTGGGGCCAACTGTGGGACGATTGCGTAAAGACTCTAAATAAATTTAGCAAAAACAATTACTTGATAGTGGAAATTGGTGCGGGTGAAGAGCACCGAACCGACGTTTGTTTGCGTTTGTTAGGGGTTTATGACCCGTTGTTTTTATGGCAAAAAATCTCCAAGTAGTCTGCCTACATCGTGAGCCGTTCGCTTAAAGCGGGGGCCATAGTGGGGGCCAGATATGGCTAGAAACAAATTGAAGGTCCTTGAAGTCAAAAAGGGCGATGGAAAACTATTTGATGGCGCGGGTCTATATCTGCAAAAACGGTCCATCGAAAGTGGGCGGTGGGTATACCGATACAAGCATCAAGGTCGCAGCCGCGAAATGGGGCTTGGTCCCTTCCCCACTGTCAGCCTAGCGTATGCCCGCAAAGAGCGGGACCGTTGGGAGATAGTCCTCAAGGCCGGTGAAGATCCCATGGTCGCTCGTGATCGCAAAAGGGAAGAGGCCCGATTGGAAACCAGCAAGCGGGACCCCACCTTTGAAGAGGCAGCCAACACCACATTTGACGCCAAGAAAGCTGGCCTTCGAGATGATGGGAACTCAGGACGTTGGATGAGCCCCCTTCGGCTTTACATGATCCCTGCCATTGGCCAACGCCGGATGTCACAATTACACCAATCTGACATTCACGCAGCCCTTGCTCCTATCTGGCGATCCAAGCACCCCACTGCGGAGAAGGCGATTCAGAGAACTAAAATCATCTTTGAGCACATGCGGTTTTCAGGTGTGGAATGTGATCCGTTTATTGTGGAAATGGCCAGGCACATGCTTGGGGAGGTTCGTCATGAAGTGATCAAAACCCCCGCAGCGGATTGGCAGGATATTCCCCGGATTTTCCGAGCACTTGATCGCAATGACTCGTCGCACATGTGCTTACGCTTCAATATCCTGACCCTGGTTAGATCAGCTGGCATGCGCGGCGCGCGGTTTGACGAAATACAAGATGGGGTTTGGACCGTACCCAAAGAACGAATGAAAGGCACTGTGGGATCTGCTGCTGATTTTCGGGTGCCATTGTCTGATCCCGCACTAGAGGTTGTCGCTAGGGCAGAGGAATGGCGCCGCAGCTCCAACATGTTTCCAGGCGGTCGAGTTGGCGGCATTTCCGACGTTGCTGTTGCAAAGGTCCTTCGTAAGATCGCCCCCGGGAGCACTCCTCACGGCATGCGAACCAGTTTCAGAACATGGGTGCAGGACACGGACGCAGCAAACTATGACGTTGCCGAAACTGCCCTGGCTCATATCGTCGGCGGAAAGGTAGAGCGGGCCTATGCCCGCTCGGATTTTCTGGATCGACGCCGAATCCTGATGCAGTCATGGGCAGATTTCGTGACAGGCGCGGTGTCGAAAGTTGTTCCTTTGAGAATGCTTCGGTAGGGAGAAACCGCCTATTCCATCGGCTCTGCTTCGACCTTTGTACGATAGCCGCCACTGTCCAGTGTGTGCGTCGCCTGTGTGACCAGCCATTCGCCGTCAATGTAGGATCTGAATCCGGCAGCTGACAGCTTGGCCTCGGCCATCGCATCGGGGTCCCCCTTCATGCTGACAGAGAAGGACCGCCCTGCCCGTTTCAATCGCTTCAACTCTGCATCAGCTGCCCGCTGTGCCGCGGCCTGGTTTGGCTGGCGCCGCTTTATCCGGCGAATGGGGTCACCCTCGCCTGCCCGGCATTCTTGTGACCGCCCTGCGCCAAGGTCCTGGTAGACCGTGATCACAGACCCGACAGCGTCCCGGACGCTGTTGCGATAACGCCAGCCGCTCACCTTCTCTTGCGTCAGCTGCAAACTCGGCATGGGCTGCCCCGATGCGGTCAGGCTTTCGCCCCGCTTGGCCATGACAATGCGACCATCACCGGGTTTGGCGATGGCGTCATGGTCCCGCGCCACCCGCGACAACAGGTTGATATCGCTTTCGTCGATCTGGTCGATGTGGGGCAATGCAATTGCGGCGAGGCTCTTGGACACGGCCTCCTGCAGCCCATGCTCACCTGCGATCTTTGCCACCATGTCGCCAATTGTCGTGCCGTCCGGCCAGCTGCGCTTTTTCTGATCCGAAAGTGCCGTTTTTCCGCTGCTGCTTTCCCCAGTCAGAGAGGCATAGCCCGTCACCGTCATTTGGTCCGGGGGGCCTTGCACCTCAACCGTATCCGCGATGAACAGGCCCATGTATTTCAACTGGAACGCATAGCCGAGCCAGACCTTGATTTCCGCACCGGCGCTCGGCTCAACCAGTTTACCAAACAAAGCGGTGTCACTCAGCGTGAATTGCACCTGGTCGGATTTCACCCCGGCAGCATCGGTCAGGGTCAGGCTGGCCAGGCGCGGTGCCAGGGTGCTGCTGATGTCCGTCCCATCAACGGTGATGCGAAAGAATGGCAGGAAATCCATTAATCCCATAGGCGCACCGTTTCGGCTTCCTTGGGGACCTCGATCACCGGCAGTTGCACCAGGGTGCCGATTGGCAGAACGGGATCTTGGTCGGCCAGGCCGGGATTTGCCTCGAGCACGGTTTCCAGCGCACCGGCAACCTGGTTGCCGTAGTGCCGCCAGACAATCTCGTCCAGGATCTCGCCGTCCTTAGAACGGTAGGAGGCTACGAAGTCCGCCATCATATCTCCTGATGTTGAGGGTGAAGTCCTGTCGCAGGGGGGCGCCGTGAGTGGCAAACTTGCGCTGCCCCTCGCGCACGCCCTCAACGACCCAGATACCCAGTATCCGACCGGTGCCCGCGACCATTGGCAGCGGCAAGCCCAGCTCAGCGGTCCGGCGCATGCGGTTCAGCTGATCGAGGCCGCCTTTGAAGTGAGGATAGATGACCCCCTGCAGCGAGATGGTATCTGGCCCCAGCCCGGTAAATTGGAGCGCGTCAGCGGAGCCTACCTGTTCAATCGCCGCCCAGCGGTATGCGCTGGACCGGTTCAGGCTCTGATAGGCCGCGTTGTCGATGCTGAATTGATAGCCGCCCAGCTGCAGCATGGTTCCCGCCATCATCCGCCCCCGTACTGACCATAGTCATGCGCACCATCGTAAAGCGCACCAGCCTGCGCAGCGCGCCCCCGGCGGTCCAGCTCGTCGGCGAGATCAGAAACAGACATATTCTGTGCATTGATCTGGGCGTGAATAATGACCGGTGCTGGCTGCGCAACTGGCGCCAGTGCTGGGCATCATGGCCGGTGTCATAGTTTGCTCCGCTTGCTGAACCTGCTGCATCACTGGCGCTGCTACCGTCTGGGCCTGATCCATCGCCCGGCGCAAGCCGCCGCCCAGCGCTGACATCAAAGGCGCGGCGCGGGCAGATAGCCGGCTCAATCGCTCAGTTGCGCTGGCATGGGCCACATAGCCGCCTTTGGAGTTCCAAATGGTTTCTGGTCCCTGCTCGCCAACACGGCGGAACCCCCGGCCAATGTCGCCGCCCAGAAAGGAGCCCGAGATACCCTTGGGGCTTGCCGCAGTTTGTGGGTTGGGCTCGCCGTTCCACCAGTTGCTAACAGCGGATCCGACGCCCTGAATGCCGTCGACTGCGCCAGCGCCCTTGTCCCGCAACCAGGTCAGCCCATCGAGCACCGGCTGCAGCTTGCCCATCAGTCAATCGAACTTTTCGCCCAGCCAATCGAGAACCTGCTGCAGAGATGTTTTCACATCAGCCCAGGCTTGTTTGA
This sequence comes from Paracoccaceae bacterium, assembly GCA_013214575.1. Classification (GTDB taxonomy): domain Bacteria; phylum Pseudomonadota; class Alphaproteobacteria; order Rhodobacterales; family Rhodobacteraceae; genus Parasedimentitalea. Next base: position 9,011 of record JABSSD010000152.1, on the reverse strand, counting down.
CGGCGCCCGTGTCCTGCAAGGCAGTAATAACGCCACTAATGCTGCCGTCCCAGCTGTCCTGAAAGATCTTGCCGATTTGCCCCAGATAGGTTTGGAACTTCGATTGCGCGCCGCTCCAGGCTGAGGTGATCCTATCCGTCATGCCCAGCTTGTCGGTCACCGGCTTAATGCCGTTGGTCCAGGCAAACTTGAACATATTGACCCAGCCATCGAGAACAGTTGACAGCACGCCCTTCGCACCATCCCAAGCGGTGGAAAGTCCTGCAGCGGCAGCGTCCATATCGCCGCGCCAGACACCGCTGATAAAGCCGCCAATACCCTGGAAGGTGGTTTTGACCCCATCCCACAGATCGCCGAACCACGGGCCGATCTTCTCCCAGTTCTGATAGATCAGATAGGCAGATCCGGCGATGGCGGCGACGGCCAGGCCAATGGGGTTCATAAGCAGAGCACGCCCGATCATGCCAATTCCCTTGGCCACCAGTGGCGCGACACCTGTGACGCTGGCAAGCGAGATCCCGAGGCGCCCGACGGCCAGACCAAAGCTGGCGATACCGCCAATGGTGCGGGCGGCAAACAGCCCGCCGATCACCACGCCAAAATTTTCCCAGCCGCCGACCATTTCGGCCACTTTGGACACCACCGTGCCGATGGTGCGACTGACACGGCCCATGCCCTCGGCCACCTGGCCGATCACCGGCAGAACCGCCTCGAGTTTTTCCGACGCGGTGCGGGCAAAATCAGCAATGTCATCGCGATTGGTGATCGCCCAGGCGCTGAAACTCTTCATCGACCGGGTCACCACTGGCATCAACTCGGAACCGATGGTGTTCTTCAACCCTTTGACGACCAGCTGGGCGTCAAGCTGGGCATCGGCAAAGGCCTCGGCATCGCGGGCCGCGTCTACGCTCAGCACATAACCGGTTTTGCGGGCGTCCTCGCGCAGCTGCTGCAGCGCCTCAGACCCCTTGCCCAGCATATTGACCATGCCAATGCCCGAACGGCTGAACAGGGCTGCAGCGATGGCGGCGCGCTCCGCCGGGGCTTCAATCAGTTGCATCTTATCGGCAATGGCCGCCATCGCGTCTGCAGGTCCCATTTTCACCAGATCCTGAGCACTCAGCCCGATCTGTTCCAGCGCCTTCTTAGCGGCCCCAGTGCCCTGCGCCGCCTCGCCCAGGCGCTTTTGCATCGCCGTCAGGGAGCTGTCGAAACTCTCGGTTGAGAGGCCCGACCGCTCGGCCGCATAGCGATATTCCTGCAGCGCCTCGATACCGATGCCCAGTTTGCCGGCTGTTTTGGCGACGTTGTCACCATAGGCCGCGGTTGAACTGGTCAGGGCAAAGATACCCGCTCCGGCAGCTGTCAGTCCAACAGCCATGCGGCGACCCATACGGCCAATATTCGAGGTCATTCTGCCAAAGGCCTCGCCAACGCGGGCGCTGTCGCGCATGGCGCGCTCCCAACGCCGCTGCTTGCGGACCAGCTCCTCGAGCGTGCGCTCAAGGTCTTCATATTCGCGGTCCAGCGCCCCGACGGATTTGCCCTGTTTCTTCAACAAATTTCGGTCGCGCGTCAGCTCGCGCTGGCGGGCCTTCACCAAACTGATGCTGCCGCCGACCTTGTCAAAACCGGACCGGATCAGACCGACATTCTTTTTGAAAGAATTCTCGAGGACGCTGCCAATGGTGATTTCGGCGCTAAGTCTTTGCTTGCCCATTGATGCCCTCTATCCACCACAAAAAGCGGGTCACCCGCATTCCTGTAATCTCTGCCTCTGACCACCCGGTGAAACGCGCCAGGGAAAGAACCCCGACACGTGCCATTTCAGGCGTCAGCCATTCATAAAAGCCAGCGCAGCCTGCAGGCGGCCATAGTCCCGCATCCTGGCGCTTTGGATGTTTTCCGGTGCGATCCCCGCGAGATTGGCCAACAGGATCACCTCGCTCATGGCGCTCTGTCCCTTGGCAGATTTGTCAGCCGCCAACATGTCTGAGACGGCGGGTTCACGCAGAGTCAGCGACAGGCGCTTTGCACCATCGATCTCGATGCCGCGCGCCAGAGTGACGATCAAAGAACCGTCTTCGCCCTCGGCGAGAAAGTCTGGTAATTCGTTCATAATATATCCTTAGATGCCAAGTGCCGCGCGCTGTTCAGCCAGGCGATCCACCCCGCCGACCATGCGAACCATGTTGATAACGTCGATTTCTGTCACGCTGACGCCGCCGATGGTTTCCCTGAATGCCTCAAGCGTCATGTTGATGGTGATCGAGGCGGACTGCCCCGGTGACCAGGTGCCGCGATCCGGCTGCAGGATCTTGCCGCGCATATTGTGAACAACCGGCGTGACCGTGCCGTCCTCACTTTCCAGCGCGCCGCGTGCGGTCACCTGGATCAGCTGGCCCGGCACAATGCCCCAAAGCGCCAGCACCTCAGCGGAATAATTCCGCAGGACAAAGCTGGTGGTCATTTTCTCCATACCCATATCGATGTCGATTGGACCGTCCATGCCGCCCGCACGGTATTCCTCTGCGGCGACCGCAGGGCTGGGCGGGGTGTAATCCCCCAGCTCGCCTGCAAAGCCACGGCCATCGACGAACAGGTTGAAGTTTTTCAGGATGTTACGAATTGCCATTATGCAAATACCTCGGCGATATAGTCATTGACCAGATGTGAGCGGAACGTGACCCGCTCGGCCGGATAAGGCGGGGTAAAGTCGAAGTTGAACCAGACCTGCCCGTTCTGGATGCTGGCGGCGGTGTTGAGATCCGGATCTGCCCAGCAGTTCCCACCCAGCAAGGCGCCTTGCGCAACCAGCCCGGCAATGAAGCCATTCACCCCTTCGACCACGTCCTCGACATAGGTTTTGGTGATTGCGCGATCAACAGCCCAGAGGTGCGCCCGCTGGATGCTTTCGTTCAGCACGTCAGCTGTGCGGCGCACGCAAAGGAACTGCCATTTTGCATCCCCCGTCGGCACCTGGTTGCCCCAGAGCCGAAAGCCGTCCTGCCGGATGATGGTTGTCACCGCATTGGCATTCAGCAGGTTGGCGCGGCTGGATTGATCGCCCAGCTTGAAGTCAACCGGACGCGAGGTGCCCATGATGCCGTAGATGCCCTTGTTGGACGGCGACACCCAGAACCCGATGTCATTGTCGGTGCGCGCGATCACCCCCGCAACCCGGGCAGAGGTCGGCTCATCGACGATACTGCCGTCGCTGGCCAGCACCTTGACCCAGGGGTCAATCACATAGATGCGCCCGGTGGTGCCCCAGTCGCCCGCATAGGTCTGCGCGGCGGCGTCGGTGGTGTTCGGCCCATCGGCCACGATGATCGCGCCGATGCGGTCGGCAATGCCCTCGAGCTCCGCAACCACTGGGTTGGCCAGATCACCGGGCCGCTGATGGGTCCAGCCGGGGGCGCAAAGAATACGCGGGGCATGACCAACAACGCTCTCAGAGCCCAACAGAGCATGCACGCCCTCAAACTGGCCGCTGCCCGCGTTTACACCACCAAGGATATTGGCCATCGTTGCCGTCTCGTCTGCCCCCTCTTCGACGCGCACCACAATGACCACCGCGCCGATCTGATCAAATATACCGTCCAGCGCACCGGACAATGTGCCGCCACCGATGCCATCTACCGATGCGTCCAGCTTGGCGACCTCAAGGCGGCTGCCTGCGATCAAAACCGGGGTATTCAGCGGAAATGCCACCGGGTCGGCCTGCGGCGCAGTGCCAACAATGCCAATTATGCCCGTTGAAACAGTACGAATTGGGCGCGGGCCTGAGTCAATCTCGAGCACTTCGACGCCGTGAAGAAAACCAGCCATTTTAACCTCGCTGCTGTATGCGTGTTGCCGTGATTTTGCACGGCCCAGCGCGCCATTCCCTCTGGCGGATTTCCGACTGGTTGGCGGCTCTACTTATCCTTAGCCAACAGCCACAGATCCCCGATGGTCGCCTCAGAGACCGCAGCCGTGTCAGCCAGAACCCCAAGCGCAATCATCTGAGCCACCAGCCCCATCGTCACATCGAAGCGGAATGAGCTGCGACCCTAGGCCATCTTAAGGTCAGCGAACAGTTCGCGGTCCGTGGCCTTAGCGTGGGCCAAAACAGCGTCTGTCGCATCGTCCAGTCCGCTGACTGAGGTCAGCCATGTGAACTGGGCGGAGGTCAGCGGGCAGTTATTGGGGTCCGGCGGCGCGGATACCCATCCGGTGTCGGACCACAGATCTAACCCACTGTCCGGAGCGGGACATGCAACAGGGTTAAGCGCCGGGTCAGGTTTCGCGCCGTGGCCGAAGCCGCCGATGTATTCATTGGTTTCGCTGTTTCGAAAATGTTCAGTGCTCATGCGAAGGCCCTCATGATTAACGTCCAGTTGGCGTTTGACAAGAACGCGTGGGCACCGGATGTTTTATGGCATGTTGTGAAGCAATTGGTGACGGAAGAGAATCGAATGACCACCTCCGATGCGTTGGGGCAGTAAGCCACATTTGCGCGGCTCACAGATGACGAGGTGTGGCCGCCCATCTGCACTGACAATATGTCCCCGACACTCCAGCCATCCTCAGCAGTGATGCAGATAAGTTCGAAGGTGAGGAGCTTTGGCTCGCCCCCCATAGAGTGCGCCAGAGTCAGAAGGCCCCCGGAAGTGATCGTTTGCTGTGAGCTTTCGAAGTATCTGGATAGTGCAGGAATAGGGGTAAGAGCCGCCACGGCTTGACCTACTCGGAGAGGCGTCATCAGGTTGGCGTTGTCGGTTCCGGCTTCGACCTCATCCTGGTCGGCCAGATCCGCAGTCCCGAATTTACTGGCGGTCAGCGCCGTCAGCGCCGCCGAGGTATCGCCATTATCGGTGATGGCTGTGGCCAGTTCGTTGAGCGTATCCAGCTGTGCTGGGGCGGCGCCGACCAGCGCGTTGATCGCAATATCGACGACCTGCCTGGTGCGCAGAGCTGTCATCAGCTTGGTGTTGTCGCTGCCTGCCTCGGCCACAGCCTGATCCGCGAGATCGGCGGCAAGGGTTAGTCCAGCGTCAAGCGCGCCGCCGCCGGTCAGTCCAGTGCCGGTGGCAATCACAGCGGCAATCATGGTGGCCACCGCCGCCGCGATCTGCGCCTTCAGCCATGCGGTTCGCTCGGCAAGCTGTTGCGCCTGGACGTTGGCAATCCCGGCACCGGTTTCCAGGTTAGGTGGCCCGCCCAGCACTGGATCGGTCTGCTCGATTTGATAAATCCCGGCACCCCAGTCGGAGACCTCTGGCAAGTTCGTCATTGGATAACTCCATGAGTATAGCTGCCGTCGTAAACGATGGCGGCGTTGTAGCGGTGAGCGGCTTGGGTGAAGAACAGCCCCTTGAGATGAGCGCGCACCGGGGCAACATTGGTCAGGATCTCACGCACCTGGGCGGCCTGATCTATGGTGATGGGCCGGTCCAGATAGATCCGGTATTCGGCCCAGTGATCCGGGCCTTCGTGGATCTCTGCGCCGCCGTAGCGAAGGCTGCCGTCATAGATCGAGCTGGGCTTGCCCTCGACAATGCGCGCGGTGCCATACCCCGCAGCGGTGAGCGCCTGGCGCACAGCGCCGACGGTGCCCTTGCGGCGATGCACCTCGACAGAGCCAGCAATCACCGCCCGTTTGTCTTCCTCGGCCCATTTGGGATCCCAATTGTCGACAGAAAACGACCAGCCAAGCCAGGGCAGCAGGTCCTCGGGGCAGGTTTCCGGATCCCAGAGCGCCTGCAACAGGACTGCGGATGCCAATGCCGGGCCGGTGACCGCCTCGAGATCACGTTCCTGGCGACTGGCGTTATGGGGCAGTAGACTATCAGGCACCGGTGCCCCCCACGGTTACAGTGATACCAGTGCAATAGGGCGCTTGCGCCTCGCCGATCACGATATCCGCCACCGGGCTTGTCAGCGCCACATTCTGGACGCCCGGCTGGTGCAATGCCGCATAGAGGCCGGACAGAGTGACATCCCGACCAAGGCGGTGCTGTGAAGCAGCATAGACAGCAGCGGCATCCTCGGCTGACTGGCGCACGACTGTACTGTCGGGACCGGGCAACACCGTCAGCGTGGCCGCAATGGCATAGGCAGTGATTGTGGCAGCTTGCACCGTCACCTGGTCGGTCAGCGGCCGCACATCGTCGGCGTTGAGGGTGGCCATCACATTAGCAACCAATTCAGCGCCTGCACTGCCATCGCCGGTGCGCGACAGGATTGAAACCAGCACCTGACCTGGCGCCGGGCTCTGAACGCTGGCGTCCGCAACATCGCCGTCCGCGCCCAGCGCGTGGAAGATATAGGCCCCGGCCGGGCCAGCGGTGCTCAGCCCCTCAAAGGCCAGCAACATGCGGCGGCGGAAATCCTCGTCACTTTCCAACACAGGCGGCACCGGTGGCAGCGCCTCCGCATCACCCGGGTCAATGACCAGGCGCTCGACACCAAAACGCGCGGCGATCTGATCCAGATTACTGCCCGTTGCATAGGCTGGCATGACCGCGCGGGCGCCATCATTCACCCGCTGATCCGTCAGCGTTTTGTAATAGGCCGCGACTTCCAGAATTTTATACGCCGGGTCACTCTCAACCAGAGCGTCAAAACCCGGATCGCGGGCGCGAAGATCTGCCAGCATTGCCGCCAGCGTGGCCTCGCAACTCACTGGCAGCACCACGTTTGGCGCGGGAAGTTGGGACATATCAATCGCTGTGAACCCACCACCCATCAGCGCACCTCAATGCCATCAAGGGTGACTTGTTGGCCTGTCGGCAGATATTGCCCCTCAATTGAGACGACAACGCCACCAGGCTCGGGCATGTCCACCGCCACCAGATCGACCGTTTACCGCGGCTCCCAGGTCTCGAGCGCCTCATAGGTGGCAGCCATCATATCCAGGCGGGTGGCATCGTTCATGGGTGCGTCAACCAGCCGATACAACCGGCTGCCATAATCCCGGCGCATCACCCGGGTGCCGATGGGAGTGGTCAGAATATCGCGCACAGACTGGCGCAAATGCGCCAGGCCCGAGATGCTTTTACCAGTGGATGCGTCAATGCCATTCATGCTGCGATCATGGTCACAGGATCAGCGAGGAGACCTCTGGCGGTTTTCCGATTTAACTATTCTAGGTGTTGGACGATTTTTTATCTAAACAACTGCATCGCGGGTAATTCTGTACCTTTATCCAGTTCAGTTAAACAGTATTATTGGTCCTAACCCGACCTCCGTAGAGAGCCTCGACACACGCCTATTTTTTGGGAATTGACTGTTTAGAGACGACGTCGCAAATTAGTGTGAATAGGGAGTAACTGAATGCCACTTGTTGGTTCTACAGAGAACGCCACCACGGGCACGGCTAGCGTATTAGCGCTACGCGTTCGGGCACATCTCTGCCGAATTGTCGGGCATGCAACTCCCATCACCTATCAAGCTCTTGCCAAGGCCTTGGGTCTCGTGCCACCGAACACGATCCATCAGCTCACTGTCGTATTGGAATACCTGATAGAGGAGGATGCCGCTGCAGCGCGTCCGTTGATCGCAGCGCTCGTAGTTAGCAAGGCACGAGGTGGATTGCCCGCTCCGGGCTTTTTCGATTGCGCGCGGCGGGTTGGGCGATTCAAAGGCGATCCATTGGGGTCCGATGCCCCAGCTTTTTACGCGGCAGAGTTTGATGCAGCCGTCGAATACTGGCGCGCGACACCCAAAGCTGTGGAAACAGATGCCTAAGTTCGAAGACAATCCTGAACATCGGGATCGAATACGCTCAACGGCACGACTGCCGCCAAGCCGTTCATTGGTCACTGAGTTTCCAATCAAAGTGGCCAAATAACGGTCGGGATCTCAAATCAAAAATCCCATGGCCGATATTCTGAATTGGCCTTACAAGGATGCTATCGAATGCAGGTGCGCTTCGCGGCAACTGCGAAACAGGAGTTGCGGCCATGGTAGAGCCAGAGACATTTACTTTTCTTGCAGATCTCGCAATGAACAACCGCAAAGCCTGGATGGACGAACACCGCGTTGAGCGCGACGATGCCCTGCGCAATTTCACCGGCATCGCGATGACACTGCACGACTATGCTGATCGCTTTGATCCTTACGTGGCTGACGCGGCGATCAAACCAAAGCAAAGCTACACCAGGTTCCATCAGGATCCGCGCAACCGCATCGGACGGGCGCTGTACTGTGCAGAGGTGGATGTTTTTGCCAATGCCGGTCAGCCCACAGAAAACTTCGGATACTATCTCCATATCGAGCCAGGAAACTGTTACGCAGGCGCCGCGCTTTTTCAGCCCTCTAAGGCCGCGCTGGTACAGTTGCGCGAGCGTCTGGTCGACGATCCGGAGGGCCTGAAAGCCATCTTGGCCGATCCTGAATTCAAAATGACTTTCCCAGACGGCATGGTCACACGAAAGGAGTTGGACACTGTGCCGGACGGTTTTGTAAGTCGCGATCCCGCGGCGCCCTATTTGAAAATGGTCGGCCTGGGATGCCGAAAAGACTTGCCGGACGCGCTTTTGCTTGATGACGAGGTGATCGATCTACTGATCGAGATCTTTCGCGCCGCCAGCCCATTGGTGCGCTACTTCGACTGATTGCGCGTAAGAGAAATAGCGCGAGCGGAGGTATTGTCGTGGGCTGGGACTGCATCCATTGACATCGTCTAGCTCGCTCGACACTGCAGAGCACTTCGCGAATGCAACGGACTACCGCTTTGCGCCCTTAATGTCGGATACTGCACGGCACACCAATGTCGTAGGAGGTTTCTCAGATGACAATGCCGTTATGGTTCAAGAACAGGCCCGACATCTGCGGTTCAGTACTTTCAGGACGTTCTCTTAGATCAGTCCAATTGGTGCTTTCGGCCCTCAGCATGCGTAATTGGGCCACCTCTGTTCTGAGGTCGAGCTCCCGATAGTATCACAAGATGATTTGTGACCAAGGGAGAAGGAAGATGGAATATTTTGCTGGACTAGATGTATCGCTACGATCCTGTGCGCTTT
>JABSSD010000151.1 GCA_013214575.1 Paracoccaceae bacterium | reverse complement strand
CGATGGTATCTGATGATCTTGATGCCATTATCGCGCATCCGTTGCCCGGCAGGCGAATGCAAGGCATTCTGCCGAGAGGGGGCGACCAACACGGCCCCTCTCGTGCATGTAAACATGCACTGCCGGGCAGCGGGATGTCCGGCCTTCAGCCCCAGTTCCTGCAATTCCTCGGTCATGCGTGGCCGACCGTTGCTTTGCAGACTAAGGCGGTGCTGTTCACGGATGTGGGCCAAAATCACCATATCTGCACGTTGTCGCGGGCTCATCGGGCGTAAGGCCACTAGTGATTGCGATGCGAACCGCATCACGTCGAAACTCGCCTGTGTATCTCGTTGCCATTTCTTGTCTCCTTCATAGCAAACATTGCTCGAAAGAGACCGGAACTAAGCCGAGACAAGACCATCCCGGTCGTGTCCCGCCGCCGTACCGGGGGCTGCATCATCGCCTGTACCGGCCGTTAATGGGTCAGTTTGGAACTTCTCGTAATTACAAACAGTTATGGTCAGCCTACCTGTCCCGCTTTCAACCTCAACCATTGTCTCGGCTTGCAACCGGGTAAGATACCGGGCGACGCTGGTCTTGCTCCACCCCCATGCCTTCGCCAGGAAACGCACCGAATAGGTCATTTGGCCGCGCTGCAATTCCACCGCCTTTCCCGACACGCTGACAGTGTGCATCTGATAGCAGGCATGGGCGACCAACCAATCCCAAGCGGAGAGGCGGCACAGCTTTTCACCGGCAAAGAGGTGATGTTCAAAGCGGCTACGCTGTGCGCGGACCCAGCCCTCCATGCTGGCCACCATTGGGCAAGCGACCCATCGGCGCGGCATATAGCCACCTCGTAGCGCACCGCCATAAGCGGGAGGCTCAAACCAAGGGCCATGTCCTCGACCCCATAGCCCGAAATCAAGTAGCCCCTGATCCGCACCTGTGAAATTTGCGTTAAGTGTGGGTTGCTGGTGTTCATGGCTGCCCCCGGCTGAATAGCGGCGTTGTGGCCACGCTGTTGGAACGTGACAGGGTAGCGCAGCCACCCCCAACGAATGCGGCAACGTCTGTTTTCAGCTTTGCGGTTTGCATTTGCATTCCTCCAAGTTGTCTAGGATTACGCGCAAGCGATCAGCGGCTTCAAAGGCCTCCCCAAGCTCCCGATCCAACATCTGTTCAGGCAAGTCGGCGTTGCCGCTCAAAGCCGCGACGGCGCGTTCAAGCGCACTGGTGAAGAGAATGATCCGGTTGAACACTTGATGGTCCCTCCCGTCGGTGTGGTCGATCACGATGACCTCGCGCTTTTGCGTGCCGCGCTCTGCCAACTCAGTTAAAGTCGGTTGCGGCCCGGCTTGCGCGGTCAATTCCTTGAATTCGTTTTCGGGGATTGCTGCTAGGCGTTGGGCAGTGACCTTTTGCTGCTAGGCGTTGGGCAGTGACCTTTTGGTGCTTGGAAAGGCCCGCCTGTTTTGCCGCTTGCGCGCGGGTCAATTGAGTATGGTCGCCCGTATTTAATTCCGTCTTCGGCCCGGTTTTTCCCGGCTCTATCTGTTCAAGAACCTGGCCCATGCGCCGGATTGCCCGGTTGCGAATGAGGCGGGCCTTTTTTTCAAGCGTCTCGTCGCCCGCCTGTTTGGCGTAGCTTGCCAGCGCCGCCGACCAATCCTTGCATTCGTCAATCGTCTCGCATTGGGCGAGCGCCGCCTTGGCCTGTTCATACACCGCAGGCAACGGCGCATCCGTTACCTGTGCCGGGGTTAGCGGGGTTTTCATTATGCCGCCTCGGTGTCGAACATGTCGGGAGTGGCGGTGTCCCATTTGCCCGCACGCATAGCGGCCAACATGGGGGCAAAGGTGCGCAGGAAATCGGCACGCTTGGTTTCAGACATTTTGTCGATTTCGCGGATCACACCAAGGGCGCGCTTGTGATAGCCCTCTTCATCGACAATCTGTTTGATGCGGCTGCGCAGATCGCCATTCGCCTCGCTGACCGTGCCGCCTGAGTCTGCCAGTTCGTCAAGCTGAACCTGCAAAGCGCTGGCGTCTACCTGAAATTCCTCGTTGCTCAAATTGCCGTCTATCTTGTGGGTTCCTTTGGTTTTGATAGGCCGCAAGAAGCTGTGAGCCGAACAAGGTTCGACCCGCCTCTTTTGGCTGGTGGGATTTGGTTTTCGTGATTGGCGCTAATTTGCGTCGATGTGCTCAATTACCGGCAGTGCGGCTCAAAAGGCTTGATTTATCTGGTATGGTCTTGCATTCGGTGGGCAAGGTGATAATTTTTTTGTCAACACGCCTCGTCAAGAAGCGGGCGCATATTGAACAGAGGGAGTGGGCAATCAATGCCTTTTTCAAAGCACATAATGCTGAGTGGGCCGTACCAATTGGCGGGAAAACTCTGCGCCGTATTGGCAGCCCTGACAGAGTACCAGGACACCCCGATGCGCCGGATGATTTGCTTTTTGCCGACGCACGCGATGACCTGCCTGGCTGTGATGTTTGCTGTATCCATGCCACATTTGTGACAATCAAATTGTCATCAGTCAACGGTCGGATTGATATTTGTGGCAATTTTGTTGCCATTCCAGAGCGACAAGTAACACTTTTGGAGATTAAACGATGAAGGAAATGCGCAAATTTTCGGATATTGCTCAACGGCTTGTATGGCATCGGAAGCTAACCGGACTGACGCAATTGGAATATGCCACAAAAGCCGGGTTAAAGCGGGCGCAGCTCAACAACTGGGAGAACGGCGATTACCGAATAAGCGTTGACGGTGCATTGGCGCTTCGAGAAACCTACGGGATGCCGCTGGACTTCATTTATCTAGGCGACCAAAACGCTTTACCGATGGCCCTGCGCAATGCGCTTATTGAGGCAAGGAGCAGCGAAAAGAATGGCGGCTGATCCCGCCCCCAGATGCCCAATCTACGGCAAACCCGCCGAACAGATTGGTGTCTCGTTTGCCAATATTGCCAAACGACGGGCCGGGCGAGGCCTGAAAGCTGGGTTTATCCGGGCTTTCACGTGCGGATGAAGCCCTGCGGCCTGCGAGTGGCAGACAACTTGCCTTCCCTCCATGTCATCAAGGCAATTTTTTTGTCGTCACTTCTATTAAGTCAATTCTAACCCGAGCCCTTTTGGCGGCGGATTATCAAATCCGCCCCTGAAATTTGGTTTTGCAGCTCACAAAAATTTAGTTAAAAATTTTCCGTCCTGCTGCTCAGTTTGCACCGCTTCGATTCATATCCAGCCGTGCACCCGTGCCAGTCGGCCACATATTGCTTTACGACTCAATGCAAAGAGGTTCGCCACTGATGATTGTTGGGGCAACATTTTTGCCATAGTCTTTGAAATTGGAGCCGGGGAAATGCCGTGCAACAGCTCGCCGTCAAACACGTCTTGGGTGGCTGCGTGGCGCGCCGAGGGGTCTCTGCAGGTGCTGGATGACGGCGCGCGCTGCGCCGGTGCTATCAGTGACGGACCCCTTAGCGCAGCACATGGCGCGGCAAGGAGCTGGGGACAGCGCTAATGGGTCGGCTTGGGAGTGGATTTAAAAATTCAGGGCGATGGCGTTGATTCAAGCCAATGCTATGGGCGCAAGCGCGGCATGCTTGGTGTCAAAATTTGAGCCTTCGCCATAAATCTTTTCTCGGGCTTGTGGCCCATTATTTCCTTGCGGATGCGATCTTGGCACCCGCTGTTAAGCAAACGGTCGCTTATAGAGTGGCGCAGTGAATAGGCGGTATGTTTGTTGCTTTCCAACAGCCCCAACCCCTTCAAATAATCGGTAGCAATGCCCGTCCAGCCGTCCTTGCCCCGATACCGGGGGAAGCCATTCGGATAGGCCCGCATCGCTTCCAGTGACGCGCCCAGTAGCGGCACGTCGCGGGATGAGAATTTGTTTTTAAGCTGGCGCAGATCGGGACGGATTTGGATGTGCGGGATATTGGCGTCAAGCTTGATGCGTTTGGGTAGCAGATTGACAATCTCCGAAGGCCGCGCGCCGGTGTTCACCATGACAAGCAGGATCGCCCGCGCCTCGTCGTTCATCTTATCAAGTGCGCCGGGAGCAAGTATCTTGCTGCCGATCCATTCTGCTGAAAAGGCCGGGCGGCGCTGGCCATCAGGTTCAAACCAAAGCTTTAGAAACGGGTTAGCCATATCCCATCCGTTTTTTAGACAAACCTCACTCACCATTGAACTGAGATTGCCCAAGTCGTGGTTCGCTGTAGCCGCTGATCGGCCTTCGCTCTGTATTCTGCCCCACCAGTAGGCGCGGAAGGTCAAGGCGTGCTGGCGGGTAATGTCCTGCACCGGCATATCGCCTATGACGCCGATCAAATTGGTGACCGCCCTAAGGCGAGGGCTGCGCCATTTCCGCAGCTGTTCTTTGTCTTTTTTTCTGATTTTGTCAGCAACGAAACCGGCGTAGGCATCAAACAATTCCGATAGAAGCAGCTTAGGCACTTCGGCGGCCCCAAGCACTGCCGCGCATACCGTGTCGCCCCCGGCCACCCCGGCTTCAACACGCTGCAAAAATTCCTTATCCGGCAGGGCTGCCACCTCGTCTTCGGGCAGGTAGGCAAAGCCCATCGCCTGCGCCAGCGCCTTTAGCTCGGAATATAGGGCCGACGCCTTGGCGGTTTGATTGGCAAGCTTGGCCTCCCATTGGGCATCCTGCAAAAACACAATCGCCCGCGCTTTTTGAAGTGCCGTCGCGCGCTCATCTGTGTGCAAAGCCGTCCAAACATATCGGCGCGACTAAATATCCCGGTAACGAACCGGCACGGGCCGCTTGTGAGTAAATAAGCCCTTTTTACCCCTGCGCATTAGTTCCATTTCCCGCCCTCCAAAAGCTGCTCTAGTAGCAGAAATTAGTAGCATAATTGAGGTCAAAATGGCAGATTTTTTATCATTTTTCAGGAATTACCCATAAAATAAAGGGATAGACCGCGACAGTTTTTCTATATCCCTGTCAACTCAGCGCCAAATACCCCCGCCGGAGGCCTGCCGGTTTTGCCCAAAACCGGCAATCTGTTGTGCACGGCCATGGACCTACCCCCGCCAAAACCCTATGACAGCCGCAACAGCCGCAGGAGAGCCCGATGCAAAACCTCGAAGAACAAATCGCCCACCTGACCCGCATGGTCGAGGACATCAGCGACGTGATGGCGCGCCAGCAGACTGAGATCGCCACCCTGACCCGCCGGGTGCAGATGCTGATGCAACGCGAAGCCGGCCGCGATCAGGACGCAGGTGGCGGCGTCACCTTCGGCAACGAACGCCCACCGCATTATTAACTCAGCTAAGCTACAGAACAGCTTGCCATCCTGAATTGCAGAAAGCTGCGCCGCGGGCGTAACCTCAGGCCCAGCTCAATTTCTGCCCGGTCAGGCATGCCATCAAAGCATCTTCCGGCAACTGGCCAAGTTGTTCGAACAAGGTGAACGCATCAAACTTGGTCGTCATTTCAATAAACTGATTGTTCTTAACCCGTGCCATCATCAAGCCACCAACTGAAACTGGGGTGATTCCATAGGGCCCATCAGCTGTCATGACATAGTTAGCTGAACACCAGTCATCGTCCTCGATGAACAGCGTGATATCAATCTCAAATGGGCCTATGAGTTGATGAACAATTTGTATCAACTCCGGGAGTTCGTTACGTGGGGCAAGAAACCCATCGAAAACAGTGTCCACATTAATTTCAGGCGAAAGCAAGACATCCAGTGCCGAGGCATCCCCGGCAACCCAAACCTGGGAAAACCAGCGCTGCAACAGTTCGAATTTCGTCATAGTCACTTCTTTTTAACTGCCGTCACATGGGGATGCGTCGGAACTCACCTAAGGTACATGGCACATATACAGTTGCGTTAACCATCTCCCGGGTTCTATTAGAGGCTGGGGAACATCTTTTGTTCAACGGTTTTCCCAACACAGGAATATCCGGTGCGGAGGTTCCTGCCCGGCCGCGCCGGGCAGCCCCCCAAGATCAGACACGTCGCTTATCGACGTTTCCCCTCAAATCTCCTCAACATCCAGCACCCCGTCCAGCGATTTGATGGCGCCTTTGATCTGCGGGTTGATCGGGAAATACTGGCCCAGGTCCAGCTCCACATCGCCCGGCAATGTCGGGTCCTGCAGATACATCAGCACTTCACCCCGGTTGGCGTTTTTGGCGGCGGCGCGGGCCTCCTCCAGCACCGTGGCCACGGTGGCGACCGCGGCGGCCTCGGTGATATAGACCCGCAGGCTGCTGGCTCCGGCATCCGACACCGCGGCGTCAATCGGGCCAACCGAGCGCGCCAGCAGTTTCAGCTGGTCGCTCTCCATCGTTGCCTCGGCACTCAGCACCACCTTGGCACCGGTCTCCAGATGTTCACGGCTTTTCTCCAGCGCCTCGGAAAACAAGGTCACCTCAAAGCCGCCGGTGGTGTCCGACAGCTGGGCAAAGGCAAAGCGGTTGCCGCGCGCCGATTTGCGCTCCTGCCGTCCCGCCACAACCCCGGCCATCTTGGCCAGAAACGGGCCGCGCCGCGCCTTCTCCATCACCTCGTCCAGGGTCATCACACCCTTGCGTTTCAGCGCCGGCATATAATCGTCCAGCGGATGGCCGGACAGATAGAAGCCAATCGCCTTGAATTCCTCGCTCAACCGTTCCGCAGGCAGCCAGTCCGGGGTGCCGGACAGCCGAGGCTCCGGCAGATCATCGCCGGCCTCGCCAAACAGCGATACCTGGTTAGAGTTCTTTTGCTCGTGGATCGCGGCGGAATAGCCGACCAGCCGCTCCAGACTGTCAAACACCCGGCGGCGGTTGGGGTCCAGCTGGTCAAAGCCGCCCGCCCGCGCCAGCATTTCCAGGGGCCGCTTGCCGACCTTTTTCAGGTCCACCCTTCGGGCAAAATCAAACAGCGTCGCAAAGGGCCGCTCAAAGCCGTCGCCCCGGCGGGCCGAAGTGATCAGCCGCATCGCCTCGACGCCGACGTTTTTCAACGCGCCCAGCGCATAGATCAGCTCGCCCTTGATCACGTTGAACGTCGCCTCGGAGCGGTTCACGCAGGGTGGCACATAGGGCAGACCCAGCCCCTTCTTGACCTCTTCAAAATAGACCGCCAGCTTGTCGGTGAGGTGGATATCGCAGTTCATCACCCCGCCCATGAACTCAACCGGGTGGTTCGCCTTGAGCCAGCCGGTCTGATAGGACACCACCGCATAGGCCGCCGCGTGGCTTTTGTTGAAGCCGTAGTTGGCGAATTTTTCCAGCAGATCGAAAACCTCAGAGGCTTTCTTGGCCGGAACGCCATTTTCCATCGCGCCTTTTTCGAACTTGGGGCGTTCCTTGGCCATCTCAGCGGCGATTTTCTTACCCATCGCGCGGCGCAGCAGATCGGCGCCGCCAAGGCTATAGCCCGCCATCACCTGGGCAATCTGCATCACCTGTTCCTGATAGACGATAATGCCCTGGGTTTCGGCCAGCAGATGGTCGATCAGCGGATGCACCGATTCAATTTTCTTGAGACCGTTTTTGACCTCGCAATAGGTCGGAATGTTCTCCATCGGGCCGGGACGGTACAGCGCCACCAGCGCCACGATGTCCTCGATGCAGTTGGGTTTCATCCGCTTCAGCGCATCCATCATGCCGCTGGATTCCACCTGGAACACCGCCACCGTCTTGGCCGCCGCATAGAGCTTGTAGGTGCGGATATCATCCAGCGGGATGGCGTTGATCTCGTTCACCCCGCCTTCGGGGGGATCATACAGCTGGCTGCCGTCGGCAGCGATATGCAGATCGCGCCCCTCGCCCTTGATCAGATCCACCGCGCTTTGAATCACCGTCAGGGTTTTCAGGCCGAGAAAGTCGAACTTGACCAGCCCGGCCTGCTCCACCCATTTCATGTTGAACTGGGTGGCCGGCATGTCGGAGCGCGGATCCTGATACAGCGGCACCAGCTCATCAATGGGACGGTCGCCAATCACCACCCCGGCCGCGTGGGTCGAGGCATTGCGCAGCAGGCCTTCGACCTGTTGGCCATAGGTCAGCAACCGGTTCACAACTTCTTCTTCGCGGGCAGCTTCGCGCAGGCGCGGTTCTTCCTTCAGGCTGTCGGCGATCGACATCGGCTTGACGCCCTCAACCGGGATCAGCTTGGACAGCCGATCCACCTGACCGTATGGCATCTGCAAAACCCGGCCAATGTCACGCACCGCCGCCTTGGACAGCAGCGCCCCGAAGGTGATGATCTGCCCGACCCGGTCGCGGCCATATTTCTGCTGCACATAGCGGATCACCTCTTCGCGGCGGTCCATGCAAAAGTCGATGTCAAAGTCGGGCATCGACACCCGTTCCGGGTTCAGGAAGCGCTCAAACAGCAAGGAGTAGCGCAGCGGGTCAAGGTCGGTGACGGTGAGCGCATAGGCCACCAACGACCCTGCCCCCGAGCCCCGCCCCGGTCCCACCGGAATGCCCTGTTCCTTGGCCCAGTGGATGAAATCGGCAACAATCAGGAAATAGCCGGGAAAGCCCATGCCCTCGATGATGTCGAGCTCAAAATCCAGCCGTTTCTGGTAGTCCTCGACGCTGACCGCATGGGGGATCACCGCCAGACGGCCCTGCAGACCCTCATTGGCCTGACGGCGCAGCTCGGCGACCTCGTCATCGGCAAATTTGGGCAGGATCGGGTCGCGGCGGTAGGCCATAAAGGCACAGCGCTTGGCAATCTCCACCGTGTTCTCGATCGCCTCGGGCAGATCGGCAAACAGGGTCACCATTTCCTGCTGGCTTTTGAAATAGTGTTGCGCGGTCAGGCGGCGACGGCCTTCGGCCTGATCCACATAGGCGCCCTCGGCGATACAGATCAGCGCGTCATGCGCCTCGTACATCTCAGTCTTGGGGAAATAGACGTCATTGGTGGCCACCAGTGGCAGATCCATCGCATAGGCCATCTCGATATGGCCGCGCTCGGTTGCCTTTTCCGCCTGCGGCTGGCCGCCCTCACCGGGGTGACGCTGCAGCTCCACATAGAGCCGGTCGGGGAAAATCACCTTTAACCGCTGCATCAGATCCTGAGCGGCCGGCAGCTGGCCCTGTTGCAGCAACATGCCAACCGGGCCTTTGGGACCACCGCTCAGGCAGATCAAGCCGTCCGAGTACTGTTGCAGCTCGTCCAGTGTCACCTGTGGCAGCTGGTGCCCCTTGTCCAGATACAGACAGGAGTTCAGCTTCATCAGGTTCTCATAGCCGCGCTCGGACTGCGCCAGCAGCACCAATGGCGCCGGTATCCTTGGCTTCTCGCCCGGGGCCGCCTGCTGATAGGTCATATCCACCTGACAGCCCAGGATCGGCTGGATGCCCGCGCCGGACAGGGTGACGGAAAACTCCAGCGCTGCGAACATGTTGTTTGTATCGGTCACCGCAATGGCCGGCATCTCTGCGCCCTTGCACAGATCGGATAGCTTTTTCAGCCGCAACGCCCCTTCCAACAGGGAATATTCGGTATGGGTGCGCAGGTGAATGAATCGGGGAGAGCTGGTCATGGGCCAAGCTAACCCAATGACCGCAGGGTGCGAAAGCTGATTATCGGCGGCCGGTGCCCATTCCTTTGCTGCAAAAATGGCTGCTATTGTTCTGGAAAATTTGAAAGTCCTTTTTTGCCTCAAAACAGTAAAATGGCATCAATCCACTGAAAACAAACAAAAATACCGAAAAAAGGTGACTACTATACATACCATCCGCCTAGAGTACTTGTTCAAGCCGTACGACTTTTCCTTGCCAGACCAAGGATCTGCTTTCTAGGCTGTGGTCAGCAAGCCAATATGCCCGCCTGTTCTTCTACGTCGCATCGAAGGAAGGCACCCAGGGCAAAACACTGTAACGCGACGGGTTTCGACAATGGAGATCACCTTTCATCTCAACGGTGAAGAGGTCACGCTTTCGGGCGTTTCGCCAACAACCACACTGCTGGACTGGCTGCGCGAGGACCGCTATCTGACCGGCACCAAGGAAGGCTGCAACGAAGGCGATTGCGGTGCCTGTTCGGTGATGGTGACCGATGACCGTGGTGCCAAGGCGCTCAACGCCTGCCTGTTGTTTCTGCCACAGCTGAACGGCAAGGCCATTCGCACCGTCGAAGGTGTCAGCGGCCCCGATGGCGAGTTGCACCCGGTGCAGGAGGCGATGATCACCCATCACGGCTCGCAATGTGGCTTCTGCACCCCCGGCTTTGTCATCGCCATGGTCACCGCGCATAACAACGGCGCCAAAGATCACGACGTGCAACTGGCCGGCAACCTGTGTCGCTGCACCGGCTATGCCCCCATCATCCGCGCCGCCGAGGCGGTTGAGGATATGCCGGTTCCGGCCTGGATCGCCAAAGACGCCGCGGTGCGTGAACCCGCGCCTGCGGCGCAGAACCACACACCCTACGCGCCCCGCTCAAGCGACGAGCTGGCCGCCGCCTATGTGCAAAACCCCGAGGCTGTGCTGATTGCGGGGGCCACCGATGTGGCGCTCTGGGTGACCAAGGGATTGCGCGATCTGGGTGATGTCATTTTTCTGGAGGGATGCACTGATCTGAAGCAGATCGAGATCACCGATGATCAGGTCCGGCTGGGGGCGATGGTGGATATGAACGCCATGCGCCAGGCGATTGCGCCACTGCATCCGTCTTATGGCGAGATGATCCGCCGCTATGCCAGTCAACAGGTGCGCGGGGCGGCCACTCTGGGCGGCAATATCGCCAATGGCTCGCCCATCGGCGACAACCCACCGGCCCTGATCGCCCTTGGCGCGACCTTGCATCTGCGCCAGGGCGACACTCGGCGGTCCATGCCGCTGGAGGATTTCTTTGTTGCCTATGGCAAGCAGGACCGGTTGCCCGGCGAATTTGTCGAGGCGGTGAGCTTTGCCCGTCAACCGGACAGCCTGCGCTGCTACAAGCTGTCGAAACGGTTTGATCAGGATATTTCCGCCGTGCTGGGCGCCTTTAACCTCACCATCGTGGATGGCACTGTCACCGGCGCCCGCATTGCCTTCGGCGGCATGGCAGCGACCCCGAAACGCGCCTCTCATGTTGAGGCGGCGCTGCTGGGCCAGCCCTGGACCCCGGAGACGATCCGCGCAGCGCAGGCCGAATTTGACAAGGATTTCACTCCAATGAGCGACATGCGGGCTTCCGCTTTGTACCGGCTGGAAAGCGCCCGCAACTTGCTGGCGCGGTATTACGCCGAGTTGAACGGCGAGATCGTCTCGGTGCTGGAGGTCGTGCTATGAGCGCCCTGTCGCAGAGCAACCCCGGGCCGGTTGCCAAATCCCTGCCCCATGATGCCGCCAAGCTGCATGTGACGGGCGCCGCGCGATATGTGGATGATATCCCGATGCCCGCAGGCTGTCTGCATCTGGCCTTTGGCACCTCGACCCTTGCCAGGGGGCGGATAACCGCGATGGATCTGGCGGCTGTTCGGGCCAGTGCCGGCGTGGTGCGGGTTCTGGTGGCACAGGACCTGCCGTTCACCAATGACGTCTCACCGGCGGCCCATGATGAGCCGCTGCTGTCGGATGGCCGCGTGCATTATGTCGGTCAGCCGCTGTTTCTGGTGGTGGCCAGCAGCCATCGCGCCGCCCGTGTTGCGGCCCGCAAGGGGCAGATTGACTACGCGGAAGAGACCCCGATTCTGACGGTGGACCAGGCGCTGGCTGCAGACAGCCGGTTCGAGGACGGCCCACGGATCTATCAAAAGGGCGATGCGGCGGCCGCCATTGCCGCCGCACCGCATCTGGTCGAGGGGGTGATGGAGCTGGGCGGACAGGAGCATTTCTATCTGGAAGGCCAGGCGGCATTGGCGCTGCCGCAAGAGGGCGGCGACATGCTGGTGACCAGCTCGACCCAGCACCCGACCGAGATCCAGCACAAGGTGGCCGAGGCCATCGGGGTGCCGATGCACGGGGTGCGGGTCGAGATCCGCCGCATGGGCGGCGGCTTTGGCGGCAAGGAAAGTCAGGGCAATGCGCTGGCGGTGTCCTGCGCCATTGCCGCCCGCGCCACCGGCAAGCCCTGCAAGATGCGCTATGATCGCGACGACGACATGGTGATCACCGGCAAGCGGCATGATTTCCGCATTTCCTACCGCGCCGGGTTTGGCGATGACGGCAGCCTGAGCGGCGTGGAGTTCACCCATCTGGTGCGCTGTGGCTGGGCCCAGGATCTGTCGCTCCCGGTGGCAGATCGGGCCATGCTGCATGCGGACAACGCCTATGCCATTCCGGCGATCCGCATTGAGAGCCATCGCTTAAAGACCAATACTCAGAGCGCCACCGCCTATCGCGGCTTTGGCGGCCCACAGGGCATGGTGGGGATTGAGCGGGTGCTGGATCACATTGCCCATGATCTGGGGCTGGATCCGGTCACAGTGCGGCAGATCAACTACTATGATGCGCCAGAAGCTGCTAAATCGGCGGCGAAACAGGGGGGCGCTGCCCCCCGGCCTGCGGCCTCCCCCCGGAGTAGTTCAGGCAAAAAGAAGGACAATACCACGCCGTATGGCATGGAGGTCAGTGATTTTGAGCTGCATGGGATGACCGCGCGGCTGCTGGAGACTTCAGATTACCAGGCGCGACGGGCTGAGATCGCGGCGTGGAACAAAACCCAGGACCAGCTCAAGCGTGGCATTGGGTTTTCGCCGGTAAAGTTCGGGATATCCTTTACCCTGACGCATCTTAATCAGGCGGGCGCGCTGGTGCATGTCTATCAGGATGGCTCCATCCATCTGAACCATGGCGGCACCGAGATGGGACAGGGATTGTTCCAGAAGGTGGCGCAGGTGGCGGCCTCGCGGTTTGGCGTTGGTATGGAGCTGGTGAAGATCACCGCCACCGATACCGCCAAAGTGCCCAATACCTCGGCCACCGCGGCCTCGTCGGGCACCGACCTGAACGGGATGGCGGTCAAAGCCGCCTGTGACACTATTCGGGACCGCATGGCGGTGTATCTGGCCGAGCACCACCAGTGTAGTCCCGCATCGGTGCGGTTTGAGGATGGTAGGGTCATTGCGGGCGGTGATGAAATGAGTTTTGAACAGGCGGCCTCGCTCTGTTATCAGGGCCGCATCAGCCTGTCGGCGACCGGCTTCTACAAAACCCCCAAGGTGGAGTGGGACCGGATCAAAGGTCAGGGGCGGCCGTTTTTCTATTTTGCCTATGGCGCCGCGGTGACCGAGGTGGTGGTCGACCGGCTCAGCGGTGAGAACCGGATTTTGCGCTGCGATATTCTGCACGATGCCGGCGCCTCGCTGAACCCTGACTTGGATATTGGTCAGATCGAGGGCGGTTATGTGCAGGGGGCCGGCTGGCTGACCACCGAGGAGCTGGTTTGGGACGGCAACGGTCGCCTCAGCACCCCTGCGCCCTCAACCTACAAGATCCCCGCCTGCTCAGATCGCCCGGACGTGTTCAACGTCGCCCTGTGGGATGGTCAGAACCGCGAGGACAGCATCTACCGCTCCAAGGCGGTGGGAGAGCCGCCATTCATGCTGGGCATCTCGGCCTATCTGGCGCTGAGCCATGCGGTATCCGCATATGGTGAGGCCTATCCGGCGCTGGATGCACCTGCCACCGCGGAGCAGCTCTGGACAACCATTCGGAGGGTGCGCGATGGGGTTTGATCTGGACGGATTGCGCGCGGCTGTTGCCGCACATGGTCAGGTCACCCGGGTGGTGATTGCCGCGATCCGCGGCTCGTCGCCGCGTGAGATCGGCGCCGCGATGCTGGTATGGCAAGACGGTCAGTCCGGCACCATCGGCGGCGGCACACTGGAATATGAGGCCAGTCATGCGGCCCGCAACCAGGTCCAGGACCGGGTGCTGGGCAGCCATGCGCTGGGTCCCGATCTGGGCCAGTGCTGTGGCGGTGTGGTGACCTTGCTGAGCGAGGTCTATGATGCCACCCGGCTGGCTGCACTGGACCACGAGCTGATCCTGCGACCGGTTAGGGCGGCGGCTGACGGCGCCATGCCACTGGCGGTGAAACGGCTTTTGGCCAGCGCCCGCAGTCAGGGTCTGCGCCCGACGCCGCAGCTGGTTGACGGTTGGATGATTGAGCCGGTGCATCACCCTGAGGTGGCGCTGTGGATCTGGGGCGCCGGGCACGTTGGTCGCGCCCTGGTTAACGTGCTGTCGCCGATGCCTAATTTTTCGATCACCTGGGTCGATACCGGGCCTGAGCGGTTCCCCAGTGACATTCCGCAGGGCGTGACGCCTGTTCCGGTCGCAGATCCAGCGGCTTTGGTACCACATGCCCCTGTAAATGCACAGCATCTGGTGCTTACCTATTCCCATACTCTGGATCTGGGGCTATGCCATTCCCTGCTGAGCCATGATTTTGCCTTTGCCGGGCTGATCGGCTCGGCGACCAAATGGGCGCGGTTTCGCGCGCGTCTGGCGGCACTGGGGCACAGCCCGGCGCAGATCAGCCGGATCACTTGCCCGATCGGCGATCCCGCCTTGGGCAAACACCCGCAGATGATTGCGGTCGGCGTTGCGGCGCAGCTGCTGCGGCGGGACATGACAGACGAATTGAAAAAGGATCATCGCGCGTGACTGTTCCATTGCTGAGCCTGCAAGGGCTGACCAAAGCCTATCCCGGTGTCGTGGCCAATGACACTGTCTCGTTCGACATCGGCGAGGGAGAAGTTCACGCCCTGCTGGGCGAAAACGGCGCTGGCAAATCAACCCTGGTGAAGATGATCTATGGCCTGGTGAAACCGGACAGCGGCCAGATGCTGCTGCGCGGCGCGCCTTATGCGCCCGCTGAACCGCGCGCCGCACGGGGCGACGGTATCGCCATGGTGTTCCAGCATTTCTCGCTGTTTGACGCGCTGAATGTGGCTGAAAATATCGCCCTCGGCATGGAAGATCCCCCGGCGATGAAGGATCTGGCGTCGCGTATCCGCGATGTGTCCGAGTCCTATGGTCTGCCGCTGGACCCCTTTCGCACGGTGGGCAACCTGTCGGCTGGCGAACGCCAGCGGGTCGAAATCATCCGCTGCCTGCTGCAGGACCCGAAATTGCTGATCATGGATGAGCCGACCTCGGTTCTGACCCCACAAGAGGTGGATATCCTGTTCGAGACGCTGCAGAAACTGCGCTCTGAGGGGACTTCGATCCTGTATATCAGTCACAAGCTGGAAGAGATCCGCACCCTGTGTGATCACGCCACCATCCTGCGGCTGGGCAAAAATGTCGGCGAATGCACGCCTGCGGATACATCCGCCCGCCAGATGGCCGAGCTGATGGTTGGCTCGACCCTGCACACCCCCGAGCGGATCTGCGTTGAGTTTGGCGCGGTGGCGCTGGATATCTCGGGACTGTCGGTGCCCGCCCCTTCGGCCTTTGGCACTGCCTTGAAAAATGTGCATATGACGGTGCGCAAGGGTGAGATACTGGGCATTGGCGGCGTGGCCGGTAATGGTCAGGATGAACTGCTGAATGTGCTGTCGGGGGAAACCACCACGCAGCCGGATGCGGTCAAGTTGAACGGCACGCCGATTGGTCATCTGGGCCCGGAGGAGCGCCGCCGATTGGGGGTTTTGGCGGCACCAGAAGAGCGGTTGGGCCATGCGGCGGTGCCGGATATGAGCCTGACCGAGAATGCCATGCTGACCGGCGCCGTGCGTCAGGGCCTGGCAACCAGGGGATTTCTGAACTGGGGCGCTGCCAGGGAATTTGCCGAGACCATAATCAAGGAATTTGACGTCCGCACCCCGGGGCCACAAAACACCGCCCGGTCGCTGTCCGGCGGCAATCTGCAGAAGTTCGTGATAGGCCGCGAGGTGTTGCAGGATCCGGATGTGCTGGTGGTGAACCAGCCGACCTGGGGGGTTGATGCGGCGGCGGCGGCGGACATTCGCCAGTCGCTGCTGGATCTGGCGGCAAAGGGGGCTGCGATTATCTGTATCAGCCAGGATCTGGACGAGTTGATGGAAATTTCCGACAATTTTGCCGCCCTGAACGAGGGCCGGTTGAGCGCGCCGCGCGCTGCGGCTGGACTGACGGTGGATGAAATTGGCCTGATGTTGGGCGGTGCGCATGGCATGGAGGTGGCGCATGATTGAGCCGACAGGTCACAGGATCGCCTTCGGCGAGAGTATTTTAAGCAAAAAGAAACACAAAAGAAGCAAGGGGCCGCGACATGATCAGGCTTGAGAAGAGGCCGCAGCCGTCGCGGGCCTGGTCGCTGGCGACGCCGCTGGTGGCGGTGCTGGCAACGATGCTGTTTGGCGGGCTGTTGTTTGCGGCACTGGGCAAGGATCCGGTTGAGGCGATCCGGACCATTTTCTGGGATCCACTGTTTGGCGAGTTTGCCTTTTACTATCGGCCGCAACTGCTGATCAAAGGGGCGCCGCTGGTGCTGATTGCCATTGGTCTGAGCCTGGGGTTCAAGGCCGGCATCTGGAACATTGGTGCCGAGGGCCAGTATATCATGGGGGCCATTGTCGGCGCCTCGGTTGGGCTGGCGTTTTATCCCTATGAAGCCTGGTATATATTTCCGCTGATGGTGATCGGTGGCGCGCTGGGGGGCTGGATCTGGGCGATGATCCCGGCGGTTCTGAAGGTGCGTTTTGGCACCAACGAGATCCTGGTGTCGCTGATGCTGGTCTATGTGGCGGAACAGCTGCTGGCCTCGGCCTCGCTGCGGTTTTTGAAGAACCCCGAAGGCTTTGGCTTTCCCGGCTCGCGCAATCTGCAGAGCTATGAGAGTGCCTTCAACGCCGACCTGATCGAAGGATCCGGCATGCACTGGGGCGTGGTCGCAGCCTTTATTGCAGTGATCTTTGCCTATGTATTGTTGAACCGGCATATGGTCGGGTTTCATATCCGGCTGACCGGCGAAGCGCCGCGCGCGGCAAAGTTTGCCGGGGTCAATCCGGCCCGGCTGATCCTGCTGTGCCTGGGGATCTCCGGTGCGCTGGCCGGCTTGGCCGGCTTGTTCGAGGTCTCAGGGCCGGCCGGGCAGATCAGCATTGATTTCAACGTTGGCTATGGGTTTACCGCGATCATCGTGGCCTTTCTGGGCCGCCTTCACCCGGTTGGCATCCTGCTGGCCGGTGGGCTGATGGCGCTGACCTATATTGGCGGCGACATCGCCCAATCCAATCTCGGGTTGCCCTCGGCGGCCATTCAGCTGTTCCAGGGCATGTTGCTGTTCTTTCTGCTGGCGCTGGACCTGTTGACAAATTTTCGCGTGAGCTTGCGCAAAGTGGAGGTGGCGTGAGATGGACTTGAGCGCAATTAACCCCGTCCTGCTGATCGCCTCGCTGATGGTGGCGGCAACTCCGATCCTGCTGGCCGCTATCGGCGAATTGGTGGTGGAGAAATCCGGGGTGCTGAACCTTGGCGTTGAGGGCATGATGATCATCGGTGCGGTCAGCGGCTTTGCCATTGCCGTGGAAAGTGGCTCGCCCTGGCTGGGCTTTGTCGCCTCGGCCGTGGCGGGCGCGGTGTTCTCGCTGCTGTTTGTGCTGCTGACCCAGGTGGCAAAGGCCAATCAGGTGGCCTCGGGGCTGGCGTTGACGCTGACCGGTCTGGGCCTGTCGGCGCTTTTGGGGCAGAGCTATGTAGGCATCCGGCCACCGCAGATGGGCAAGCTGGACATTCCACTGCTGAGCGATCTGCCGGTGCTGGGTCCGATCCTGTTTGGTCATGATCCGATCCTTTATCTTGGCATTGCACTGACCGCTGGCGTCTGGGCGCTGCTGAAATTCACCCGCGCCGGACTGGTGCTGCGGGCGGTGGGTGAGAACCACGACGCCGCCCATGCACTGGGCTATAAGGTGATCCGCATTCGCATTATGGCGATCATGTTCGGGGGTGCCTGTGCGGGGTTGGGCGGCGCCTATATCAGCCTGATCCGGGTGCCGCAGTGGACCGAGGGCATGACTGCCGGGGTGGGCTGGATTGCCCTAGCGCTGGTGGTGTTTGCCAGCTGGAAGCCCTGGCGCGCGCTGCTGGGAGCCTATCTTTTTGGCGGTGTCACCGTGGTCCAGCTTAATCTGCAGGCGGCAGGCGTTGCCATTCCGGTCGAATATCTGGCAATGTCGCCCTATGTGATTACAATCATTGTACTTGTCATCCTTTCTGCCGACAAAAGCAGCGCACCAGCTGCTCTGGGCCGCAATTTCCACGCCTCCCGCTAACTGCGGGGCGCGCAACTATCCTGCCCCTTTTGCCGGGGGCCAAACAAAAACCAACTGGGGGAAACCTTTATGAAACTGACTACTCTATTGACCAGCGCCGCGATGGCCTTGGGTCTGGCCACCGTCGCGGTGGCTGCGGAAAAAACCAAAGTGGGCTTTGTCTATGTCGGCCCCGTCGGCGACGGCGGCTGGACCTATGAGCACAACCAGGGCCGTCTGGCCGTGGAAGAGGCTTTTGGTGACAAGGTGGAAACCGTCTATGTCGAGAACGTGGCCGAAGGCCCGGACGCCGAGCGGGTGATGACCCAGATGGCGCTGGAAGGCGCTGATCTGATCTTTACCACCTCGTTTGGTTACATGGATCCCACCATCAACGTGGCCAAGAAATTCCCCAATGTGAAATTCGAGCACGCCACCGGTTATAAGCGCGCCGACAACGTATCGACCTATTCGGCACGGTTCTATGAGGGGCGCGCGGTGCAGGGCACCATCGCCGGCAGCATGACCGAGAGCAATATCATCGGCTATATCGGCTCCTATCCGATCCCCGAAGTGATCCGTGGCATCAACTCGGCCTATATCCACGCCAAGAAGGTCAACCCTGACGTTCAGTTCAAAATCGTCTGGGCCTTTACCTGGTTCGACCCGGCCAAAGAGGCTGACGCCGCCAAGGTGCTGATCGAACAGGGCGCTGACGTGATCCTGCAGCACACCGATTCAACCGCGCCACAGGCTGCCGCACAGGCTGCCGGCAACGTGATCACCTTTGGTCAGGCCTCGGATATGTCCGAGTACGGCCCCAAGCCTCGGGTGTCCTCGATCATCGACAACTGGGCGCCCTACTACCTGGCCCGCACCCAGGCTGTAATGGACGGCACCTGGACCAGCGTAGACACCTGGGACGGCATCGGCGCTGGCATGGTTGGCATCGGCGAGATCTCGGACGCGGTTCCTGCTGACGTGAAAACCGCCGCGCTGGCCCTGCAGGCCTCTTTGGCTGACGGCTCCTACCACGCCTTCACCGGCCCGGTGAACAAGCAGGACGGCTCAGTCTGGCTGGCCGACGGCGAAACCGCTGACGATGGCACCCTGGCTGGCATGAACTTCTTTGTTGAAGGCATCGAAGGCGACATCCCGCAGTAAGCTGCCGGACATGTAAATATGAAAGGGCCCGTTTTTTTGACGGGCCTTTTTTATTGCCGTCACCTGACAGCCAGATCAGCCGTCGGTACAGATATTTACCGGCGTCAACGGAGCGGCAGGAGACCTCACGACACACTGTGCAAAGGCAATCCGGGAAGATGCCACAGATGTCACATCGGTCTGCAGACCACAAAAAAACAGGCCCCGCAAAAGGGGGCCTGTTTTGCTCTATCTTATACGGATCACTGAGCCGCGCGTATCAGTGCCCCGAGAACACCAGTTGCTGTACCGGCAGCAGCAGCATCTGAATCCGCAGCAGCAATGCGTGGACGATTCCAACCGTGTCGACCATATGCAGGAACAACCACTCGCCGGTGCCGAGGTTGGGATCCTCCAGCTTTTCGTGGTTGTTGGTATAGGCATTGGCCAGACAGGTGCTGCCCGGCAGAATATCATTGGCCTGGCCGTCATAGACAGGTTCCATAAATACCGTAATTGTTCCCGGACGACCAATGTCCTGCGGATCCCGCAACGCCTCGGTGGGGCGCATCTGCCCTGCGGGGATCACGCTTTGAATGCCCACAACCACCATTGGAATGATGGTGAACGGTTTGCTGAGACAGCCCATCTCGGCATACATGCCCGGCTTGATCACATTGGCAGTCAGCTGGCTAAATCCGGCGGCAAAGCGGTCCCGATCCGTAAACTCAGAGGGCAACAGCAAGCCAGCTGGGCGCAGGATCGGATTGACATAATCGCCCACTTGCAGGGAAAACTGTTCGATCTGGCCAGAGACGCCGGCATAGACAATGGTCTTGTCCAGTTCGGCCTCGGCCTGGTCCAGCGCTGCAGAGGCGCTGGCCCGTTGTGCCGGGATTAGCACGCCGATGTTGGTTTCAACCGCAGCCTTGCTGGCCTTGGCCGCGTCCAGCTCACCTTCGCGCCGGGTGACCAGGTTTTCCAGCCGGTCGATCTCGGTCTGGCGCACGGCGCTGGAGCCGCGTTCCTTCAACTCAAGATTCCGCGCCAGATCATCGTTTGCCTGCTTTAGCGAGGCTTCGACCTGATCAATGCCAGCCTCGGCTGCGGCCAGATCGGTGGCGGCCACAGCTTGCAGCGCCTCGACCTCTTTAATTCGAGCCTGCGCGGTGGCCACTGCTGTGCGCTGGCTGGCGTCATCCAGCCGGAACAAAACATCACCTGCCTGGACGGCCTGATTATTCTCAATCAACACTTCCCTGACGCGACCGCCGGTTTCCGGCAGAATGGTCACGGTGCGAAAATAGTTCGCCACACTGGTGGTGGCAGGATGGTAGTAAAAGATCGTGGTAATCAGTGAGATGGTCAGGATTGCACAGGCGGTGATCCCCCAGCGCAATTCAAACCAGACCGAGAACAGATTGATCTCTTTCCCAATCCGCTTGCCCTGGACATAGCGGCGAAACAGGAAATCAGGCAGCACTGTCAACATGGAACAGAATAGCAGCTCAAGCATGGCTCTCTCCCTGTGGCTGTTGTGGACCTGAGGCTTGGGCCGGGGCGGGGGCGGGATCCGGTTGCACCGCGGCTGTCTCGCTCTGCATGGCCTCTTGTTCTAGTTTACTAAATGATTCCAATGACCTTGCGATCGACTGAAGCGGTGACAGGAAATCGGGCATCCGAAAGGCTGCAACCAACAATGCGATCACCCAGTAAATGTTGTTATGTGTAAACAGCGCCAGCAACGCCAAGATTCCGATAACCTGCATCTGAGCATGGTTGTCGGAATGCGCCATATGTTCCGGTATCGCGTGCAGCTTAAAATACAGCGAGCCGACAATAAGAACCATCACGATGACGCCAACCACCACTCCGGTAAACAGTGGGTCGCTGCCGTCAGCGCCTGGTAAATACCCGGGTATGTGCCCCGTTGCCATGGCGTGAGTGCTGGCGGTAATGTCTGTGGACACAGCTCTTCCTCCAAAATTGAAACGTTTAACGAATGCCTTGCGACATAGTGGCACTGGAACTGACTGAAAACCAAGTTGTAATTGGCCCCGCCTCAAGTGTCGCCTTTCTGCTTTCCCACCTGTGGTTGTCATGCAATGGTTTGGGACACTCACAAACCTGATCGCCGCAGCTGCTGACAGGATTGAATGACAGGACCATTTGCATGACTGATTTCATCGTTATCGGCGGCGGTATTGCCGGCATCAGCACGGCGGCACGGCTGTCAGAGCACGGCACCGTCACCGTATTGGAAATGGAAGAGGCGCTTGGCTATCACGCCTCGGGCCGCTCGGCGGCGATGTTCGAAGAGAACTATGGCAATGCGTCAACCGTTGCTCTGAACCGCGCCAGTGCAGAGTATCATCACAGCGCCAATGGCGGCTATCTGACGCCGCGCGGGCTTTTGCTGGTGGCGGCGGCCCATCAGGCGCAGGACTTTGCCGACGATCTGGTCAGCCTGAACCTGCATCAGATCTCGGTGGACGAGGCCCTGTCGCATATTCCGATCCTGAACCCGGACCGCGTGGTGCAGGCCGCCCTGCATTCGGACGCGCAGGATCTTGATACAGATCGCATGATCCAGGATTTCGCCAGGGTGGTGCGTGCGGCTGGTGGTCAGGTGATCACTAGGGCTGCGGTCACCGCCATCAGCAAGACCGACCACGGCTGGCAGGTCACGGCTGGCAGCACCAAATACGACGCCAAGCAGCTGGTCAACGCCGCCGGAGCCTGGGTCGATCAGATTGCAGTCATGGCCGGAGTGGCCCCCATCGGGATCACCCCTCTGCGCCGCTCCATGGCCCGGCTGCCCGCTCCGGGAGGACATGATGTGACCAATTGGCCGATGCTGATGGGAGTGGGGGAGGCCTGGTACGCCAAACCGGATGCCGGCAAATGGCTGGTCTCTCCTGCTGATGCCGATCTGGTTGAGCCGCATGACGCCTATGCCGACGACATGGTGCTGGCCGAGGGGCTGGCCCGCTACGAAGAGATGGTCACCGAGCCGGTGACACGGGTAGAAAGCAACTGGGCCGGGCTGCGCAGCTTTGCCCCGGACAAGGCGCTGGTGCTGGGGCCAGACCCGGATCAGCCCTCGTTCATCTGGAGCGCGGCGCAGGGTGGATATGGCTTCCAGACCGCCCCGGCTGCCTCCCGCTTGGTGGCGGATCTGGTCTCAGGTCGCACGCCCGAGCTGGAGCCAGAGATCATCGCGCAATTGTCGCCGGCCCGGTTTCGCTGATGCCCGTCCGCTCGGTCCCCGGCAGTGCCTCGGTCGCAACGCCTGAGGGTGGCAAGCTGTTTGCTCCTTCGGCCGCCAGCAACAGGACGGCGCTGGTTGATCTGTTGGGGCGGGTGGCGCCGCCGCAGGGACAGGCCTTGGAGATCGCCAGTGGCACCGGCCAGCATGTGGTGGGCTATGCCTGCCGCCTGCCCGGCCTGATCTGGCAACCCACCGAAGTCGACGCAGCGCGCCGCGCCAGCATTGACGCCTATGCCCGCGAGGCCGGCCTCGACAACATCCTGACCGCCCGCGCGCTGGACGCCACATCACCCGGTTGGGGCCGCCAGCTGAATGGGTCGCAGGATCTGATCGTGCTCAGCAACCTGCTGCACCTGATCAGCGCCTCAGAGGCCCGCATCCTGATCTCTGAGGCCGCAACGGCGCTGGCGGCAAATGGCCGGCTGGTGATCTACGGCCCCTTCATGCGCGGATCCGCGCTGATCAGCGATGGCGACAGAGCCTTTAACGCCAGCCTGACCGCCCATGACCCCGAGACCGGCTATAAGGATGACCTTGAGACCATAGGTTGGTTGCAGGACGCTGGGCTGGATGTGCTCGAAACCGCCGAGATGCCCGCCAACAATCTGGCATTGATATCAAAAAGATCTCCCATTTGATCTAGATCAAAGAGGCGCGAGAATTTCGCTCCTACGCATTCATCAACTGGAATGTGTAAGGAAATGGATCAGACATGAGCTGGCAGGACAAACTGAAGAACACCCGCAAAGGATTGCGCACTCTGAGCGGTGCCATCCCCGAGGTGACACAGGCCTTTGGTGGTCTAAGCAAGGTGGTCAAACAGGGTGGTGTTCTGGACTTCAAAACCAAAGAGTTTGTGGCTCTGGGCATTGCGGTAACCGGGCGCTGCGAAGACTGTATCGGCCTGCACATCGAGGCGCTGATCAAGGCCGGTGCCAGCCGCGACGAGGTTGCCGATGTTTTGGCGATGGCGATCCAGATGGGTGGCGGCCCCGCCATGATGTACGCTGCCAAAGCCATGACCTGTTATGATGAGCTGACAGCCTAAAAACCTGACAGCCCCCCGGTGGCTTCCGGTGGCTCCTGCGCGCCCTCTCTAACGGGGCGCGCAGGAGCCACCGGGGCCATCGTCAAAATCCAACAAACGGCATGATCACGCCGCCTGGGCTTTCTCCAGCACCAAAAAGGTCATCATCCCCATTGGCGGCAGCGATTTACGTTCGACCACCGACAGGCACGGCTCTCCCAATACTGTGCTGACGTCAAAATCCGAGTGCCAGCCCAGCAGGCTGGAAAACGGTGCCGACAACCGTTCAATCGCCGCCAGAATGCCCTTGTCGCGGGCAAAGTGGTTGGTGATCACGATATGCCCGCCGGGCTTGCAGACCCGCGCCATTTCCGACACCACCCGCTCCGGCTCGGGCACCACCGAGACAATATGCATGGCCGCCACGGTATCAAAATGATTGTCCGGAAAGTCGAGGTTCCGCGCATCCATCTGTTGCAGGCTTTTGACATGCGTCAGCTCTTTTTTGCGCACTTTGATGCGGGCTTTTTCCAACATGTCATCGCTGAAATCGATCCCCGTGACGCTCATTCTTGCATCGTAAAACGGCAGGGCCATTCCGGTCCCGACGCCGACCTCAAGCACCTTGCCGCCACTGCGCTGATTGACATAGGCCACCGAGCGGCGGCGGCCGACATTGGTGATCGCCCCAAACGTCTTGTCATAGACCGGTGCCCACCTAGCATAGGAGGTTTTCACTGCATTGATGTCCATGGTCTACCCTTGCTTTGTCTTTAATTTCCTGGACGCACGCAGGGCCCAGAGAATACTCAAAATATATAAAACATTCAGAAATACCAGAGTCGCCCAGAGATAGGTCAACAAAGCGGCCACCATCAGCACCGCTCCCAGCACCACAAATTTGGCCTTGTCCCGCATGATCGCCAGGTTCTTGAACGAATAGGTCGGTATGTGGCTGATCATCAAAAGGCCAACAGCCACCGTGTACAGCGCAATCAGCAACGGCGGCAGCGATGGCATGTCCGGGAACAGGAAGGAGACAAACATCGGCAACATCACCAGAAAGGCGCCTGCCGGGGAGGGCACCCCAACAAAATAGGACGAATCCTCAGTGTCGTCGCCCGACTTGCTGGAGACATTGAAGCGGGCCAGACGCAACACGCAGCAGATCGCATAGATCAGCACCGCGATCCAGCCTGCCCGGCTCATGTCCTGCAACCCCCAGACATAGAGAATCAGTGCCGGGGCAACGCCGAAATTGAGAAAATCAGCCAGCGAGTCCAGCTCGGCTCCGATCAGCGACTGCGCCTTCAGCAAGCGGGCCAGACGGCCATCAAAGCCATCCAGCACACAGGCCAGCAGGATCAGATAGACCGCCCGCTCAAAATCGCCCTGAAAGCCAAACCGTATCGCCGTCAGACCGGCGCAAATGGCGGCAAAGGTCAACAGGTTTGGCAGCAGGTGCACAATCGGCAGATCAGCTCTTGGGCTATGGGAACGGTCACTCATTGCTTATCCAGTCCGGGCAATACGGGCGGCTTCCTGCGCGGTGAAATCGGCAATCACGCTTTCACCCGCCACCATGGTTTGACCTAAGCTGACCAGCGGCTCCACACCTTCCGGCAGGTAAACATCCAGCCGCGAGCCAAAGCGGATCAGACCAAATCGCTCGCCGGTCTGCATCAGCTGACCCTTGCTGACAAAACATACGATGCGGCGGGCCACCAGGCCAGCGATCTGCACCACCGCGATCTGGCGGCCATCAGCCATCTCGATGCACAGGCTGTTGCGCTCGTTGTCGACGCTTGCCTTGTCAAGCGAGGCGTTGAGAAACTTGCCCGGGCGATAGCCAATGGCGAGGATCTTGCCCGCGATTGGCGTCCGGTTCACGTGGCAGTTGAACACGCTCATGAACACGCTGATGCGGGTCAATGCCTGATCGGACATCCCCAGTTCGGCCGGTGGCACCGCCTTTTCGATCAGCGACACAATGCCATCCGCCGGGCTGACCAGCAGCCCCTCGCGGGTCGGCGTGGCGCGCTTGGGATCGCGAAAGAAATAATAGCACCAGACCGTCAGACCAACACCAATCCAGCCCAGGAAATCCGCCAGCAGAAACAACACAAAGGCAATTGCCGCAAAAATGGCGACGAACTTGCGGCCCTCGGGGTGCATCGGTTTAATAAATGTATCGCGCATCCGCATGGAGCATGTCGCCTTTTGGTGGGGATAGTCGCTTTTTGCCCGACCCCTGCGGGAGGTACAACACGAATATCCAAATTATGCGCTGCCGAGGGCCAGGCGCTTGATTTTGCTTAGCCCCGTTTACGCGGAGCAGCGACAAACAGCAAAGATATTTAAAAAGGTTGCAAAAAGGAACAGGCTTTGCGCCGCGCGATGCGCGTCGCCACGGGCCAAGCAGGCCGCGCCAAAGGCGCGGCCTGCTTGGCCCAACGGGAGGTGGCAGATTTTCAATCTGACGCGGACGGGCGGGAGAGCCGGTTTGCGGCGGCTCCCCCACTCAGAGATTTGTGATCAACCCGTCACCCGGATGGTTACGTTCTTGGGGTCATAGGGGCTGTCGGCGGTGACCTCGGCATCCCACAACTGGTCCAGGATCTTGACCTTCAGCCGGGTGCCCGGCACTGCCAGCTCGGGTTTGACATAGCCCATGCCGATCGATTTCTCGAAAGCCACCGAATAGCCGCCCGAGGTCAGACGCCCCACCCGCTCACCTTCAGGAGTATAGAGCACTTCGCGGCCCCAGGGATCTGCATCTGCCGGGCCGTCAATCAGCAGGGTACAGCATTTCACCCGCACTCCGGTCTCGACCATGGCCTCTTTGCCGTGGAAGTCCTTGGACAGGTCGATAAAGCGCGGCAGGTCTGCTTCGGCCGGGGTGGCATCGCGGCCCAGTTCGGTGCCAAAGGCGCGATAGGACTTCTCCAGCCGCAGCCAGTTCTGCGCCCGCGCTCCGACCAGTTTCATACCGTGTTTCTCACCGGCTTTTTCCAGCAGGTCGAACAGGTAGTTCTGCATCTCGATCGGGTGGTGCAGCTCCCAGCCCAACTCGCCGGTATAGGCCACACGGATGGCATTGACCGGGCACATGCCCAGCTCAATCTGCCGCGCCGACAACCAGGGGAAGCGCTTGTTGGACAAGGCGGTGTCCGGGTCCGCATCGACGATGATCTCTTTCAGCACATCACGCGACTTGGGACCGGCGATGGCAAAGACGCCCCACTGGGTGGTGACATCCTGGATCTCGATATAGCCGAACTCCTCCATCTTGTCTTCGGCGGCCTTGCGCAGGTAGTCGGCGTCGTATTCGGTCCAGGCGCCAGCCGAGACCAGATAGTAGTTATCCTCGCCGTTGCGCACGATGGTGTATTCGGTGCGGGTGGTCCCAAAGCTGGTCAGCGCATAGGTCAGGTTGATACGACCGATTTTTGGCAGTTTGTTGCAGGTGAACCAGTCCAGGAACTGAGTGGCACCGGGGCCCTTGACCACATGTTTGGTAAAGGCGGTTGCGTCCACCAGGCCAACACCCTCGCGGATGGCCTTGGCTTCCTCGACCACATGTTTCCACCAGCCACCGCGGCGGAAGCTGCGCGACGCCTCGTCGTTGAACCCAAGCGGCGCATAGTAATTCGGGCGTTCCCAGCCGTTGACCCAGCCAAATTGGGCGCCGCGCTCTTTTTGGCGGTCATAGGCCGGCGAGGTGCGAAGGCCCCGCGCGGCGGGGCGTTCTTCGTCCGGGTGGTGCAGGGTGTAGACGTGCTCGTAGCATTCTTCGTTCTTGCGGGCGGCAAATTCGGTGGTCATCCAGCTGGAGGAATAGCGTTTTGGATCCAGGCTTGCCATGTCGATCTCGGCTTCGCCATCGACCATCATCTGGGCCAGATAATAGCCGGTGCCACCGGCGGCGGTGATGCCAAACGAGAAGCCTTCGGCCAGCCACATGTTGCGCAACCCCGGAGCGGGTCCCACCAATGGGTTGCCGTCAGGCGTGTAGCAGATCGGGCCGTTGAAATCATCCTTGAGGCCGCTTTCCTCGCAGGAGGGAATGCGGTGGATCATCGCCATGTATTGCTCTTCGATGCGGTCCAGCGCCAGCGGGAACAGGTCAGCGCGGAAACTGTCGGGCACGCCGTGCTCAAAACAGGCCGGTGCGTGTTTTTCATAGACCCCAAGAATCCAGCCGCCGCGCTCTTCGCGCACATAAGACTGCGCATCGGCGTCGCGGATCACCGGGTGCTCGGGATTGCCCTCTGCGCGGTATTTCACCAGATCGGGATCCTGGTCCATGACGATAAACTGGTGTTCAACCGGGATCGCAGGTATTTTAATGCCCAGCATCTTGGCGGTGCGCTGTGCGTGGTTGCCCGATGCGGTCACCACATGTTCGGCGGTGATCACCACTTGTTCATCCGAGGGCACCAGATTGCCGCCCTGTTCGACCATCTTGGTACAGGTGACTTCCCAATGGGTGCCGGTCCAGTGAACCGCATCGGCCTGCATCCTGCGCACGATGTCCACACCGCGCTGACGGGCCCCTTTGGCCATCGCCTGGGTCATATCAGCCGGGTTAATGTAGCCATCGGTGCTGTGATAGATCGCGCCCTTCAGATCATCCGTCTTGATCAGTGGCCAACGCGATTTAATCTCGTCCGGGGTGAGCCACTCATAGGGCACGCCGCAGGTTTCCGCGGTCGAAGCGTAGAGCTTATATTCGTCCATCCGTTCGTCCGTCTGCGCCATGCGCAGATTGCCGACCACCGCAAACCCAGCGTTCAGACCGGTTTCTTCTTCCAGCGCCTTGTAGAAGTCGACCGAGTATTTGTGGATATGGGTGGTGGCATAAGACATGTTGAACAGTGGCAGTAGGCCCGCCGCGTGCCAGGTTGAGCCTGATGTCAGCTCGTCCCGCTCCAGCAGCATGACGTCGTCCCAGCCTGCTTTGGCCAGGTGATAGGCAATCGAGGTGCCAACGGCACCGCCACCGATGACCAGGGCTTTGACTTGAGTTTTCATGGGGCCGTTCTCCGACAAATATGACTCGCTTTGGTACGGTTATGCCCAAGCGAACGGCCGGGCGCCAAGTCCATCCGACGTATAAACCGGCAAAACCGACCTCACAGGCCATTCGTCGGTATATTTTCCGGGGCGCTGTTGGGATTTGAGTATTTTTGGCAAAAAGAAGCCGCGGGACTCTGTGGTGCCAGAGCCGCAAAGCCGCGGGGTTTTTGGTATTTATGGAGGCGCCTTAGCAGTTCAGGATGGTGCCGCGCCGGACGCAGCCGCCGCCAGCCTGACGGGCCGAGGGGCGGGCCAGTCCCTTATTGACGCGAACACCAATCTTGTCTTCGCGCTGATCTGGATTGGCCATCAGCTGCGGCACCGTTGGGTCGATAGGCGCCGCAGCACTGGACGGCACCCAATCCGGGGTCATCTCGGCAATGGCGGACAGGTTGATGCTGGAAACGCCCTCAATCGCTGCCAAGCGCCCGCTGAACAGGCCGGCATATTGCACCGCCCCCATCTGGCCAAAGGGGATCTGGGCGCGGCGCGACTGCTGAGTGTAATCAGCGCCGAGAACGACCAGGCCGCAGGTTGCGGCAAAACAGATATTCTGAGCAATCGCCATCAGGATTCTCCATAAAGGCGCGGTGGACTAGGGCTATGTCCCGAGGGGATGTATGCTTGAAAACTTCGACAACAATGCGGCGCGGGCAAGGCATTTTGACTGGGTTGCGGTGGGCGTTATTGACAGGTCAGCGCGGCGGCGCGGCGGCGCGGCGGATACAGACGGCGGTCGGCGCCGCCGCATTGTCTGGCGCCCCGGCGCCTGTAGCGGGGCCAGACTGGGGACCGCCCTGCGAGCCAGCACGCGCCCCCGGTGCCGCGGGTCTGTTATAGCGCGCCTGAACAATGACACTATAGGCCTTCATGCTCAGCTCACCGGGGCCCAGCCCGGCCTTTTGGCTCTGCATGTTGTAGTCCACAGCCACCACCGCCTGGGTGCAGAAGGCCACGATCCCCAATGATTTCCGCAACCCCATCTGCCTGCTCCCAAAACGGCACCCTCACCCTGCCCTATCTGGTACAGGGTGATCCGGTGCAAAATTATGGCAGGTTGCAGTGGCGCAGATCGCGCCACCTAGGCGGTACAAGCGGGCGGCAGCCAGCCGCTTAATCAATCAGGATCTTACCGGGGTTGAAGATATTATCCGGGTCCAGAGCGACCTTTATTGCGGCCATATAGCGGGTTGTCTCGCCCAGTTCCGCCTTGAGATAGCTGCGTTTACCCTGGCCGATACCGTGTTCTCCGGTGCAGGTGCCCTCCATCGAGATCGCCGTTTGGGTCAACCAGGACACAAAGTCACCGGCCCGGGCGCACTCTTCTGCGTTGTCGATATCAATCAGCAGCAGGCAGTGAAAATTTCCGTCACCCACATGGCCGACAATGGGGGAAAGCAGTCCCATATCGGCAGCTTTGTCCTGTGCCGCCACCACGCATTCCGCCAGCCGTGAGATCGGCACACAGACATCGGTGGAGATCCCCTTGGCACCGGGGCGGATCTGCAGACTGGCCCAATACATATCGTGACGCGCCTGCCACAGCTTATTGCGCTCCTCGGTGGAGGCGGTGGTGGCGATGTCAAAGCCGTTGAACTCCTCGGCGATGGAGCTGAAGGTCTCGGCCTGTTCGGCGACGCTCGCTTCTGATCCGTGGAATTCGAGCAGCAGCAGCGGCGTTTCCGGCAGCGACAGCTTGGAATAGGCATTGGCGGCCTTGACGCTCATCTCGTCCAGCAGCTCGATGCGGGCAACCGGGATGCCATACTGGATGGTCATCATCACCGCGCGGCAGGCGTCATCTATGCTATTGAACGAACAGCGGGCCGAGCTGATGGCCTCGGGGATGCCCTGCAATTTCAGCGTCAGCTCGGTGATCAGACCCAGGGTTCCCTCGGATCCGACCATCAGCCGTGTCATGTCATAGCCGGCTGAGGATTTCCTGGCCCGTTGCGCGGTGCGGATCACCGCGCCATCCGCCATCACCACCTCCAGCGCCAGCACATTGTCCTTCATGGTGCCATAGCGCACCGCATTGGTGCCCGAGGCCCGGGTTGCTGCCATGCCGCCAAGCGAGGCATTGGCGCCGGGATCAATGGGAAAAAACAAGCCCTGATCGCGCAGGAAGATATTCAGCTGCTCACGGGTGACCCCGGGCTGCACCACAACGTCCAGATCCTCGGCATGCACCGCCAGGATCTTGTTCATCTGGCTGGTATCGACGGAAATACCACCGGCGGGGGCGTTCACATGACCCTCCAGCGAGGTGCCGGTGCCGAAGGGAATGATCGGCACGCCGTATTCAGCGCAGGCTTTGACGATCTGCGATACCTCGGTTGTGTCAGCCGGAAAGACCACCGCGTCGGGCATCTGGTTTTCGATCCAGGTGGTGGTATGGCCATGCTGCTCGCGGATCGCCGCGCCGGTTTGCAAGCGGTCCCCAAAAAGCTGCTTGAGCACGCTGATTGCGGCCTTGATCCCGGCCTCGTTGCGCGGAAGGGAGGGGGCATGCACCATAGGTAGGTTCCTTTTCAGTGGCACCCACACGGCGCAACTTCACAGGTTAAGTTTAAGGCACTGCCGCAAGGCAGTTCAATACCCAACACCCGGTAGCTGCCCCTATTCGCCCAGCGCGATGCCTTCGCGGCGGGGATCAGCCGCGCCCAACAAGTGATCGCCGATTTCAATCGCATGCAGCCCTGAATTCAGGCTGCGCAGTTTCACCTCATAGCCCATGCCGGTCAGCGCGGCTTCCATTTCGGCGGCACCCGTCTCTTCCTCAAGATCATAGGTGCCAAACCGGTTCACCGCGTGGGGTAAGGCGACCGCCTGCTGTATGTTCAGCCCCCAATCCGCCCAGGCAATGATTGAACTGGCGACATAGCCGATGATGCGGCTGCCACCTGGGGATCCGATCACCAGCACCGGTTTACCCTCTTGCATCACAATCGTTGGTGCCATCGACGAGCGGGGCCGTTTTCCCGGCTCCAGCCGGTTGGCAATTGGCACCCCGTCGCGGTGGCTGCGGAACGAGAAGTCGGTCAGCTCATTGTTGAGCAGAAACCCATGCACCATCAGACGCGAGCCAAAGGCGTTTTCAACCGTCGTCGTCATCGACAGCGCGTTGCCATATTGATCGACAATCGAGATGTGTGAGGTCGAGGGCAGCTCGATCGATTCGTCATCAGCCCACACTGGATTGACCTGCGCATGATCGAACTCGGGCGATCCCGGGGCCACTTCGGACAGCGCCTCATCGCCGGATAGCAAGGTGGCCCGTTGGGTCAGGTACTCGGCGTCCACCAGACCCTTGGTCGGCATCGGAACATAATCGCTATCGGCCATGTAGCGGCCCCGATCCGCAAAGGCGAGCCGCGAGGCATCGCCGATCAACCGCCAGCTTTCGGGATTATCAGAGCCCAGCGCCGCCAGATCATACTGCCCCAACATGCCCAGAATTTGCCCGACTGTCAGCGCCCCGGAGGACGGAGGCCCCATGCCGCAGACCTCAAAGGCGCGGTAGGTCACGCAGACAGGTTCGCGTTCCTTCACCTGATACAGCGCCATATCCATCGACGATAAGACGCCGGGATTGCCCGGTGCATGGGTCACTGCGCCGACTATCTCATCGGCAATCCGGCCAAAATAGAAGCCGTCTGCGCCCTTCTTTGCCAAAACGCCAAGGGTATGC
Source organism: Paracoccaceae bacterium (assembly GCA_013214575.1). Taxonomy (GTDB): domain Bacteria; phylum Pseudomonadota; class Alphaproteobacteria; order Rhodobacterales; family Rhodobacteraceae; genus Parasedimentitalea. The sequence continues at coordinate 45,117 of JABSSD010000151.1, read as the reverse complement.
GCGTAGTCCTTATTGATCAGCAGGTCACCGGCCTGCAGCGCAACGCCACCCGGGAAGAAATAGTCCGCCGTGCGTGAAAACCGCGACAACCGGTCTGCGTCACGTTCAATCAGACTGGCCAGACGTGGCGACACCGCAAAGCCATCTTTGGCCAGCCGGGTTCCTGCCTCGAACAACGAAGACCAGTCTGCGCGGCCCCAACGGCGGTGTGCCTCGGCCATCAGCGCCGGAGTGCCGGGGGTACCTACTGAGCGCCCGCCCACAACGGCGTCAAAGAATTTCAGTGGTTCGCCGTTTTCATCCTGAAACAAAGTGGGGGTTGCCGCCAGTGGCGCGGCTTCGCGGCCATCCAGCGTTGTCAGCTTGCCGCTGGCAGCGTCGTACCAGACCAGAAAGGCACCACCGCCCAACCCCGAGGACTGCGGTTCCACCAGTCCCAGTACAACCTGCACAGCCACCATCGCATCTGCGGCTGATCCACCGGCGCGCAGCACCGCAGCGCCGGCCTCAACCGCATACGGGTTGGCGGCAGCGATCATCCAATTGTCAGCCCGTATCGGTTGGCCTGCCAGTTTGGCCTGAAGCGAATCTGCCACCGCAGGCGACAGCGCCTCGAACGCTCCGCTTGTTGCGGCTTCCGGGGCAACACCGTCCGCCGCTTGTTGAGCGAACGCCTGTGTAGCAATTGTTGTACTGGCCAGCAGGGCTAGAAAAACGTGACGCATAATGACCTCCATCCAAAACGAATAGGGAGAGCCTAGAGCGATCTGACACAGAACTGAACCTTATTGGCACTTATCCTGGAGCTCAAACCCGTAACCTGCCAGTTTCTGGTGAATGGCGCCGTCCCGGTGCAGTTTGGACTGAAACAGCGAGAACCCACCAACAGAAAACCCCGGCAAGGTCACTGTGGCATGGGTGGCGATAAACCCCTCCAGACGCTCGGCCTCGCGCCAGGACAACCCGCGCCCGAACCGCGCCAGCGTCACATGTGGGTGGTAGCGTTGCCGGGCCAGCACAATGCCGGCCCGATGGGCGGCACGGCGCAGCTGCTGATGCAGATCGCTCAACGCCTGGCTCTCGGCGAGGCGGGCGAAAAGGATCGTGGGCGCCGCCGCGCCAAAACAGCCAAGCCCGTCAAAGCCCAGTTCAAACTGCGGCGCCGGGATGGCCGCCAATTCATGGTGCAACTCTTGCAGTTGCGCCTCGGGCTGATCGCCCAGAAACACCAGGGTAAGATGCAGGTTTTCCTCCGCCATCACCCGCCCCACCGGCAGCGACAAGGCCAGCTGTGACAGGGCATCGGTAACGTCTTCAGGCAGCTCAATCGCCAGAAAGGCACGCATCCCCTACCCCCTGTTGTATCCGCTGCGGTTCAGAGCATCCCCGGCACCACCTGATCCGGTGGCCGATGGCCATCCTCGAAGGTCTTGATGTTCAACAGCACTTTTTCGCCAGTTTCAATCCGACCCTCAATGGTGGCAGATCCCATATGCGGCAACAGCACCACGTTGGGCTGTTCGCGCAGGCGCGGGTTGATATTGGTGCCCTTCTCATAGACATCCAGACCCGCGCCGGCGATCTCCCCCGCGCGCAGCATCCGGGTCAGCGCCATTTCATCAATCACCTCGCCGCGTGAGGTGTTGACGATCACCGCATCCGGTTTCATCAGCTTCAAGCGGCGGGCGTTCATCAGGTGAAACGTCGAGGGAGTCGATGGGCAGTTGATCGAGATAACGTCCATTCGCGCCACCATCTGGTCAAGGCTTTCCCAATAGGTGGCCTGCAGCTCGGCCTCGGTCTCGCTGCGCAGGCGGCGGCGGTTATGGTAATGCACCTGCATGCCAAAGGCAGCAGCCCGCCGGGCCACCGCCTGACCAATGCTGCCCATACCCAGAATACCCAGACGGCGGCCAGCCATGCGACCGCCCAGCAGGGCCGTCGGCGACCAGCCCTGCCAGTCGCCTTTTTGCATGATGGCCAGACCTTCGGGGATGCGGCGCACCACAGCCATGATCAGCGCCATGGTCATATCGGCGGTATCATCGGTCAGAACACCGGGGGTGTTAGAGACCAGAATGCCACGCTGTCGGGCGGTATCCACATCAATGTGATCGACCCCGGCGCCAAAATTAGCGATCAGTTTCAATCGTTTCCCCGCCTGCCCCAGCAACCTGGCATCAATGACATCGGTCACCGTCGGCACCAGAACATCCGCCGTTGCCATCGCCTCGACCAGCTGCGCCCGGCTTAACGGCGTGTCCTCGCTGCGCAGAGTGACATCAAACAATTCGCTCAACCGGGTCTCGACCGGTTCCGGCAACCGTCGCGTTACGACAACACTCAGACGTTCTCTTGCCACTGACCCACTCCCTTCGCTTTTCTAACTAGCCTGCTTTGTGCCATCGTGGCGCAGGATGGCAAAGGGCACAAGAACCCTTGCACCTCATCGACGCCAAGTGACGCAGTTTTCTCGAACCAGCCCGCGGGATCCCCGGCAGAGGCAACGGCAAGAATAAGCATCCGGCGCGGTGGACAATGGGCAACAATGACAAGAGCGAGCAGCAGGCAGTGACAGTTTCGGTTTCCAGAGTGCGCTATTTGGTGGCAGCGCTATGCATAGTGCTGATGCCCTCGCTCTGCCTTTCGGCTGGCAACCCGGCGCCGGAGCAACAGCGGGGTCCGGTGACCAACCTGCCGCTGCCCCGCTTTGTGTCGATGAAGGCATCCGAGGGCAACGTGCGGCGGGGTCCGTCGCTGACGCACCGGATAGACTGGGTGTTCAAACGCCGCGACATGCCGCTAGAAATCACCGCCGAATACGGCCATTGGCGCCGGGTCCGGGACCGCGATGGCGTCGGCGGCTGGGTGCATTATGCCTTGCTGTCGGGCACCCGCACGGTGCTGATTGAGGAAGACATGCTGACCGTTCGCGCACAGCCCAATGAGAACGCGCCGATCACCGCCGCCTTTGAGCTGGGCGTGGTGGCCCGCCTTGGGGCATGCTCGCCGGATTGGTGCCGTATTTCAGCCGGCGGTTATCGCGGCTGGGCCCCAAAGATCAAGCTGTGGGGCGTCACCCCGCAAGAGCTGCGCGACTGATTTCCCCCGCCTTCCCCCCGTCTTCCCCCCGTCAGCCTGTCGCCAGCCTGTCGCCAGCTGCCGGGCCCTCTGCGAGGCCTCTGCTGAGGCGTTTCGTGCGGCAATCGCACGGTTGTGGCGTCAAATGAAGCGATATTGGCATTCCCGACAGCTCCGATTGACTCCGGTATCGCTGCGGTCAAGATAAGGCCAATTACTATCGCGACCAGACCGGTCGATACGTCGCGACAGGGATCACCACTCTGAGAGGGAAAACCATGATTTCATTGAACCGCCGCAAGGCATTGGCACTGATGGGCGGCACCATTGCCGCCGCTGGCCTGTCCACACCGGCACTGTCGCAGGGCCGCAAGATCACCGTCGGTGCCCTGCGTTTCACCAGCCACTCGGCCAGCTTTATCGCGCTACAGCGGGATTATTTCAAAGAGGCCGGTCTGGATGTCGAGCTGAAGTTCTTTCAGGCCTCCACCCCGATGGCGGTGGCGATTGCCTCGCGCGATTTGGACTATGCGGTGACTGCGATGTCTGGTGGCCTGGTGTCGCTGGCCGATAAGGGCGCCGTCAAGATCATCGGTGGCGCGCTCTCCGAAGAGGCCGGCATCGACGGTCAGAAATACCTGGTCTCGGACGCGGCATTCCAGGCTGGCGTGACCAGCCCGGCGATGCTGGACGGCAAAAAATATGGCATCACCAGCGCCGGATCGTCGTTCCACTACATGGGCTCTAAGCTGGCGCAGAAAGAGGGCATCACGATGTCCTTCAAGCCGCTGCAGAAGGTTGGCGCCATCATCGGTGCGCTGAAGTCGGGCCAGATCGACGCCTGGTCGATTGTACCCCATATCGCCAAACCGCTGGCCGGCTCGGGCAAGGTCCATATCATCGGCAATGTCTCCGACTATATTCCTGACTATCAGGTCACCACCGTATTCACCTCGGCCAAGAACGCAGCCGATGAACGCGGCATGACCGGCGATTTCCTGGCTGGGTTCTCCAGGGGTGTTGCCGATTACAACGCCACCATGATTGACCACGCCCACGGCGATGACGGCGTCGCCGCGATGGTCGATCTGATCCACAAGTATGTCTACGCCGACCGCCCGCGCGAAAAGGCTGCCAAGTCGATCATCAACGGCACCATGCGGCTGAACGAGGGCGCGGCGCTGAATATCGCATCGCTGCAGGATCAGCTGAGCTGGTACCAGTCCGAAGGTCTGGCAAAAGACTCGATCACCTTGGATACGGTTGTCGACGCCAGCTACGTCAAGACACTGGGCTAAAGGCTTGCTTACTTAACCAGTAGGCAATCACGCTACGAAAAGGGCAGCGCCTGACCTTGGGGAGGTGCAAAGCGCCTTCCCGGGGGGAAGGTCAGGCGCTGCCCGGCGTTGCCGCCGGGCGGTACATGCCTCAACTGACGTCTATTGAAATCGAAGTCATATCCAACGACGTCAATCAAAGGACCAAACCACATGGACATCCGCCTCTCTGGTGTCAGCCATTTCTACCAGCAGACCGAAGTGCTGCGCGACATCTCGCTCGAAATCCCATCCGGCCGGATTGTCTGCATTGTCGGCCCCTCGGGCTGCGGTAAATCCACCCTGCTGCGGCTGATTGGCGGGCTGGAACGGCCCAGCGCGGGCGAGATCCATCAGCTCGGCACCCCGCCGACCGATTGCCTGAACCCGCTGACCTATATCTTTCAGGACTTCGCCCTGCTGCCCTGGCGCACGGTGCGCGGCAATGTCTCGCTGGTGCTGGAGGATCACGGCATTCGCGGCAAAGCGGCGGCTGAGATTATCGATGACGTGCTGGCCCGCACCAAGCTGTCTGATTTTGCCGAGGCCCTGCCCAAGCAACTGTCCGGCGGCATGAAGCAACGGGTGGCGATTGCCCGGGCGCTGGCGGTGAACCCGGCGGTGATGCTGATGGACGAGCCACTGTCGGCGCTGGACAGCCAGACCCGTGAATTGCTGATGGATGACCTGATCGCCCTGTGGAGCCGCACCCCTTTCACCGCTGTCTATGTCACCCACAACCTGGCCGAGGCGGTGCGTCTGGGTCACTCCATCGTGGTGATGTCGCGCCGCCCCGGTCAGATCCGCGAGATTGTGCATCTGGATACCCCTCTGCAGCAGCGCGGGCTAGGCAATGCCGAGATGGACGAAAAACAGAAATACCTGTGGCAGCTGATGCGCGATGAAGCGCGGGCGGCAGATGCGGAGCTGATAGATGTCTGAGCTGTCAAACCAGAATGAAATGCACCAGGTGCCGTTTCGCGGCGGTGGTTTTGCCCCCACCGCGCGCCGTGGAGTCGGGCTTGCCGTCTTCCTGCTGCTGATTGCCCTGACCGAGCTTGGCACCCAGACCGGCTTCATCACCCCGCTGACCCTGCCCAAGCCGTCGGACGTGCTCAAGACCTTTGGCGAGCTCTACAGCTCGGGACTGCTGTGGCAACATCTGAGCGTGTCGCTGTCGCGGCTGCTGGTAGGCGCCAGCCTGGGCGCCAGTGTCGGCATTGCGGTGGGGGTGATGATCGGGCTGTTTTCCTATGTGCGGGCCGGGTTGCTGCCGCTGGTGGCGGCGCTGTTCCCGATCCCCAAGATCGCCCTGCTGCCGCTGTTCGTGATCTGGTTTGGCATCGACGAGGGCTCAAAATACGCGCTGATCGCCTTTGGCACCTTCACCCCCACGGTGGTGGCCACTTACGGCGCGGTGGACAATGTGGACCGCGGCCTGATCCGCATGGGGCAGAGCTTTAACCTCAGCTGGTGGTCGATTGTCCGCAAGATCGTACTGCCCGGCGCCATGCCCGGCATCCTGTCGGGGCTGCGGATCAGCCTGGCCATTGCCATCATCCTGCTGGTCGCGGCTGAAATGCTGGGCGCGGAATATGGCATTGGTGCCTATATCCTTGAGGCCGGGTCGCTGTATGATCTGGAACGGTTGTTTGTCGGGGTCGCTATCCTGTCGATACTGGGGGTGACGCTAAGTGCCTGCATCGGCATGATAGAACGGCGGTTGCTGCGCTGGCGGGTTTAGGGTTCAACCCGGATATCTGATTTGACAAACCCTATCCTAAAACGCTGAGGGCGCGCCTGACCTTGGGGAGGTGCAAAGCGCCTTCCCGGGGGGAAGGTCAGGCGCGCCCGGCCTGACGACCGGGCAAACGGATTAAATCAAAAGCTCTGTCCGCAATTCAATGCCTAGGCATTGCAGATTGATACGCCGACGTCCAAGCTGCATCAAACGTAGTGACAAGGAACACCTCATGGCCTGGATCAAAACAATCCCCTACACCGACGCAGTGGGTAAGCTGAAGATGTTGTATGACCGGGTCAAAGGCCCTGATGACAACGTCGACAACATCATGATGATGCACTCCTTGCGCCCCCATTCAATGGAAGGGCACATGGCGATCTACAAATACGTGTTGCATCACACCGGCAATACGGTGCCCAAATGGTTCCTGGAAACGCTGGGGGTCTGGGTCAGCCGCCTGAACGACTGCGACTATTGCGTCGAGCACCATTTTTCGGGGCTGAAGCGGTTGTTGCAAGATGATGCCAAGGCAGATGCGCTGCGGGCGGCGATCGAGACCCGCAACATATCCTCCGCGCCTCTGGACGAGGGGCAGAGACTGGCAATGGATTATGCCCGCCAGCTGACCCGCGATCCCGGCGGCATGACCCAGGACATCGTGCTGCAACTGCGCGCGGCTGGCTATACCGACGGCGAGGTGCTGGAGATCAATCAGGTCACCGCCTATTTCAACTATGCCAACCGCACTGTGCTGGGGCTGGGCTGCTCGACCGAGGGCGACATTCTGGGCCTCTCCCCCAACAAATCGGCAAACCCTGATGACTGGAGCCACAGCTAGCAGCCGCAGGTCCTACTCCTGCAACTGCGCCTCAAACTCGATCTGAATGTGACGCAGCTCTTCGATAGCGGCGCGAATATCGCTGCTGTCGATCACATTGACCTCGACATGATCGCCGCTGCGCGACAATCGCCGCCGCAGCAAACGGTCGCGGTGCTCGGCGGATCGAAACTCCAACACCTTGAAGACTTCAACCGGCCGCGCAAAGCCCTTTGGGCTTACCTCGCCTACCGGATCGCAGGACACATGTTCGGATATAAGGTTGTAGGTACTGTCCGAGATCAGCACGCTGCCCGGATCGGCCAGCCCCTCCAGCCGGGACGCCAAGTTCACCGGCCGCCCAAGGACAGTGTAGTCGAGCCGTTTGTCCGAGCCAAAATTGCCAACCGTGCAATAGCCCGAGGTTATCCCCATCCGCACCCTCATCGGTTTGGGCACCCCCAGCTTTTTCCAATGGCTTTGCAGCTCGCCCACACGTTGCTGCATCCGCATCGCCATCTCCACCGCCTTGAGCGCGTCTTCCTCTTCGCCGTCACTTTCCGGGTCGCCAAAAAACACCATCACCGCATCGCCGATGAACTTGTCGATGGTGCCACCACATTGGAGCGCAATCAGCGACATCTCGGACAGGTAGGAATTGATCACCATCGTCAGCCGCTCGGGCTCCAGAGCTTCGGACAGGTCGGTGAACTGTTCGATGTCGGAAAAGAAGATGGTCAGGTTCTTGCGCTTGGTTGCGATACTGCCGTCCTGCTTGCCTGAAAATATGCTGTCGTAGATCTGCGGCGACAGGTATTTTGCCAGTCGGTTGGCCAGATGTTGCAGCTGAGCGCTTTTCTCTTCGATGATCTCGCGGTCGCGGATTTTCTGCTCCAGCAGTTCCTCGCGCTCGTGTCGCAGTTTCCATTCGTCGGTGCGGTCAACAAACTGACCCTGAATACCGTTCAAGTAGGAAAAGCTGTCATCTTCGGTGCGGGTCGACATCAGGGCAAACACCCGGCTGTTGCCGTTGTCGGTGATATGGATTTCGGGGATCCGCACCGAGCCCTGTTCGCGAATGCCGGAAATCCAGGTATCGATCTGCGCTCCGGGCACCCCCAATTGCTCCAGCACATCGGGGAAATAGGCGTTTGAGACATTGCCCAGCACCGGAAAGAACCGCAGGAAATTCTCGTTCACCTTGAGAATTTCAAAGTCTTGATTGGCGTAATAGGCCGCCGTGATGGCATTTCTGAAATTGAAAAAGCTCAACTCGACGATGTTGCTTTGGTTAAAAAAATCTTCAACTTTCATGGTCGTGCTCCGGTTTCCGGCGCCGGTCTGCGCGGCGCGGGGCAAAATCCAGTTTCCATTGTGCCCGCTTGCCGGTGACAGCGCCCCAGGTGGTGACACAATAGGGTGTGAGATAGGTCAGCAACACCTTCCAGGCAGGTGGAAATTCACCGCCAAATAGCTGATCACCGTGGTTTATCAATGTCAGAGCCGAGCCAACGACAAGCGCAGTTGCCAGCGCCTTTTGCGGCGTTCCATCGCCCATCACCATGTGCAACACGCCGGGTTCTGTTCGCTGCGTCACCTTAGACTTGGTCATATGCCTGCCCCCTGCGTAAAACACTGGTTTGCGTCCTGGTCTGGTCCAGCCTTCCGTCTGTCGGTCAGAGTTAAGCTGTTCAGACAGTTTAAAGAAGCTGCTCAAAAAAGCATGAACTAAATTCCGGGCACCCCTGAGGGCTGTCAAAACCGCGATCGGATAGCCTCCATTGCCGTGGCCAGCGCGGCGGGTTCTGCATCGCCAATCCAAAGCGCGTCAATATGTTCTGGCAATTATTGCCACAGGCAATTGAACGTCGGGGCTGCTTGTTTTACATGAGGCCCATAATGTAAGCCGCGAGAGTCGGTCCCACCAGACCTGCGCGGCAATATGGGATCATCAAAGGTGCAGTCCTGCTGCGCTGATTTACCAAGCTTCCAAGATCGCTGAAAGGTTGTGAACTATGTCAGATAAATCTAACCCCGACGTATTGTATACCATCGTAGACGAAGCGCCCGAGTTGGCCAGTGCATCGCTGCTGCCCATCATCCGCACCTTTGCGGCGGCCGCAGGCGTCAACATTGGCACCAAGAATATTTCGCTGGCCGCCCGCATTCTTTCCGCCTTTCCCGACAGCCTGACCGAGGCGCAGCGCCAAATCAACGATCTGGCCGAGCTGGGCACATTGGTGAAAACACCAGAGGCCAATGTCATCAAACTGCCGAATATCTCGGCTTCGGTGCCGCAGTTGCTTGCCGCAGTCGCCGAGCTGCAATCGCAGGGCTACGCGCTGCCGGATTACCCCGAAGAGCCCGCAACCGACGCCGAAAAATCCGTTCGCGCTGGCTATGACGCGATCAAAGGCTCGGCAGTGAACCCGGTTCTGCGCGAAGGCAACTCGGACCGCCGCGCCGCCAAAGCGGTGAAGACCTACGCCCAGAACAACCCGCATTCGATGGGAAAATGGTCCAGCGACAGCAAAACCAAAGTCTCGTCGATGCCGGCCAATGACTTTTACGCCAACGAGAAAGCCGCCACCATCACTGCCGCTCAGGCCGGTGACGCGAAGATCGAATTCGTCGGCAAAGATGGCGCTGTGACCACGTTGAAAGACAGCTGGCCGCTGGAAGAAGGCACCATTGCCGATGCGACCTTCATGTCCGCCAAAGCACTGGCAACCTTCCTGACTGGTGCGATTGAGGACACCAAGGCCGACGGCACCATGTTCTCGCTGCACATGAAGGCCACCATGATGAAGGTCTCCGACCCGATCATCTTTGGCCACGCGGTTAAGGCCTGGCTGGCGCCAGTGTTTGACAAATTCGGCGCTGAGCTGGAGGCTCTGGGTGTGAACGCAAATTCCGGCATGGGTGACTTGCTGGACCGCGTAGCAGACAACGCCGAGATCATGGCTGCCATCGATGCGGTGAACGCGGATCGTCCTGCCATGTATATGGTCGACAGCGACAAGGGCATCACCAACCTGCATGTTCCGTCCGATGTGATCATCGACGCCTCGATGCCGGCGATTATCCGCGCTGGTGGTAAAGGCTGGGACGGTGCTGGCAACAAGGGCGACACCAATTGCCTGATCCCCGACCGGTGCTATGCCACCATCTATGACGAAGCGATCAACTTCTTCAAAGCCAACGGGGCGCTGGACGTCACCACCGCTGGCTCGGTTGCCAACGTCGGTCTGATGGCGCAGAAGGCCGAAGAATACGGCTCCCATCCCACCACATTTGAGGCCCCGGCAGACGGTGTGATCCGGGTGGTTCTGGCCAATGGCGACACTCTGCACAGCCATGACGTTGAGGCGGGTGACATCTGGCGCGCCTGCACTGCCAAGAAGGCTCCGATTGAGAACTGGATCGAGCTGGCGCTGGACCGTCAGCGTCTGACCGGGTCGGAATCGATCTTCTGGCTGGACGCAGGTCGCGCCCATGATGCGCAGCTGATCGCCTATGTCACCCCGGCGCTGGCCGCGGCTGGTGTCGCCGCCAAGTTCCAGATCATGACCCCGCGCGAAGCCACGGCGCAATCGCTGAAGACCATCACCGCAGGCAACGACAGCATCGCCATCACCGGCAATGTGCTGCGCGACTATCTGACCGATCTGTTCCCGATCCTGGAACTGGGCACCTCGGCCAAGATGCTGTCGATCGTCAAGCTGATGAACGGTGGCGGCTTGTTTGAAACCGGTGCCGGTGGCTCTGCCCCCAAGCACGTGCAGCAGCTGGTTGAGGAAAACCACCTGCGCTGGGATTCAATGGGTGAATTCTGCGCCCTGGGTGAAAGCCTGAACTTCCTGGCCGATAGCCAGGGCAATGCCAAGGCCGGCATTCTGGGGGTTGCAGCCGAGGCCGCGACTCAGGGCATTCTGGACAACAACCGCTCGCCGTCACGCAAGGTGGGTGAGCCCGACAACCGTGACAGCCACTACTGGTTCGCCCGCTACTGGGCCGAGGCACTGGCCGCACAGTCAGACGATGGTGATCTGGCGGCGCATTTTGCTCCGGTTGCAGCCGACCTGGCGGCCAAAGAACAGCAGATCCTGGCTGAGCTGGCAGCGGCACAGGGGAAACCGGCTGATCTGGGCGGATATTTCCACACCGACCCGACCAAGACAGCCGCCGTGATGCGCCCCAGCGCCACCCTGAACGCGATCATCGGCTGACAGTTGTTTCCATTGAATTGAAAGAAGGCGTCCGCATCCGGGCGCCTTTTTTTTGGCTGCATGATTTTGGCAGCGACAGCCTGTCCTCCCCCCAGCGGTGCCCGAGCTGAATTCGCTTTAAAACTACTTTGCGGCCGAGAGATTCCAGCGTCGCCCGCCTAGGCAGGCCAATAAAGAGGCTGGCCGCGTGCACCTCAAGTGATTGATTGCAATCTTTAATTGCATAATAATTCACCGAATCTCGCAATATTAACGCCCCTGAAATGAATTAAGAACAGTTTATTGCCAGGCCATGAGTTCGTTCGGCCCTGTAAATAGTAACACCTGTTAGAAGAGAGATCCGCTATCATGACCAGCCTAGTCTCACTATGGAACGGCCTCCGGTTGAGCAAAAAATTACCGCTCTTGATTGCCTTGCCTACGATCATGCTGACAATAGCATCAGGGTTTATTTACACTTGGCAATCCCATTCGGCGCTGAAAGAAAATCGTGAGGCGGCCTTTTATACGCTGTTATCTGAACGGCGCAGCGCGCTGAAAGACTGGCTGGAACGGGTGGAAACTGAAACCCGATCCATCGGTGCCAGCAAGAGCATTGCATCCGCCTTGGTCGAATTTGACATGGCCTGGCAAAAACTGGGTGACTCACCCGGAGAGCATCTTCGCAACGCCTATATATTCGATAACCCCAATCCTCTGGGTGAAAAGGATGAACTCATAGTGGCCACCGATCAGTCGCTTTGGTCAAACCTGCATCAAGAGTATCATCCGGGGTTTCAAACCTTCCAACGCGAACTGGAGTATTATGATCTTTTCCTCCTGAATCCGCAGGGCGACCTGATCTATTCGGTATACAAAGAAGACGATTTCGCCACCAATTTCCAGTCCGGCCCCTATAGCACCTCTGGGCTGGGAGAGGCATTTCGCGCGGCTTTGACACTGCCTGAAGGCGAAGTTCATTTAACCTCGATGGCGGCCTATGCTCCCAGCCACGGGGCAGCTGCCATGTTCATTTCCACTCCGGTTTTCCGCAATGGTGAACTGCTCGGGGTATTTGTCCTTCAAATCCCAATCGATCACATGTCTGATATTTTGTCTCAATCAAGCATTCTTGGCGAAACTGGATTGGTCTATCTGGTACGGGAAGATGGGGTTGCCCTGACGGCATCACCACATGCTGATGGCCATCAAATTCTGGATCCATTGCCCAACTTATCACAAATTTCAGAATCCTTTCTGGAAGGACACCATTCCTTGTCCGGTGTCAAAGGGCTAACAGATCAATTGGTCGAAGCTGAATCAATCCCATTTACATTCAGAGGCAAAACCTGGGGCATCGTGTTGGAGATCGACAGTGCCGAGGCGCTGGCCACCGAAAACAAAATGCTCCGCTCGTCGGTGCTGCAAGTCCTGGTGGTTTCGTTGATCGTTGCCCTGTTATCTTGGTTCGCCGCACGCGGCATTTCCCGCCGTGTCGTCTCACTGGCGCGCAGTGTCGAACAGATAGCGCAGAAAGATTATGATAGCCCGGTTGCCGGCGCAGATTCGCGGGATGAATTTGGCACCATCGCCCGCACCCTGGAAGGCTTCAAAACGGAGTTGAAAGCCGCATCATTGGCGCAACAGGACGTCAAACAACAGCAAGATCAACAACGCGATGTTGTCGAGCAATTGAGCGGCGGTCTGCTCAACCTGGCCAACGGCGACCTGTCGCAGCCGCTGGTCAAACCCTTTCCTGCCGACCATGAGCAACTGCGCAACGACTTTAATCGCACCCTGAAAACGCTTCGCTCAACCATCGTTGAGGTGATCAGTTCGGCTGAAAGCATCCGCGGCGGCGCCACCGAGATCAGCCGCGCCTCGGATGATTTGTCGCAACGCACCGAAAGTCAGGCGGCCACGCTGGAGCAGACGGCGGCGGCACTCGAGCAAATGACGGCAAGCGTCAAATCCGCCGCCGATGGGGCCCACAGCGTGGAAAACATCGTCAACGAAGCCAAGTTAGAAGCAGAAGAGAGCGACAAGGTGGTGCAGCAGGCCGTTTCGGCGATGACCGAGATTGAGGAATCGGCCCGCCACATCAGCCAGATTATCGGCGTGATCGACGACATCGCCTTTCAGACCAACCTGCTGGCGCTGAATGCCGGCGTCGAAGCGGCACGGGCTGGCGAAGCCGGTCGCGGCTTTGCCGTTGTGGCCTCAGAGGTGCGCGCCCTGGCGCAGCGCTCCTCGGATGCGGCGATGGAGATCAAAACGCTGATCGTCGACAGCTCCAAGCAGGTCGAGCATGGCGTAAACCTGGTCGGCAAAGCGGGCGAGGCCCTGAACAGCATCGTAACCCGCGTCGGCCATATCTCGCAACTGGTGTCCGAAATTGCAGTTGGATCCGCCGAACAGTCCACCGGGCTGAACGAAATCAACATAGGTGTTACCCAGTTGGATCAGGTCACCCAGCAAAATGCCGCCATGGTGGAACAGGCCACCGCCGCCGGCCATTTGCTGATCTCTGATGCCAGCAAACTGTCCAAGGTGGTCTCACATTTCAGCATTGAGGGCCACAGTGGCCAGCAGAGTGGTCGGCGACCTGTCACCGAAGATACCGATGAAGGGGCCGCCTCAACAGCGCATGGAACAGGTTGGGACAGCGAACCAGAGAGACTGCCCCGCGCAAGGTCCGCAAACGAATCCCCCGGTTCAGCCGGAGACTGGCAGGACTTCTAGTACAGGCCTCAACCGGCGTTACACAGGCCAGATACAGACCAGATACAGGCCCGTGTAACAGCCAAAACAGGTCAGTCGGCATCCGTGTCGGCTTAAGGCATGCGTAACGGTTTTACGGTAGCTCCACGCTTACAATATGAATGTGAGCCCAAAGATGTGCCCGCCAGGGATGCTCGACATCCTGAACCCAGAATGGCAGCAGCATCCGCTTGGACTAAATGGAGCGCCCGACATGCAGAAGATGATACAGTCAATCGCCTTTCGATTGACCATGCCAATCCCCCTATTTGTCATACTTTGCATTGGTATCGCCTGGGCAGCCATTCCACGCGTTCTAGAAAAGAACACGATTGACTTTGCGACGTCCTCGGCAACCAATGTGGTCAACCAGATCAAAGCAATCCGCGGCTACTACACCCAGAATGTGGTCAAGGACGTCAAGAATTCGACTGATATATCGGCAGGGATCGACCATAAAAACGACCCCAGCGTAATCCCCCTGCCAGCAACTTTTGTACATGACCTAAGCAGCCTGTTTGCAAAACAGGGTCTCAGCTTGTCCCTTTATAGCGCCTTTCCGTTTCCGGGCAGAGCGGACCGCCAAATGGACGATTTCATGCAAGAGGCCTGGGCGTACCTGAACAAAAATCCGGACGGCACCTACAAACGCCGCGAAGTAGAAAACGGAGAAACCTATTTGAGAGTCGCGGTGGCTGACCGCATGGTAGACGAGGGCTGCGTCTCTTGCCACAATTCCCACCCAGACACGCCGAAGGTTGGTTGGCAGGTGGGCGATGTGCGCGGAGTTCTTGAGGTGCGCGAGAATATCCAGACCTCACTGACTGCCTCAAATGTCCTGACCCGCAACATCCTGATTGGTGTGGCACTGGCCGGGCTTGGCATGATGCTGGTTGTGTTATTCACCACCCGAACCATCACCCGCCCGATCGCCGAAATTTGCAAAGACATGGAAGCCGTGTCTGCAGGTGATCTGGACGGAGAAATCACATCAGCGGAACGTGGCGACGAGCTTGGCAAGATCGGCCAGACGCTGGTCAGTTTGAGAGACGACCTAAAGCGGGCACGTAGCGCTGAGGAACAACGCTCCGTGCAGCAACAAGAACAGCAACAAGTGGTCGAGAAACTAAGTCACGGGTTGGACGATTTGGCAAAAGGTGACTTCTCGAGACCACTTGTCGAACCATTTCCTGCCGACCATGAGCAACTGCGAAGCGATTTCAATCGCACGCTGAAGACCCTTAGCTCAACCATTGTTGAGGTGATCAGTTCGGCTGCAAGTATCCGCAGTGGCGCAACCGAGATAAACCGAGCGTCGAGCGAACTGTCGGAGCGCACCGAAAGCCAGGCGGCAACGCTGGAGCAGACGGCGGCGGCCCTAGAGCAAATGACAGCAAGCGTCAAATCCGCTGCCGATGGGGCACACAGCGTGGAGGCCATTGTCAACCAAGCAAAAACTGAGGCGATTGAAAGTGACAAGGTGGTGCGGCACGCGGTGTCGGCAATGACCGAGATTGAGAAATCTTCTCGTCACATCGGCCAGATCATCGGCGTGATCGACGACATCGCCTTTCAGACCAACCTGCTGGCGCTGAATGCCGGCGTCGAAGCGGCACGGGCTGGCGAAGCCGGTCGCGGCTTTGCTGTGGTCGCCTCAGAGGTGCGGGCCCTGGCGCAGCGGTCCTCGGATGCGGCGATGGAGATCAAAACGCTGATCGTCGACAGCTCCAAGCAGGTCGAGCATGGCGTAGATCTGGTTGGCAAGGCGGGTGAGGCCCTGAACAGCATCGTCACCCGCGTCGGCCATATCTCGCAACTGGTATCCGAAATTGCCGTTGGATCCGCCGAACAGTCCACCGGTTTGGACGAGATCAACATGGGCGTGACCCAGTTGGATCAGGTCACCCAGCAGAACGCCGCCATGGTCGAAGAAGCCACCGCAGCCAGCCACTTGCTGAACACAGATGCCAGCAAGCTGGCCGACCTGGTGGCGCATTTCAACATTGATGGCAACAAAAGCCGCCAGGGCAACAGCAAACCTGCTCTCGCAAATGTCGCCCCAGCGGCGCACGGAACAGGTTGGGATAGCGAACCAGAGAGACCGCCCCGCGCAAGGGCCGTCAACGAAGCGTCGCCATCAAAAGATGTCTGGGAGAACTTCTAACGTCGCATGGCAATATCCCGCAGCGTCCACCAAGGGACACTGCGGGATATTGGTCTAAACGCCTGCTTCTCTCCGCATAGCTGCGATCCGATACGTGGGATCAGACCAGATCGCCGGCCAGCGCCTTGTCGATCAGCGCAATCGTCTCTTCGACGCCATACAGCGCAATAAAGCCACCAAAACGCGGGCCTTGCGTGGCCCCCAACAGCACCTCGTAGATCGCCGAGAACCAAGCCCGCAGCGGCTCGAACCCGTGGATCTTACCGATGGCAAACACCACCGACTGCAGGAATTCATCACTGCCAAAATCGACCTCTGGCAGCCCCACGTTCTTGCCGTCCAGCGCGTTCTTCTTGGCAATCGCGGCCAGCGCCGCATCGGGCGACTTCAGCGCCTCGGCCAGATCGGACAGGGCGGCGCGTTCCTGATCTGTCGCCAAACGGTACACTTTGGCCGGTTTCACAAAGTCGTTGAAGTAAGCCACCGCAAAGCCCGCCGCCTGATCCAGGGTCGGGTTGGCCTCCGCGGTTGCGTCGGGGGCATATTTATTGATGAAGCCCCACAGGGTTTCCTTGTCCTCGGCGTTGGACACGCTGGCGATATTCAGCAGCATGGCAAAGGGCACCACCATGTCCGACTGCGGAACCTCGCCGCCGTGGATGTGCCAGACTGGGTTGTTCAGCTGCGCTTTGGCGTCCTGCCCGTGATAGGCCCGCAGCTGCTGGTGATACTCGTCCACCGCCTTGGGGATCACGTCGAAATGCATCCGCTTGGCCGTCTTCGGCTTGAGATACATGAAATAGGTCAGGCTCTCAGCGCTGGCATAGGTCAGCCATTCGTCGATCGAAATCCCATTGCCTGAGGTTTTTGAGATCTTCTGACCCGAGGCGTCCAGGAACAATTCATAGGTGAAGTGGTCCGGCGGGCGATGGCCCAGAATGCGGCAGATGCTGTCATAGATCGGCGTATTGGTGCTGTGGTCCTTGCCGTACATCTCAAAATCGACGCCCAGCGCCGCCCAGCGGGCGCCAAAGTCCGGCTTCCACTGCAGTTTAACGTTGCCGCCGGTGACCGGCAGCGTCCATTCCTTGCCGTCCTCATCATCAAAGGTGATGGTGTAAGTCTCAGCGCAGACCTTTTTCATCGGCACATACATCACCCGGCCGGTCTCGGGGTGGATCGGCAGGAAGATCGAATAGGTCGCCGCGCGCTCTTCGCGCAAGCTTTTCAGCATCACCGCCATCACCTCGTCGTATTTATCAACGGCGCGCTTCAGCACCTCGTCGAACTGGCCCGAGCGATAGAATTCGGCGGCCGAGATGAATTCGTATTCAAAGCCAAAGGTATCCAGAAACCGGCGCAGCATGGCGTTGTTGTGATGGCCAAAGCTTTCATGGGTGCCAAACGGATCCGGCACCGAGGTCAGCGGCTTTTGCATGTGTTCATGCAGGCTTTCGGCATTTGGGACATTGCCCGGCACCTTGCGCATACCGTCCAGATCATCCGAGAAACACACCAGTTTGGTCGGGATGTCGCTGATCAGCTCAAAGGCGCGTTTGACCATAGTGGTGCGGGCCACCTCGCCAAAGGTGCCGATATGCGGCAGGCCGGACGGGCCATAGCCGGTCTCGAACAAAACAAAGCCCTTTTCCGGCGCGCCCTTAGCAAAACGTTTGAGCACCTTGCGGGCTTCTTCAAACGGCCAGGCTTTGCTCTGCAGAGCAGTTTCGCGCAGATCAGACATGTTGTTCTCCATCGGCGGACCCGGATCGGGCCGCATTGCGTATCAAGGCTACCCTATGCAGCCGACTGGCTTGGTCTATTGTGCTAGTGCAGCATGAGTCAATATTTGCCAGCTCCCCATCCCCCATCGCCGACAAGAAATCAGCGACTGCCGCCTGATTGACAGAATAAACTTGTCAATTTTCCCCAACCAAACGTAGTGTTCAACTACAGACAGTAATTCAATTTTTCCAGAAAGACTTCAGATTGTTTCGCACTCTCACGGCCGAAACCTGGCCCTTGCCGCGGGTCACCAAATCCCGTTCGTCCTGCCGCGAAATTGCCGCGGTTTTTCAGGGCAGCCCCGCCGAGGCCATCGGGCTGATGCCGGGCTGGCTCATCCTGCAGATCGACGGGGATGCCCCAACCGATCATGCCTTATTGCGGTCCAAACGCAACGGCATTGATCACATCACCTTCCAGAACCCCGAGACCGACGAGATCTGGTCCATTCCTGCGGGGACTTGGCCGCATGGCATTAAGGTCATCCCCTGTGTGAACGATAGGCTGATCGCCGACATAAAATCCGCAAGCGCCGATTTTCAGGCGTTGCACGCAATCTGGAACCACGGCGACTGGGCTGACTTTGCCAGGTTGCGGGATGCGTTTGAGAGCGCGGTGCTGCCGCTTGGCGCCTCCCTGTTTGGCCGCTTCGTCAACCCCGCCCGCCGACAAGACCGCATTTTTACCTCCGACGATATCGGCAACATGATCCTACTGGCGCTGAGCTATAAGGCCCTGGGGTTGGATGACTTGGCCCAAAAGGCAATTGAAACCGCCGAACACCACCGTGAGAAACAGGGCATAGAGCGGATGCCAAGCCAGTATTTCGGCCTGATCTGGTTCATTGAGATCCTGATCAAACTGGGCATTGGCGCCACCGATGAAGCCCTGGAAATGGCCGAGACTGCGGTGGCAGGCTACCCGGAACTGAACGGGCTGCGCCGTCTTTACGCCTCGGTTGCCAACCGCGAGGGCCTGATCCTCTGGTCGCCGCTGCTGGGCAAGAGTTTCCCGTTCGATTATCGCCTGCCGCAGCATGATCCCTTTGGCACCTGGCCAGATGGCCCGCCGATGTCGCTGCCCAACACTCTGGGCACGTTGCAAGATGGCCAATTCCTGTTGGTCTACTGCCTGGGGGAATATCGCACCAATGGTCCGTTCCAGCAGGAGTTGGAAAACCTGATAGCGCTGCATCAATTGGCCCCCGACAGGATCGCAGATGTGCATGTCATCACCGCCTATGATCAGGATCCGGACGGCAGTTTCTGGCGTGACAGCAATCAGATCGAGGATCAGCTGAAATCAGCATCGGTGCCGTTTCGGGTGCTGTTTGATGCAACAGATGCCGCTGTCGCACAACTAAAGGTTGACGCCTTCCCGTCGCTCTATATCTTGAACCGCGATGGCATCGTGCTGAGTGTCGAAGGTCTGGCCGAGGAAGACGGCTATTGGCAGGCCATCGGGCGCGATCAGGATCCGGCGTTTCTGCAATCGGATCCGGCGTCCTGATCAATCAGTGACACCGCATTTGCGGCGGTTATTGCGCCTTGGCCGATTGCCGCCGATAAATCGCAGGCAAGTGTTGAACCCCCTCGGCTGCCTGCCTATTCTGACTCTAACACTCAGCCCAAAAGGATACCACGATGACCGAGACCTCCCCCAGTCCGCTTTCTCCCCAAGACTGTCTTGTTGCGATCATGGTGGCGGTGTCGGCCTCGGACGAAAACATCCGCACCTCGGAACTGATCGAGATCCAGTCGGCGGTGAATATGCTGCCGGTGTTTGCGGATTATGATATCGACCGGATCAAACGGATGTCGCAAACGGTGCTGGATCTGTTTGAACTGGAGGACGGGCTGGATGCGCTGTTTGGCCTGATCCGCGACAACCTGCCCGAGCGGCTGCATGAAACCGCCTATGCGCTGGCCTGCGACGTGGCGGCCTCAGATGGGCGGTTGAATGAAACCGAATTGGAGTTCCTGGCCGAGATCCGCTATGAGCTGAACATCGACCGGCTGCACGCCGCTGCGATTGAGCGCGGCGCCCGGGCGCGACATGTGACCTAAGTCGGCGCCTTTAAATGGGCCTTTAAATGGGCCTAGTTGAGAGCTTAACGCCCCGACCGACAGCATCGTTGTCGGCCCATCTGCTGTCAGCCGGAGGCATCCAAAAAACGCAAAGGGAAAGGCGGATCAACAGTCGCCACCTTTCCCTTTGCGCCACGCCTCGCAATTCAGATTTTATATAAGTTTCCAGCCATAGAAAACAGATACTGCAATCGTATAGGCAGC
Organism: Paracoccaceae bacterium; assembly: GCA_013214575.1. Lineage (GTDB taxonomy): Bacteria > Pseudomonadota > Alphaproteobacteria > Rhodobacterales > Rhodobacteraceae > Parasedimentitalea. The sequence continues at coordinate 24,951 of JABSSD010000151.1, read as the reverse complement.
GAGAAGAACAACATTTATTGTTTTCCCCGAAAGCTTTGGCGTTTTAATCTGAGAGACATTCAGAATGGAAAGTCCCAAACCGCAGGCGGCGAGAATGATGGAAAAGACCTGACCACTGAAAAAGCCCTCAAACATGAATATGAAAACAAGAAGAATGCTATTATTATCAATAGCCAATCCGGTATATTTCGCCCCACCGGAAAGACCGAAGGTGCTGAAATAGCTCAGCCGGATGGCGCCAAAAACCAACATTACAAAAACGACCGGCAAAAAGGCTGGGTTGAAACTGCCATAGCTCAGCACCAGAATTGCCGGGGTGACGCCATAGCTGACAATATCAATGAGCAGGTCAAGCTGGCCTCCGAATTTCTGGTCATCTCCGGTGCGACCTTTCATCCGGCGGGCAATAAGCCCATCGGCCCAATCAAATGCCACGGCCCAAATCATGCCAATCATGGCCGCAGGGTAGAGGCCGATAATCAGGAAATAGATGGCAAGCAAAGTGCAACCGAGACCTGCGAGAGAGCAGATATTGGGTAAATCCTTAATATATGAAAGGATTGATCTGGCGTCCGGGTCCTGAGTTGCTGAAGTTTCGGTTGTCATGGCGCGTCCTTTAAGTTAGACAGTCGACGGCCCAGTCTGCGTGAAGACGGGCCCAATCTGCATTCTATCCTGTCTGCATTGAAACCCTTCGGTTTTCAATTACTCTGCCCCGAGCCGTCGAAGGTCCGGTGCAATTTCAGTTTAACAGACTGAAATTACGTGATTAATTTTGCATGCCAGGAATTAAGATGCTCTTGCTAACACCGTTTTTGGGTAGCTAAAAGGAAAAAGTGAACGATGATCGTCTATACAGTTGGCACGTTTGATTTGTTGCATGTTGGCCATCTTGCCTTGTTGAACCATTGCAAAAAGCTGGGAAACCAGGTGGCCGTCGGCGTTGCCTCTGATGAGGTCGTAAATCTGTATAAGCCCAATGTTCCAGTTATCCCTCTGAAACAACGCATGGAAATGTTGCAAGCCTTGAGCTGCGTCGACATTGTGCGCCCCTACCACGAACTTGAATATGTTTCTGGCTGCAGAGAGCTGAATGTGGATATTTTTGTAATTGGTGAGGACTGGGGCAGCAATCCCCACAATCTGGCTGTGGAGGCCTATCTGAAAGACGCGGGCAAGAAAATCGTCCAAGTTCGCTATAACCCTCAAACATCCTCCACCGGAATAAAACAAAGGGTTATATCTCAATTCAAATCAGCCGGAAAACCAATTTTGGCATAATGGTATTGGCATTTATTGGTTCTTGACGGCGTCTTGCTCTCGTCACAGTGCCAGACCCATGTGCCAAACCCATGAGCGGGCAAACCGGTTTTTAATCGGCCTGGATTGCCCCCTCACACCCTGTCGGCCGCATTCGCCTCTGCCCGTTTAACTGCCGTAAACCTGCCCCCAGCGCTCGATCAGCCTCTGCTGCATCTTCTTGGCCTTGCGGTTCCAGCTGCGGGCGCCTTTTGGCCGCTCGCGGTCGGCGCGTTTAATCCGGGACCTCGCGCTCTGATCGGCCGCAAAAATGGCAAAGGCCAACTCGGTGCCGTCGGCGGCGGTCATGAAGCCGCCCAGCCCAGAGACAAAATTCAGCGTGCCGGTTTTGGCCGTCACCTTGATCGGGTGGGTCTTGTTCACCTTGCCATTGGTATCGCGCAGCAGGAACGGTTTCAGCAGCGGCTTCAACTGGCCCACCTTGCGCGCGGCAATCAGCGCCCCAACCAGATCGTTGGGCGTCATCCGCGACGCGTCGCCCAGACCCGAATGATCCACCAGCCGGGTGCCGGTCATGCCATATTTGGCACCCGCCCAACTGTTCATCGCCTGCGCCGAGGCCCTCAGTGAACCGGGTCGGCGCCCAGATGCCGCGGTGGCAGACATGCCGATCATCTCGGCCATCAGATTGTTTGAGTATTTCAACATGCGGCGCAGCATCACCAACAATGCAGCACTGCTGTGCTGCGCCAGCACCTGACCCTGACCCAGCTCCTGTGGCAGGGATTTCACCACCTTCGGCTTGGCCAACACGATCCCATGTGCCCGCGCCATGGTGCGGAAAACATCGCCTGCGTATTCAGCCGGACGTCGCACCGGCAGCCAGCGCGAGCCGCCCTTGCCCAGGGCCGCATTGGCCACCGTCCACTGATCCGCGCCGCCGCTGTCGGCATAGCTATAGACCGGGGCACTCCGCTTTGCCACTTTCATCCGGGCCATGGCCACCTCGGGGCGGTATTTCTCAGTCCTGGCATCCATGCTGACCGACCAGCCCTGGCCGGCCCGTTTCCATTCAAAATGCACCCGGTTATAGTTCAGCGCCAGCCCCGAGATCGCCGGGCTATAGCCGACGTGATCCGGCTGATCGGCGTCAATGGTGCGCACATAGGGCAGCGCCCCGTCCCACAGCTTAAAGCCGCCCCTGACCTCGCGCACGCCGACAGATTTCAGCGCTTTGGCCAGCTGCGCCAAATGATCGGTGGTCAATGTGGGATCGCCGCCGCCCACCAGGATCAAATCCCCCTGCACCACGCCGCCGATAACGTCGCCGGTGGCCATCACCCGGGTGTGAAACCGATGCTCGGCCCCCAGCACATCCAGCGCGTATAGCGAGGTCAGCGCCTTGGCGACGCTGGCCGGCGGCAGCCCCGAGGCGCCATTCTCGGCCTCCAGCCGCAGACCTGTCTCCACGTCCGCTACAGCGCAGGCCACCTCTCCCGGCAGCCCTGCCTGTTGCAGCACGCGTTTGAGCCCGTCCGCCGGGCTGAGCATAACAGCCTGACGTCGGGCAACAGGTCGCAAGGAGGTGACCGGGGCATTGGCCCAGGCCCCACCTGCCCCGATCAGGGCAGAACCAGAAAGCAGAAAAAATCGTCGCGTAACCATATCACTCTTACTGTATTAAATTCATTTCCAAACGGCAAACAGTCTGCCGATTTGGGGTTTTTAGTAAGCGCACTGCCTGTTAGAGAGTGAAACCATGTTGCAGGCAGTCATTCTCATGTTCGTCGCTATGTCAATGATCCCTGCGGGTGATCTCTGTGGCAAGCTGCTGACCAGCAGTGGCCTTGCCACACCGGGTTTCATCGCCTCTTCGCGCTTTGTCGTCGGCAGCGCCCTGTTACTGCCCTTTGTCCCCCCCCGCGCCTATTCGCTGTTGAAAGATCACCGCATGTGGCTACGGGCCCTGTTGCTGGTCGGCGGCATCTTTTCGGTGCAGACCGCGCTCGAGACAGAGCCGATGGCGGATGTGTTCGCCGCCTTCTTTGTCGGCCCGATCATCAGCTACGGTCTGTCGGCTGTGTTTCTGCGCGAACCCACCACCTGGCTGCGGTCGCTGCTTATGCTGGTGGGTTTCGCCGGTGTTATTCTAGTGGTTCGGCCCGGCTTCGGAGGCTCGGTCAACCTGTTGTGGGCGGTGCTTGCCGGCGGTTTCTACGGCTGTTTTCTGACCACCGGCCGCTGGCTTTCACATCTTGGATCACCGCTCGAGCTGAGCCTGGTCCAATTGCTGCTGGCCGCCCTTGTCATGCTGCCCATGGGGCTGGCAAACCTGCCCGAGTTCACCCTGAGCACCTCGATCCTGACGCTGGGCAGCGCCGCGTTTTCGATGCTGGGCAATCTGATCCTGCTGTATGCCTACAGCAAGGTCGCAGCCACCAAACTGGCGCCGATGGTCTATTTCCAACTGATCGCCGCAGTGACGCTTGGCTGGGCCGCCTTTGGTCAATTGCCGGACATGCTGACCTGGCTCGGCCTCGCCGTGGTCGTCAGCGCCGGTCTTGGCTCGGCGCTACTGCGACGTTGACCACTCTCCGCGCGCCCGGATCGCCGAGGAACTGGCGTCAACCATTGGCACGTTGACAAAACACCAGGCCGGGCACTGTGCATGTGCCAACAGGTGGCTCTCGCTCCCCTTCAGCCGAAAGCGCGCATAGATCCGCGCCGCCGGTGACAGCCGCGCCGAAATCCGATCCCCCGGTCGTGCCATCACCCCGACCGGCACCGTATCCAGGATCTGCCGCCAGTCCTTCCAGCGATGAAACTGCGCCAGATTATCCGCCCCCATCAGCCAGACAAAACGCACGCCGGGATAGAGCCGGCGCAGATGCCGCAGGGTTTGCGCGGTATAGCGTGTCCCCAGCTGCGCCTCGGCATCGCTGATATGGATGCGCGGGTGCCGCATGATGGCCCGCGCCGCCGCCATCCGCTGCTGCAGCGGCGCCGGCTGATGGCGTTTTAGCGGATTGCCCGGAGACACCAGCCACCAGACGTGATCCAGCCCAAACTGCGTCAGCGCCGCCCGGCTGATCTGCACATGGCCCATGTGGGCCGGATCAAAAGATCCACCCAGCAGCCCCACAGTCATGCCGGGGCGAAGATATGGAAACCCATGTCTCATCCCCGGCTTGATGCACGGAATTGGCAGGGAAGCCAAGCACAACGAAGGGCCGCGCCTGACCCTGGGTGGGTGCAAAGCGCCCTTCTGTTAACTGCCAACTAGAAACATGCATTGAGACACCTTTAACTTGAGTGCTACTGGGCATAGAACGCCCAACGAGAGAGTTGAAATGAGTGAATATTTAGAAATGGCCTACGCTGTCGCAGGCAAGCGGTTTTGCCTCCTTACCGGCACTGGCTTTTCAAAAGAACTAACCAAAAATGCGGCTCCAAGCTGGAAGGGCCTTTTGGAGCAGGTTTGTGACGATCATATTAGGGACCCCAAATTCAAGGGCGCAATTTTACCCTCTTCGTCGTCTGCCCTACTACAACTAGAAGAGGCTGCCCAAGTGTTAGCCATAGAACTGAAAAAATCGGGTAACAGCCTTCACCAAGCCGTTGGAGAACGGATTTCCAGGCTGAAACTTGACTGCAGCTTACCTGAAACAAAATCATTTTTTGAAAAAAAATCCTTTCGCATAGTCACAACCAACTATGACAAGCTGGCAGAAGATCTGGCAGGAGAAGGAGTTTTGTCTGTCTGTCCGGGACGTCCAATTCCTCGTTCAGACAGTCGCGTAAAGGTTCTACACGTTCACGGGTCAATTGATGCCCCAGACCGAATGGTCGTTACATCTGACGACTATTTCAGGTTCATGGAGAAGGATACTTACTTCTCCCGAAAACTAAGTACGTTAATTCATGAAAATACGGTGGTAATTCTGGGGTATTCGCTTGGAGACACAAATCTCAAAGCAATCCTAAATGATTACGTTGGCTTCGTTCGTAGCCACAAAGTGAGCAATAGTCTATTTTTTGTTTCTCGAAAAAAAGTCGCACAGGAAATCATTGACTACTACTACGATTGTTACGGAATACGTGTCATTCAAAACACAGATGTCGAAGAATTCTTCTCCGCCTTGAATTCAAAACTGCCCCCGGCAGAAAGCCGATATAAGCGAATGCTCGAAAACTACAAAGCGGTTTTTGTGGATGGGAGACCCTTCAAAAATGAGCGTCTTAAAAAGGAAGAATCGTTCTTTGAAATCATCGCTTCACTTGGGGCAATGGGCGCACACCTTGATCACGAAGATACTGTGAAGGCCCTTGCGCAGGTAATTTCTCAGAAAACAAAACTATCACAAGCAACAGGCGCGTGGGATCAATATCACCACCTGGCAAAATGGTTAGTTTACCTTGGTAGCCTGTTGAACCTGCGAGGAACCTTGGCAGAAGAACCGTTTCTTGATGCGGTAAAGTTCTCTACTGACAAGATGAGCAAAAAGCTAACGTACGGTTCTTCATGGGATGCATACAAAGTTTGGACTGCAGGGTGGAGCCGCATAAGTGCTGACAATAGATCACTTATTGCACAACACATACGCTCGAATGGCCCTAGTGCAGATGCGTTGGAGATCGTGAATAGGGGCTGACTTGGTTTCAAACGCCTATCCATTGCCCCCACCCCCTCCATCCGCTATCACTCCTCCCAAATCCAAATCCCCTCATCACGGAGCCGATATCATGGCCGCCTATCAAGACGTCTACCACATGCAGGGTGTCTCCAAGACCTACCCCGGTGGCAAGAAATGCTTTGAAAACATCCACCTGTCCTTCCTCCCCGGCGTCAAAATCGGTGTTGTCGGGGTCAACGGCTCCGGTAAATCGACCCTGATGAAGATCATGGCCGGTCTGGACAAGGATTTCACCGGCGAGGCCTGGGCGGCCGAAGGTGCCCGGGTTGGCTATCTGCCGCAGGAACCCAAGCTGGACGCCAGTCTCACCGTGCGTGAAAACGTCATGCTGGGTGTGGCGCCGAAAAAGGCGATCCTCGACCGCTATAACGAGCTGGCGATGAACTACTCGGAAGAGACCGCCGACGAGATGGCCGAGCTGCAGGACAAGATCGACGCGCAGGACCTGTGGGATCTGGACAGCCAGATTGACGTCTCGATGGAGGCGCTGCGCTGCCCGCCGGATGACGCCGAGATCGCCAACCTCTCGGGCGGTGAACTGCGCCGCGTGGCGCTGTGCAAGCTGCTGCTGGAAGCGCCGGAAATGCTGCTGCTGGATGAGCCGACCAACCACTTGGATGCGGAAACCATCGCCTGGCTGCAACAGCACCTGATGGACTACAAGGGCACCATCCTGATCGTCACCCACGACCGTTATTTCCTGGATGACATCACCAGCTGGATCCTGGAGCTGGACCGCGGCAAGGGCATCCCCAACGAGGGCAATTATTCCGACTGGCTGGAGCAAAAGGCCAAGCGCCTCGGCCAGGAGGCTCGCGACGACAAGTCCAAGCAGCAAACCCTGCAGCGCGAGCTGGACTGGATGCGCCAGGGTGCCAAGGCACGCCAAGCCAAGAGCAAGGCCCGGATCAACGCCTATAATGATCTGGTCGGCCAGTCCGAGCGCGAGAAACTGACCCACGCCCAGATCGTCATCCCCAACGGCCCGCGTCTGGGCAGCAAGGTGATCGAGGTCGAGGGTCTGGCCAAGCACTATGGCGACAAACAGCTGGTCGAGGACCTGACCTTCTCGCTGCCACCCGGTGGCATCGTCGGCGTCATCGGCCCCAACGGCGCCGGTAAATCCACCCTGTTCCGCATGTTGACCGGTCAGGAACAACCCGATCAGGGCTCGGTCAGCTTTGGCGACACGGTAAAGCTGTCTTATGTCGATCAGTCGCGCGATGACCTAAAAGACGACGAGACCGTCTGGCAGGCGATCTCAGGCGGGGCCGAGATCATCGAGCTGGGCGATGCGCAGGTCAACTCCCGCGCCTATTGCTCCTCCTTCAACTTCAAGGGTGGCGATCAGCAGAAACCGCTGAAACTGCTGTCGGGCGGTGAGCGTAACCGGGTCCACATGGCGCGGCTGCTCAAGGAAGGCGGCAACGTGCTGCTGCTCGATGAGCCGACCAACGATCTGGACGTCGAAACCCTGCGCGCGCTCGAGGACGCCCTGGTCGATTTCGCCGGCTGCGCCGTGGTGATCTCGCACGATCGCTTCTTCCTCGATCGGATCTGTACCCACATGCTGGCCTTTGAGGGCGATGCCCATGTGGAATGGTTCGAAGGCAACTTTGCCGACTATGAGGAAGACAAGAAACGCCGTCTGGGCGCTGATGCGCTAGAGCCCAAGCGGTTGAAGCATAAGAAATTTGTGCGGTAAAATATGGGAGTGGATCAAGTGCATTTTTGCACTTGATCCACTCTGCAGGAGATTATTTTCTCTTATTGGCGATCGTTAGATCGCTCTATGTCACGTAGCAATTTAGCTTGTTTTTCGTCGTAAGATTTGCTGCTGAAAATACTGCCCAACAGAAACTGATTTCGAGCCCGAAGGCCAGCTAACATACAATCTATGCAGGTCACGAAAATCAATATTCCTAACGGCAGAGAGATAATGACTATGAGCATGACACCCAGTCCGTGAACACCCAGCACCGCGCTATATTTATCGTTGGAATCGACGACCAATTCCAGCGAGCTCACAACCCCGGAAATCATCACAAACACAAACCATGCAAAAAACCAGCCTCTTGATGAAATCATGAGGCAAAAGACATACAATTTTAAAAATTGAACACGCGCCAGTGAGTATTTTAGCTCTGGCACCTTAAGAACTAGACTAAGTAGCACAACTAGGGTGCTCCTGAAATCGCGTTGGAAATGCCCACTTAATGGACACGGCGTTTGATAGATGATCTTGCTCTCTCATAGATAATAACCTCAAATCCAATACACTCATAACCTACAAGCAGGAACGTTGGCCTACAATATTTACCCCAAGGCCCGTGCCTGACCTTGGGGAGGTGCAAAGCGCCTTCCCGGGGGGAAGGTCAGGCGCGGGCCGTGCGGCTATGCCTTACGTCCCCAAAGGGGCAGAACATTGGTGTTGTACTTGGGGTGAGTGTTGCTGAGGGCGCGCTATTTGGAGGGGCGTTCGGCTCCGCCGGTTCGAGCCTGAAACGATCCCCCGGATCGTTTCCAAGACGGCTCTCACTCCCGAACGTTAGGTCAGGCGCGGGCTGGGCGGCTAGGCGCGCACCGTGACCAAACAAGCGCGGTCCCATTCCCACGACACACCCCTTCAACCGCAAAGACCGCGCGCGTATCGAGCGGCCTTGCGGTCGGTGATCTGTTGGCCGACCAAGCGTCAACAAGTCGTAATCCCGCGGCGCGCTGTTCGCCTTATCCAGACTGACCGCAATGGTGATGTCGGGGGGCAGGCCGGTGTCAAACGGATGTTCCACCTCAGGGAACCTGCCTTGGCATGCGCGCAGCGGGCAATGACGATGGTGGCCACAGGGCTGCCGTCAGTCTCGAACGGCTCGGCACAATACTGGACCTGACTGCCCGCGCGGCGCCAGATATACTCGTACGAGGCGGCCTGTCCCATGTAACTCGTAGGGAAATGGCGTACAGGCGCCTATCCTATAGGTAGGAAAAACCACATATACAGTGAGCCGATGTGCGATTTATATGCAGCTTTTCAACCCGTTGCGCACTGACTGCCGATAACAGACCGTAGAGTTAGTCTGAATGAAAAGTGAATTATGTAGAAATTTTGGCGTGAAAAACCGTATAACCGAGCTCAGAAACGCGCGTGATTTTGTGGCAAACCGTTTCGATAAGCGCTGGTTTTCTGTTTAACTGGAGAACTCAAACCATTAAAATCACACCATTATGGTGCCCTGTTCAGCTAGGACTGGAACGCGCAACCCAACCTGCCGGGGACGGGCCAACTGATGGAACGGGGCGTTCGCCCAATGTCCATCACCTACAAAGGCCGTTCGCCGAATTCGGAAAGGGCCAAAACCAACCCAGAAAGATGCCGACTGTCTAATCGGCGGCGGGCCGAACGCATTTCAGAAATATGAAAGCAGCGATGTTCTCCCCAGCCATGCGGTGACCCGTGCGTTGCGCCTTCTGAATTGGGATCCGAAGGGGCCGGAAGCCTTGAAAAAACAGGCAAACGCCCCGTCGTTCCATTTGATTTTCAGCCCTGAAACTTGGACGTTTGAGGGGAGCCGTTGGACGGCAGAACTTTGCACGGAAATCCGCATAAATACCAGACTAAGCGGATAAAAACACTCAGTAAATCGCGAATTTCGCTTGGTTGTGACTGCCTTTTCGAGATCGATTTGGTTGATTGGCGTGCCCTGCCCCGGATCAATACCCTTGCGGTTCTCACTCCGCCGCATTGTTTGCCGCGGCGCGGACCGTTTCCACCTCTCCAACCTCAGGTCAGGCGCAGGCCGGACCACTAGGCGGCACGTCCCAAAGGGGCAGCACTCTGGTTGCTGTCGTTCACTGAACCTGTCTGCCCTGCGGGTGGTGCGTGCTTGCACGCACCACCCGCCTACCCCGCCACAATAACCCGCGCGCCAATCATCTCCAGATGCTGATCCACCAGCTCCTGCTGGGCCGCCTGCAGCTGCTGGTGGCGCGGATAGATCGGCGCGGCGCGGTCGTTCAGGATCGGGGCCTCCCAGCCATCGGTGCTGGCGAAAAACGCCGCCACGCCCGCCGCGCCAAACACCTGATCATAGCCTTGCACCACCACATCCAGATAGCTCAGCAAGATCGGGTGGCGCTTTGACCCCGCTATTTGGGCAGAACGTGGCACCGCATATAGCGAGATCTCGGGCGCGGGCTGCAGCCCATGGACAACCGCGCCCATAGCCGACAGCCGGTCATAGGCGTATTCGCGACCGTCCAGCGCGTCCCAGTCCGCCCCCGGCACCGCCGCGATCAGCCCGTCGATCTCGCTGCCCGCGCAGGGCACCGCCGACAGAAAGGCAATCTCGCGCAGCTCGGTATGCACCCAGGCGCGGCGCCAGCCCGATAGGCGCGCCGGTTGCGGGTGGTGATAGGCATGGGTGCTCAGGTTCACCAGGCTGCCATAGCCAAAGAAATAGGGGTTGGACATCAGCGCAGGGCCTCGCAGGCAGTCAGGTCAGGGATTTGATATATGTCAAACCGCCTTTTGCCGCCCTGTGCAATACAGAATGCGGAATTCCAATTGGAGCATCGCAAATGCGCATTACCAAAAGAACCAACATCGCGGTGCGGTTGCTAATGTACTGTGCCGCAAACCCCGATCGCCTGGTCACCAAGGCCGAGATTGCCAAGTGCTGCAATGTCTCTGAAAACCATCTGGCCCAAGTGATCAATCAATTGGGCCGATTGGATTTTCTAAACACCCAGCGGGGCCGCAACGGCGGCATGACCCTGGCCCGGCCGACCAGCTCGATCCGCATCGGCGACGTGTTCCGCAAGGTCGAAGGCGAAGTGCCAAGCACCGAGTGTTTTGCCGATTCGGACAACAGTTGCCCACTGACCAACGCCTGTCGCCTGAAGATGGCACTGACAGATGCGGCACAGGCCTTTTATGCCGCGCTGGACGATATCACCCTCGAGGCGCTGGTCTGTGACAACCATGATCTGATGAAGATCCTGCAACCGATAAGCTGCGGCCGTTAAGCCGCAGCTGAGATTTGATCCTATTCGCGGCACCGAAGCTGCCCGGCCGGTCGGGTCGCCAACGGTTGCCAGGCAAAGGCCAGCCCGGCCAGCAGCGTCGCCAGCACGCCGCCAGCAATGATGGCCAGCGCATTGGGCCAGATCACCTGATAGCTGATTTCAAACACATAGGTGTTCACCGCCCAGGCGCCGGCGGTTCCGGCCGCCAGTGCCACCAACCCGGCCCCCGCTCCCAGAATAACCGAGCGCAGGGCAAAGCTGGCCAGAATACGCCCCCGTGACGCGCCAAGGGTTTTCAGCAGCGCCGCCTCGTAGCGCCGCGCCGGCTCGCCCGCGGCAGCGGTGCCCAGCAGCACCAGAAACCCGGTCAGCAGCGTTGCCGCCGCACCGTAAGCGGTGGCCGAGGCGATCTGGCGCAGGATCTCTGACACCCGTTCAATCGCGTCGCGCACCCGGATCGCGGTGACATTGGGCATGTCCCGGCCCAGATCGCGCAGGATCTGCGCCTCAGCCTGCTGCTCCACATAGACAGTGGCGATGAAACTATGTGGCGCCTTGGCCAGGGCCGCCTCGTTCAGGGCCAGCACAAAGCCCATGCCAGCGCTGGAGAAATCCACCTCGCGGAAGCTGGTGATGGTCGCAGTGATGTCGCGGCCCAGAATGTTCAGGGTCAGGGTGTCGCCCAGCTGCAGCCCCAGTTCCTCGGCCTCCTCAGCGGCGAAACTGATCTGCGGCGGGCCAGTGTAATCCTCTGGCCACCAGCTGCCGGCGGTGATCTGGGTGCCCTCGGGCTGTGCGCCCGCATAGGTGATGCCGCGGTCGCCCCGGACCACCCAGTGATCGCCGGCCACCTCGCGCGCGGATTGGCCGTTGATCTTGGTGACAACGCCGCGCAGCATCGGCGCGCTTTGCATTTTGGACACTGCCGGGTCCGAATTGATACGCGCGGCAAAGGCGGGCATCTGGTCGCGTTGGATATCGACAAAGAAATAAGACGGCGCGCGGTCTGGTAGGTTGTCGCCAATGGCGCGGCGCATATTGCCGTCAATCTGGCCAATCGCCGCCAGCACGGTCAGCCCCAGCCCCAGCGACAGCACCACCGGAGTGGCGCCGTCCCGGGCGGTGCCAATGGCCGACAGTGCCCAGCGCAGCGCCGGACGGCCCCGCGCCAATCGGGTTGAGCGCCGCGCCACAGCGCCAATCGCCAGCGCTGCCAGCAGCAGAACCGCCAGCGCCGCCGCCAATCCAGCCGCGCTCCACAGGGTCAGTTCAGGCGCGCCGCTGAACAGCGCCGCCGACCCCACCAGCAGCGCCAGGGCCAGGGCGGTGGCCAGCAGATAGCGCGGGGCAGGCAGGTGATTGCGGCCGGAAAAAGCATCGCGAAACAGCGCCGCAGCCCGGATGCGTTCGGCGCGGGCCAGTGGCCAGAGGGTAAAGATAAAGGCGGTCAGCCCGCCATAAATCGCCGCCTCAGCCAGCGCCGACGGGGACAGTGAGAAATCTGCCGGGAACGGCAGCTGCGCTGCAATCAGCGGCCCCAGCAGTACCGGCCCCAAGCCGCCAATCCCCAAACCGATAACAATCCCCAGCAGCGCCAGGGCGCCGATCTGCAGGAAATAGGTCAGGAAGATGGTTGATCGATCGGCGCCAAGGGTGCGCAGGATGGCAATGGTCGAGGTCTTGGTCGCCAGATAGGCCCGCACCGCAGCCGAGACCCCGATGCCGCCAACCGCCAGACCGGACAGGCCAACAAGGATCAGGAACGAGCTCAGCCGCTCGACAAACCGGGTGATACCGGGGGCACCGTTGCGGGCGTCGCTCCAGCGCATGCCGCTGTCCTCAAACTGGCTCAGCGCCTGTTGCTTGATCGTCTCCAGATCGGTGCTGTCTGGCAGATCCATGCGGTATTTGGTTTCAAACAGGGTGCCAGCGGCCAACAGCCCCGAGGCTTGCAGCGCCTCGGTTGCGACCAGCGTGCGTGGACCGATGGTAAAGCCCGAAGCCGCCGCATCCGGTTCAACCACGATCTCGGCCATCAGGCGGAAATCCTGCGTGCCCAGTTGAAAGATATCACCCGGCCGCAGCCCCAGACGCGCCGACAGGGCCAGTTGCATGACCGCACCGGGCACACCGTCGGCGCCTGCCAAGGCCTGCGCGAGCGGCATCGGAGGCAATAGCTCTACGGAGCCGGTCAGCGGGTACAGATCATCCACCGCCTTGACCTGGGTCAGGGCGCGATCCTCACCCACCACCGCCATCGAGCGGAACTCGGCGATCTCGGACACTGCGCTGGCACGGTCAGCCATCCAAGCGCGGGTGTCTGTGTCTGCAAATCGGTAGGTGAACTCCATCTCGGCGTCACCGCCAAGGATCACCGCACCCTGACTGGACAGGCCATATTCGATCGAGGCCCGCACGGTGCCAATGGCAGCGATCACCCCAACGCCAAGCGCCAGACAGGCCAGAAAGATACGAAACCCATGCAAGCCGCCGCGCAACTCGCGCCGGGCAAAGCGCCAGGCCAGCGACAGCGAGGGGAACAGGGACTTCATTCTGCGGCCTTTTGGTCGGTGGCCTTTTGACTGGCTGCGGTATCAATACGACCATCGCGCAGATGCACCACACGATCACAGCGCGCCGCCAGTTCGGGGGCGTGGGTGACCATGATCAGAGTGGCGCCATGGCGGTCGCGCAGGTCAAACAACAGATCCATAATGGCCCGCCCATTGGCCTCGTCCAGATTGCCAGTGGGTTCATCCGCCAGCAGAATGTCAGGCCGTGGTGCCACCGCGCGGGCCAGCGCCACCCGCTGTTGTTCACCACCGGACAGCTGCGCCGGAAAATGCCCGGCGCGGGCGCCCAGCCCCACCGCCTCTAGTTCAGCCTGCGCCCGTTCAAAGGCATCGGCGTGACCGGCCAACTCAAGCGGCGTGGCGACGTTTTCCAGTGCGGTCATGGTGGGGATCAGATGGAAGCTCTGGAACACCACGCCCATGTGGTCGCGGCGGAACCGGGCCAGCGCGTCCTCGTTCATGGCGGTCAGATCCTGCCCCAGCGCGGTGATGATGCCGCCGCTGGCCTGTTCCAGCCCGCCCATCAGCATCAGCAGCGACGACTTGCCCGACCCCGAGGGGCCAACCAGCCCCAATGTCTCGCCGACAGCAACATCGAGATTGATCTGCTGCAGAATATCCACCACTCCGGTATTGCCATTCAGCGACAAAGACGCATCTTGGAGACGCAGGATTGGAGCGGTGGTTTGCAATATCATGGGGCTCTGCCTAATTGGTTTATCGTTGCGATATGGAGGTTTTACAGAAATGCACAAGGTGCTGGCCGCTTTGGCCTTTATATTTATTACCACAGGGGCCCTGGCGGAACCGCTGCGCATCACCGCATTTGGCGACAGTCTGGTGCATGGCTATGGTCTGGGCCCGGATCAGGGGCTGGTGCCGCAGCTGCAACGCTGGCTGACGGACCACGGCGCCGAGGTCACGCTGACCAATGCCGGTCTGTCGGGCGACACCACGGCGGGCGGCGCAGCGCGGATCGACTGGACCTTGAGCGACGACCCGCAGGGGCTGATCGTACTGCTGGGTGGCAATGATCTGTTGCGCGGCATGCCAGCCGACAGGGCCAAGGCCAATCTGTCGGCCATTCTGTCCGCAGCCCAAGCACAGGGGGTCGAGGTGCTACTGATCGGAATGCTGGCACCGGGCAATTTTGGACCCGTCTACAAGGCCGAGTTTGATGCGATCTATGGCGATCTGGCGGCGGAGCATGACAGCCTGCTGTTTGAGGATGCTTTTGCCGGGATAACGGCGCAGGTGTCAGGTGATCCGGTCGCCGCACAGCGCTATTTGCAGCGCGATGGCATCCACCCCAATGCCGAAGGCGTTGCCTTGAATGTTGCCGCTCTGGGGCCCACTGCACTGAAACTGGTGGCGCGGATTTCCGGTCCCTAGCTCTTGCGGGGCGGCGGGTCGGCCAAGGGGAATTAGCGTGAACGGCAAAGTTGGTATGTTGGACCGGTCAAAGAACCGTCACCACAGTCCCCAGTGGAACCCGCTGATACAGGTCGATGACGTGCTCGTTCAGCATCCGGATACAGCCATTTGAAACCGATTGGCCGATGGTTTGCGGCTGGGTGGTGCCGTGGATGCGGAAATAGGTGTCGACACCGTTTTGGAACAGATAGAGCGCCCGCGCGCCCAGTGGGTTATCGGGACCTCCGGGCTGCACATATTTGTTGTCGACAAACTTCGCATAGCTGCGGGGTTCGCGCTCGATCATCTCATCCGTCGGCCGCCAGGTCGGCCATTCCTTTTTGACCTCGATCACCGCCGAGCCGGTGAACTCCAGCCCGGCCTTGCCGACACCAACGCCGTAGCGCATCGCTTTACGCTTATCGGTGACCAGATACAGATAGTATGAGCGGGGCAGGATCAGCATCTGCCCTGCCTCAAAGCCCTTTTTGATCCGCACTTCCTGCGGTCTGGGGTCAAACACTGCGGGCTTTGACCGGGCCTCGGCCAGGTCGGGCAGCGACAGGGCAACGCCCCCAGCGACAGCAGAGCAGAGGAAACGGCGGCGGTTAAGGCGGACAGGGGACATGGCAACACTCGTACATTGGGAACACTAAGTTCACAGTTGGCGCAGCGGCCAGTAGGGTCAACGGTTTTAGCGGTTGTCCGTCATGGGCGGCGGTCACCTTGGATGACGATTAATTGAACTTGAGCCCCGAGCCACAAAGCCTGTATGGGACTTTGAGCATACTTGCGGAGGATGCATCATGGGGGCGAAAACCCTGACCTGTCTGTCTTGTGCCCAGTTGAACCGGGTCCCCGAGGATAAACTGCGCGCGGCGCCCATCTGTGGCACCTGCGGTGCAGCGCTGATGCCGGTCAAGCCAGTGGATGTGGACCCGGCGGTGTTGCAAAAGGCGGCGCAGAACGATGACCTGCCGCTGATCGTCGATTTCTGGGCGCCCTGGTGCGGCCCCTGCAAGGCAATGGGGCCTGAGTTCACCAAGGCGGCCAAAAAGCTGAGCGGCAAGGCGCGGCTGGTCAAGCTGAACACCCAGGCCCACCAATCCACCGGTGCGCGCTATCGCATCAAGGGCATCCCCACGATGATCGCCTTTGAGCGTGGCAAGGAAAAGAAACGTCAGTCGGGTGCGATGCGCGAAGGTCAGATCGTGGGCTGGGTCAAAGGGTGAGGGATGGCTAGGAAACACTCTGGGGGAGTGTTTCAACCCCGAACGGGCGGAGCCCCGGGCAGCCAGCTGACAATCTGAACGAGACTATTTCCATATGAGAACTGCCACTGGCGCTACTTGGCGATCAGTGCTTCGCCCTCTTTGACCTTGGCAACCTTGCCGCGTGTTTGTTGCAGCACATGGGCAAGCTCATGCACCAGCGTTTCGGGCTTCTTGGCATCTCCGGGACGCATGAAGTACACGTTGGGCCCTTGGGTAAAGGCCTTGGCCTTGAGCTCTTTGCAGATTTCCTTGGTGTTGCCACCGGTGTGCACCCGCACTTTGGCCAGCTTCGCACCAAAGTGCTTTTCCAGACCGTCACGGACATCTTTGGGCAATTTCTTTTCTTTGGTTCCTTCGGGCGCGTTTTTTAGCGCCTTGCGTTTGGCTTTCTTACCGCCAGTGGCCTCGACCATGGCGGCGATTTCTTCTGGGCTTTTGGCCATTGGAGACTCCACTTCCTGTAGAAACACGCGTTGGACTTTCAGACCAGAATAGATTTCCTGAGGATTCTGTCAAATTTCATGCACACAACGACGTGCTGGGTCATAACCTTGCCGCAGGCCAATGGGCCGGTCAGCGCAGGGCTTCCGGTAATGCAGCCAGGCTGCACTCAAATACTGTCAAATCGGGCCATAGAAGTGGCGGCGCCACCAAAGCGGATTTGGACGGGGTTTGCCCCGTGCAATGAACTGTTCTGTTGCGCCCCGGCGCAACCCGGGGCCCTGTTCCATGTGCCGGGGGTGTCAGGCCCGGCGGTAATCGCGATTGGGGAGCTTTTGCCAGACCGGGATAAAGCTGGCGCTACCTGGGCGAACGGTAGGGCCGGGAATGGGCAACAAAAAACCGCGCCCGCCAATCAGGCGCGCGCGGTTCAAAATTCAGCAGAGAACCCCGGTTAGCCGCGGGCGCGGACCACTTGCATCAGCGACAAAAGCGCGCTCATGTCGGGCCCACGTTGCATACCGGTCACCGCGTGGCGCAGCGGCATGAACAGGCCCTTGCCCTTGCGGCCAGTGGCCTCTTTCACCGCTGTGGTCCAGGTTTTCCAGGTGTCGGCGTCATAGGGGCCCTCGGGCAGCAGCGCCATCGCCTGGGCAATGAACTCTTTGTCCTCATCCGCGATCAGCGGCTCGGCGCCATCGCGGCACAGGCTCCACCAGGTTTCAAGATCGCCCAGGGTGGTGATGTTCTCTTTGGCAACATCCCAGAAGGCGGGTTGCTTGTCCGCCGGAACGCCCAGCGCGTCGAGGTCGGACTGCACCTTTTCCAGCGGCAGGGACTGCAGGTAGCGACCGGTCAGCGGAAACAGGTCCTGTACGTCAAATTTGGTGGGCGCCGCGCCAAAGCGGTTGAGGTCGAAACCTTCGATCAGTTCGGCCATTTCAGAGCGCAGCTCAATCGGGTCAGAGGAGCCAAGACGGGCCATCTGCGACAGCAGTGCCATCGGCTGCACCCCCTGTTCGCGCAGATCGCGCAGCGCCAATGTGCCCAGACGTTTGCTCAGTGCCTCGCCCTGAGGCCCGGTCAGCAGCGAGTGGTGGGCGAATTCGGGCGGGGTGCCGCCCAGCGCCTTGATGATCTGGATCTGGGTGGCGGTATTGGTCACGTGATCGGAGCCACGCACCACATTGGTGACGCCCATTTCAGTGTCATCGACCACCGAGGCGATGGTGTAGAGCACCTGGCCGTCGCCGCGGATCAGCACCGGATCCGACACGCTGGCGGCATCAATCGAGATATCGCCCAGCACGCCGTCGTTCCACTCGATCCGCTCGCGGTCCAGCTTGAAGCGCCAGACACCGCTGCCACGCTCAGCGCGCAGGCTGTCTTTTTCAGCATCCGACAGGTTCAGCGCCGCCCGGTCATAGACCGGTGGTTTGCCCATGTTGAGCTGTTTCTTGCGTTTCAGGTCCAGCTCGACCGGGGTTTCAAACGCCTCGTAGAATCGACCTATGTCGCGCAGCTTGGCGGCCGCATCGGCGTATTGGTCCAGCCGTTCGGACTGGCGCTCAAATCGGTCCCAATGCAGGCCAAGCCATTCCATGTCCCGCTTGATGGCATCGACATATTTTTCCTCGGACCGGTTTGGGTCGGTGTCGTCGATACGCAGAATGAAGGTGCCGCCGGCCTTGCGGGCGATCAGATAGTTCATCAGCGCGGTACGCAGGTTGCCCACATGGATATATCCGGTGGGCGACGGGGCAAAACGGGTGGTGGTCATCACATGTCTCCTGTTGCCTTGCCCCATGTCATACGGGTGGCGATTTGTCCAGTTGATGCGCGTGAACCGCGCCACAGGCGCGGGCCTGCGGCGCGAGTATTTTGGCAAAAAGAAGCCGCGGCGGAGTTCGTCAGCTCAGCTGCCGTGGTCCAGGCGCGGTCGGCTGCCATCGCTGAACCGAGACAGGCGAAAGGCCTGCGGATCGACAATGGGGGGCGCGCCGGTGACCATATCCGCCATCAACCGCCCCGCCCCCGGGCCAATGCCAAAGCCGTGACCGGAGAAGCCGGTTGCGATGAACAGCCCCGGCAGCTCCTCCGCCGGGGAGATCACCGGGATGGCATCCGGGGTGACGTCAATCAACCCGCCCCAGCTTTGCACCACCTCGGCCTGTTGCAAAAAGGGAAAGGCCTGCTGCGCCGACGCCCAGCCGGATTTCAGCGCCGATTGCGAAGGGGCCGGGTCGAGGATCCGGCATTGTTCAAATGCGGTTTGCTGATCTGGCGTCCAGCGTCGCGACTGGGCGGCCTCAACCTGCCAGCGGCCGGACAGACGAAACCGCAGCGAGCGCCACTCGCTGAGAAAGGCCGGTAGGAATTGCAGCCCCAGGCGCAGGCTGTCGGGCACGATATCGACCATGTTCTCGGTGCCTTTGGCCACGGTATAGCCGCCATCGGCGCGTTTCCTCAGGGCGTAGTCATCCGCCCAGAGGGTGACGTCCGGCCCGCCCGCCACCGCTGAGCAGCGCAGCACCGAGTTCAGCACCTTTAGCTGCGGCAGAGAGATCCCGGCATTGCCAAGGAACAATCGCGACCAGGCACCGCCGGCCACCACCACCGAGCGGCAGGCCACCCGGCCCCGTTCGGTGATCACTCCGGCGATCTGGCCCGCCTGAATGTCCACAGAGCGCACCGCGCAATGGGTCATCACCGCGGCGCCGGCATCCCGGGCCCCCATGGCAATGGCGTGGGTTGCCCATTGCGGCTCGGCGCGGCCATCCAATGGTGTCGAAAGCGCTGAGTGGATCGGGCCCCGGTGGCCCGGCAACAGGGCCTGCAGCGCAGCGCCGCTGACCATCTGGCTGGCGGCATCCATGTCTTGCAGGTTCTGGGCCCAGCGCTGCAATTGCGCGCTGGGCTTGGCGCCATTGGCCACAAACAGGCTGCCGCAGCGATGATAGCCGGTGCGATAGCCGGTGCGAGCCTCTAGCCCCTGCCAGATCGACATCGACTCGATCATTAGCGGGATTTCACGCGGGTCGCGCTGCGACAGCCGCACCCAGCCCCAATTGCGCGAGCTTTGTTCACCGCCGATACGGCCTTTTTCACAGAGCAGCACCGACACGCCGCGCGCCGCCAGTTCCAGCGCCGTTGCGGCGCCGACGATACCGCCGCCGATGACCACGGTATCTACAGATTTAGGCAGGCGTTTGTCCTCGGGAAAGGACGGCAATTCAGGACCAGGCAAAAGAGACTCCGACGCAGGCAGGTTCACGGGCAGGTTCAATGTGCTGCACTATGCAAAGACCCGGAGGCTGTGAAAAGGGAAATCAGCTGCTGGGCAGCTGGGGTCTGAGCCGAATCACTCGGCGGTGGCTTGACGCTCATCTCGGCGCCGCGCCAACAGCCGATCAAAAGGTTCCACCAGATCCAGCTCAGCCATAGGTTGGCGGGAGAAACTGGACAGATAGAGCCCCTGGGTCAAACCAGCGGGCAGTCGGTTGGACAGGGCCTGCATCCGGCCACTGACCCGGTTGGCCCATCCCATGAGCCGATCCGCCTGCACCGGCAGCAGCCGGTGGTAGCGGTCAAAACAAGCGCGGCCAAAAGTCGCCAGCCGATCCGGCCCGACGCTCCAGAACAACAGCGCCAGTGCGGCCAGCAACAGGGTCACCACCGCCACCACCGCCATCGGGCTGTAGAGGAGTGCCGCCAGTGTCAGAATCAACAGGTTGTGGCTCCAGCGGGGCTGGTAGCCTGTTAGCCGGCCCATAACGGTTTTTGGTGCGGTCGGATTTTGTGGGCTGGCTGGCGCTGTTGGCTTTGGCTGCCGTTTCCGGGCGCTGACAATCTCGGGGTGCACAACCGTGTCGGCAATCATCACCTTGCGGATTTCCGCCATGATTTCCGCCTCGCTGGCCATGGTGCTTTGACCTTGGATCAGCTTGTCAAAATCCGGCTGATAACTCTGTCCCATTTGGCAGCTCCTCAACATCAAACCTGGGCAACGGCACCTGTCCTGGAGCCTGCCCGACCGAAAATGACAATTAGCCCCTTTCGCCACAGTTTTGTTCATTTTGCCTCAAATTCGTCGAAGATGCCCGATGAGTGGCAGTGATGCGGCGACAATTCGGCACTCTCGCGGCATTGTTGCGGGATCGGCGACAATTCACCCTAAAGGATGATCTCAGATAGGTGATTCTATGTATGGGGGGCTGCCTGCGTGATGCTCGGGCGGGGTCTGGGGGGCGCTGCCCCCTCTGAACCGCCAATAGATTGGCGGTCCATTCACCCCTAGAGGTATTTTTGACAAAGAGAAACCAGCCGGGTCAATCGCCAGACCGGTTGTTGAGCTGAGGCCTGCGGCCTTAGCTGGGGTCGCGCCAGCGATTGACGATTGGGTAGCGGCGGTCCAGCCAGAAGGCGTGCCGGGTCAGGCGGGCACCGGGGGCGGACTGAAAGCGTTTGTATTCGCTGATGTAGAGCAGGTGCTCGACCCGTTTGGCCACATCGCGGTCAAATCCGGCGGCTACACAATCGGCGATGGAGCCGTCGCGGTCGACCAGAATGTCCAGAATGGCGTCCAACTCGGGGTAGTCCGGCAGGCTGTCGCTGTCTTTTTGGTCGTCGCGCAGTTCCGCCGTCGGCGGTTTGTCGATGACATTGGCGCGGATCACCTCGCCCGAAGGGCCTTTCATCCAAGGGCGGTGGTTGGCGTTGCGCCAGCGGCAGGTCTCAAACACCCGGGTCTTATACATGTCCTTGATTGGATTGTAGCCGCCGTTCATGTCGCCGTAGATGGTGGCATAGCCCACTGCGACCTCGGATTTATTGCCGGTGGTCAGCAGCATCTCGCCAAATTTGTTGGACATCGCCATCAGCAGCAGCCCGCGCAGGCGGGACTGGATGTTTTCCTCGGTGACATCGGCGTCACGGCCAGCAAACAGCGGCGCAAGAGTGTTGGTGATGGCGCTGCGGCCTTCGTCTATCGGGACATAGTCGTAATGCACGCCCAGCGCCTTAGCGACGGCCTCGGCATCGTCCAGAGATTCGCGGCTGGTGTATTCCGACGGCAGCATCACGCAGCGGACATTTTGCGGCCCGATCGCATCCACCGCAATGGCGGCGACAATGGCAGAATCGACCCCGCCGGAGAGCCCCAGAAGCACCTTGGAAAAGCCGGATTTGCGCAGATAGTCGCGTAAACTCTCGACCATGACGCGGTAGTCCTGTTCCCATTCATCCGGCAGATGTGCCTTGGTCCCGTCGATAGCGCGCCAGCCATCGGCGGTTCGTTCCAGATCCAAATGGGTGATGGCCGCGTCAAACACCGGCATTTGCAGCGCCAGTGCGCCGCTGGGGTTCAGAACAAAGGAGCCGCCGTCAAACACCTGATCGTCCTGGCCGCCAACCATATTCAGATAGATCACCGGCAGGCCGGTCTCAATCGCGCGGGCCACCATGTGGTTGAACCGCACCTCCATCTTGTTGCGGTAATAGGGCGAGCCATTGGGGATCAGCAGAAATTCGGCGCCGGTTTCCCCCAGGGTCTCGGCCACGTCTTCGTGCCAGCCATCCTCGCAGATCGGGCTGCCAATGCGGGTATCGCCCACCGCGTAAGGTCCGCCCAGCGGTCCGGCGGAGAAGATGCGCATCTCGTCAAACACGGTTTCATTGGGCAGGTGGTGCTTCAGGATACGGCTGGCGATCTTGCCATCCTTGAGGATCAGGTAGGCGTTGTAGAGCTTGCCGCCCTCAAGCCAGGGCGCGCCCAGAGCCAATGCGGGGCCATCGGTCACCGCGGCGGCCAGTTTTGCAACCTCGGCGATGGCGGCCTGATGAAACGCCGGTTTCATCACCAGATCCTGGGTATTGTAGCCAGTTATGAACATTTCCGGCAGCGCCACCAGATCGGCACCGGCGTCACGCCCCTGTTGCCAGGCCTGCAGGGCCTGGGCGGCATTGCCCGACAGGTCCCCTACAATGGGGTTCAGCTGGGCCAGGGTTACGCGGAAGCGATCAGTCATCCTGCTCTAGTCCTTTAACAATCCAATTGCAGCCATTTAACAGATCTAGCATCAAGGGAAAGAGAGCAGACGCAAAAGACATTGCGGCAAACTGCGGGCTGGCCTAGCTTTACGCCAAGCCGTGATACGCTGCGGCAGTTTATTTCAGGCGCAGGCAGAGGTTCCGATGATCCGATTTGGCAACATACTTGCATTTTCCCTGGCTCTATTGATGGGCTCGGCAGCACTGGCGCAGGATGGCCAGGTGATTTCAACCCAGGACGAAATCGGCGGCGTCTACGAAGGCAGCTTTCGCGGCGGGCTACAGCATGGCACCGGTACCTACCGGCTGCCCAACGGGTATGAATATTCCGGCGATTGGGTTGATGGCGAGATCCTCGGCCAGGGGGTTGCACGTTT
Organism: Paracoccaceae bacterium; assembly: GCA_013214575.1. Classification (GTDB taxonomy): domain Bacteria; phylum Pseudomonadota; class Alphaproteobacteria; order Rhodobacterales; family Rhodobacteraceae; genus Parasedimentitalea. The sequence continues at coordinate 1,849 of JABSSD010000151.1, read as the reverse complement.
TCCCAATGGATCGGTCTATGAAGGCGCCTTTGCCAAGGGCAAACCCGAAGGGCTGGGCAAGATCACCTTCTCAGACGGGGGCACCTTTGAGGGCGACTGGGTCGATGGTGGTATCAACGGTCAGGGCATCTCTATCTACGCCAATGGGGTGCGCTATGAAGGCGGCTTTGTAGATGACCAGCACAGCGGCCACGGCGTCATGCAAAACCCTGGTGGCTATCAGTATGACGGCGGTTGGGTGAACGGCAGGAAAGAGGGCAAGGCAGTGATCTCCTATCCCAATGGTGCGGTTTATAAAGGCGATGTGCTGGCGGGCAAGCTGCATGGTCAGGGCAAGCTGACCCTGCCTGACGGGTTGATCTACGACGGCAGCTGGGCCGACGATCAGATGCATGGCACCGGGGTGCTGACCCAGCCCAATGGCGATGTCTATGAGGGGGCACTGGAGGCCGGACGGCGCCATGGGCAGGGCAAACTGACCTATGCCAGCGGCGATATCTACACCGGCAATTTCAACAATGATCTGCGCGAGGGTCAGGGTACATTTTCAGGCACCGACGGATATGTCTACACCGGGGCCTGGCAGGGCGGGCAGATTGAGGGCCAGGGCCATGTGACCTATCCGGACGGCTCGGTCTATGAGGGCCAGTTCCGCACCGATCTGCCCGATGGTCAGGGTAAGATCACCTACCGGGATGGCTCGACCTATGTGGGCGACTGGACCGTCGGCGTTATCGAAGGCCAGGGCACCGCCACATACCCCAACGGGCTGATCTATACAGGCGCCTTCAAGAATGCGCGCAACCACGGTCAGGGTGTGATGACCTATACCGACGGCTATCGCTATGATGGCAACTGGCAAAACAGCCTGCGCCATGGAGAGGCCAGGGTCACCTATGCCGACGGCTCGATTTACACCGGCGCCTTCTTCGAAGGTCAGCGCCACGGCAACGGTAAAATCGAGATGCCCGACGGGTTTATCTATGAGGGTGATTGGCAGCTGGGCAAGATCAGTGGTCAGGGTGTTGCCACCTATGCCAATGGCGACGTCTATGAAGGCCATTTTCTGAACAGCAAACGTCAGGGGGCGGGCACCATGCGCTATGCCACCGGCCAAGAGACCAGCGGCCGTTGGGATAATGGTGCGCTGGGGGACACAGTAGATGACGCATCCGGTAACGCGGTGAGTGGTGAGACGGCGGAGACCGCAGGCACAAATAACACGGGCACAAACGACGCTGGCAACTAAGCCAGCTCTCTGTTTGCAGAGAAGTCAAGGATCTGGCTTCGTTGTCTTTAGGGGATCGTGGTTCTCTCCGAAGTCGGTCTTGCCGCTTGATGATGGCGTCCGGACCAATCCATGTCGCCAGACTGATACCTTCGCGGTGTGAGACCGAGAAATGCGCCGACATCCTTCGACTTTTTGAACCGTGCGGCGTCGCCAAGCGTGGCAATATACGCCAGAGCGACGATGGGACCTACGCCCGGCACAGTCATGAGGCGACCGGCGAGATTGCTCTGACGCGCAATCGTTCTCAGTTCATCATCCATTGCTTCGGTCGCAGCGCAGAGTGCCGTGTGGATCGGATTGAACATCTCCACCATGACAGGGATCACGGGATCGACAGCCCCTGCCTGGGCCAGCTGATCGCGAAAGTCTTGCCGCATCTTTGATCGCCCTACGGCGCCCATGCAGACCCCAAAGACTTTCAAAACGCCACGGACATGCCCTTCCAGATCTTTGCGCATCCGGATCAGGCGTTCACGCGTGCCTATTGGAACGCGGATGCGCTCAGACGCCTCGCTGCGGATATGAACCTCGGTGAATCAGCCCGTTCGGGCCAGATGG
>JABSSD010000150.1 GCA_013214575.1 Paracoccaceae bacterium | reverse complement strand
GCGCGCGGGGTCGGAATCGACCATGCGACCCTGAACCGGTGGGTCGTGAAATATGCGCCGTTGATTGCGATGGAAGCACACAAACGGAAACATAAGACAGCCGTATCCTGGCGGATGGACGAAACTTACATCAAGGTGAAAGGCAAGTGGACCTACTATTACAGAGCCATCGACAAATTCGGCAAAACCCTTGATTTCATGTTGTCAGAGCACCGAAATGAAGCAGCGGCAACCGCATTCTTCGCCCGCGCAATCAGAAACAACGGCTTCCCCGACAGAGTGGTCATCGACAAGAGCGGCGCAAATTCCGCCGGATTACAGAACATGAATTACCTGCTGTTGCTGAACGGTTGGCTCTGGCTGATCGAAGTCTTGCAGGTCAAGTATTTAAACAACATCATTGAGCAGGACCACCGGTTCATCAAAAAACTGACGCGACAAATGAAGGGTTTCAAGCCCTTCAACTCAGCCTCGGCAACACTGGACGGCATCGAAGCTGCACACATGATCCGCAAACGGCAATTCGGCCCCTCTGGCCAATCCGCATTTCAACAATTCGTGGCGCTCGCTGGATAGCTGTGTCCAAAGTTATGGGTCATTCCGTCGTGCGCCGAAGTTTGCGACAGAACCAGACAGCTTGCCCGGTCGAAACGAGGCAAGCTGAGGCGGCATGTTACAGCCTTGAGCCATGGTGTTTTATGGCGATTAGCTGTCCTTGGACTGCAGCAACTGCAAGACCTGCTGATGGATTTTGGGGTCTCCAGCGGCGATGAACCGGTCGGCGGAATGGATGGTCAGGCTGGCGCCGTCCCAATCGGTGATCACACCGCCAGCGCCCTGAATAACCGGCACCAGCGCCATGTAATCGTGAATGTTGAAGTTCACCTCAACACCAACATCAATCCGGCCGCTGGCGATCTGGCCATAGGCCATGCAGCTGCCGCCATAGATGCCCCAGCGGGCGGCTGTGTTCAGGCGCTCCAGCGCCGGGCGGTCCTGAGACTCCCAGAAGTCGGGATTGCTGGTGGTCATCATCGCACTGGAGAGGTCCGAGCAGGCACGGGTGCGTACCACCGCGCCGTTGCGGGTGGTTGGGGTGCCGTTGCAGCCAACCCAGCGTTCGCTGGTCATCGGCATGTCGATGACGCCAATCACCGCTTCCTCGCCCTGCACCAGGGCAATCAGGGTGCCAAACACCGGAAACCCGGCGAGAAAGGGCAGGGTGCCGTCGATTGGGTCGATGATCCACTTGAACTCGGCATCGGGATTGGTGTCGGCGCGTTCCTCGCCCAGTATGCCATGTTCGGGATAGCGATCCGCGATCAGCTGCCGGATCTTATCCTCGACGGCCTTGTCCACCTCTGTCACCGGGCTGTTGTCGTCCTTGATCTCCAGATCAAAGGGCCGATGAACGGCGGTTTGCAGGATTGCGCGGCTGGCATCTGCCAGCTGTTCTGCGAAGATCTTATAGTCTTGAAGGGTGTTCATATTGATCTCTAATGCTGGATGATCTGGCTCAGGAATTTCTTGGTCCGCTCGCTTTTGGGATTGTCAAAGAAGGTGGCTGGCGGCCCGGTTTCGACAATCTCGCCGGCGTCCATGAATACGATCTTGTCGGCCACCGAACGGGCAAAGCCCATTTCGTGGGTGACACAGATCATCGTCATGCCCTCTTTGGCCAGATCCACCATCACATCCAGCACCTCGGAAATCATTTCCGGGTCCAGTGCCGAGGTTGGCTCGTCAAACAGCATGATTTCGGGGTTCATGCACAGGGCCCGGGCAATAGCGACGCGCTGTTGCTGGCCGCCGGACAGCTGCACCGGATATTTGTTGGCCTGTTCCGGGATTTTAACCCGCTCCAGCAGTGCCATGGCGATGTCATGTGCCTCAGCTTTGCTGGTGTTGCGCACCAGCCGGGGCGCCAGCATCAGGTTCTTGACCACGGTCAGATGCGGGAACAGGTTGAAGCTTTGGAACACCATGCCTACCTCGCGGCGGACCGCGTCGATGTCCTTGGTGTTGCCGGTCAGTTCATGGCCATTGACAATGATCTTGCCGCCATCGTGTTCTTCGAGCCGGTTGATGCAGCGGATCATCGTTGATTTGCCCGACCCGGACGGCCCGCAGACCACCAGCCGTTCGCCCTTGTTGACCACAAGGTTGATGTTTTTGAGGGCCTGAAACGAGCCAAAATGCTTGTCCACATTCTGTAGCACAATCACCGGCTGTTTTTCATCTTGCGCCATGTCAGTTTTCTCTCTTCAGATAGCGGCTCATGTGCCGTTCAAAGCGGCCAAACGCCTTTTGGATGAAAAAGGTCATCACCATGTAGATCACCGCCAGCGAGAGAAAGACCTCGTAGGGGGCGAAAGTCTCGGCGACGATGGTACGGGCAATTCCCATCATGTCGAGCAGGGTGATGGTGCTGGCGAGCGCGGTGGATTTCATCAGCGACACAATGTCGTTGCTATAGGCTGGGGTCGCCAGCCGGATGGCGATGGGCGTGGTGATGTGAATGAACCGCTGGCGCACTGACAATCCCAGGGCCGCGGCAGCCTCGCCCAGACCCTTGTCGACACCTAAAATCCCGCCGCGCAGAATTTCCGAGACATAGGCACCGGTGTTCAGCGACAGCGCCAGCACTGCACAGCCAAACGGTTCGCGCAGGATCGGCCAGAAGATACTGTCGCGGACCGCTTCGAACTGTGGCAGCCCGTAGTAGATAATGAAGATCTGCACCAGAATCGGGGTGCCGCGGAAGATGTAGATATAGGTCACCGAGGGCCAGACCAGGTACCAGCGACGCGAGATCCGCATCAGCAACAAAACCACTGCCAGCACGGTGCCGAGAACGGCCGACAGGGCCATCAGCTGCAGCGTCAGGCCAAGCCCCATCAGCATTTTTGGGATACTGTCGATGACCAGAGAAAAGTCGAAACTCATCGTGCGCCCTCCAAATGCCGGTTGGCCTTCTTCTCCAGCATCATCACAGTCAGGGTGATGGCGGTGGAGAAGCTCAGGTAGATGCAGCCAACCACGATATACATGGTGAACGGCTTGCCGGTGGTGCCGATGGCCTGTTCGGCGGCAAACAGGGTTTCATTCAGGCCAATGATAGAGATCAGCGCGGTATCCTTGATTAGCGACAGCATGTGATTGCCGAAGGCGGGCAGGGCGAGCCGCCACATCTCCGGGATCTGGATGTAGATAAAGGTCTTGAAGCCGGAGATGCCAAGGGCCCGGGCCGCTTCAATCTGACCGGGGTCGACGCCGAGAAAGGCACCGCGAAAGGTTTCGGTGGCATAGGCCCCAACAATCAGCCCGATGGCAAACGACCCGGCCCAGAATGGCGGGATGTCAACAAAGGCAATGCTGGGGTCGTATAGCTGTGCGAGGCTGGTCAGGGCGATTGCCGAGCCAAAATAGATCAGCAGCAGCACCAGAATTTCAGGCGTTCCGCGAAAGACAACGGTATATGCAGCCGCAACTTTTTGCGCGACGCGGCTGTTTGACAGCTTTGCCGCTGCCCCCAGCAGGCCAAATAGCACCATCATGGTCAGCGAGGCGAAAAACACCTGCGCCACCACCACCGAGCCCCAAAAGAAGTCGTCCCACCATCCAACAAGATCTGCCACAGAGCCCTCTTTCCAGCGGTCCAAAGTTCACGGTTCGAATTTGAAAGTACAAAGGCGGCGGGGCCTAAGCCCCGCCGCGAAATTGGTCAGGGCTTAGCCTTCCCAACCTTCGTTATGGATTGCGAAGGGGAAGTATTTCAGCGCGTATGTTTCCAGGGAGCCGTTTTTAGTCAGCTCCAGAACCGCCGCGTTCAGACGGTCGCGCAAATCGTCATTGCCCTTGCGCAGGCCAATTCCGACGCCGACACCAAAGTAGTCGGTTTCATCAATCTGCGGGCTGACAAATTCAAATCCAGCGCCATCATCCTTGCTGAGGAATTTCAGATAGGCCTTCATCGGGTTGGTCATGATCATGTCGGTCCGGCCGTTGACCAGATCCAGATACATGGCTTCCGAGCTGTCATAGTAGACAACATTGGCGCCGGGCAGTTTGGCCTCAAACCAGCTGGCATAGGTGGTGGCGCGGCCCATACCAATTCTGAGACCATCAAAGCCTGCCGCGATGGGGGCGCCGGCATCGTCGAACAGGGTCAAATCGCCGGCCTTCTTGCCAACCAGACGTCCCACTGAAATCCGGTACGGGGCCGAGAAGTCCATTTTTTCCAGTCGCGAGTCGGTGATCGACATCGAGGCAACAACCAGATCAAACTTGTTGGCCAGCAGCGCCGGGACCATACCGTCCCACTTTTGGCAGACAAATTCCAGATCGGCGCCGAGGATTTCAGCGACACCCTTGGCCACGTCCACATCATAGCCATCAAGGCTGCCATCGGCATTTTTGAAGTTGAACGGCGCGTAGGTGCATTCCATGCCGACGCGCAGGGTTTCGGCCTGAGCTGCGGCACCAATTGTCAGTGCGGCCAGTGCGGCGACGCCCAAAGTTGTGCGCCGAATTACATTGAAGAGTGTCATGGTATTCTCCAGTTGGTTGGTCCAATTATTGGTTCGAGAGTGTCAAATCAGGCTGATTTAGACATGACCTCGATGGCTTGGATGATCCGATTGACTTCGGATTCTGTGTTGTAATGTGCCAGCCCGATCCGTACGACACCTTCGTCGATTGGCAGGCCAAGGAACCGCGTTGGCTCATAGGCATAATTGTGGCCATGCCAGACAAATATACCCTGCTCGGCCAGCGACTTTGCCACCACTGTAGGCGCAATCGAGCGGTGCCGGATAGACACTGTCGGCACCCGTTCATGCACCCGGTTGGGGTTGGTGATGCCAAACACCTCAATACCGGGGATGCTTTGCAAGCCGTCGATCAGCCGGTTGGTCAGCGGTTCTTCGTAGTTGCGGTATTCGTCATAAGCGGCTGCAATCTGATCGCGGCGGCTGCTGAAATTGCCAATGGTGCGGCCAAAATCGGCGAAATACTCGACCGTTGCCGACAGGCCCGCCAACAGTTCGACCTGCGGTGTTCCCAGCTCAAACCGGTCCGGCAGTGCATCAGAGGTGCAGCGTCCCTTGTAGGGGTGCAGCCCAGCAAGAATATCCGGTTTGCCCCACATGATTCCCAAATGCGGACCAAAAAACTTGTAGGACGAACAGACCAGAAAATCACAGCCCAGTTTCTTGACGTCAACCAGATGATGGGGCGCCAATTGCACCGCATCGACAAACACCAGTGCGCCGGCATCCTGTGCGATGGCAGTCAGCTTAGCGATGTCATTGATCGAGCCGGTCAGGTTGCTGGCATAATTCAGGCACACCAGCTTGGTGCGATCGCTCAGCACCGCCTCTAACTGTTCGCCTTCGATCTGCCAGCTGCCGCGGTCGAAATCCAGCCAGCGGATCACCAGGCCCTTGTCTTTGGCAATCTCCAGCCAAGGGCCGATGTTGCCCTCGTGATCCATCCGGGTAATGATGATCTCGTCGCCCGGTTTGAAATCACGGCAAATGCTGCGCGACATATGGAAGGTCAGCATGGTCATGCTCTGGCCGATGATAATCTCTTTGCCACTGTCCGCGCCAAGAAAATCTGCCATATCGCTATGCGCCTGCAAAACCACTTGGTCCGAGGCAACGCTGGTGACAAAATGGCCGCCCAGATTGGCGCAGCTGCTCAGCATATAGTCCGAGATCGCCTTTGCCACGCATAGGGGCACCTGGGTTCCAGCCGGATTATCCAGATAGCTCCGCGCCACACCGCCGTCCTGTATTTCCATCGCAGGGAACTGCGCCCGAATGTCAGAAATTGGATAAGCCATCAGTGAACCCCGAGATTTGATCAAAGCATAAATTGTCTGTGATCAGGCTGACGGGTTTGCGCTGATGCCACTATCATCCCAAAGGATGAGAGTTCACGTTTCGATGCGCGTGGTCAGGAAGCTGATGAATCTAGAGAATAATTCCGCCTGAGATCCGATCTCCAGCTTGGCATAGATGTTGCGGCGGTGGGATTTTATGGTGGGGACCGAGGTGCCCAGGCGCAATGATATCGACTCGCTTGAATGCCCGGTCAGCACCAGTTTCACCACTTCCTGTTCCCGTGCGGTCAAGGCCTCGGAGCCAAAGTCATCAAAAGCACTGTCCAGACTTGGGCGGCTGGCATGGGCGGTGAAATCACGGTTCATCAGCTCCCAGTGCTTGTGAAACACCGCCTGGACGATCGGAAAAACTTGCGTCATGGCAAGATAATCCTGCCGCGAATAGCCAACATCGCGTTGACGCAAAATGGTCACCTCGATCATCAAACCGTCGGGCAGGTTGATCAGCAGCATCAACTCTTCGGTGTGTTTGGGCCAGCCTGGTGTCAGATAGCCAATGGTCTCTTTGACATCAATTTTGATCTCAAATTCAACCGAACTTATCAGCGCGCCATAACCATCCGGCAGGATTTCGGACATCTGGTAGACGCCTGATTCTATGCCCGTCTTGAAAGACTGATACACCGGATTGAGCAGGTAGGTATGGTTAACGTAATTGTCCAATCCCTGGCGAAAACTCTCTGTCACTCTGGATTTTGATAACAGGATCGGGGCCGCACCGGGCCGGTATAGAAAAAAGAGCAGGCTGCTGTAGGGGGTGATCCGGTCGACGACGGCAGAGAGATCGTCAAAGAATGTGTCGGTGCCAATGGTCTGAATGAAATCTACGGTCACGTCGGCAGTGGATACCAGCATTGACCCGGACAGGGTTTGCGGTGTTTTCATTTTAGTCCAGCCAATGTCTGCTATCCTGCTTTAAGTGCAAAGTGCCAAGCCGATGATTTCGACAGCAAAGTTTGCTGATCAATGGCCCTTGGGCAAGGGCTTACCCGGTTACTGCGGCTTTATCGACCCGAGACTGCCGCCAGTTCAGTCGCAAACTTTGTCGCGCGCCGGAATGACTCGTGTCGTTGAACACAGTTATCCAGCAAGTGCCGCGAATTGCTGGAATACAAATTGGCCAGAGAGGTCGAATTGCCGATTGCGGATCATGTGCGCGACTTCGATGCCTTCCAGTGTTGCAGAGGCTGAGTTGAAGGATCTGAAGCCCTTCATTTGCCTCGTCAATTTCTTAATGAACCTGTGGTCCTGCTCAATGATGTTGTTCAGATACTTGACCTGCAGGATTTCGATCAGCCAATACCACCCGTTTAATATCAGCAGATAATTCATGTTCTGCAGCCCGGCTAGATTTGCACCGCTTTTATCGATGACCACCTTGTCGGGGAAGCCTTTGTTCCCAATTGCGCGGGTGAAGAATGCGGTTGCCGCTGCTTCATTCTGGTGCTTTGATAGCATGAAATCAAGGGTTTTACCGAATTTTTCGATGGCCCAATAATAGTAGGTCCACTTGCCTTTCACCTTGATGTAGGTCTCGTCCATGCGCCAGGATACACCTGTTTTCTGCTTCAGTTTGCGCGCTTCCATCGTGATCAATGGGGAGAACTTTATCACCCAGCGGTTTAAGGTCGCATGGTCGACTCCGACCCCGCGTTCCGCCATGATCGCCTCCAGGTCACGGTAAAAATCGCATATCAGACATAGAAAAACACCGCGTACAGGATGACGGATCTGGGGTAGTGGCTGCCTTTGAAATCAATCGTCACGTTCTGATACTCACCACGAATTCAAAAGGCGGCGTCTAACACAGACTGGTCAGGTGGCCCATATTCCAAAAATTTGCGACAGAACCATTCCACCTGCTCGACGGGATGGAGCCCGATGGTGGGGAACGCTGGATACCGCATTTTCAACTGCCAATTTGCTGATCGCCCCTTGCGGGGGTGACTTCTTGGCAGGCGTTGATCTGGGTCGGATCACCCTGACCTTTGCACATGACGCGCACTGCTATACGGCGGCGTCACAAATCGCCTGTGCCTCCTGCTGAAACAGATCGAGGATGATTGGTTTTATCTTGTCCATTGCAACGTCCAGCATCAGAGGATCAAACCAGCTGTTCAGGTTGTCGGCCATTTCGCCGGTGAACACCGTTGACAGCCGGGTGAACTGATCGCACGATTCCGGGCGGCTTCATGATCAGCTCCATGGGCTGATCGTGTTTCTCAGCGATGTGCTGAATTTGTCGAGACAGATTTCCCCCAAGGTGAAGGTGGTAATTGACCACCTTTCTGGAAGGCGTCGCCCGCAGTGCGGGGCTTTTACTTTTTTGAGCCAAGTGCGTTCCGGACATCTCCATTGCCTTGGCGGAGTTGTTCTCTGTTCTCTGAGATCGGGAAAGTGTCATCCTGTCATTCTGTGCTTCGCAATACATCAATCTGATCGATATTCAATTTAAGCTAATATATGAAAATGCGCAATATCTAATATTGTTGTTGCGCGATTTGTTTCGAGGGTCTAGCGATGAAGGGGAGAGAAGAGTGACGGTGGCAGGATATGCCCAATGTATGCACATTATGTCAGTGGGGTCCTGCGGCGCGAATGAAGAGATCAAGGCTGACAGTTGAACAGCGTCAGGAGCTGGCACGGCGCCATGTTCTTGGCGAGGATGTGAACGCGCTGTCCAAGTCATATCAAGTCACCATCCGTCAGGTCTACCGGGTGATTGCGGATGAGAAGGGTGACACGCGGGGCAGGGCGCGGGTGTCCAAATCCGTGTCTTTCCGAGCACCGAAAGGGGAGATTGAAACGTTCCTGACCAGTGCTCGCGACGTTGGGATTACCGGTTCCAGCCAGGCGTTTCGGGCGCTGGTGCGGATGGCCTTGGGGCTGTTTGAGCTTTTCCCCAACCAACTTGAGGGTTTCAACAGGTCCACCTGGCTGATCGGCAAGGAGGGTCAGCTGCTCAATCAGCTCGCAAAGTCTGTGCATAAGGGCAAGCTGCGACTGAGTGATGATGACCGGATTTTGCTGTCCAAGTGCATCGACGTGAACATGAAACTGCACAGCGAGCTGCGCGGCATCATTGATGAGGCCAAGTCACGACGGGGCTACGCCCTCTCAGAACTGTCCAGGGCAAAAGGGCAGGGGGATGGGTAAGCACGATCCACTCGATCTTTACCACGCCGTCATGGGCGAGATGTGGGAAGAGGAACACCGCAAGGCAGGTGCTGCTCGCGAGCGTGCGGCGGAACGGCAGGCGCGCAGCTACAGGTCAGCTGGCCGTCCTTCGGTGCGCAATGTGACCAAGGCCTCAAAAGGATCGCGCGCGGCGGTGTTCAAGCGCATCAGAGCAGGGGGCTGCAAGACGCGCCGCTCGCTTGGCAATCAGCTGGACTATGTGAATGACAAGGCAGTGTTCACCTTCTCAAGCCAGGCTAATTCTCTGAGTGGGGAAGCTACCCTGTCTCAGGATCAAAAGACCAAGATTATTGAGCAATGGGCCGGGACCTGGCGGGGCACATCAAAGCTTGGGTTTACCAGCCACATGCTCCTGAGCTTCCCCACGGATGTCTCTGCGGGCCAAGTGCAGGGCATAGCTTTGGATTGGTGTGAGCATTTTTTTGAGAGCGGACACTACGGAGATGAGTGGGACTATGTTGTTGCAGTTCACACCGACCGGGATCACCCGCATGCGCATATCCTGTTGAACAACCGTGGCAAGGACCAGGGGGTGTGGTTTGCCTGCTGGGCAGAGGGAGTGATGACAGCCCAGCTGATGCGGGAGAAACAGGCGGAAATTGCTGAGAATTACGGCGTGGCGCTTGATGCGACGACACGGCTGGAGCGGGGGATCTTTGCTAAACCGGCAGGCCTTGAGGAAATATATTCCGCCAAGACGGAAGGCCGGACGGCGCGGGAGATTGCGCTGAGTGAGGAAGAGGCATCGATGGCAGAGGCGGCCGTGATCGCCTTTGCAAAAGAATACGGAGACGTGGCCGATGTATTGGATCGTGCCGACAAGTCTCATTTGGCCGCAGGTGTTCGCCTAATGGCGGGTTCCCTGGCGGCGGGTAACGCGTGGAATATTGAACAAGGAGATTTTGATTTGGCTGAGATTCAGACCGTGGGGGAGGCCATTGAATATGCCGAGACCCGCATTGAAGAGATCCGGGATCATGCGGAGACCTTGGAACAGCCCGAGCGCATTGGTTTTGAGCTGCGGGCCGCACCTGTGATTGCCAGCCTCTCTCAGCTGGTTCCTGATCCTGAATTGCGCACAGCCTATAATCAAGAGCTCGCGGAGCCGTATCCACCGGGGTCCAACGCTGAGGGTCTGGCAGAGATTCTTGCTGGTGCGGAGCGTAGCGGCGCGCTTGCCGGGTTCTTGCATGAGGGTCAGGAGCTGGGTTTGAGCACTGATGAGCTCCTGACACGCATGGAAGCGGGCGGTACCAAAAACCATGGGCTTGCACAGGACTGGGTGGACCGCGATCTGTCAGCAATCCTTGCCAAGGACGGCGTCGAGCTGGGTGATGCTTCGCCCGATCAGATTGAGACCGCTGGAGAGGTTCTGGATGGATTTCAATTGCGACTTGCCAGTGCGCTTGGCGTTGAGATGCAGAGTGCCTTTGCTGACTTGCAACTTGAAGAGCTGGATTGCAGTCTGGAACAAGCGCAGGTAGAGGGCGCCCGTGACGCCTTGCAGGTCCAGAATGCACGAGAGCAGGGTATTCAGTTGGGTGAAAACCAGGGCATCACCGATGCTGGGAGCATTGCCTCTGCCGAAGAGGCAGATCCCGCAAATGCCTATATCCGCCACCTGGCACAAGAATTGCGGGACGGTGATCTTTCTGGCGAACAACAGGACATTATGCAACGTACTCTGGTGGCCAAGCTACACAAAGAGCTTGGTGATGAGGGCATGGCCGAGCTGGACCGTGGTCATTGGCAGGTGTTGGATGAAGTTCTGCCCAATACCGTCGATCAGATCAGTGTCACCAAACAGTATCTGGAGGTCGCCGCCGAAGACCGTGGAGAGCCGGAGCTTGCGGAGGTCGCTTCAGATCTTTCCCAGAACCGTGCCAATGAGCGAGCCAAGGAAATCTCGGCTGAGAAGGCGGCGGAGAACACAGCTGAGAAGATCCGAGATCGCGGGCTTGATGATGATATGGGCCTGTAGGGCGGGCAACAGATGAACAACCCTATAAAACTGAGCGTCGGCGTTTTGTTTGGCGTCATGTGTGGTGCGATGATCGGTAGCATCATTGGCAGCGCTTATCTGACCCTGGCCCTTCGGCGCGGTGTGGCCGGTTTTGATATGTTTAGCGTCTGGAAAGCATCTGAGGCCTTGCGGGCAATGCACACCGAAGCGTTCAAGGTCGCATTTGGGTCTGTTGCTTTGTTTGCTCTGGGCCTGGGTATATTGGCCTTTGTCTGGAGCTATCGCAAACAGCGTGACGACTATGGCTCGGCTCATTGGCAGACGAAACCCGAGCTGAAGAGGAACGATATGCTGCACCCCGTGGGAAACGGGTTTGTCTGTGGCAAGCTGGGGGCGGCGAAATCAGGCGCCGGTTATGTGTCCTCCAAAGAGATCCCACATGTGATGATGGTGGCGCCGACCCGTGCTGGTAAAGGTGTCGGCTTTGTCATTCCCAATATCCTCGCCTTCAACGGTTCAGCCGTGGTTTTGGACGTGAAAGGTGAGAACTTTGAGAAAACCGCCCGCTACCGTATGGGCAATGGCGATGAGGTCTATCGGTTCTCACCGTTTGATTGGGCCCACGGGACCCATCGATACAATCCGCTGGCTCGCATAACCAAGGCCAAATCTTTTGCGGAGCAGTTTACCGAGGTCAGTATTCTGGCGGATCTGTTTCTGGATAAGGACAACAGGCAGTCCGACACGTTTTCTGAGGCGGGCAAGACCATATTCGTCGCGGCCTGCCTGCTGGCGCTACAACGTAAAAAAGCCACCCTCGGCGAGGTCTGCAAAATCGTGTCTGATGGGGTGGACAAGAATGCTCAGTACCAGACCTATGCCGAGGAAGCCGTTGAGCCCACGCTGCAAACCCTTTGGATGAATGCGGCCAGCGCCTCTGATCGGCTCCTGACCAGCAACATCCAGGCGCTCAAGACAGCAGGCCTCAAACAATGGGACAATCCGGCGGTGGTCGCGGCCACTAATGGAAACGATTTTGACTTCTCCACCTTCAGGAAAACGCCACAGTCGCTCTACATTGCGGTCTCTGAGGATCATATCCCAACTCTGGCGCCGCTTCTGCGGCTGATGTTTGCTGATCTGATTGCCAGCCTGCGCGCTAATGAACCAGGCCCCGATGATAAGTGGCCGGTCATGATCATGATTGACGAATTCCAGCAGATGGGCGCGATGCCGTATCTGGAACGCGCGATTCACACGCTGGCGAGTTATGGCGGGCGCATTGCCATGATTGCGCAATCCCTGGCGGCGCTGGACAAGATCTATGGGCCCGACGGGCGTGGCAGTCTGGAAAACGGCGCAGGGCTGAAACTCTATATCACCCCGCGTGACGAACAGACGGTGAAAGAAGTATCGGCATCAGTTGGCAAAAACACCAGAGAAGCGGTCACCAAGTCTTATGGCCGCAACAAGGGCATTCTGGGGGCACAGTCCTCAACCAGCCGCTTTGAGGAGCGCCCTTTGCTGTCTGAGACCGAGGCTCGGTTCATGGATCCGGATGAGGTGATTATTCTGGCGTCTCCCCAGCATCCCATCAAAGCCACGCGGATTAAGTATTACGAGGATCCAAAGTTCATGACGATGATGGATGCGCAAGAAGGCAAGCCGCTGCCATATCCGCCGCTGCAGAGGAAGGAAACTACGGCTCGGCAGGAAAAGAAAGCTGAGCCCAAGGAGCCGGGGGCAGCTAGTGATGAAAGTGAGAGGTCTGAACCCAAGGCCGCACGATCAACACTGCGAAACAAACCCTCTCGCAAATTGAAACTGGTGATGCCAAAGGCCGGGGCCGACGGGATGGTTTCCCTCAAGCTGGACAAAGATGGCGATGTGCGCGAAAGCTGGCAAGTGCTGATAGCAGAAGGTCAGGAGTTCCATCTCGAATGACGTGGCTGACCTTCATTTGGCTCTGGGATGATTGCCCATCGGAGAACAATTGATCGATTATCCACGTTTAGGGCCGTAGCTAGATCGCCGCCAAAACTCCTGTAAGCGTGCGTGTTTTCCAGTGCGCTGCTGTACCCTTTGGTCAAATGTCGTGGCCGCGCCGCAATGGGCGCAGCCATAGGTAAGCTTACATGTCAAAATGGATCACTGTGCGGATGCTTTTGCCTTCGTGCATCAGATCAAACGCCTCGTTGATGTCATCTAGCCCCATCGTGTGGGTGATGAAATCGTTCAGCTTGAACTCACCCTGCATGTAGCGCTCCACATAGTTGGGCAGTTCCGACCGCCCCTTTACGCCGCCAAAAGCTGAACCGCGCCAAACCCGCCCGGTGACAAGTTGGAACGGGCGGGTCGAGATTTCCTGACCGGCACCGGCGACGCCGATGACCACGGATTCACCCCAACCTTTGTGACAGCATTCCAGCGCTGAGCGCATGACATTGACGTTGCCGATGCATTCAAACGAGTAGTCTACACCGCCGTCTGTCAGCTCGACAATCACGTCTTGAATGGGCTTGTCGTAGTCCTTTGGATTGATGAAATCGGTGGCGCCTAGTTTGCGGGCCAGATCGAATTTGCTTTCATTGATGTCAATCACGATGATCCGGCTCGCCTTGGCCATCGTTGCCCCAATAACCGCCGACAGGCCGATACCGCCCATGCCAAAGATCGCAACGGTCGCGCCGGCCTCGACCTTGGCTGTATTCATCACCGCCCCCATGCCGGTGGTGACACCACAGCCCAGCAGGCAGACCTCTTCCAACGGTGCCTCAGGGTTGACCTTGGCCAGCGAGATTTCCGGCAGCACGGTGTACTCCGAGAAAGTAGAGCAGCCCATGTAGTGGAAGATAGGTTCACCATCCTTGTAAAACCGGGTGGTGCCGTCAGGCATCAGGCCCTTTCCCTGGGTTTCTCGGATTTTTTGACACAGGTTGGTTTTGCCGGACTTGCAGAACTTACATTCTCCGCATTCCGGGGTGTAGAGCGGGATTACATGATCGCCGACGGAAACGCTGGTCACACCTTCGCCAATGGATTCCACAATCCCACCGCCTTCGTGGCCCAAAACTACGGGGAAGATGCCTTCGGGGTCATCACCGGATAGGGTGAAAGCATCCGTGTGGCAGACACCGGTGGCGATGATCCGCACCCGCACCTCGCCTTTTTGCGGCGGCATCACGTCGATTGTTTCGACGGATAGGGGCTGTTTCGGCCCCCAAGCGATTGCGGCCTTGGATTTGATAATGTCGGTCATGCGGGTTCACTTTTTGCTGGCAAGAGAAGATTTCCCGAAACATCGCCGGGCGTAGCTGTCATGACGTGGATTTATATTGTTTCGTGAGAACCGTAATTAGCTACTTTCGTAAATCACTATTGCTGTATCGTAACAATCGAGCCAGATAAGCTGCGTTTGCTATGTGAGAGGAAACTCCGGTGTTCCATTGGGAAGGCGTCACTGAATTTGTGGCTGTCGCCGAGGCAAAGAGCTTTACGGCCGCAGCGAACCAGTTGGGGATTTCCACTGCGCAGGTTAGCCGACAGATCGGGGCATTGGAGGTCCGGCTGTCGGTCAAATTATTCTATCGCACAACCCGGAAGGTCACGATCACCGAAACGGGACAGATATATTATAACCACTGCCGCCAGGTTCTTGACGGGCTGGCCGAGGCCGAACGTGCCATCACCGACCTGCACCAGACACCGAAGGGCAGGCTTAACCTAACCGCGCCGGTGACTTATGGCGAGAACAGGATTGCACCTCTGGTCAATGATTTTGTTGCCCGCTACCCGGAGCTTGAGGTCAACCTGACCCTGACCAATCAAATAGTCGATCTTGTGGCCGAAAGCTATGATCTGGCGATCCGCCTGGGTCAGCTTGAAGACAGCACCATGATGGCCAAACGTCTGGCGTCCAGAAAGCATTATGTCTGTGCTTCCCCCGGCTATCTTGCGGCCTTTGGTGAGCCCCGCACATTGTCGGAATTGGACCGGCACAATTGCCTGCGAGGCACGGTGGATTTCTGGCGATTTAAGGAGAAGGGCAAGTCCCGTCATGTTCGCGTCACTGGAAACATCCGGTGCAATAGTGGTTGGTCACTGGCGGATGCCGCACTGAAGGGCATCGGAATTATCCAACTGCCCGACTACTATGTTCACACTCAACTTGAGGCAGGCCGGTTAATACCCTTGCTGGATCGTTTTGCCGCCCCCGACGACGGCATATGGGCGATTTATCCTCAGAACCGTCATCTTTCACCCAAAGTGCGCCTGTTGCTGGAGCACCTAAGCAACGGTTTGAGTTGATACACTGGAAACCGGGCTCGGTTTTCCTCCCCGCACAGGCCTGCAAGAATAATTTGGCCTTTACCCTGGGACATGATCCTCTATCGAGAACTCGCAAAATAGCCCAACTTGCGCCTCCTGCTTCGGACCTAACATCGTCGCCAATCCGCCACGTCATTATGAAATTTGGTTCAATGTGGGGACCACGTTTGACAGGTCCAAATACTGCTCAGCCCGGATGCAATCTGACCTCGATCAATATTCGACTGTTTTTCATTTTAACCGGATAGGTCTTCAAATCCGTATAGGCTGGGGCAGAGAGGGCCTTGCCGGTGCAAATATCGAACCGCCCACCATGCAACGGGCATTCGATCACGCAATCAATGACCAAACCGTCTTCAAGGCTTTGGTCTTCGTGGGTGCACATTCCGTCGGAGGCAAAAAAGCCATTTTCGGTGTTGTATATGGCATAGGTATGCCCATCGTGCTCCCACGTGATCAGGTCTTCTTCGTCGATGTCTTCGATTCCACAGGCGTCGGTCCAGCTGGTCATTTAATCCTCGTAAGTATTTTGGAGCATAGTTCAGTAATGGGGCGGTTTCGGGACCAAAAATCAGATTGGTGGTGCCGATGGTGCGCGGCTAAAGCCATAGATAATTTTCATTTACATGGACCTTTCCGCGACCCGGGTGACAGGACCACCATCTGTGATCATATGTGGCGCTTGCCGGAGGCTTGATGCCTTGGTTGAAAACCCCAGTGAGCGGCGCAGGGTGACAACGAAGACTTCCCAATTGGACCGCAAGAACCCAGCATCCGGTTCGGGCAACTGATCCTCCACAGCCCGGGCCAAATCCGGCAGCGCATGGAAGGGCACCTGTGGGTACAGGTGGTGCTCAACGTGGTTGTTCATGTTCATGTATAGAAACCGACCAAGCCAGGAGGTGCGGAACGAGCGTGTGCTTTCGAGGGTAGAAGGGGAGTTTTCCTGGAATTCTACATGTTGAATGAGAGTGAACAGCAGCATAACCGGCGCACCAAGAATGCGCGGCAGGATCAGGAACCAAACCGGCCACCAAATGCCAGCAAATGGCGCGATGGTTATGGCTGTATAGATCGCCAGCATGATCCGCGCATTGCGGCTCATTTTGGCGAGCTCACTCTCGGGTGCAACCAGGCGCATCGTTTCTGTGTAACGACCAGCAGCCAGATGCCAGAAGGCGATCACGTAGCGATTGTAGAACGTTGCAGTATTTTGATCGATGGGCAGCAGAGAGCTGTCGGCAAGGCTGGCCAACACCGTGGCATGGATCGAATGCGCATGCATGACGCAGCGCGAATGTGGCACCAGCCGGTGGATTGGCCCGTGCAACCCCCAGGGGTCAGTCAGCATGTGCGCAGCCTGGAGGCGTTCCTTGGTCGCGATCTGTTTGTCCGCATGACCCGTGCGCTTGAATTGACCGAGGATGGTGCCAACTATCTACCCAGTCTGCGCGAGGCCTTTGACCTGATCGCCAGCAGCACACAGTCCTTTATTGGCGGCGATCGCGGGCGCAGCATGACGTTGCAATGCAATATGGCCTTCTCGGTATTCTGGCTGGCGCCTCGCCTTCACAGACTTTACGCGCTCCGCCCCTGGTTGACGCTGAATATTGTCACACTGATCTGAGACCCCGAACGGCATGCGTCCAAGGCAGCTTTGGAGATCCGATTTGGGCGTGAGGAAGACATGTCAGGAGCCGCCGAACGGCTGACATCAGACCGCCTTTATCCAGTTTGTGCACCGGCATACCAAGGCGGCAAACCGGAGCTGAACACCGCGACACTTTTGGACTGTGCAGGTTCAATCGGGTCTTGGAATGCATGGCTCAAGACACAGGGGAAACCGTTTTCCCGGGATGAGGAGATCAACCGAGCGTCGACATATGTCATCGCAATCACCGCGGCGATTCACGGGGCTGGAATGGCCATGGCACATGACACTTTGACGGCTGATCTGGTTGCCGCGGGGTCGCTGGTTCGGCCATTCCGGCACTCCGCACCGCTGGCAGAAGGATATTTCCTGTTCCCACCCCCATCTCACGGCCAGACTCCGGCATCGCAAGCGTTTCTGGATTGGATGAGAGAGGAAATGTCAGCATCGGTGACGGTTCAACAGACACAAATCTATGAGGTCCAGCCGGTCAATCCCAGCCGGCAAGTAACCATTCCTTTAGCAGAGCCGCAGGGCGGGACAGGGCGCCGCCACCGGGCTGCAGGAAAAAGTAGCGTTGAATTCCGGGAACATCCTGCAGCACGTCGCAGTAATGTAGTCCCAACACCCGCACGATTTTGTCACTGGCCGGTGCGCGCGCCAATGCCACCCCTAGTCCCTGTGCCGCGAGAGACAACGCGTAAGGCGTTGTGTCCGTCATCCGAAAACCCATGGCGCGCAAATCAATATCGGCACAGGACGCCAACACCTGATGCCAGCCAGAGCGATGCGCCGAAACTTCGAACAAGGAATGGCGTGCCAAATCGCCAGGTGTTTTTATGGAACCCGCGATATCAGGGGCAGCAACCACCTTCAGGGTTTCACGTATAAAGGGCTCGGCGGTGTCTGCAAAATCAGTGACAGAGCCAAAGGCGATTTGCAGATCGGGCTCACGGCCTGGCAGGATCGTACGGAAATCAGCCAGGCTTTCCCCGCAGATTACATCGACGCGCAACCGAGGGTGAGCCGCTTCAAACGCGGCCAGCTTTGCCGGAAGCCAGCTTATCGCCAGAAGAGTAACCGCCTGTAATGTTATTGTTGTTTGCTCTGCCCCCCCAAACAACGCAGCTGCGGTGGTCTCCACTGATGCCAGCGAATGCTGAACAACGGGTAGAAATGCAGCACCCGCAGCGGTCAAGGTGACCCGCTGCGGGGCACGGTGAAATAAATGACGACCAAGATGTGCTTCCAGTGCCCGGATTTGCTGGCTCACTGCAGGGGCACTCATATTTAGGATCTCTGCGGCGCGCGCAAAGCTCTGCACCCGCGCCGCAGCTTCGAAAACGCGCAGCCAGTTGAGTGATGGGATTCGTGTGTGTGCCATTTGCGACTGAGGATAAGTTCAACTTACTCTCAGTCGCAAGAAGTCTTTCTGGCTCTGACGGGCACCTTTATTTCACAGTGAACGGACATCAAATGCCTCTACGGGGCAAAGCAAGGACCCGAACATGCCAAAAGACAGCGCAGAATTTATAGCCGGTTGCCTGACCGCTGATCAGCAGAAACAATACGAGGCAGATGGGTTCATCAGTGGGGTTCGGGTGTTCGACAGCCAGACCGTTGCCGAACTGCGAACAGCGATCGAGGCGTTGGAAGTGACCTACAGCGACGGGGTAGGGGGCAGCAGTCTCGACCAGTATTTTCGGGTGAATGGCCATGTTGTAATCCCGCTGCTGTCAGAGTTGGCGTCTACCCCGGCGATTCTGAACGCGGTGCAATCCATCCTCGGTCGGAACCTACTGGCCTGGTCTGTCGAGTTGTTCATCAAGGAACCCGGCTCAACGAAAACCGTATCCTGGCATCAGGACATCACCTATTGGGGCATGGGAGAGACCAATGATGAGGTCACAGCCTGGGTCGCCTTAAGCGATGTTTCGGTCGAAGCTGGCTGTATGCGTTTCATTCCCGGCAGCCATACCAATGGGATCGTCAGTCACAGCGACACCCATGATGACAACAATTTGCTGTCCCGCGGTCAGGAAATCCAAGACATCGACGAATCTGTGGCCCGTCACGGTCCGCTTCAGCCTGGGGAAATGTCGCTGCACCATGGTCGGTGTTTCCATGCGTCTGGGCCAAATCGATCAGAGGATCGACGGATCGGGCTGGCCATTCGCTATGTCACGCCAGAGGTGCGGGATGGTCTGGAGGGGCGGGACTATGCCATGTTGGTGCGCGGGATCGACTCGACCCGAGGATGGATCAATATCGCCGGTCCTCAGGAACCCTTTGCAGCAGCCGACTTGAATTTGTACCAACAGATCATTCGCGATCAGGAAGCGACTTTGACGGAAGGGGCAGAACAGGATGTGTCCCTCTACTCAGCCTAAGGAAACAAGACATGAGCAGTATGACCGAACAAGAAGATAAGCCCGGAAAAGTCTCTTTTACGCAGATGAAAGACGGTACCAAAGAGGAGTACCTGATGCTGCATGAGCTTGAGAAACCCTATCTTGCGCTGACCGCTGATCGGGTCCTGGATGAGCTGCGGCGACAGGGCGAAGTGACGCTTGAGGGGTATCAGATCACCCGGTTGGAACATGGGCTGCAATCTGCCACACGGGCCGAGAATGATGGCTGTGATATCGACTGGATCGTCGGCGCATTGTTGCACGATATAGGCGACGGGCTTGCCCCGCAAAACCACGACCGGTTTTCAGCAGAGGTGATCCGCCCCTTTGTCCGCTGGGAAGTGTCCTGGACTGTCGAGCACCATGGCCTGTTTCAGATGCTGTATTACGCTCGGCATTATGGTTGGGACGAAAACGCACGCGACCGGTACAAGGATCATCCCTGTTTCGAAACCTGCGCTGCCTTTTGTGAGCGGTGGGATCAAACGTCATTTGATCCTGAATACCCAACCAAGACACTGGATTATTTCGAACCGATGCTGCGCAAAGTTTTCGCGCGTAAGGCTTACGATCCGGCAGTTGTGCAGGAAGGTGTTTCAGCGGGATTGTTGCCTTAACTTAATTTGGCCCCGAAGGTTGGGTTGGCGCGCGCGGCGGCGATGGATTGGCCTCTCGATGAGGTCGGATTTAGGTGAGCAATCGTGGTCGGGATTGTAGTTGGTCTGCGGACTTCGCTGCCGGTCCCTGCGCGCGCAAGTGACCGCTTCCAGCGTGGTATTCTCTAAGGTTCTACTCCACTGGCCAGACGTGACGCTTTGCAACACGTACCATCGCAGCCAGCGCCGGGGAATGCTGTCGGCCTGCAACGGTCACCAGTGAAACGCAACGTGAGACCGTGGGGTCTTTCAGCGGCCGTGTGCTGATGCCGTCCATCGAAGGCAGGTGCTCAGGCATGATCGAACATCCCAGCCCCGCAACCACCATCGCCTGAACCCAGTCTTCGCGCTCTGACGAATAGCGAACGTTCACAGTGAGCGGACGTGAATCACCGAGCGCCTCATAATGATCCATGAATTCGCAATGAACACGTGTGAGGTAATCAACCCCTTTTAGGGTTTCAATGCTTATGGCATTGCGCTGCTGAAATGCATGGCCAGCCGGAAAGGCGACCACATAGCGCTCGGGATAGAGCGGCATCGCGTGCAGGGTGTTGGGCAATGTCGGCATCGCCATCAGCGCAACGTCCAGCTCGCCAGTGGTCATCGCCGCGATCAGCGCCGTGCCGGAGTCTTCTTTAAGCTCCAGTTCCAGCTGGGGTACCTCCTCGCGCAGGCGCATCAGGAAGCCCACCATTCGCGTCGGTGCAATTGTTGACATCACCCCTAGGCGGACCTTGACCGCGCCGTCGGTGAAGAACCCGGCTGCATCCTGTTTCGCGGCCATGCTTGCCTCGGCCATCCGGTCGATATGCGGTTTCACCCGACGGCCCAGTTCGGTGAGAATCGAGCGGTTGCGTTCGCGATGAAACAGTGGCCCCCCGAACTCTTCCTCCAGCTTACGAACCGCCTTGGTCAATGAGGGCTGCGCGACGTTGCAGGCCTCGGCGGCGCGGGTGAAATTCTCGGCCTTGCAGACGGCGAGAAAATACCGGACTTGATGCATCTCCATAGGCATTGCCTTTTTTCAGAACTGACTTTTAGCACAAGTGAACATTTTGGAACGAAATTTGGGGCCTGTCCATAGCCAATGGCTATTGAAGTGGGAGGTCATAGATATTTCCAATTGCGCGATCAAACCGGCATATTCCGGATGTCAGCAACAAACAGACACGCAAACAGCACAGGAATTCTTACCATGATCCGCAAGACCCTAACCATCGTCGCTTTCTCTGCCGCTCTCGCCACCAGCGCCTTCGCCGACAGTGCCAACCGCAACGGCCAGTTTACTGGCGCGTCCGACCACGTCACTTCGGGCGGCGTGACCATCACCAAAGACGCGGATGGCTACGTCGTGCAGCTGGGCCCGAAATTTTTCCTCGACGGCGCCCCCGATCCCAAGGTCGGTTTCGGAAAAGACGGCAACTATGTCGACGGCACCTTGATCGGCGCCCTGCACTCAAAAACCGGCGCGCAGAGCTTCCGCGTCCCTGCCAACCTAAACGTCTCCGATTTCTCGGAGGTCTATATCTGGTGCGAACAGTTTTCCGTTCCCCTTGGCGTCGCCCTGTTGAACTAGGCTGATGCCGCGGCGAGAAGGGTGTCCCGCTACATCCCTCTCGCTCTCATCCCGGATTTTTAGGAGATACAAAAATGGCTGTAAATGTGACAGGCACTCGCGTGCCTTCGCCCCCGGTTTCCATTGCGATAGTCATGGCGATCCTGATCGCGGGCAGCGTCGCCACCGTTGTTTTCGACCTCTTCGGACAGGCCCTCAGCCCCCTTGCCGGATACGCGAAGCTGGCCCCGGTCGGGTTGGCAAAAGGCACCATCAAAACTCTTTTCGGCACCGTTGCGCCGGGGGCCGGAGACTTGCTGCATTACCTCATCGGCCTAGTCGCCTATCCGCTGGGCTGGATTCTGGTCGCTCGACCCCTATCGGATCGTTTGACGCCGTGGTTGCCCAAGATCGCGGTTGCCATAGCTTATGGGATCGGCCTCTGGATCTTCGCGCTTTACATAATGGCCCATTGGGTTGTCGGAATGCCCGCCTTCCTAGGTTTCACCGGCATCACATGGGTCGCGCTGGTTGGCCATGTCGTCTACGCGGTGACGTTTCTTGTCGCGCTCGACTGGTTAGAGCGCCGCTAAGGCCCAACGCACGCCGCCAAAAGAAATGCCCGGCCTTTTGCGAGGGCCGGGGGTATCGTATTCGGGCAACCAAAGTCCGCTTTCCTACTGGGGTGAGGCTTTGAGTTTCGATGCAGGAAAGCTCGCAAACCACCCATCCTAACAAGTTATTTGCAGTGCAGCATTGGGCAGAAAAGGATCGACCCAGAAGTTCGAAATACTTGGCATGACCCTCAGGTACTGGCTCAAGTTTCATCGCCCGGAAAATACAGTTCCGTAATTCCACGCCGTCCATCTGTCCGGCCAAGCTGGACAATCACATCAATGGATCGAGCGATGTAATCCTTGACCTCTGCAAATGTCAGCGGCGTTCCAGCCTGCAACACCATGATTGCCAACCGGTCGATCGCCAGTTTAGCGGTTTCTGCGTGGAGTGTGGAAATCGACCCACCGTGACCTGTATTGATGGCCTCGAGATAGGTGATCGCCTCTCGACCGCGCAGCTCGCCCACAATGATCCGATCCGGACGCATCCGAAGGGACGCGGCAAGCAGCATATCGGTGGTTCTGGGTGAATCATTGTCCCTCTCGGACAGCAAGCAAACGGTGTTCGGTTGTGGTGGGAACAGCTCGAACGCATCCTCAATGGTGACTATGCGTTCATCTGCGCCGACATAGCCCAACAGATGCCGCGCAAAGGTCGTCTTGCCGGTTGATGTCCCGCCACTGACGAGGATGTTCAGGCGCAACTCGATCAGACGTTTAAGCGCGCCATTGAGATCCGTATCCGCAATCTCGCGAACCTCGGCCATCTTGTCGCGCCGTTTCTGGTCCAGAGAAACAGCCTCCCCAAACAGATATTCTGCCTTATAGTTGGCAATGCCCTTGGGAGAAAACAGGCGGACCGACAAGGATGCTCCGGTTTCCACGGCGGGAGGAATGGCAACTTGGACGCGCAGTGGACGACCCTGATAGTCGACCTTGCCGGAGACAAGGGGTCGCAGTTTCGAGACCTTGGCATTTGCATCCCCGACAATGGCCTGGGCGATATCGATGGTCTTTTTGGGATCAATAACCTCGCCAACAACCGGGATCATATGGGCATCGCCCGCCCGTTCAATCCAGACTTGGCCATCGGGATTTATGGCGAACTCCGAGATGCTGTGATCGGTGAGCCATTCCCTGAACCGTTCAAGATAGGCCTCAAGATAGCTGGGGGCCTTTTTCGTTGTTGTGCCCATTTCCATCATCAGTAGATAACCACGTCGCGGTCCACCAGAACCGTAACGCTTGCACCTTGATCAATGTAGATTGTGGGCTTGCGGGACAATTGCTCAGTAATGGCAGTGCCCGTTGCATCTTCAAGATCTTCAGATATGGCAACAACAGTATCCGAAGTGGTGCCATCCTTGATCCTGGCTGCTGCGATGGAGGGGACAGAGCCCATAAGGGATATCAGTGCGGCTCCACCAAAACGCTCACCAAATTTGCTATCCACAAAGCCTGTTACACCAGAACGCCCAAGTCTGTCGCCACCCACGGACGCGATCTGCATCGAGATCCCGTCCGGTGTCAGAATGCGGCTCCAAGCGATCAGGATGCGTTTCTGGCCTGCCTGGACGCCTGCGCTATACGAGCCAAAGAGGCGCGATCCGCGCGGGATTAGGATGGTGTTGCCTGCAAAGGACGGCACGGGTTCTGACACTACGGCTACCACGTTTCCCGGCAGGTCGCTGTTGATCGCCACTTGCAAAGCAGCCTGAACAACCGAACCCTGCGCCAATGTTCGGTCCGGGTCCAGCATCTGTTCGGCCTCCTGAACTATGAGGGCAGGGGGCGCCCGCAGGAATGCTTCATCGCCGGATAGAGTACGTTGGTTGCCGTCACCTATTGATGGCGCACCGCTCGCGGCAGTGCCAGATTGGCTGGCTGCGTAAATCACTGCTGGAGATTGGATCTGCAGTTGTTCCAGTTCTGCGGTGTCGCGGGCGGCCTGTTCAGCACGTTGTGCGTCCAGCGCCATTAAATCATCGTGTGCAATTGCCGCTTCCAAGGCCTCGCGCTGACCGCGTTCGGCGTCGATCAAGGATTGCAGTGTGTTTTCGCGGGCTTTGGCCGAGGCTTTGAGCGCAGTGAGATTCCGTTCCGCCTTGATGGCGGCGTCTTCCAGCTCTGCCGCTCGGTCCTCAAAAGCCTCCTTCAATCCCGTTACAGCATCAGAAATCGCCTTGTCTCGGCCTGCCGTGCTTTCAGCCAAAGCCTGCCGCATCGCCGCAAGTTCAGCCGCGAGCTCTGCGTTAGGCGCGGGTGTGCGTGGTGCCGGGGCAGGGGTTTCCAGAGCGTTTTCAATTCGAATAATCGCCTCTTCAACCCGTTGTTCCGGTTCCGGGCGCGCCAGTGTTAATCTGTCCCCAGTGGTCGGACCGCTCTGAAAGTCCTCTACCTTGGATGTGTCGAGGGGAGTTTGCGTTTGTGACTGCACGTTTGCAGCCAGAAAATAGGCGCCCAAGGCACCCACCAATGCCAAACCGCCACCAACCATGGGAAGCCTAAGTCCACCGCGCCGCTTGTCCTGGTTTTGATCTTCCATCGCGGCCATACGTTCTTCGATAGTTTTGTTCGCCATTGCTCAATTCCCCACCGACAATGCGGCGCCGTCGCGGACAATGCAGAGGGCATCATCATCAATGCGCAAAGTCCAGAAGTCATTCACGCCCAGAACACGCACGATATTGCCTTGCTGGGTCCAGTTGATGGTGCGTTCGCGCCCTCGCTCGTCTGCTTTGAATATGGCCGGTTGGCGAACGCCTTTCCGGAACATGAAATAGGTATAGCGGCCATCATCGTAGACAGAGGACGGCCTAAAATCACCGTCACCGGCCAATTTGTACGCGTGGTTCTTCGGGGGCTGGTATCCCTTTGGCGCGCTGTTGACGGTACGGCGCCGGGCCATTTCCGGATAAGAAAACCGAACCTCATAGAACCGGCCCGTTGCACCGCTGATATGGCCCTCACGCAATTCAAAGGAATAGGTGCGGCGATTAGTAATGACAGTCATGTTGGTGACAGCGCGGCGCACATGCGGTTTGATCGTCACAACGTTGCCGAGATCTTTGATGGGAGTAATCTCAAAGCTCTCTGTGTCCCCGGCAATCACTGCCTGGAACCGCTCGCCGCGTTCAAAGTGGATTGTGGTGGAGAACTTGAGATCCGTTTCAATGATAAAGACCTGGTTCGGATCATAGGCGGCGTTTCGGATGCGTATGTCCTTTGACCCGCCCCTGGGGGTTCCCGCTGCAAAGGCGGGGGATAGCACTGTTGTTGCCAGCATTAGCGACAGCGCCACCTTGCGAACCATTGGAGGTACGGCTTGATAGGCTTTGTTCATATCAGTTTTCCAGTGTTTCGGCATCGACGCGGTAGGAGGAGACGACAAAGCCAAGGGGATTAGCCCAGACGTCCTGCAGCAGTTGTTTGGTTTCTGGTTTGAATGCATAGGCGATCGTTGCCACGTAGCCGCGCGTCACCGTTCGGTTGTCACGGGGCATGCGCAGTGTCTTGGTGAACCGGACCTGCGCCACTTCGCCTGCCAATTGATTGACGGATCTGATCACCACATCAATTTTGGCATCCCGTCCGTAGACGTTGATCGGGTAATCGTCATTCGCAGAGTTCCAGAGATCACGCAGGGTCCGGGCCGCATCTCCTTCAGAACGGCTCAAAACCGCGTTGATGCGTTCTTCGCTATCGGACAGATCATAGGTTTCTCGCTGATCGACATATGAGACCAAGTTTGCCTGAATGATGGCATCGCTTTCATCAAGTGTCATGTTCTGAACGGTTGCAACTCGATCCAACTGGCCGCTGGTCTTGTCGACGACAACCACATGCGTCTGGATTGTCTTTAATGGCAGGATGGACACTGCTCCCAGAAATCCGGTCAAACCTACTACGACGCCGACGCCAGCGACCACATAGGCGATGCGTTCGCGACGCCGGGGGCCAAGCAACAGGTCGGCTTCAAACTGGTCTCTTGCGGTACTCATGACGGACTCCTTTTGGTGAGGGTCAATGACCCGTTGTATTTATTGTTTTTTCTGTCGCAGGGCTTGGGTTTGAGCCAATCGGGCGGCGGGATTGGTCCGTGGCGATAGGGATGAGCCAGCAGCCGTTGGCGCGTTCATCTGCGCCTTTGTTGCGTCGATCGCCTTTGATCCGTGGTAGCCAATTTCACCCATCGCACGCCGCCCGAGTTGGCCTGATTGAATGACGCCTCGTTTTGCCAACCCGCTGAGCCCTGCCGCATTGGACGCGATGCCAATTGATCCGCTCAACCCCATCGCGATTGACGGAACCGCAAGCATGATGCCGGCAGCAAGGAACAAAACGACGATAAATGGGAAAATAAGGTTGAGCGTATCCACACCATCGGGGTCGGGAGTGCTGCCGGCGATTTCGCCAGCGATCGCGATGACAATGCCTGCAGCACCCGCCGCAGCAATTGGCATGAACGCATACCCGATGATCGAGCGGGACCATGCCTCAAACAACGACATGGTTGGTTTGAACAGCGAACACAGGATGGCAATCGGCGCGACGACCACCATCAGGGTCAAAATGATTTTTGCATAGGCAATGATGCCAGCTGACACCGCGGCGAATATGGCAGCAATTACCCAGACAACGACACCAAGGACGGCACCAAACACCCATCCTGCGTTGTCGCCGATTGTGTCGCCATATTCAGTGACTTGGGACACCATAGAGTCGAGCGCGGTATATAGGCCACCGGTTGTTGTCACCCCGGTTAAGCTGATGATAGCCGTTCCGATGCTGTCCGGGACTTGTGTGATGATGATGTAGACCACCTGGAAGTTTGTCCAGGATTGGGCAAATATTCCAACGAGGGCAATCTTTATTCCAAATGCAAAGAAGCTGCCAAAACTCATGGGGCGGATCTGGACGACGATATTGATGCCTAACAGCACGACCAAAAGTGCAGAACCGGCGGTGATGACACCACCCACTGTTCCGGCGATTTGGGTGAACCCCGCTTCGGAAACTCCTGCAACAGCGTCATCTACCACGGTCAGAATATCGGTGATCACGCCCATTATTCAGGACACACTTTAGATCTTTGGGCTATCAGCGTACCGGCTCCAGCCCGGAGCTTAGGAACATCGAAGCGGAGGTCTACACCATCTGTGCGTTCAAATTCAGGGGCCGCTGCCAGAACGTCATCCCAGAGGATTTGCTCATAAAAGCACTCGCAAGAGCCGGT
The DNA here is from genome assembly GCA_013214575.1 of Paracoccaceae bacterium. Taxonomy (GTDB): domain Bacteria; phylum Pseudomonadota; class Alphaproteobacteria; order Rhodobacterales; family Rhodobacteraceae; genus Parasedimentitalea. Next base: position 23,499 of record JABSSD010000150.1, on the reverse strand, counting down.
CTTTTGCCAACGCCGCATCGCCATGATTTCTAGAATTGCCGCAAACCCATTTCGTGTAAGAGTGACTTCTGCAAGTTCTTTTGGTGGTCGGGGTGGTCTGCAATCAGGTAGATCTGGCTCAACTGCCATCGTCTGAAAGTCTGTCTGTGCCTGCGTTGGCTCAAGAGTTCCCGGCTCATTTATCACAGCCACTTGAGCGACCACTGTTGGCATCGATACCGTCTCTTTTTCAGGCTGGTCAGCCCTGTTGACAAGGGGCAGGGCGGCCAGGCCAACCGCTGCAATCCCGGCAACTGCAATGATTGCCATCAGTTTGGTATCCATCATTCGTCCACCGCCATTGTTCTGAACCTGCGCTCTGCGGCCAGGGTTGCCGCGTCCACCACGCCAAGCTGTCCGGCACTGACGCCGGCCGTAGCTTCAAGGCGCCAGATCTGTGTCAGGATGATGCCGAGCTCGGCCGTCACCCGGGTGTTGAGGTCCACTGCAGATTTGAGGCCGTCCTGATCATCAATGTGACCCACCATGGTCTGAATGCGCTGCAGGCTTTGCCCTGCTTCGACATGTGACTCTTCGGCGGCCACCGACAGCATGGCGCTGGCGCCAGCCTGTGTTGCCAGATTGTTATCGACAGGCTTGGATGAACTTGAGAGGGATGCTAGCCGTTCACTGGTAAACCCAGCATCCCGAAGAACACTTCCAATACGGCTTGCCGCGGCTGATCCTTCCCGAAACGCACCGGTGAAGTTTCCCGCCTTGATCTGATCGAGGGACGCAATTGGCTGTTCGATTACCCCTTTCAGTCGCTCGAAATCTTCAACGGTTGCAAGAAGCTGGCCCAAACCGTTCCCTTCGACCAAAGAGGCCAGCTGGTCCTCGAGGTTAGTGAGCTGCGAGATTTGGGTTTCCAACTCCTGGCGCATGGTAGTGACTTGCTCGAGCTGGACGTTCAGGTCATTTGCCATGTGTTCCAACTGGGCGAGCAGCTGCCCGAGTTGGGTTCCGTCAATCGTGGGAACACCCTGTGCCTGGGCGCCAGAGGCCACCGCAAAAAATGAAACGGCGCCGGCAAGAAGTATGCGTTTAAGTCGTTTCGACTTTACATTGAAACGCAACTCCCTGCCTCTGGATTTCGCCAGAACGAGATCCGCATTGCCGCGTACATCAAGCAATCTTTGAGACGCTGTAGTCATTCGGAAATCCCCATTTGTTTGAAATCATGTTCAGCAAGCCGGTCTGCCACCAGATGCTGTGCGAACGCCCCTTGCCGCACCTGATTGGCGGCCATCAGCCGAGTGCGCATGGTCAGAATGCGGGCGATCTCGGCTCGGGCGTAGGTGTTCAACTCAATCGCGGCCTTGGCGTTTGGTTGCGTGTCAATTTGGCGAATGATGGCGCTGAGCCGCGCGATCACCTGTTCTGTGGTCGCAAAGCTGTCGGCACCATAATAGGTCGCTGCATCCGCGGTGTTGCTGTATTCGGCAAGAGTCATATCGCTGGGTGAGAGCGTTCCAAGCGCGTCAGCCCCACCAATGACGGCCAAATACTCGTTGTAGTATTTGGTGATGTTGCGGACATACCCCTGGGTCTCCTTGAACGGCGGCACGCCGCCATATTCAATCACGCGCCCGGGGCCCGCGTTATAGGCGGCAAGCGCGTGTGGGATGTTTCCAAAGCGGCGCAGCTGAATTGTTATGTATTTTGCTCCGCCACGCAGGTTTTGGATTGGCACACTTCTGTCCACGCCCATGTCACTTGCCGTTCCCGGCATAAGCTGGGTCAGGCCATAGGCCCCCACAGGGCTGGAGATCGAGACGTTGAACCGGCTTTCTTGCTTTATTAGAGCCTGGAACAGACAGCGGAACTGCGTTGGTGACAGGCCCGCCGCTGCCGCTTGCTGCGCAAACTCCTGCGCGACCTGGACGATCATCATCTCGACAGTCTCGCGGCCCTCGCCAAAAAGGCGGGCATCGACTGGGCCACTGTTGGTCACAGGGTACACAGTGTCTGCTCCAAGCGCTCCTCCGGTTTCCAGTGCGCTTGCATTGTAACCAGGGCCGGTGGTCGCGGCGGTCATGGCTGCCAGTGTCGTCAGCTGTTCGGACTGAACAGCCGACAGCGAGTGACGTAGGCCGAGGTTTTCCTGCTGCACTTGGAAATCTTCGAACAGGGCATTCGCCTTTGCGATTTGCTGCTCAATCACCGTTCGATCAATAGTTGGAACACCCTGTGCGGCAACTGTGCAAGGGGCCAGCATCGCAACAAGCACAGTTGTGAGACGTGCCTTGTTCATTCGGCGCGCCCAAACGGTTGGTAAACGCAGTTCAGATCTGTGGCGTTCCGGCTCACAGCGGGCGCAAAGGACATGGCAGGGGAGATCGAGTTTCGGCTCACCACCGGCTTGCCATTGCGGCCCAGGCAGGGCGATGTCTTGTCGGTATAGGTCTCGCAGCCAGCAAGTGTAGCAAGGGCGATGATAAGAATATTTTTGAGCATTATAGTTTCCAGAAATCGTTACGGGACCGCCAATTGGAACCGGCAAGGGCCTCGCCCGTGGCGCCGCCGCCGAGGATCGAAAGCAAGGGGCCAAGGGCACTCAAATCGGCATTGATGAAGACGCTCTCACCCCCGGAACGCACCAATGCTGCGCGCGTGCCAATCATGGGCTGCACCAGAAGATCGGCCTCTTTGTCGCCCAGTCGCAGGAACTTGTAGTCAGAGGCCCGCGCCTTGGGGTTTGGGAACAGGATTTGCGTTGAGACCGTCTCAATAATGGTCTTGCCCACATAAGAGTGTTCGAGTTGCGAGGGCAGCTGCGTCATCATGATCACGACGCAGTTCATTTTCCTCAGTGTCACTAGCCAGTTTTCCAGCCGCGCGCCGAAGTAGGGATCGTTGAGTAATTTCCACGCCTCATCGAGAACGATGATGGTGGGTTTGCGATCTTCGACCACGCGTTCGATCTGGCGAAATATATAAGAGAGGACGGCGGTGCGCTCAACGTCCATGTCGAGGATTTCCGTCATGTCAAAGCCAACGATGTCACCTTTGACATTGAGATCGCGGCCGTCCTCATTTTCTTCAAAGACCCAACCAAAGCGGCCCGAAGGGGACCATTGCGCCACCCTTGACTGCAACTCGTCATCATCATCCAAAGACCGGAACAGCTGTTCAAACCCGGTGAAGGTCCGCAAGCTGGTGTGCGCTTCACCGTTCTGCCGGATCGCAGTTTGGAGATGGCGGGCCTGTTCACCGTTGAGAGGCCCGGTGCGGGAGAGGAGCGTTGAGAGCCAGTCACCCAACCATGCTTTGCCGCGCGCATCGACCTCAGTTGCGAGCGGGTTCAGGCCGGTGGGGACGCCGGCGCGGATTTGGTTATAGGTGCCACCAAGCGCGCGCACGGCCATTTCCAAGCCCTGGTCCTTGTCAAAGAAGAAGAGACGTGCACCGATGCGCCTTGCCTGCGCCGTCAGGAATGCCGTGGTCAGAGTTTTGCCGGTGCCCATTGTGCCGAGGACAATTGTATGTCCCGCTGTCGGTTCGCTTGAGGGATCTCCTGCTTCATGGAAATTGAAGCGGTAGCCGGAAGATCCCACTGTGGGAAACACAGTGACATTCTCAGCCCATGGGCTTTGATTTGGCATCCGCCCCTCAACTGATCCGTGAAGCGCTGCAAAATCCGCGAAGTTGATGGAGGAAATAGGTGTCTTGCGGGCGCGGTAGGAGAAATTTCCTGGGTGTTGCGCGAAATAAGTTGCCTTCAGAGCCATGTTCTCACGGATCAGAACCGTTGAGGCTTCCTGACCGATCCGCTTTACCTGGGCCACACCCTGTTCGAGCTGATCGCGGCTGTCGGCATAGATCGCAATTGAAAGGTGGTGGTTGCCAAAGGCGACGCGTCCGGATTCCATGTCGTCGGCCGCATCTGACAACTGTTCGCGCAGCGAGACCGCGGCATCATCAGCCGCGTGCATCTGGCGGACCACCCGCTGGATGTTTTCCAGCATGATGTTGTTCGGGATGGGGGAGAAGCTGTTGGTCAGGACTACATCAATTGGTAAATCAAGCGCATCGAACATAGTTACATCGGTGATCGCCGGGTAGGTTTTGACCGCAAACAGGGCCCCATGGCGCAGCTGTCCGGTCACCTCATCGCGGATCGTGAGCTGATCAGCGTTGAACATCGCCCGGCAGTTGCTGGCCTGAGCCGCCAGCGTTGTGAAATCCGCACTCTCGGAAATGGGTGCAAAGGTGCCGTAGTTCAATGCGCCGAGATATCCTAACCATTCACCTCCCTGTTTGGTGAGACGTGTTGGTCTTGCCGCTGCTAACGCCTCGGTGAAGAAGCTCACCACCTCATTCAGCTGCTGAGTGCGATTGGAGCGATCCTTGAGATAGGCGCGCGTTGCGAATTTGCGCAGGAGGGGCAGGCGGCTGCCGATGTTCGGCCTGCGCACGACGCTAAGATAGAGGCGCAGCTTTTTGGGGTCCAGATCGGAGATGTGGCTCTGCCAAAGGCGGTCAATCTCAGCGGCAAAGCCGTCGCCCGAAATGGGATGCAGATCGAGAGTCTGAGGCACTGATATTCGGTGCACATAGAACCCAAAAGAATTTCCGGTCAGAGAAACAATGGCCGACACGGCCCGCTTGAGTGCATCAAGATCGCCGTCCTCGGAGGTCATGGGGTTCACGCCGTCAAGGCGCAGGGTTGCCATGAGATCGCCTTGCTTGAGCATCATGGTCTCATCGTCAACGTAGCTAAGATACGGCATGTGTTCGGAAAGGAAGCTTTCCTTGTCAAACTCCGCTGCGCCGACACTGAGCAAGGTGGGGCTCAATTTGCCAAAATTGCGTCCATCAAGAGCCAAAGGAGTCACCTCCCCAAATGTTGGAATTTTTGGTGGCCCGGACCTTGCCAAAAGACACACGCAGCACCTCAAAAAACTTAGGCTCTTTGTCCGCGGTAAACCACATGACCACATAGGCTGGCGCTCCCAGCAGCAGTACAGCCAATGATTTGGTCCAGATGAACGGCAGAATGATCCCCATACTGAGGACGGCCAGGTATCCAACAGGGAGGCCAAGATATTTGGGCGGTCTGGTTAGACCGAGAAACAAGGGGGAGCGTTGTGCCACGGGGTGCCTGTATTGCTTAAGTTAAAAGAAGTATCCGTAAGACGAGCCGAGGCAGCGTTTGCAAAGCTCAACGCGTTCGACTCGATTGGAGGATTTGAATTTGCAAAACAGGCACTTGCCTCAGCCTGTCTCAAGCAAACCCAGCAACAATGGTGCCGGCCGAGAAAATCAGCACGATGCCGATGATCACCGAGGCAAACCAACCCCAGTTCAACCGGCCCATCATGCACATAAAGCCTGTTCCGATGACGGCGAGTGTTGCCACGGAAATCCCAATCGGACCTGTTAGAGCCGATTCAACAGATTCCAGCATGTTTTGGATCGGAGACAGGTCTTGTGCCAGGGCAGGTGAAGACATGACTATTGCGAAAGCCACCAAGACGGCGGCCTTCTGGGCTGAATTGAAACACATGGTTTTGTCGTCCTCTTAAATCTTAGTCCAACACGACGGCGGTCTCTGTGTTGGTTCTGGATATTGCTTTGGTCGATACGGCTATGACGCGTCGTTTGACCAACCCGCCCGAGAGCTGATTGATGCGGGTGATGTAATTGCGGGTTTCTTGGAAAGGCGGAACGCCGCCGTATTGCTCAATCCGGTGAGTGCCTGCGTTATAGGCGGCCAGTGCCAGCTCTACGGAGCCGAACTTTGACAGCTGCGCCAGGAAATAGCGCGCGGCACCATCGAGGTTTTGGTGCATGTCATGTGGGTTTACGCCAAGCAGCTCTGCGGTGCCCGGCATGAGTTGTCCTAAACCAATAGCGCCCTTCGGGCTGAGCGCATTGGGGTTAAAGGCGCTCTCAGTTTGGATGAGGGCGCGAAACAGCTGGTGCCACTCGACAGAGGTGAAGCCAACTGCTGACAAGGCACGGTTGCCCTGATGTCGCGCCGTCGTTTGGCGAACGGCAGCCATGATGTTGGCACGTTCCTGTGAAAGTGGGGCAGGGGATCGACTAACATTAATATTCCCACGCGAGACGCCCTGGGAATATCCGATCAGTTTTACATGTTCAGGAGGGTCCCCGTGAAACGTCCAGCCAGAGGCGCTAGCGCTTCCGTCCTTGTGGAACATCATCACGTCCGCAGAGCTCGCCTGTGGTAATGATGAGATGCCGGTCAAAAGTGAGATCAGTGCCGTCGCCAAACTCGAAGTGATGTTTGAACAGACCGGGCCATAGGTTGAACAATCGCGGTTCCACACCGTTCTCCGACACGCGGTCAGAGATAAGGATGCTTTCCTTGCCACCGACAAGGTAAATGCACTGATAACGTGGTTTTCCATTGGTCAGCTCGATCAAGTCATACCGACACTGAAACGCCACACCCTCAGACATGAGGGCGCGCACACCTTTGATTGTTATCAATTGGTATTTTCGTTTTATCGGCATCTGTCGTCCCTCGTTTGAGACGACTTCTAATACGTGCGGACCCTCTGCGGAAAGGTATTCACTGTCAATAGTAAAAATCAAACCATAATCCAAAATTAAACAATAACGTATATTGCCTGACGTGAGATATCTTGACACTGTGCGACCACGTGATGCCGCTTCCAAGATTACGCTGGGTCATGCTTCACTATATGCATCTAAGCGGGAGTCAAGTGCGCATAACGCACCCGTTGGTAGAAAAGTGAGTGATCATTTTGAAAGGTTGTTTGGGATGAAAATGTCGTTTGGTCCAACGCTGCGACGGATCCTCTTAGGAGGCATAATTACCTTCGTAAATCCGGCAGCATCGAGTGCTTATCCGGTGGATTGTGCAATCCTTCTGTGCCTTGCAGGTGGATGGCCCGCATCGGCAGAATGCAGCCATGCCCGCGCTGTGTTCATTCGCCGGATTACGCCATGGCCGGTTGAACCGCCGCTGCAGATTTGGCGATGTCCGATGGGCATTGCTCTAAACAAAAATCCTGCGGGTTCGTTTCTCACACAGGTTCAGAATGCGGCGCTGGTGAACAGGCCGGTAGCGCCTCAAATCACCAACACTGTTTTCCGGTCTGGGGAACCCAGCGTAGGGAAGGCAATTGCAGCCCAGATTATTGCTCCTCGGGCGCCAGGAACGGCCGACATCTACATTTCTGATCCAGCGTTCGATTTTGTGCGGTCATTGCGCGTTTATCACATGGAGTTCCGGCAAAGTCGAACCCGTGACGATTGCAATCGGACCGATAGCTCCCGCCTAGGCACCTATGGGCAGCAAGGGGGCTTCGCATGGAGGCGTCACAATCTTCGGTCTGGATATAGCGCTGGGTCTCCACAGATCCAATCCCTGTCATGGAACGCCCCGCCGCAATCCGCAGTTCACCGAGTTAGGCGGAGTGGTGACTGTCCCAATATCAGTTTCCGCGCGGTCGGGGTCTATTGGGAGGACTTTGAGGGCAGGCCTGGATATGAGGAAGTTCGATACTAGAGCTCCCAAAGAGCTTCCGCTGGGTGGCATGGATTGCATGTTCGGCGCGGATATTCCGAACCTAAACTCGGATCGATCCAACTGTTGCTTCCGGCCCTTACCCAGCGTCAGAACGCAGGTAGAAATATATTAGCACGGCACAAAAGCGGACTTTCAGCCCAGGCAGAGCGAGCCCTATTCGGAGACCTGCACTGTGCCGAGGGGCGGCGCTGGGTTAGGCATCGCTTTGATGCGGGTTTCACCTAGGCGAGGATGCAGGCGGTCGGCAATACCCCAGGCCAGTAAACTTGCAGCCCCGGCTGCGGCGAATATGCCTGAAATCGGGGCGGCCAGCAGGACTAGCCACGCCACGCCGGGCGTCACGATACCGGATACGTCACGGTAAGAGGAATAGATCGCCGACATCTCGGTGCGCTCTGACGGTTTAACCGCCATCAGGAACGGCAGTCCCGCGCAGATATCCAAAAGGATCAGGAAGAAACTGCCGCCAAACAGCAATGCCACGGCGACCCACGGTTCAGCTGCGCCAAGGCTGGAAGCGGTAAACAGAACTGCACAGGCCATAAATCCGGTCCGGACCGCATGGCGCACCGATCGGGCCTGCATCCAACGCAGCATTAACGGTGATAGAAAGAGGGCGGCGTTGGTCACCGACAAAAGCGTCCCACCCAGTTGATTGCCCAGATTGTGTTCAACGGCAAAGATCGGCAGGTAGACAACATAGGCCCACCAGCCGCAGGACCGGATGACCGCGAAAAGCCAACCTGCGATCAGGCGGGGTTGTCGGAAGAACCGGCCAAGAAAGGCGAGCGGATTAGGTGGAGGTTGTTTTGCGCGGATGATCAGTTTGCCGTTGCCCAAGCGCATGTAAAGAAACACACCCAGCATGGCCGCCGCCGCAATACCCGAGATCAGAAACGGCGCAGGTTTCCACCACCCCCACAACATGACCCCGAGAACCGGGCCGCCGGTCCAACCCAGTGCAGAATAGAACATACGCTGGGTTTCGCATTTACCCAACTCGATCCGGGCAATATAGTCCAGGACATAGGCGTTGAAACAGACAAAAGTAATGACTGTTGCCACAGAGTTCAGCACTAGCGAGAGTACAATCATTTCCGGCGTTCCAATGACCGCCAGGCTAGATCCGACGACAAATCCCGTGGTGCCAATCGCGTACATCCATCGACGCGGGATGTAGCGGTTCAGGAACGGAACCAGCAGGCCCGAAACCAAAGAGATAATGCCAATCCCAAAGTAGATTGAGCTGATCAGGGCGGCATCCTGGAGTGCGTCATACATCGCCACCGGAAAGACCGAGATCAGGATGCCGCGGGCCACAGCTTCGAACCCGGCGAGGATCGCGAAACCGCGGACAGATGGGGCAGGTGCATGGCGAAGCCATTCGGGAATTCGACGTTCAAACATGTCGGGGACCTACTTAAAATCGGTCCGCTCAGCATGAGCCACTATTTGATGCATTCTGTTCGAGGTGCGACAACGAAGTCGGATTGCGACGCAATCGTCTGTGTGGAAATTCGCCATTTTCGGCGGGTTGGCATTGTCCGGACTTCAGGTCTGCGACAGCATCAGAGTAACCTATTCGGGAAGAGTGATTTGGACCCATAGGCGCTGACGTCAGGCAAGCTCTTTGCATCTTCTTCGCCAGTTGTGCGCGCGGCTCTGTCACGCGTTGTGGGGCAGAGGGTCTCGGTCGATCTGCTGCTCAAAGACTTGGCCGCAGATATGGCGAAACGCCCCTATGATGTGGCCCGCGTCGCAGGTGGATGGACGCTGCGCACTCGAACGGCCTTTGCCCCAGCGATCAGGCCCGATTTTTGAAACGCCAACTTTCGTTTCCGGTTTCAACTATCTCACAGTGATGCGTGAGCCGGTCGAGGAGCGCGGTTGTCATCTTGGCATCGCCAAAGACGCCGGGCCATTCACCAAATGCGAGGGTCGTTGTGACGATTATCGAAGTGCGCTCATAGAGATTACTGATGAGATGGAACAGGAGCTGGCCGCCGGTTTGGGCGAAAGGCAGATAGCCGAGTTTGTCCAGGATCAGGAGGTCGAGGCGGGAGATCAGATCTGCCGTGCGACCCTGCAGTCGGCGACGGGCTCGCAGGCCAGCCGGTGGTACGCCCAGACAGCGAACGCTATGATCCTACGAGGGTAACGGAAGCCCTTCAGGCTCGACATATAGACTGGAATATTCATGGGGCTGACATATCTTTATCAATCCCAGTCAACAACTTGGCAATACCGCCCTGCGCCATGTTGTGTTCCAGGCCGCGCTGGTCGCCAGCCACCACAATCCGCGCCTCACCGCTTTCGCAGACCGCCTGCGTGAACGGGGACAGCCACAAAAGGTCATCATCATTGCGGTGGCAAGAAAGCTCGTCACAATCGCAAATGTTATGTGCAAATCACGGCAGATATGGGCGAATTAGACTGGCTGTGAGATACAGTTGATAGCAAAGCTTGCGGCGGATTTGGCTCCGCCGCAAGCTGTGTCAAAGATCGGCTGGCAGCAGGGCTGCTGGCATGTTCTGATAGCAAACCGGGCGCAAGAAGCGTCGGATCGACAGCGAGCCAACCGAAGTTGCGCCAAAGTTGGTTGAGGCCGGGTAAGGGCCACCATGGACCATAGTGTCGCTCACTTCGACACCGGTTGGAAAGCCATTGGCCAACACGCGGCCTGCTTTGCGTTCCAAAATCGGCATCATCGCAGCGGCTTCGTCGGTGTCCGCATCGTCCATGTGAACGGTACAGGTCAACTGCCCCTGCAGGTTCTTGGCAACGTCACGCATCTCGTCCTGTGTGTCGGCAACAACAACCAGGCCAAGGGGGCCAAAGACCTCTTCGGTCAGTGCTTCATTGGCCAGCCAGGTCTTGGCGCTGGTGGTATACAGATACGGCGTTGCATTACGCAAATCACACGAGGTGGTCAGCACGTCCCGCACGCCGGTGGTGGCGGCGATACGCATTTGCCCAGCGTGATAGGCGGCGGCAATGCCATCCGTCAGCATGGTCTGTGCGCCAACATTCGACAGCGCACCCTGAGCGGTTTCGACAAAATGGTCGGCCTGCTCACCAGCCAGTACTACGGCGATGCCGGGATTCGTGCAGAACTGACCTGCACCCATGGTCAGCGAAGCGGCCCAGCCTTTGGCAATCTCTTCACCACGGTTTTTCATAGCGGCATCAAATAGGAACATCGGATTGACCGAACCCAGTTCGCCAAAGAACGGGATAGGCTCTGGGCGGCTTGCACAAAGATCAAATAGCGCGCGGCCACCGGCCAATGAACCGGTAAAGCCCACCGCTTTGATCAATGGGTGCTGCACCAATGCGGAGCCAACCTGCCGGTTGCCACCCTGGATCAGGCTGAACACACCCGCATGCAGACCGCATTTCTGGATTGCTGCATGGATCGCTTCGGCGATTACTTCGCCAGTACCTGGATGGGCGCTGTGGCCTTTGACAACGACGGGGCAGCCAGCGGCTAGTGCAGCAGCCGTGTCTCCGCCTGCGGTCGAGAACGCCAGTGGAAAGTTTGACGCACCAAAGACAGCCACCGGGCCGATTGGGCGCTGGATCATGTGCATGTCCGGACGTGGCATCGGTGCGCGATCCGGCAAGGCGGCGTCATGGCGACGGTCCAGATAATCACCCTGCAGGATGTGCTGGGCAAACATCCGCAACTGCCCCGTTGTACGGCCACGCTCGCCCTGAAGGCGCGCTTCGGGAAGACCAGTTTCCTGGCTGCCAATTTCGGTGATCGCTTCGCCGCGAGCTTCGATTTCGTCGGCGATGGCATTCAGAAATGCTGCGCGGTCTTCTCGGGTGGAATAGCCATAGCTCCAGAATGCGTCTTCGGCTGCCTGCACAGCGGTGTCGACATCTGCGACCCGGCCGATTGCAAAATCATGCGCCGGTCCGGATGCGGGGGATGAGGCGAAAGTGCTGTCTCCGACGACCCATTCGCCTGCAATCAGATGTTTTCCGTGGGGTTCAAACGTCATGGAATCCTCGAGTTCTGCCTTAGGCATTGCGGGTGTGCGTTATTTATGGATAATGTATCCAAAAAACAAAAAACTACAAGACCACATACTCAGATGAATGAAATATCAGGGGCCTTCGACGTCCCGTTTAGCGGCAACCATTTCAAGCAACTGATCTTTGGTGCGCCCGATATGCTCGGCCAATAGTTTGCAGGCTTTCTCGGTTTGACGCTCCTGTGCCAGAGTCAACAGCTTGCGGTGCTCTTCCTTGGCCGGCTCTCGTTGTTTCATCACGCTCAAATTCATGCGGACATAGCGATCTGTTTGCAGGCTGATCCGCTGCAACAGTTCATTTGTTAGCCCGCGCCCGGCCGCAGAATACAGTGCCGAGTGGTAGTTGTAGTTTAACGACCCCCACCGGCCCACATCGTCGGCGTCATAAGAGTCTTCCATCTGGTCGAGGATCTTGGCGCTACGCGCAAAATCGTTCGCAGTCATCAATGGGATTGCGCGTCGGAAAAGATCGACCTCGATCAAAATACGCAGGTCGAAAATTTCTCCCATTTCGGCAAGCGAGTGCTTGGTCACCGTAGCACCCCGATTTGTGGTCAGGTTTACTAGGCCCTCGGCATCAAGTCGCTTGAGCGCCTCCCGTATCGGCATGCGGGAGACCTCATACTCTTCTGCCAGTGACTCTTGTCGAATTGTCTCACCTTCCGCCAAATCACCAGACAGGATCCGTTCGCGCAAATCGTTGGCAATGACTTCGGGGAGGCTCAGTCTTGGGATTGCACGTTTTCCTGTCACGACGGGTGCCTCTCTCGTTTGAATTTTGGATACATTTACCCGTTTCATGCTGATATATAAACCCAATTCTGTTCTTTTCTATTGCGAGACAGGCTGTGAATTCAAATCGAAACACTGTATCCAATATCCAAAGATGCATCTTCAAGAGGTAGGTCGAAATATGGATGAGACAATCCGGGTAGGACTAGAAGATCTGAATGGGTTGAGCACAAGGATTTTGACAAAGTCTGGGTTCAGTGACGCCCATGCGGGTACGATTTCTGAGATGCTTTCGACCTGCCAGATAGACGATTGCCATTCGCACGGATTATTCCGGTTGCTGATGTGCTGTCAAACAATGAAAGCCGGCAAAATCGACGGGCGGGTTTTGCCTGTGGTCGCACCAAGTGACTCGGCTATTGTGCGGGTTGATGCTCGCGGGGGTATGTCCCTATTGGCCGTTGCTGCTGCGATGCCTCAATTAATCGAAAAGACCCGCAAGCATGGCATCGCGGCGATGGCGGTCAATCGTTGCTTTCATTTTTCGGCGCTCTGGCCTGAGGTAGAACAGCTTTCGGCCGCTGGCCTGGCTGGTATGGCAATGGTCCCCAGTCATTCCTGGGTCGCGCCAGCGGGAGGGAAGCGGGGTACGCTTGGCACCAACCCTCTTGCCTTCAGCTGGCCAAGGCAAAATCAAACACCTTTTACATTCGACTTTGCCACCAGTGGGTCTGCGCGCGGTGAGATCGAGCTGTACCTGCGCGCGGGTAAACCATTGCCCGAAGGCGTGGCGGTGGATGCGAAGGGCAACCCGACCACCGATCCGCAGGCGGCGCTGGACGGTGCAATGCTGACCTTTGGCGGCTACAAAGGGTCAGCGCTATCGATCATGATTGAACTTATGGCAGGCCCGCTAATTGATGATCTAACCAGCTTGGAAAGCATGGAGTTTGCAGAAGGAGCAGGTGGTGCGCCTTATCATGGAGAGATCATTTTAGCTTTTGACCCGGAGCATTTCAGCGGCGGCCGTGTCGCGGATAATGACACCCGTGCGGAACGTCTGTTTGCCGACATTCTGGACCAAGGTGCCCGGTTGCCGTCGCAGCGGCGCTTTGAGGCACGCGCTCGAAATATATCACGCGGCTATGTTGAAATCCCGGCGGGCCTATACGCGGACCTTTTGGGGTTGCTGAATTAGGCGCCCCAGGTATCGCTTAGGCGGTAACCATCTGGCCAAGGGTCATCCGGGTCCAACATGTGCTGGTAGATCCCGGTGATCCAGCCGCGCCCACTGATTTCGGGGATGATAGCTGGCCGATCGCCCATTCGAGACGCTTTGATGATCTTGCCGGTAAAGCATGACCCGATGATCGAGGTTGCCTCGAATGTTTGCCCCACGTTCATCTGGCCTTTGGCCGCCATTAACGCCATGCGTGCAGAAATGGCGGTGCCGGTGGGGGAACGGTCAATTTTCCCTGGCTGGATTGCCACGGCGGATTTACCCGCAAATCCGGTCTCCGTTTCGTTTACGGGGCCGCAGAACGCGCAGAATGAGATGTGACGCCACTCCGGGTTTTCCGGATGAGAAAAACCCAGCTGTTCATTGGCCGCATTAGTGATTGTCACTCCAAGACGGGCAATGTCTTTGGCCTCGTGTTCGACAATGTCAAAACCCAGAGCTTTTGCGTCCACCACAACGAAGCTGTCGCCGCCATAGGCCGTATCAACAGTGATGGTGCCCAGTCCAGGCACCTCAAGCGGCACAGAGATCTGGTCGGCAAAGCTTGTCACGTTCTGCACAAAAATTCGTTCGGCTTTGCCATTCCGGCATTCGGCCCGCACCCGCACCAGCCCTCCTGGCGCTTCTAGTGTTAGGTGGGTCTCCGGTTCCAACATCGGAATAATCCCACTATCCAGAAGCACAGTCGCCACACAGATCGAGTTTGATCCCGACATCGGCGGCGTATCTTCGGGTTCCATGATGATAAAGGCGGCGTCAGCATGGGGGTGTTTGGGAGGGACCAGCAGGTTTACATGTCGAAAAACGCCGCCACGCGGTTCATTCAGCACAAAGTTGCGCAGGACCTCGTCGCGGGCAATGAATGAGCGTTGCTCCCACAGAGTATCGCCGGGGGGCGGTTGCACGCCACCAACGATGACGTCGCCCACTTCGCCCTCAGCATGGGCCGAGATCACATGGATTGTTTTACGGCTACGCATGTAAGGGTCCTCAATTCTAGCGAACGATGGAGTCGCGCTTTGCGTCAACCTTCGCAAAAATACTGGCGCTCGGCCAGTCATCTCGATTTGTCCCGTGGGAACGGACCGCTGGGTAATTGTGGGGCACAGCGTTTGCCAAGGTCGCTCGTTTCAAAACCGTGTTGGCGAATATGCTGTAATTGACAGACTGGGCGTTGTGCCAAGAGCAAGTGCGGTGATGAGTTCTGCTGTGCCGGCTGACTGGGTGAGGCCAAGATGACCATGGCCAAAAGCATACAGCACATTTTTTGCCCGTGGCGAGCGGCCAATTACGGGCAGGCTGTCTGGCATGGATGGACGAAAACCCATCCATTGCGTTCCGCCATTGGTGTTTAATTTTGGAATGAAACGGGCTGCCTTCTGCAGAAGATTTTCCGCCCGCTTATAGTTGGGTGGCAGCTTCAACCCGCCCAGTTCAACTGCGCCACCGACGCGCAGGCCGCCGCCGATCTTAGTGACAACAAACCCGTGCCCGCCAAACGTCAGTTGGGTGCGCAGATCAAAGGCACCAACCGGGAGGGTGGTGTTATAGCCGCGTTCGGTTTCAAGCGGGAACTGATCGCCAAGTGTACGCGCAAGGTGGTGTGACCACGCGCCACCCGCAACCACCACCTGTTGCGCTATGATCGGGCCACTGGAGGTGTGGAGTGAGACAAGGTCGCCCTGCTGCTCCAGCTTTTGGATGTCGGCCGTGTCGATCAGCCCGCCACGGTTACAAAACACCCTGGCCAGGTGTTCTGTCCAAATTCTGGGGTCGGTTGTGCTCATCCATCCGGGGGTGAACACCGCATGGGTAAAGCGGGGGTGTAGCCCAGGTTGAAGGTCGGCAATGGCGCCTGCACCTTCCAGGCAAGTAAACTCCACCCCATGTCTGCGGCGCAATTCCCAACCAGGCAGGCTGGCTTGAAACTCTTTTTCACCCTCGTAAAGCTGCAACTGGCCGTCGCGTAATATCAGCTCTTCACCGTCTACCGCTGCAATCTGACGTTCCAGAGCATCACGAGAAAAACTCATCAGACTGGTTTGAGCAGCGATAGCGGCGCCAAAGCGGTCAGGCCAACTGGCACGCCAAAACCGCAGCATCCAGGGTGCGATGTTCAGCGCATAAGCCGCAGGCACCGAAAGCGGACCCATTGGATCAAGGAGCCATTTCGGTGCCTTGCGCATAATGCCCGGCGTGGCCAGCGGAATGATATCTGTAAAGGCGAACGCCCCCGCATTGCCCTGAGAGGCCTCAGCAGCCACCCCCTTACGGTCAAGGACGCGAACCGACAGGCCACTTGCCTGCAGTGCTAAGGCCGTGCTGATGCCGATGATCCCAGCACCGATAACAATGATATCATTTCGCGTCATCGACACCTCTACAAACCAACAAGTATTGACGGTAACCACGTCGCAATTGCAGGGAACAGTATGATCACGAGCAAGACCATCATTTGGGCGCCAACAAAGGGCAAAACTCCACGATACATTTGTCCATATGTCATGCTGCGCGGGGCAATTGAACGCAGGTAGAAGATTGACGGGGCCATTGGCGGGGTCAGATAAGAAGTCTGGATCACGACCAGCACCATCATTGCAAACCAGATCGGGTCAATTCCTGCGCTTCTGACGATGGGGGCGAAGATCGGGATGAAAATCAGAACGATCGAGACCCAGTCGAGAACAAAGCCTGCAAAGAAAACCACCAGAAGGAAAAAGGTGATAATCCCGGCATTGCCATAGCCGATGGTGGCAACCGTATCGCGAACAAGGTTTCCGCCGCCGGTCACAGCAAAGATGCTTGTGAACATGGTTCCACCCGCGACGATCAGCATGATCATGGAGGTGATGCGCAGCGTAACGCCCAAAGATTCCATCAGAAGTTTGAGGTTAAGCTCGCGAAACAGCGCCGTTAGCACCAGCGTGCCAGCCGCGCCTACGGCCGCAGCTTCTGTTGCCGAAGCAGCACCAGCCAAGAGCGAGCCAAGCACCATGCCAATCAGGGCAAGTGGCGGCACCAGGGCGGTAAATGTGATCCGGAGTTTTTCTGGCAGCGGCATGGCGCGTTCTTCGGCCGGCAAGGGCGGCGCGTCTGCGGGTTTGCGAATACTGCGGAACAGGATGTAGCCGACAAAAAACACCACCATCAGCAGGCCGGGCAGGATCGATGCGGCAAAAAGCTGGCCGATAGACAGTTGCGCGATGGAGGCATAAACCACCACGATTACGGAAGGCGGAATGATTGTCCCCAGAGATCCGCCGGCGCAGATCGTCCCTGCGATCAGATCATTTTTGTAACCGGCTTTCATCATAGCGGGGATAGCCATTAGACCGACGACAATCTCGACCGCGCCGACAACACCTGATGCCGCGGCAAAGATTGCGCACATCGCAATTGTTGAAAGGGCCAATCCGCCTGGAAACCCACCCAGCCATAGCTGAAGGGCATAAAACAGCCGTTTGGCGATGCCGGACCGTTCAAGTACCGCGCCCATGAAAATGAAAAGCGGAATTGCGGCCAGAACAAAGTTGGAAGCCGTTTGCAGCAAGGGGCCATAGAGCTGGAGGAAAATCAGATCGCCAAACACCATATAGCCAAAGCCAACAGCCACGATTATCAGCGAGAATGCGACGGGAATGCCTGTAAAAACCAGGACAAACAACGCGGCGAACATAATTAGGGGTGTCACGGATCAGGATTCCAGACTTTGCAGCTCGGGATCGGTGTCACCAGGACACTTTTCACCGGATAGATATTTTATAGCTTCGACGACAAATTGCAGTGCAAATGCCAATAGGCCGATCGCGATGACCGCGTAGAACGGCCAAACCAGAGGGGCCCAAGGGCTGACGCTTTCAAGCTCACCGGAGATCAACGCCTTGATGGCTTTGGACCCGGCGACCCAGGTGAACGCAAAGAATATTGGCGCCATGACCAACAGGTAAAGCAGACCGTTGAGCAACTGCTGCACTCGTTGCGGGAATTTTTGCGACAGAAAATCGATACGCACATGTGCGTCTTGCCGCAGGGAATAGGCCGCCCCAAGCAGGAAAATTGAACCGTTCAACATATAAGAAATGTCAAACGCCCATAATGTAGGTGCCCCAAAGACATAGCGCGCGACCACTTCATATAACATCGCGGCAATCAGAGAAAAAATTGTCAGCCTACCAACAACCCCAAGGAATGCTGATAGCTGCTCAACGCTGTTTCGAAAGAACGTCATTATAGCCTCCGTCGTGAGATGGCCGGCGGATCTGCCGGCCATTTTTGGTCAGTTGAATTATTCGACGGAGTCGCGAACAAGGTAGCTTGAGTTCTCAGCCCAGGCCGACTGATATGCCAGATAGCTGTCCAGAACTTCTTGCATACGGGAATTGCCAGCTTCGGCCAGGGTTACTGCTTTTGCCCTCGCCCAGTTCCGGCCTGCTGTCCGGATTTCCTCAGACGCTGAGCGCTCCATAATAACAATCTCGACCTTGGATTTGCGGAATTCACCCATGGCTTTGATGTCGCTGTCACCAAAACGGGTGAAGCTCTCATAGGTTGTAAGCTTGGCGGCAGCGGTGATCAGGTTTTGCAGGTCCTCAGGAAGTGCATCCCAAGTTTCTTGCTTAACAAAGACTTCCCACAAGAAGGAAGGCTGATGTACGCCCGGCATGATCATATAGGGCGCGACCTCGTGGAACCCTTCGGTGATATTGGCGCCCGGTGTCGACCATTCGATGGCATCAACGCCCTTACGCTGCAACAGCGTGTAGATTTCACTGCCTGGCACCACAGTTGGAACACCGCCGAATTCTTCTTGCAGAACCGCAGCAAAAGCACCGGAGGTACGATACTTTACGCCCTTCAAATCTGCAACAGTTTGGATTTTGACGTTTGAGTGCGCCATGATTTCAGAGGTGCCGATGCCAACAACAAGGCTGTGCAGCCCCATGTCCGCGCGGCGGAACTCTTGCAGCATTTGTTCGCCACCACCTTCATAAACCCAGTGGATGGTTGCCTCAGGGGACATGCCGCCGGGGAAGCTAGCGAAAATCGCGTTAGTTGGATCCTGGTTGACCAGATAGGACGGCGTGGAGTGACCCGCTTCTACGATCCCGTCCTGAACGGCCTCATAGGCTTTGAACGCAGGCGCAAGAACACCGGCACCAAATGATTGAATTTCCACGCGATCCTGGGTGATCATTCCAACGTTCTTGGCGAAACGCTCCATGAAGTTCTGATACAGAAAAGACCCTTCGCCGATGGCGGCGGTCATTTTCCATTCGACTTCAGCCGCGACGACTGGGCTGGCAATGGCGAGCGCGACGGCGCCCGCAGTAAGTGTAGAGATCAGTTTCATTTGCATTCCTCTTGTTGAAACATGTTGAACCTGTCCGCTGATCGGTGAGCGGCCAGAAAATTGGCCCGGTTAATCCGGGTTCTTAGTGTTTGTGCCTGGCGAGATGCCGCCTTTGAACGGATCATGCTCTGTAAAGATCAGTTTGCTTTCTGACATAACGAAGGCCTGACCGGTGATTGTCGGAATGACGCCGCCATTGGGGCCGACCAGATACGATAAGCGGTACGAACTACCGATCACACTTTCCTGTATGATTTCGTCTCCGGGGCGCAGCTGGCCATCAGCGGCAAGACAGGCCAGACGCGCGGAACTGCCGGTGCCGCAGGGCGAACGATCATAGGCATCGTCCGGACAGAGTACAAAATTGCGGCTGTGCACCCCTTCGTTTGGGGAAGTGCCCTGAAAAATGACGTGATCGACGGCTTCGCCATTCTCGCCGCAAATCCCTGCGGCTATTGTGGCTTCGCGCACGGCGATGGCGGCATCAGTCAGTTTGCGGATATTGGTCGTTGTGACGGGAATAGGGCTGGGATCGACGATGAAGAACCAATTGCCGCCATAAGCCAGATCGCCAGTGACAGTGCCTAACCCGTCAACACGGACTGCCACCTTGCCTTGAACGCGGCGGCTTTCGATGTTGGTGACCGTGACGGTGTTGGCATCAGACAACTCGACTTGAACCACGCCTGCGGGTGTTTCAATCTTGTGGGTGCCAATCCCGATCCGGCCCAGGTGAGCCAATGTGACGGCCAAACCAATGGTGCCGTGCCCGCACATACCCAGCACTGCATCAGCATCGAAAAAAATTACACCCGTTACGCAGCTGGGGTCGACAGGCTCGACAAGCAGGGCAGCAACCATCGCAACCTGGGCACGTGGTTCAAGTATAACCGAGTGGTAGAATGGTATGTGTTCGGTGGCCAAGCGCTGTGCACGTTCGGCCAGTGGCCCCGATCCAAGATCGGGGCCACCATCAAGGATGACCCGTGTGGGTTCACCGCCCGTATGGCTGTCAATTACATGCATTCTGCAATGATTCCGCCCTGGGCGGACCAGTCTGCAAACCATCTGCGGAACAGGCTGTACTGCTGTTCGCAATAGTTCCGTTGCGCGTCGCTTAGCACGTCAGTTTCGTTGAAATGCAGGCGGTATTCCTCTTCGCCGTTCAGCACGAGAAGATGTTTGTAGTAGAGAACCAGATCGGTGCCTTCGTCAAAGCTGGCCAGCACTCCAAAGGCTTCTTCCAGTTCGAGCGCCCGCACACGCGCCTCGGCATGTCCTTTGGCTGCTTTCTGCGCCAGGGCGGCAAGCAGCAGGGCTTCTTTTGGCAGGGCGGTGCCGATACCAGTGATCGAACCAGTGGCGCCACAGTTGACAAAGCCGTGGTAAACCTCGGTGTCAACGCCGACCATCAGTGTGATCTGATCATCTTGGCTGGTGATGTGTTCAGCTGCTTGGCGCAGGTCGTCCTTACCGCCGAACTCCTTGAAACCGATCAGGTTCGAGTGCTCGGCCCGCAGGGCAAAGAACAGCTCGGCGTGTGTGGCAAAACCGTAAACCGGGCTGTTATAGATGATTGCCGGCACATCAGGAGCCGCATCAAGGATGGCCTTGAAGTGATTTTTCTGGGCGGTCGACGACGAGCCGCGCGACAGCACACGGGGAATGACCATCAGGCCAACGGCGCCGACCTTCTGGGCATGGGCAGCAAGGGCAGCGGCGGACTTGGAATTGATAGCACCTGTGCCAACCACTACAGGCAGGCCTGCGCCAACCAGACGTTCAACACCTTCCATGCGCTGCGCGTCGGTCAGAAGCGGCCAATCTCCCATAGAGCCGCAGTAAACAACAGCCGACATACCGGCATCGATCATCTCTTTGCCCTTTTTGACCAGAGCATCAAAGTCAGGGCTGCGGTCTGCTTTGCAGGGGGTCATCAGGGCAGGCATGGTGCCGGTAAAGACATTCTTGGACATAGGTTTCCCTTTCGGAGTCTGGTTTCTGTCAGCCACCGCGCCGACGGTTTTCCTAAACATGAACTTGTTCCTGAAACAGGTGTTGAAGGCGTCATAACGGATAATGGATACAAAATCCATAAATAATTTTCCTCGTAGCCGTATTTGATAACTCGGCCGTCCAAGGGCAGGAGGAGCGCACATGAAAAAAGGGAGTTGACGACAGGTGCTACAAAATTCTGGAGCCCAAAACCCTTCGGTTTCGAGGTTTGCGAATTTTCGAACCTCTCTGTCACAAGATCCAGACGGAGGCATATCAGTGTGCGGAACTATCGATGTTTGAACTAGAGTCGGTTTGCATGAGACATTCGTTTCCTGGCCACGCAGCCAGAAATTGCAGCTGAGCGCAGCGATTTTCGCCCTCCCGTTCGTATTCATTATCATGCGAAATGCCTGATCATTTATGTGATCACCGACGACGGAACCATGATTGTTGGGTCCTTCATCAAAGTCAGGACGTTCCTGCGCGGCTCTCCAAGTAGGCCGTGCGAAGTGTACCCTTGAATGTGTTCTCTTTTTGTTCTATATAATAAGAACGCTATCGGGAGAACTTTGATGCCAGATACAGCCGTGAATGTTCCCAGTTCGATTGCAATGGGCTCTTCGTCAAATGACTACCACCTGCTGCCTGTGACAGAAAAACAGGCTCAATTTGCGCGCGCGATTGCTAAGCGAACCGGGCAAGATCTGCCATCGGACGTCCAGCAAGACCGCCATGCTCTATCGGCCTGGATTAGTGAAAACAACGATGCCTCCAAGGGCAGCAAGTTTGAAAGCTATGCCTCGTCGAAACAGGTGGCGTTTGCCGAGCGCATCGCGAGGATTAAGCGACGCACTGTCCCCGATGAGTGTATCCGCGATCGTGGCCTGATGTCGAAATGGATCGACTACAACCGGTGATGCGGGACCACGTTTCCACCGATCAGACCCAGTCCCAACGCCTTTTCAAGGGCTTCTTCCAGCTTTAGTGTCCCAAGGCTGGTCGCCTGATGGGAAAGGCGGTCTGTGCGTATCCCGGAGTGGTCCGGCCTCTGTTTCCGATAACATCCGGCCAGGGATCTCGTAACTCGTGCCCTTCAAAACCTGGACAACACAGCGTCCAAAAGGCGTTCGGCGGCACGGGATAGCTGTTTTTCTTTTTCCATAATGACAAAATATGGTGACACCGTGATCGTGCGGTCCAGATTCAGCGCAATAAGATTGGCGCCCAGCTCTGTACTTGTGAGGACGTTGGCAACTTCTTCAGCCAATGTCGCGATGGTATCGGATTGCTCAAGAAGCCCCAACATAACCAGA
Source organism: Paracoccaceae bacterium (assembly GCA_013214575.1). GTDB lineage: Bacteria > Pseudomonadota > Alphaproteobacteria > Rhodobacterales > Rhodobacteraceae > Parasedimentitalea. Next base: position 1,262 of record JABSSD010000150.1, on the reverse strand, counting down.
AGTGAAGGCGTGTTTGTAATGTGAGATGGGATTTGGGTTGCGTTGGCCGCAAAGGCTTCCTCGACCGCGGTACGTATCGGCGATCCCCGCTCTTGAATTGCCCATTCAAATCGGGCGAGATCCTCAAGTGACACTTTCGCTTTTTTGACGAGGGGGTGCGGGGCGCGCACCAATAGGGACACGACTTCCGATCGTGCGGGAAGGATGTAACAGGCCCGGCTGTCGTATTCATGTGGTAACCTGGCGTTGATATAGTCGAAATGCCCTTTCTCTAACCGACGCACAAGTTCGGTCGAAGGACCAACCTCAATTGTGGCTTCGAGTTTTGGCGTTGTTTTCTTGATTTCGAGAATTGCGGGCACAAGGCAGCGAATGGCTGGCCCCGTGACCGACCCAACTTTGACCTCGCCCATTTCTCCCCGCCCCAGGCCCGCCACTTCTGCTTCCAAAGTTTCGAACCCTGAAAAAATTGATTGGGCATGACGCACAAAAGCCTCGCCGATTGGCGTTGGGTACATTCCCTTTGGGGAGCGGATGAAAAGGGGGGACCCAATGTCGGTTTCTATTTCAGCGAACGTGCGCGACGCCGCCGGCTGTGAAAGCCCGATCGATTCAGCAGCAAATTGCAGTCTCGCAGTCTCAGATATTTCACCTGCAGGATCTTGATCAAGCTGTTGCTGCGCGAGAACTGGAGCATGACGTTGGCCCATTTCAGCTCCATCAAATTACTGCCGCTTTTATCGATCACGACTTTCTCAGGCACCCCATTCGAGGCAATGGCACGCCGGAAGAACTTCTTGGCGGTGGCGCCATCACGGCGTTCAGAGCGCATGAATTCAAGGGGCTGCCCGGATTTGTCGATGGCACGATAAAAGTAGGTCCACTTGCCTTTGACCTTGATGTAAGTTTCGTCCATTCGCCAGGAAGACCCGCCTGATCGCTTCTTTTCCCGCGCCCTTTGTGCCAGAAGCGGAGCATATTTCACAACCCAACGGTTCAGTGTGGCGTGGTCGATTTCAACACCGCGCTCGGCCATAATCTCTTCCAAATCACGGTAGGAAACGGCATAGCGCAGGTGAAAGAACACCGCGTACAAGATAACCGATCGGGGATAGTGGCTGCCTTCTCTATCGCGGCCTATGTCAAGAGTGGGTCGATCATGTCATGTTATGTTCCTTTAAGCTATTGATCTGCCTTGCCGATGTGCCGTCACGGAGCTCGTGCTTCTCTTCGAGGTCGGCGTGTGGCCGCCTCATGATGGG
>JABSSD010000015.1 GCA_013214575.1 Paracoccaceae bacterium | reverse complement strand
GGCAGGTTGCGGAGATCCAAATTCGCGCCGCAATTCTCAACGAATTCACAGCTCTTGGCATACCTGAAACTGTTACCGTAGGATAAGTCCGTCAGGGGTAAGGGGGAGCCCGACCTCAGGCCGATTTGTGCAACAAAGCCCTTACAACCCCCTTCAAAGACCGTTTAAAGATCCGCCAAACCGACGTTTTGAACACTTTGAGCCGCCGCCTGCCCGGTTACTGCAATTATCTCTGTCCCAAATCATCCGCCCCAAAAGAACCCAAATCCGGTACAGTCCCCCCAAAGGGAGGTGATGATGCGAACTCCAAAACCTGCACGGGAACGCGCTGCACGGGCGCTCTGTGCTTTGAACGATAACCCGCCTGACATAAAGATGGACGGGAAACCGATGTGGATTTCCTATTTGCCAGAGGTGGATGCGGTGCTGCGGGTTGCGCTTAGCCAGGAGGACTGGGACAAATTGAAAGCTGCTGAAACTCAGACCTGACAACCGCAAAAAGCCGCGCTAAGGTTCCTGAAACTCAAAAACGAGTTGCTGTTGTTGGACACTTATTATTGCAGTAACCGGAAGAGGCCGGAGGTAGGCGGAAGAAGCCGGATAGAACCTTATAAACAAGGGTCTTTGTGTCGGTTGACCACATCCTGGACAGGTATGATGGATGTCCTTCAAAACAGGTTTAAACGGGCCTTTCGCGCCGTTTGCCCAATATTGGGACACCTATCTTTGCAAATTATTCTGACGTCTCTGAGAGGCCTATAAATAAAGCTGATCGGCCATTGTAACCGCCTCGGAACCCCAACAAGCACGCTTATTTTAAGGGTCAGAACTGGGAAATCCCGCGCCAAGTTTGTTCACGGCTTCCCAGAAAGAGATTAACTGTTATAAATCATGCAGTTAAATAATTTGTGTCTCCTGTTCTCCCTGATGGAAGTGGGAAACGATTTCTCAATTTTCACGACACGCTCAAAAGGCTTACGCTGCCTCTTCTGCTGGGCTGAAGAGCTAATAACATCGAGAAGGTACAGTTTCGAACGACACGCAGAAAACTCCAAACCTGTGCACTCAGCGAACAATGCTGCTGGCGCAGTAAGTCGTAACTAAGGGCGGATACCGGACATTCGCTGCGATGAGCACCAATGACTGCTGAACGTATTTAGTGTCCCTTCGCTGCCATGGCATACATAGACGGACAGCTGCCATGGCATACATAGACGGACAATGGAGCAGTTTACGCAGATGATCTGGCATTCCTTGCCTGCATGGAAACTATATCGTTCAGATATGCACGCGCATCATCAAGCTCCAGCGGTCTGGAGAAATAGTAACCTTGCCCGATCCGATCCGGGCCGCCCTGAACCAATTCGACTTGTTGTTCGGTTTCTAAACCTTCAATGGTCAGCTCTACGTCCAGGCTTTCAGCCAGTTCTGCGATGCGCTGAAAAAGCTTGTGATTATCGTTATTGGGTTCGATATCTCGAACAAACTCTCGGTCGATTTTAATTTCGTCGAATTTCATCCGTAACAGATACGCAAGCGACGAGTAGCCCGTGCCGAAGTCATCCAATGCAGAACGAACGCCAATCTCACGCAATTTCCCCAGAACCTCTTGAACATGCTTCCAGTTCTCAATCGCGGCGGTTTCGGTGACTTCTAGTGTCAAACGATCAGGACGGAGCCCTGTTTCCCACAAAACATCCTGTATGTCCTCGAGTAGAGAGCCACTCCGAAAAGTGTTGGCAGACAGATTTACAGAAATCGGAATATCGAGCCCTGTCTCCTCTTCCAGTTTGGTAGAAAAAGAAGCCGCTTCACGCAGGACGCGAAGGTCCAGATCTCGAACGGCGCCTGTGGTTTCGGCAACAGCAACAAACTCGTCAGGAGAAATATCTTCTCCGTTCAGGCGCCATCTGGAAAGCGTCTCAAACCCCTTAAAGCTGCCATCATGTAGCAAGACCTTTGGCTGCATCACTATTCGTAGATCACCCTCGCGGATTGACAGCGGCAAACGCGCAGCAATTTTGTTTTGCCGGGTTATGGAAGCGTCGATCGCCCGGTCAAACAATTGATAGGTGTTCTTGCCGCGCCCTTTGGCGACATACAGAGCTGCATCTGCTGACTTTAGCAAATCTGACGGGGCGCTGGATTGGATATTCGCCCATGTGGCGATCCCGATTGAGCATTTTGGCGTTATGACCCATTTTTCGAATTCCATCGACTTTGCCATCTCATTCAAGATGCGTTGAGCCAAGGCGTCCGGTTCGCTTGAATATGATGCCGAGTCCCAAACGATTGCAAACTCATCTCCCCCCAGACGCGCCACGATGCCAGTCTCTTTCTGAAGGCATTTATTCAAGCGCAACGCGACTTCGACCAAAAGGGCGTCACCGGCAGCGTGACCCATTGTGTCATTTACACTCTTGAAATCGTCCAGATCGATCAGGGCGGCGTTGAGCAGTTCTTTGCGATCACTGCCCAAGGCATCGGACAAATAGTCGTTGAATACTTTCCGGTTTGGCAATCCTGTGAGAGGATCATGAGACAGTAGGAATTTTTCCTTTGCTTCGGCCTCGCTCTTCATTTTTTCAATGTGCACACGAGCTTCCAGTCTCAGGACATTGATATTGTGGTTCCGCTCCCGTGACGCGAGAAGCCAGAGAAGCAAAAATGAGGATACAAACCACAGGCCAGAATACTTGATGTCGTCGATAAGATTGGCCGTTAGATCCCGTTCGACAATGTAGGCCCCCATCACATCGCCAATTTGGTACGTATCTGACTGCAGTACGTCATTGTGGCAGCTTACGCAGCTGTCATTGTTGGCAATCGAAGGAAGGACTGTACGCCCAATCAAGCGATTTCCTTCAAACCGATATTCATGAACCGGTGGCGCTGTCGGGTTGGCGACAAAATCCTCGATAATTGTTCCAAGCCGAGGGTCTTGTTCTGAAGTACCCAATTCAAGACCAGGGCGACCGGGCATCCTCACAGATGTGTTTTGCTTGGCACTATCGTTTTGATCTGAACTACTAAAGTGCTCGATCCCCAACCGACGGAACGTTGCGGGCACAGGAGCGCCTTCGCCTCTGTATTGCGAAAAGACCGAGACAAAACTGTTCGTCATTTCAATCAGTTGCAAACGTTCACGTTCATTGACAGATTTTTCTTCTGACCAGGAAATCAGGAAATAGCCAACAGCCGTTAGCGATGCAGCAAGGGCAGCAAAAATGAGTGTCGTGCGAACATCGCTTCCTTTTGGCTCTGCCAAGAGATCTTGCATAACTGTGGCCCTTTATCGATAGTTTTACGGGCAGACCAAAGTACATGCAGATTAGTCCGAAGTAAAATATCCGGTCATACAACGCTTAATAAAGCTGAGCACTTTAACCGCTTTATCCATAGAACACTGAAAGCCGTGTGAGTTATGTGTTGCGGATTATCATTTGAAGACCTGTTTTGCATACTAAGAGTCCACTGAGAGCCTTTGCTTTGTTTCAGCGCCGGCCCTCTGGGCCATCAAACAGCGACAGATCCAGGGCGGCAAGGAACGAGATACATTCCTCGCTGCCATTCGCTACGCAATCCATGAAGGTCCGGTTAGGGCCGTTAGTGACCGTGAGGGGGAGAAGGAAGTGGCCTGAATGCTGCACCCTGCACATTTGGTCACTAAGGGCGGACAGCCGACATTCGCTGCGGTCTACACTAACGGCAAGTCAGCAGAATTTGCAGTCATTCACTCCTGTCAGTCCAATTGATGCTTCCGACACCAACGAGTTTTTCGACCGATGGTAATGCTACTGTGGTGCGCCGGGGCCCTTCCTAAACTTAAGGGGGACTACTTCAAATTTGGCGACTTTTATTTCATCAAATTCGAACCGTGCAACGCGATGCAAGTCACCCGATCAAACGCCGCAACACGTCTAGCTTTACGGGCTTGGCGATGTGATCGTCCATTCCAGCTTCCAGACACGCTTTTCGGTCTTCGGGAGAGGAATGCGCCGTAAGACCAATAATCTGACATGGCTGTCCTCCCTTTGTATGTTCGATCACGCGAATGGCCTGGGTGGCTTCATAACCATTCATAACAGGCATGCTTACATCCATAAGAACGATATCCGGTTGGTATTCCGAGAATAGAGTGACCGCTTCACGACCATTGATGGCAGTTTCATATGACACCCCCTGGCGCTTCAGCATCAGTTCTACAATCTTCCTGTTCGTTGCATTGTCATCCACCAAAAGAACTCGTGCGTCGATAGGTTGTGTCTCGTCTGGCCGGAATTCGAGCGGTTTCGGTTTTTCAATTTTCTCATTTGGCCAAGCCACTATCTCTGCCAATTGCTTCATCAATATGGGCTTCAGCACTACGCGATCCGTGAGCTTTTCCAATGAGTCGTCCCGAGCAACTGTGCTTCCCAGATCTGCAAATGCAATGACTTGAGCCCCTTGGTCATGCTCCCATCGAGAGCGCCAATCTCGAATCTCCTGATGATAAGTTTGAATCAGCGACTGATCGATCACAATGATCGGGGCCTGACTGCCCTCCGTTTGCATTTCAAACTTTTCAGAATCTGATCCATCAGTAACCATAATCACGTCTGCATTCCAGCCTGCAAATCGCTCATAAAGCGCCGTCGCCGCAACGCCAGATCTTAGGGCTACCCATACCTGACGCCCCTCCAAATCCAGTTTTGCGACGTCTGTTTCTAACACTTCATCGTTGGCTTTCACGAGCGGGATGACGAACGAAAACACCGTTCCAATTCCCTCCTCTGATCGCGCCCATATCTTGCCGCCCATCAAATCCACGAAGCCGCGCGAAATCGCGAGACCGAGACCCGTTCCCTCATGTGTACGACTGTGCGATACATCGACCTGTGTGAACTCATCAAAGAGGGTGGCTATCATTTCTGTCTGAATGCCACAGCCACTGTCCTCGATATCAAACTGCAACAGCGCATTACCGGGTTCGGATTGACCAAGACGGGCTGATATCTGAACAAAGCCATCGTCGGTGAATTTTAGGGCGTTGCCCACAAGATTTGTGAGCACCTGTTTCAAGCGTATTGCATCTCCAACAATTCTTAGCGGAACGTCAGGGGCGATACGCGTTACCAACTCTAATCCGGCTTTGCTGGACTGCGCTGCAAACGACTGCGCTATGCTGTCGATCAAATCGATCAAATCAAAGGTTTCAGACCGCAGCGACATGTGACCCGAGCCGATCTTGGAAAAGTCCAGAATGTCGTTAACCACTGCAAGTAAAGATTCCCCGGACGTGCGAATGGTGTTTAGAATGTCAGCCTGTCCAGTAGACATGTCAGTTTCACTCAACAGTTCAGTCATGCCCAGAACACCGTTCAACGGAGTGCGGATCTCGTGGCTCATACGCGCGACAAAATCAGACTTTGCCGCCTCAGCGGTCTCGGCTTTGGTTTTCGCGTCTTCCGCTTCGGCTACGGCCTGTTGCAACAGGCTATTTCGGTGCTCCAGCTCCCGCTTGGAGGCTCCCAATTCCTGCTTGGTTGCTTCCAGAGTCTCAACCCGCTCGCTCAGATTATCAAGCATGATATTGAAGGAACGTGACAGGCTGCCCACTTCATCATTGCTGTGAATTGATATCTTTTGAGATAAGTCGCCGTTGGCTGCGAGAAGGCTGGCTGTTTCTAGCTTTCGAAGGGGCGCCGTCAGGGTAGATGCAAGCCAGATACTGAGAAGCAGACCAGCGATGGTTATCAGAGCGCCAAGCTGCAGGTTCTTTCGCACCACCACCCTGACCTCTTCATTTGCCACACTGCGCCCATACATAAGGCGAATGGTCCCGAGATAGCGTGTGCCAATCGTCACAGGGAAGGCCACGGCAAGGTAATCCCCATGCTCTTCAATAACATCAGCTTTTGCTTCTCGGGCCCGATTTACCAATGGGTCATTAATTTTAGTGAGAAACTGATCACCGCCGCTTGAGGCCCCGGTCACAAGCAGGAAATTGTCCTCGTCTATGAACTCCAGAGATAGAACATTGGGTTGCTCCGACCATTCTTCATAGATGATGTCCAACTGAGCCGGGCGGTCGTCCACTAGATAAGGCAGTGACACCTCGCGTACGATGGTGCCCAAGCTTGTTGCGCCGTCTAAATATCGTTTCTGAACAAAATCAAGCTGTGTCGAAGCATTGATGTAAATCAGTAATCCTACAAAAAGGGCGACAAGCATTCCGATAGATGCGGAAAGCTTGAAGCGCCAGCCTCGCCGTAGAGAAGCTGACCAAATGCGGCGACGCCGCATCTGGATATCTTGCGAAGTGTCTACCATTAACTCAATTCGACACTTTCCAGTTTACTCAGGATTTCTAGAATTAGTGCCATCGCCGCTGCTGGCCCCTCCTGGAAGTGATCAAACTGAGTGGTTTTATTGAACTTTCGCAGGATTTTCCGCCCATCCTCAGTTTCATGCATAGATGTAAGAACCTCAGCTACCCTTTGAGCGACCACTGGATCGAACCCCTTGCGCTTTAACATGACCTGACGCGGAACCTCGGTACTATTAGCGAGGCTGCGGTATTGATCTGGAGCCACTCTCTCGAGTTGCGCAAAGGTTGCATTGTCCGTTGCGCCAGCCTCCACGTACCCTTTGGCCACCCAAAGCGCAGTGTTCTTGTCATCGCCGGTAAACACATAGTTGACCGTGCCGCTCACTGGCGTGTCCCTTCGGTTTTCCATCTCAGTCAGGGGCAAGCCAGCTTCGGACAGGACCAACACCGGCAACAGGTAACCAGAGGTCGATGTTGGTTCCTGCATGGCAATCCGGTTCCCGCGCAAATCCTCGAGTGTTTGAATGGCACTGTCAGACTTCACAAAAATGACGGAATGGTACTCACCAACGCCACGCTTCCAACGCCGTAGAAACAACTCTGCACCGGCTGGTGCCCCAATCTGAGCGGCGATCAGCGGACTATCAAAATAGAAATCAGTCTGTCCATTTTCCAAGGATTGGGAGAGAAGCCGCGGGTCCTGGAAAACTTCCAGCGTCACATTGGTGACACCGGCATCTCTCAGTTCCCGCTCCAGATAAGATTCTAACTGAGCGAACCGCTCTTCTTGTTTGCGGACGTTGTCATTAAGAGTCGCAAACACAATCTCGCTCGCGAAAGCGACGTGAGACATGAAAAACAAAAACACCGATGAGACAATGAGCGATACTGACTGCATGCAACTATCCTTTTGACGATTTCCTTATTCATATGAAGCAAATCCTAATTTCGCCTTACGACGCCAATCACTCAGCTGAAAGTCATCGTAAAACTTTATGGAAACCTAACCGAATGGTGACGGGGAAATGATGAAGCTTAAAATAGTCTGCCAGCATTATCCACTTGTTGGCCGGTGGCTAGGGACGACCTGTCCGTCATCAAATCTGCTTTGTCGCGATGCGCAGAAACCGACCCTTGATCCGATTTAGACAAACGGCAGTTAGTTTTTGCTCAGTCGTCGTTGCCGCAGAACGTGCCGATGTTTGCTATTTCGTTCCGGACAAAAGGTCTGCATGTCCGCTTAGGGCTGGGAGCCACCGTTAGACGTGTTTGGCACGAACGGCGGGTTTGGGCCGATAGTGACCGTGAGGGGAGAGGGAAGTGGCCTGATTGCTGCACCCTGCACATTTCGGCACTAAGGGCGGCAAGCGGAAGTTCGCTGCGGTCAGCTCCAACGGCAGCAATGCGCAGTTATTGACCTTTGCAAAGTTGGCCCCCAGGACGCGCCGACATGTCGCGAACGGCCCTGACCGGACCTTCGTGGACGGCGCAGCGAATGGCTGCATGGAGTTCAAATGACCAATATCGCTAGCGCAGCAACATGTGCCGATCAGGCGGGACTTAGCCGTTCGCTGAATTTGAGATGGTTTTCTCCCATCGCCCGAAAGCAGACATCCACCCAGAAATTACAAAATGCAACTGCATGATTTCTGTGCAGAGGCTCGCTATACAAACAAACCGTCTCGATGCCTCGAACCCGACGATGGGCAAGTGAGCGTATCCACAATAAGTAATCCGTTGGTCGCGCGCCCATTTCCATGGCTGAGGGTCGGATGGCTACGGCAATAGAGCCTTCGTTTTACTTCACGTATCTACTACCCGATACCCGGAATATCATTGAGGCGGTGAAGCCACAGCAATTTGACTATAAAGCGGGGCGATTGATCAGCGTGTCAGTGAAGGTACAAAATACAGCCATGTCTGCGCCACGACCGGCTCAACTGAAAGGGGCTGCGCAACTTTCATTTTCTCTGTCTTCATTCAGGTATTCCAGCTTATTACTGACTGGATGCCCGAATTCAACGCTTGATGAATTGTGCATCAACCAAATTTCGGCCAACTTTGGATGTTTTGAAGTTCGTTTCCTATTCGTTTTCCTTGGCACAAATGTTCGCCGAAATATCAAACTGTGGCACTAGAACAACTAATCCTTGAACAATCGCCGCAGAAACCAACGATTAACACCGAGCCCTGGGCTGGTCGTCAATTGCCATAATTCTTAATTACCCCTTACCTAACAGGTAGTTGGTAAAACTGGCCATACTCTCACCCAATTTGCGTCAAATTTTATCCACATTTAAATCGGTGAATACATGAGTTGTTAATAATTGCCATATGTGGAGGGATCCAATGGAAAAGTTTTTTGACTGCGAAGATGGAACCGCTACAGTTGAGGCTGTGATTTGGCTTCCTCTGTTCTTTTGGTTGATCGGCGCCAGCGTTGATGCAACGCTTCTGATGAAAGCTCAAACCGATCTTTGGTCGGTAGCAAGTAACACTTCTCGAATGGTCGCGTTGAACCGAATGAGCCCCTCGGAAGCCAAGACATTTGCGGTGAACCAAGCAGGCCGCGGTGAAAATTATAATGTTCAGGTTACGACGAACGGGTTGACTGTCGAAACGACGGTTTCGCGCTCGTTCGACGACATTCCTCACTTTGGTCTTATTCCGTCGTCCAATAGAAATGTTTCGGCTCACGCGACGTATCGAATTGAACCGACGCTATGAAGGGGGAATCCATGTTTCGATTAATCTTCAAAAATCGCCTGGCGGCCTTCATCAGGCGGGAAGACGGATGGGTGACCATCTGGAGTATCTTCATGATTGTGGCGAATATTATGATTCTAGGTGTGGCTCTTGACTATGCCAACGCCTTTCGCATGAAAGAAAAATTGCAGGCCGCTGTGGATGCGGCAGCTCTTGCAGCCGCGATCGACCTGCCGGACATGGGACTAGCGACCAGCGCTGGCCTGTCTATTGGAGCAAAATTTCTAAACGAACCCGGCGACGAGATCGCGCTCCAAGCGTTCGATTTTACCTACGGATTCATGAACCCACAGACAAACCAAATTGCGGTAGGCCTAAAGCCCTTTAACGCAGTAATGGTGAGTGCAGGGCGATTAGAAGACCGCGGCAATGAACTGAAAACCTATGTCGTTCGACTGATCGGTAAGAATTTTTGGGACATTAGCGTGAGTTCGACAGCAATTGCGTCTGGGGCACTTTGCAAAGGTGGGGGTCTTTTTTCTGATACCGAGGTGTTGTCGGGTAGCAATAATGACTATTCGAACAAATTTTGTCTTTACGGGCGGAATGGTGTCAAAATCAGCTCGGACAACAGTTTTTCGACAGAATCCAAGATAGAGATGAGAAAATTGTCGAATTTTCAGCAAGGTGGGAACAACCGTGGTGCCCGTGATGCCCTGAACAAGAACCAGTACACCTTGAAGATGCCAGGGAAAGTCAGCGGAATCGTCGCGAGTCTCAAGGCAGGATCATTCGCCGACTTGCCGAGCTATATAAAATTCGGACCGGTTTATAAATCAAAGATCGAAGAATCTGACTATCTAGAACCCTACACGTTGTACATCGTGAATGATGTGGCTGATCTGGGGTCGCACCGGAACATTAGCAATGTCGCCATCGTTGCCAAAAAGGAAGTCAAAGTTGGGTCGTATAACCAACTTCACAATGTGTTCTTTGCATCTATGGACAAAATTCTGTTGGGGTCGAACAATACCATCGGTTCAGCTAATCCTTGCAGCTCCGGAAAATACAATTCCTTCATCTACAGCGGATCAAATATCGAATTTGGGTCCAATAACGCTCTGAACGGAATCCAAATGGCGAGCAAGGATCAGCTAAAGCTGGGTTCTGATATCACCGGCCAGGGGATTTATGCGGAGGCGTCAGGGTTGATTGACTTTGGCAGCGCGGATCATTTTGAAGGTTGTCCCTTTGGTCTCATATCAGAAGAGAGCACTTTCTCGAGTTTTGCGTTAGTACGATAGAGTGACGGGTTCCAGATAGATCTAGGAGGCAGGTTCAAGGACCCTGCAGATCCCGAGCGCTGGATCGACTATCAGCGGAGAGCCGGATTGCCTGATGGAGCTAATGATTGGAAGTTGAGATGGGTTGTGTTGTCGGCTTCGATGCCGTCAGGAAGCGTCTACAGCTTCCAAGCCCGTTCCCGTTTTCAAAATGCTGTGCAGTACTCAAACGGCGGCTTTCTGAAAACTGCAGCGCAGCACCATGGGGGCCATTACTGGCGACCCAAGATGGGACGCGTCCGTTAGGCTGACCCCAGTGACAGTCTGGAAAGTCCGTACAGCAGGCATTGGTGCTGGATGCAGCGAATGGCCGAATCCGCCCTTTGTGCTCGATATACCGCGTCATGCTGCACCCAGCACGAATGTCGTAGAAGGGCTGGAACCCGCCATTAGACATGTTTGTCACCAACGGCAGCTTCTCTAATTGGGTGTTTGGGTCAAGCTCGTTTTCCTTGTTTTTTTGGGGTCATGGTCACTCATCCGGGTCACGCTTCTCTTCGCAGTCTGGTTGATGCCATGATGGCACCGCTGCAAGCATATGTCGGATCGGAAGT
>JABSSD010000149.1 GCA_013214575.1 Paracoccaceae bacterium | reverse complement strand
CCATCTGGCCCGAACGGGCTGATTCACCGAGGTTCATATCCGCAGCGAGGCGTCTGAGCGCATCCGCGTTCCAATAGGCACGCGTGAACGCCTGATCCGGATGCGCAAAGATCTGGAAGGGCATGTCCGTGGCGTTTTGAACGTCTTTGGGGTCTGCATGGGCGCCGTAGGGAGATCAAAGATGCGGCAAGGTTCTCGCGATCAGCTTGCCCAGGCAGGGGCTGTCGATCCCGTGATCCCTGTGATGGTGGAGATGTTCAATCCGATCCACAAGGCACTCTGCGCTGCGACCGAAGCAATGGATGATGAGCTGAGAACGATTGCGCGTCAGAGCAATCTCGCCGGTCGCCTCATGACTGTGCCGGGCGTAGGTTCCATCGTCGCTGTGGCGTATATTGCCACGCTTGACGACGCCGCAGGGTTCAAAAAGTCGAAGGATGTCGGCGCATTTCTCGGTCTCACACCGCGAAGCTATCAGTCTGGCGACATCGATTGGTCCGGGCGCATCTCGAAGTGCGGGGATCGTGATCTGAGGCGTTTGTTGTACGCTGCGGCATCTGCATTGCTCACGCAGGTCAAAAGACCGTCGGCCTTGCTGGTGTGGGCCACCCGCCTTTATGACCGTAAGGGCTATAAGGCGGCAGCTGTTGCGGCCTCCCGAAAGATCGCGTTGATCCTGCATTGTATCTGGCGTGACAGAACCACCTTTGACCCAAAAATGGAGGGCACAGCCTAACGCCAAAACCGAATACCTGCCCGAGAGACCAAGGTGGGGTCAGCGTCCTTCGGGACGGCGGCGGATCAAACCAGTTAAAGCGGCAGAGGTGGCTTACGCCAACCTCGTGAATGACAGTCTGATGATCAGCCTCCGGACGCCATCATGAAGCGGCAAGACCGACTTCGGAGAGAACCACGATCCCCGAACAAACAACGAAGCCAGATCCTTGACTTCTCTGCAAACAGAGAGCAGCTACTGGATGAAAGTGTTTGAAATTAATGCCGTTCTCGGATCCCAGATGGGAGCACCAGGTGTCGGTTTTTCCCAAAAACGACTCCCACTTCCAGTACGCAAGGGAACTATACAAGCACCCCTATATCTTTGATTTCTTTAAGCTAATCCCTATCTGGGAAGCCGTGAGCAAACTTGGCGCGGAATTTCCCAGTTCCTACCCTAGGAAGAGGCTCACTTGGTAGGGTGCCGGGACGGTTAGAAGGGCCGATCAACCATATTTATAAGGCCTTCAGGGAGGTCATGGTAATTTGCTAAGTTAGGTGTCCCAATATTGGTCAAACGGCGTTAAAGGCCCGTTCTATGCTATTTTGAAGGACACCCATAAAACCTACCCAGGATGCGGCCCACCGTCACAAAACCCCTTGTTTGTAAGGTTCTATCCGGGTTCTTCCGGCATCCTCCGGGCTCTTCCGGTTACTGCAGTATTAGATGTCCAACAACACCGGATGTAGCCGGACAGAGATTCTTGCAAACTTGGACAGAGATAGTTGCAGCAACTCGTTTTTGATTTTAGGGCACTTTAGCGGCGGTTGAAGGCGCTTTCGTTAAGTGACGTGTTGGATATTTACGTTGCCATGTCTCGATTAAGAAGAGAGCAGCGGTGCTGGCCGAATGTATCGACAAATTAGCAATTCTGGAATCAATACGGGCAAAGCCTTTCTCGCGACCATGGGCATCGCCGCCATGAGTACGTAGCGATCCTATCCCTGCAATAACTGTATTCAACCCGGATAGGATCTGTCTCACATCATTGGCGATCAAAGGATCCAGATCTGAACGACCTGCGGAAAGGCCAAGCGGTCCTTTAACCTCATTGTAGAGGCCCTGTATGTCTTTCTTTGAGGGCAATGGTATCTCAAGTTCAACTAGAATTGACCTGCACACACTTTCAACCGTGCTGCACGCAGCAGTGACCGCGTCTTCTGGATCAGTCTGACTACTGGCAAGCGCACGTTCAAGATCTCTAGACACTGTATCGAAATCAATGACATCGGATAATCCGGCGAGCTTTGTAAGGACAGGTGTATTTTTACCTGCCTCTGTGAGGCGCATCGATCTGCCATGTTGCTGAACTTCGAAGCCGTCAAAAAGTAAAGCGCGATTGAGATAATCAAGGACGGCAATGTGGATCTCAGGCTCATGAAGGAAGTCGCAAGGGTTCGCGGCCGCCTCAATAATTCTCGGAAGAACCTGTGCTGCTTCCACGCTATTATTAATACGTATGAGGCATTCTACTAGGGATGGGACACGTGATCCATTTAGCGAGAAAGAAACATTACAGGCTCGCATAAACTTCTCGATCTTCGGACCGCTGCGATAAATTCCTATTGGCGGTGCAGGATCGTTGCCACCACCACCGCTAATAACTTCGGAAATAGCGTCGATGCTTTAGGGCGAAAGGGGCTTTGTTGCATAAATCGATTGAGGGGATTCATGTTGTGAATCCAGCGTGATAGCTGGCGGTGATGAGCAACTGGACACCAACGACTTACAAGACTAAGAACTGGTCGGACTACAATCGAGCCCTGAAGCAGCGTGGT